>JBJEJW010000022.1:0-75531 GCA_051878315.1 Paludibacteraceae bacterium | reverse complement strand
AAGGTAGTTGTAAAGTAATGTTGTAGGGACGCACTGCGTGCGTCCGGAACATAGAACATAGATTTTAGAACATAGACAGTAGGGGCGAAAAATTTTTCGCCCCTATGTTTTTGTGTTTACTCCTACGTTTTTAAACTTTGGTACTTTTTTGTACTCATCTGTTTTTCACTTTGCACTATTTTAACCCTACCCGGCTATCGCCGTACTCCCCTTAAAAAGGGGAGACTACGCGATAAAGCTGTTTTAGCGCGAAGAAAAAAGCAATGTCCCCTTCCCAAGGGGACGAGGAGCAAAGCGACGGGTGGGGTGCAAAAAGGGGACGAGCAAAACGAAGTGTTTCGGGCGGGGTTAGGTCAATAGGGCGTCGGCTAATGCTTCCATCTGTTGTAAGTCGCTCGTTTTCAGACGGCTGCGTATGGTTACAATAGGTTCTGCCATGGTGATGTCGCGCATGGTTTGCAGCATCTCACACATGACACGTCCGGCGCATGGTACCCACGACCCGTTTTCGATGATGCCGACTCGCCGTTTTTGGTAGTTCTTGCTTTGCAGACGATGCAGAAAATCGTGCATCGGAGTGAATAGGCCGCCATCGTACGATGCTGCGGCCAGCACTAATGTGCTGT
Organism: Paludibacteraceae bacterium; assembly: GCA_051878315.1. Taxonomy (GTDB): domain Bacteria; phylum Bacteroidota; class Bacteroidia; order Bacteroidales; family Paludibacteraceae; genus W0P28-013. Next base: position 74,905 of record JBJEJW010000022.1, on the reverse strand, counting down.
AGCGGAATGCGTCCTCGACGGCTTCGGCCATGTCGCATCGGCATAGGTCGGTGATGGCAACTTTTTTGGCACCTTTGGCGCGCAGCAAATCGGCCATGCGGTTGGCAGCCGTGGCGGTGCCGCCGTGTATCGAGGCATAGGCGACGAATACGCCTTCGGTTTCGGCATTGTAGCGGCTCCAAATGTCGTATAGGTTGAGGTAATAACTCAAATTATCGGTCAATATCGGTCCGTGCAGCGGGCAGATGGTTGCGACCTCAAGCGCTCCGAGTTTTTTGAGCAGATTTTGTACCTGTACACCGTATTTGCCGCAGATGTTGAAGTAGTAGCGGCGGGCTTCGCAAGCCCAATCTTCGTCGTGCGCCAACGCTCCGAATTTGCCGAATGCGTCGGCCGAAAAGAGTGTGTGCGTGTGTTGTTCGTACGATACGATGACTTCGGGCCAATGCACCATCGCCGCTCCGAAAAATTGCAGCGTGTGTTTGCCCAAAGGCAGTGTGTCGCCCTCTTTGACAACCTGTATGCGGTTCGAGAAATCGGTGTTTTCAAAGAACTGCGGCAACATTTTTTGTGCAGCCGCCGATGTAACCAGCGTGATGTGCGGGTATGCGGCCATGACTTCGGCAATGATGCCCGAATGGTCGGGCTCCAAATGATGTACAATCAGATAGTCGGGTGTGCGACTGCCGAGTGCGTGGTGCAGGTTGTCCCACCATTGGTCTTTTTTGCGGTGGTCGGCCGTATCCATTATGGCGACTTTTTCGTCGGTGATGAGATAGGAATTATACGAAATACCGTTCGGTATAATGTACTGACTTTCAAAGAGATCTAAATCGGTGTCGTCCACGCCGATGTAGTGGATGTTGGTTGGTAGTGCCATAGTCAATAATGGGGTTTTAATTTTGGTTGGCAAAATTACAAAAAAATAGGGTGATAACGAAACGAAAATGAATTTTTTTTATTACCTTTGGCACACGATTTGTACATTTATCAGATAGAACGGTATGTGGCTCGCCGTTGCGTGCATTTGTCGGAGCCTAATTGTTTCATTTTCAAAAAAATAACTAATAGCAATGGAAAAATTTATTTGTAACACTTGCGGTTATGTGTACGATCCCGCTGTGGGCGATCCTGATGCGGGCATCGCGCCCGGTACGCCGTTCGAGAGCCTGCCCGACGATTGGGTATGCCCGTTGTGCGGTGTGGGTAAAGACGATTTCGAACCTTATCAAGAGTAGAAATGCGGCAGCCGACTTTTGGGGAGTCGGCTGCTTCGTTTTGGGGTTTGTCGGTGGCGTTTGTCGCGAGGTTATTGCTGCGCCCCTCCGATGATGTCCAGCAATTCGTTGGTGATGGCTTGCTGACGGCTTTTGTTGTATTGTATAGTCAGTTGTTGCAGCAAGTCGTTGGCGTTGTCGGTGGCCACTTGCATGGCTATGGTTCGGGCGGCTTGTTCGGCGGCATACGAGTCGAGCAGTAGGGCATACATCTTCAGACGCAGCACTTTGGGCAGCAATTCGTCGAGTAGGGCGGTTTTGCTCGGTTCGACAATGTAATCGGTGCTGTCGGTATCGTTGCCGGTTTCCAGCACGATGGGCAAAAAATCGGTGTGCAGCACTTGTTGTGTCGAGGTGCTTTTGCTGTGTTGGTAAATCAGTTCCACTTTATCGACTTTTTTCTCGACAAAAAGTGTCATTAAGCGGTCGGCCAATTCGGCGGCTTCGGCGTATTGCGGATTGTCGATGTAATGGCCGAGATTTTCCACGTTTAATCCGCGTTTGCGACAGGCATCATACACTTTGCGTCCGATGGGGAAAATCAACAGATGATCGTGGTCGAACGCACGGTAATGCTCCAACGTTTTGTCCAACTCGCGGATGATATTGGCATTGAATGCGCCGCATAAACTTGAATTTGAAGATACGGCCACAATGGCCACACGCCGGATTTCGCGTTGTTCGGCATACGGCGATGTGAATGTTGTTTCCGTAGAAAGGAAATTGCGCAATATCATTTCCAATTTGCGTTGATAGGGCAGAAACGTTTCGCTGTTTTTTTGCGCCTTGTGCAGTTTCGCCGATGCCACCATTTTCATCGCCGATGTGATTTTCATCGTTGACGATACGGAGGCGATGCGTGTCTTTATCTCTTTCAGCGAACTCATGGATGACTATTTTTTCATTTAATGGTTTCGGCAACGGCTTCGGCTTCGGCACGTATGATGGTTGTAACGTCGTCGTTGATGACGCCGCTGCGCAGTATGTCGAGCACGTCTTTTTGGTGTTTCAGTTCCAATACTTTCAAAAATTCTTGTTCGAATGCCGATACTTTCTCCAGAGGAATATTTGCCAAAAGACCGTTTGTACCGCAATATAGCACGGCAATTTGTTTTTCGACAGGCATGGGCGAATATACAGGTTGCACCAGCAGGCGTGTATTTTTGCGTCCTTTGTCGATGGTCATGGCGGTAACGGCATCCATGTCGCTGCCAAATTTTGAGAATGCCTCCAATTCGCGGTATTGCGCTTGGTCGATTTTCAGTGTGCCGGCCACTTTTTTCATGGCTTTTATTTGTGCGTTGCCGCCTACGCGCGACACCGAAATGCCCACATTGATGGCCGGTCGGTTGCCTTGGTTGAATAGATCCGTATCCAAGAATATCTGACCGTCGGTAATGGAGATGACGTTTGTCGGGATGTAGGCCGACACGTCGCCTGCTTGTGTTTCGATAATGGGCAGAGCCGTCAGTGATCCGCCGCCTTTTACTTTGCCTTTCAGCGATTCGGGCAGGTCGTTCATCTGCTCGGCGACTTCTTGCTGCTGGTTGATTTTGGCTGCGCGTTCCAACAAACGCGAGTGCAAGTAGAATATATCGCCGGGATAGGCTTCGCGTCCCGACGGACGGCGCAGAATCAACGATACTTCGCGATAGGCTACGGCCTGTTTCGATAAGTCGTCGAAAACGACCAAAGCGTGTCGGCCGGTGTCGCGGAAGTATTCGCCGATGGCGGCTCCTGCAAATGGCGCAAAATACTGCATGGCGGCGGGGTCTGAAGCCGTTGCCGAAACGACGATGGTGTAGTCCATGGCTCCTTTCTCGCGTAGCGTATTGACCAATGTGGCTACCGTAGAACCTTTTTGGCCGACGGCTACATAGATGCAGTAAACGGGTTGGCCGGCGTCGTAGTTGGCGCGTTGGTTGATGATGGTGTCGATGGCGATGCTGGTTTTGCCTGTTTGGCGGTCGCCGATGATGAGTTCGCGCTGTCCGCGTCCGATGGGTATCATGGCATCGACGGCTTTCAATCCGGTTTGTAGCGGTTCGTTCACCGGCTGGCGGTAGATGACTCCGGGAGCCTTGCGTTCGAGCGGCATTTCGGTCAGTTCGCCGGTTATCGGGTCGTCGGTGTCGAGCGGATTGCCCAACGGGTCGATGACACGCCCGAGCATGCCTTCGCCCACGCGTATGGAAGCGATGCGGTGTGTGCGCCTGACGGTGTAGCCTTCCTTGATTTTTTCGCTGTTACCCAGCAAAACGGCACCTACGTTGTCTTCTTCCAAGTTCATGACGATGGCATTCATGCCGTTTTCAAAAACCAACAATTCGTTGGCTTCGGCATTTTTTAGACCGTAGATGCGTACTACGCCGTCGCTGACCTGTAATACCGTTCCGACCTCTTCAAATTGCAGGTCGAGGTCAAGTCCGGCCAACTGTTGGCGCAAAATGTCAGACACTTCGCTGACTTTGATGTTTTCCGACATAATGAAATGTTTTGTTTGTTAAAAAAATTACGCTATCGCGCCAGCGTTTTTTTGATGCGGCGCAACTGTCCGGCTATCGACGCATCAAGCCGTTTGTCGCCTACGTCGAGCACAAAACCGCCCAATAGTTCAGGATTTGTTTTTGTGTTCAACTCCACGTCGCGGCCGCTCCATTTTTTCAAAAATTCGCGAATATGCCTATCGGTTTTGGCATCCAACGGCGTCGCCGTTGTTACCCGACCGACACAGATTTTCGAATCTTTTAGATACAAATCGCAGTAATCGAGCGCAATGCGTTGCAACACGTCGGTGCGTTTGTTGTGCAGCAGTAAATCGACGAATCGGTCAAATAGGCTGTTGTCCGCATTACCGGCAGCGGCGATAATCAGTTGTTTTTTCTGTTGCTCGGACAAAGTGGGATTTTTGAGTACGGCCGTCAGTTCGCTGTGTGCAACAAAGTTATCGGCGAGTGTGGACATCATGTCGAAAATCCGTTTGTCTTCCCGCTGTTCTTCCGCACAAGCCAGCAACGCTTTGGCGTACCGTACCGAAATCATCCCCGAGTTCATGGCTAATTCAATGTAATTTCACTTAACAGTTTGTTTATTATTTCCGATTGTTTCTTGCCGTTCTCCAAATCGGAACGCAGTACTTTTTCGGCAATATCGACCGACAATTCTGCTACTTGCTTTTTGAGGTCGGCCAAACTTTTTTCCTTTTCGATTTGGATTTGGCGTTTGGCCTCCTCGATTGTTTTCTGTGCTTCGGCGTGTGCCTTGTCTTTCGCGTCTTGAATGATTTGGTTGCGCAACTCCGAGGCTTCGCCAAGAATCCGTAGTTGTTCCTGTTGTGCTTTTGCCAAAAGGGCTTCCGTCTCGATTTTTACGTTTTCCAATCGCTGATTGGCCTCGTCGGCGGCTTTCACCGAATCGTTGATGTAGTTTGTGCGCTTGTTAACCATGCGGGTAATGACCGGCCAACCGAATTTGGCAAGGACAAAGAAGAGGATTCCGAACGCTAAAAGCATCCAGAAAATCAACCCCGTTTCAGGCATCAACAAAGACATGGTCTTCTTTTTTTAGAGTGCCATGAAACAAACAACGACGGCAAACAGAGCTACACCTTCGATAAGGGCGGCTACGATAATCATCGTCGAACGGATGTCGCCTACCGATTCCGGCTGACGTGCAATGGCTTCCATTGCGCTGGAACCGATTTTACCAATACCAAGAGCTGCGCCGATAACGGCGATGCTGGCGCCAAGAGCTGCGCCAAATTGCGCTGAGAGAATTTCTAATAACATAATTTTGATATTTAAGTTGATAATGATTAATGTTTTTCAGTTTCTGTGTGTGCTTCGACACGCGACAAACCTATGAATACCGACGACAGCATCGTGAATACATACGCTTGTATGTAGGCCACCAGCAGTTCGACACAATCCATAAATATAGTGAACAACACCGACACAACCGACATGCCGGCGCAAATGCCGGCGCCCATGGTGGCAGTGATGAATACCAGCGAAGTCAGTCCCAGCACGATGGCGTGTCCGGCCATAATGTTGGCAAACAGACGAATCATCAGTGCAAACGGCTTTGTAAAAATGCCGAACAACTCGATGATAGGCATCAAGGGAATGGCTTTCATCCAGATGGGTACATCGGGCCACAATATCTCTTTCCAATATTCTTTGGTACCGAATACATTGACAGCAATGAATGTGCAGAGCGCCAGCACAAAAGTAATGGCGATGTTGCCTGTAGTATTTGCTCCGCCGGGAAATATGGGAATCAGCCCCATCAAATTGTTGATGAAGATGAACCAAAATACCGTCAGAAGGTACGGCGCATAACGTTCGTAGTCTTTGCCGACACAAGGTTTTATAAGACCGTCGAGTATGCTCAATGTCAGCATTTCGAGAATGCCGCGAATGCCGGTTGGCGCTTCCATCGGTTTGGTTTTGTACCATTTGGCCAACCATAATATCAGGCAGATAACCAGCGTGCAGTTAATAAGCAACGCAAGGGCGTTTTTGGTGAGCGAAAAATCCCACGGACGTATTTCGTTGCCGTCGGCATCCAATTCCACAATTTTGCCCGCGTATGCGCCGTCGGCTTTGCCGTAACGGTAGCCGCAGTAGGTGTCGGCATGATGCAGTTTCGAGGACAGAAAAATTTTGAATCCGTTGTGTCGACCATAAACGATAATGGGCAACGGAATGGTAACGTGTGTGTCGCCAATGGTGGTGATGTGCCACTCGTAAGAGTCGCCTATATGCCCGAAGATGAGTGCTTTGACGTCAATTTTTTCGGGTGTCGCGTCAGGTTGCGTGGCGGTTTCGGCCACAAGGTTGACCGACAGCATCAACAACAAACATACTATGCCGACTAATTTTTTATTCATGCTTCGTTTTCAACAAGTTCGATAAAAATGGCGTTTCGGTGGCAAGCGTAATGAAATAAAATAGGGTGAAGACCACGGCAAAAGACGTCTTTTGTTCGCCAATCACTTTGATGTAGAACAAGAAAAAGGCGATACCGATGATAAATTTCAAAATTTTTACACCGAAAATCAAATTGACGGTTTGTGCCGACGTTTTACCGATGGCCAAACGCGGCAACATAACGGCCGGTAACGACAATGCCATAAACAACAACGGTATGGCAGGATACCACGCAAAATAGTACAACGGTACGGCGTAATGCAGTACGAGGTAGCCTGCCAAAGCGCAAACAATTTGTACGGAATATGTGCAAACGGCAAATTTCATTGTTGCAATACTCTTTCTATACAGACGGTAACGATATTGTTCTTCACTTCGACGAAACCGCCGTCAACGGTTAATTCATGTTCGGCGTCGTCCGTTTTATAACTGATTTTCCCCTTTTTCAGGGACGAAATGATGGGCGCATGGTTATTCAGCACTTCGAATGCGCTGAATGTGCCCGGCAATGAAACGGAAACAACGTCTCCCGCAAAAAACGGTCCGTTCGGTGATATGATTTCCAATTTCATATTGATGTTTTTTATGCTTGTTTTGCCGCAGCAAGCAATTTCTTGCCTTTTTCGATGGCTTCTTCGATAGTGCCTACATTCAAGAACGCCATTTCGGGATATTCGTCCACATCGCCGTCGAGAATCATTTTGAATCCCTTGATGGTATCTTCGATGGACACCATCACGCCGGGAACTCCGGTAAACTGTTCGGCTACGGTGAACGGTTGCGACAAGAAACGTTGTACCTTGCGCGCGCGGTTCACGGTCATGCGGTCTTCGTCCGACAACTCTTCCATGCCGAGAATGGATATAATGTCCTGCAACTCTTTGTTGCGTTGCAATATCTGTTTGACACGTTGTGCCGTATTGTAATGGTCTTCGCCAACAATTTGTGGGTCGAGTATGCGTGAGGTGGAATCCAGCGGATCGACGGCGGGGTAGATGCCCAATTCCGAAATTTTGCGGCTCAATACGGTGGTAGCGTCCAAGTGCGTGAACGTGGTGGCCGGCGCAGGGTCGGTCAAGTCGTCGGCGGGAACATAAACAGCTTGTACCGAAGTGATGGACCCGCGTTTGGTTGAGGTGATGCGCTCCTGCATCAAACCCATTTCGGTAGCCAAAGTCGGTTGATAACCCACGGCCGACGGCATACGTCCTAACAAAGCCGACACTTCTGCACCGGCTTGCGTGAAACGGAAAATGTTGTCTATGAAGAATAGAATGTCGTGTCCGCCATCGCTGTCGCGGAACGATTCGGCGACAGTCAGTCCCGACAGGGCTACGGACGAACGTGCTCCGGGTGGCTCGTTCATTTGTCCGAAAATCAGCGCCACTTGCGATTTCTCAAGTTCTTTATAATCGACTTTCGACAAATCCCAATGTCCCTCTTCCATGCTTTTTTTGAACGCGTCGCCGTAACGTATGATGCCCGATTCTATCATTTCGCGCAACAAGTCGTTGCCTTCGCGGGTGCGTTCGCCTACGCCGGCAAATACCGAAAACCCGTTGTGGCCTTTGGCAATGTTGTTGATGAGTTCTTGAATCAGCACCGTTTTTCCTACGCCGGCACCTCCGAACAAACCGATTTTACCGCCTTTGGAATAGGGTTCGAGCAGGTCGATGACTTTGATGCCTGTAAACAATATCTCTTTGCTTGTCGATAATTCCTCGAATTTGGGCGGTTCGCGGTGTATGGGATATGTGTCGGTGTAATCCAACGCTTGCATACCATCGATGGCTTCGCCGATAACGTTCAATAAGCGGCCTTTGATTTGTGCCCCGATGGGCATTGAAATCGGTTTCCCGAGCGCACGTACTTCGAGGCCTCGTTGCAGACCGTCGGTCGAGTCCATGGCGACGGCGCGAACCGTATTTTCGCCGATGTGTTGCTGAACTTCGAGTATCAACCTCTTGCCGTTTGGGCGCGTAACTTCTAATGCGTCGTGAATGGCGGGCAGTTGTTCCGACGAATTGTCGTCAAGATGAAAGAACGCATCGACTACCGGTCCTACGATTTGCGATATATATCCAACCTGTGCAGACATAAAACTTGTTTGTTATGTTTTTTCAATCTGTAAAAATAAGAGTTTTTTTTCTTTATCCCAAATTATATGACTGTTTTTGTGAATGTTTAATAAAAATTGAACATTATTTCGTTTTCGGTTGATTTATAAAAAATTGGTAATCAAGTATTTATGTTGAATCGTTGGGTTGTGTTTTATATTGAATTTTCTTTAATTTTTGTAGAACGTATAATAGGGTAATAGTTGGCTGGTTGCCGATTTTTTTGTATCTTTGCAGCGACTAAATATGGCATGTTATGCGTTATTTTATCACATTGGCTTATCGTGGTACCAACTATTGCGGTTGGCAGATGCAACCCAACGGCGTATCGGTGCAGCAGGTGCTGACTGACGCATTGTGCGTGGTGTTGCGTGAACCTGTACATGTAGTGGCTGCAGGGCGTACCGATGCGGGTGTGCATGCGGCCAAGATGGTGGTGCATTGCGATGTGGTTTCACCGATTGACGATGTGTCGCGTTGTGTGGCACACCTTAATGGTTTACTGCCGGCCGATATGGCGGTGTATGCCATTCAACCGGTGCCCGATGCGTTGCACGCGCGGTTTAGTGCCGTTTCGCGCTGTTATGAATACCATGTGTCGCTGTGCAAATCGCCGTTTATTATCGATTTGGCTTGGAGTTTGCCGTTTGTTCCCGATTTCGATGCGATGAATGCGGCTGCCGCCCTTTTGTTGGAATATCGCGATTTTACAAGTTTTTCGAAAAAACACACCGATGTTAAAACGAATCTTTGTACGGTTACCGATGCGCATTGGGAACAGCGTAGTGATAATGAATGGGTGTTTTGTATCGAGGCCAATCGTTTTTTGCGCAATATGGTACGCGCCGTGGTTGGCACACTCATCGAGGTGGGCAAAGGTAAGATGTCGCTGGACGATTTTCGTCGCGTGATAGAACTGCGCAATCGCTGTGTGGCTGGCATGTCGGTGCCGGCTTGCGGACTCTATTTGGTCGATGTTAAATATTGACGTGCTTGTGCCGAAGTGAAAAATACCTATTTTTGGCGATTGCGTCATTGGACAGAAAATGTTAATTTTGCAGCGTGAAATTACATAATACGCGAATCATATCATGGCTGAATGCAACATTGCGCTATGCGTTTGTGTTGGTGTTCTTGTTGTATTATGGTTGTTGCGTACTTTCGACGCATGTACACATCGATGGTGCACGTTTCGTTACGCATGCGCATCCCTATTCGTCGCCCAATCATCAGCACACGACGGCCGATTTCGACCATTTGCGTTTGGTGAATGTAGTGGCTGTGGCAACGCCGTTGGGCGTTAGTTTTCTGTGTCTGCTGCAAGTGATTGAGGTGTTGTGCGTGCGTGTGTCCGATGTGTGTCGCAGTGTGTGGCATTATGCGTTGGCTTTGTTGCGGGCGCCACCGGCTGTCTGATTTTTCCTCTCGTTTTTCTTTTTTCCCCTTTTGCTGATTGTCCCGTCGTATCCGGCAGATGCGACGATTGGGCAATATGTATGTATATTCTTAAATATAAATAATGATGAAACGTATAATACTTTTTTTATTTTTATGGGTGGCTGTTAGCGTGTCGGCGGCCGAATTGTCCGATGCCAATATCATAGGGCACGTGATTGAGTACGACACGCAAGAACATTTGCCGTTTGTCAATATACAGGTCAAAGGCTTACGTATCGGCTGTACGACCGATGCTACGGGACACTATCTACTGACGAATTTGCCGGTTGGCGATATAACGTTGGTGTTTTCGATGGTGGGTTACGAAACGGTAGAGCAGACCGTGCACTTGGCAGACGGCGTAACATGCGAAATGAATGTGATGATGCGCGAAACGTCGGTGATATTGGATAATGTGGTTGTAACGGCCAACAAATACGAAACCAAACAGAAGGAGGCTTCGACCATTGTCAATGTGGTGTCGCCGGTTATGTTCGAAACGACAAGTTCCAACAGCATGGCCGATGTGCTGAATTATCAGACCGGGCTGCGTGTCGAGATGTCGTGCTCGAATTGTGGTGTGCCGCAGTTGCGCATCAACGGTTTGGAGGGACAATATTCGCAAATTTTGATGGATTCGCGTCCTATTTTCTCGTCGCTGGCATCGGTTTACGGGTTGGAACAAGTTCCGGCCGGCATGGTCGATAGGGTAGAAGTGATACGCGGTGGCGGTTCGGCTTTGTATGGCGCGAATGCCATTGCCGGCGTGGTCAATATTATTACCAAAGAGCCTGTGCGCAATTTTGTCAATGTCAATCACACGTCTAATTATCTGGAAAACAATGCTTACGATATCAACACGGCGATAAACGCATCGGTGGTAACGCCCGAACGTAAAGCCGGGCTTTTTCTGTTTGCTGTGCAGCGCAATCGCAAACAGTATGACCGCGACAACGACGGATTTTCCGACATCCCGAAGTTGAACAGCACGACGGCAGGGTTTCGCGGCTTTTTTAAGACGTCGGACTATTCCAAACTGACGCTGGAGTACCATCATGTAACCGAGTATCGGCGTGGCGGGTGCCGGGTGGATTTGCCGCCGCACGAAACCGATTTGGCCGAACAACTGCGCCACAATATCGATGCCGGATCGTTGCGTTTCGATTGGTATTCGGCTGATAATAAGCATTTTGTGTCGGCGTATGCCAATGCGCAATACATCGGGCGCGACAGTTATTTCGGCACAAACAAAAATCCGAATGCGTATGGTTTGTCGAACGATTTGACGGTTTTGGGCGGTGTGCAGTATCGGCTGTCGTATCCGTGCGGGTGGCTGCCGGCCGATTTGAGCGTCGGTGCCGAATATTCGTACAACCGTTTGAATGACAGGATTTTGGGCTACAATCGCGACCTCACGCAACGTGTTCATCTCTACGGCGCCTATTTCCAAAACGAGTGGAAAAACGAGTTGTTGAGTTTGCTGGTCGGCGGACGCTTGGAGAAACATTCGCTGTTGCAGCGGCCGGTGTTCACGCCGCGTGCCAATGTGCGTTATACGCCGGTGCCGAATGTCGTTTTGCGGGTGTCGTATTCGAGTGGCTATCGGGCACCGCAAACGTACGAAGAGGATTTGCATGTCGGCGCCGTCGGTGGCGAGGTGTCGCTCATCTCGTTGGCGCCCGATTTGCAGCCCGAATATAGTCATAGTGTGAGTGGCAGTGTCGATCTGTATCGCCGCATCGGGGCGTGGGAACTGAATTTGACGACCGAAGGATTTTTTACGCAGTTAAATAATGTGTTTGCGTTGGTCGAAAACGGACACGACACGCAGGGCAATCTGCTGTTGCAGCGTACCAATGCGTCGGGAGCGCGTGTCGCCGGCCTGAATATCGAAGGCAAGATAGCCTATAAAACGCTCTTTTCCATGCAGTTGGGCTACACGTTCCAACGGAGCCAGTATGTCGAACCCTTTCAGTGGAGCGACCAAGTGGAGGCACAATCCCGCATGTTCCGCACGCCCGATAATTATGGCTATTTATTGGCGTCGGTCGAGCCTGTCAAACGCTTTACAATAGCGGTGAACGGCAAACTGACGGGCTCGATGCTCATACAACATTATGCCGGATATATGGCTGATGATGAAGAAGTTGCGACGCCTGTGTTTTGCGAATTGGGCATAAAGTTGGCTTACGACATACCGTTGTACAAAAAACTGACTTTGGAGGTGAATGGCGGCGTGAAAAACTTGCTCGACCACTATCAGCGCGACCTCGACCAAGGGGCTGCCCGCGATGCCGGCTACATCTACGGTCCGGCGCAACCGCGCACCTATTTCGTGGGGCTGAATCTGAAGTTGTAACGCCTTCAGCTGCGTGGAATGGCGCAGTTGTCAGCGCTTATCCCGATGCGTTCGATGGTGTTGACTTTCGACTTGTCGAAGGGCGTTTGCAGGCGGACGTAGTTTTCGGTGAAACCGTACATCAAACCGTTTGTTTTGGCGGCTTCCCACAGCACATGCGCGGTTTGCCCATATTGCGACCGATAAAAATCGGCTAATTTTGTGTGCGATAGTTGGCGCAAAATGTCGGTGCGGCGTTTGCGCTCGGCTTTTGGCACGGTGTAGGCAATCTCCAAGGCTTTGGTGCCGGCGCGTTCCGAATAGGTGAACACATGTAGTTGCGACACAGGCAGTTGCTCCAAAAACCGACGCGTTTCGTCGAAGTGTTCGGGCGTTTCGCCGCGCACGCCGGTCATCACATCGACGCCGATGAACGCATTGGGCATCAACGTTTTGATGGTGTCGATTTTGCGGGCAAACAGGGCGGTGTCGTAGCGGCGGTGCATCAGGCGCAGTATGTCGTCGCTGCCCGATTGCAACGGAATGTGAAAATGTGGTGCGAAATGTGCCGATGCAGCCACGTAGGCAATGATGTCGTCGGTCAGCAGATTGGGCTCGATGCTCGATATGCGGTAGCGCACGCCGTCGAGTTGGTCGAGGGCTTCGATGAGTCCCAAAAAGGTTTCTCCGGTCGAACGCCCGAAGTCGCCCGTGTTCACGCCGGTCAGCACTATCTCTTTGGCGCCGTCGGCAATGGCCTGACGGGCTACGGCCACCGTGTCGGCAATCGACGCGTTGCGGCTGCGTCCGCGTGCAAACGGTATGGTGCAATAGGTGCAGTAGTAGTCGCAACCGTCCTGCACTTTCAGAAAGTGGCGCGTGCGGTCGTCGGCGCTGCATATCGGCTCGAAGGCGCGTATCTGAGCCGTTTTGACGGTGTGAATTTCGGCAACGGACTTACGCGCGAATGCCGCAAGAAAAGTCTCGATGTCCAATTTCTCGTTGGCACCCAACACCAAATCGACACCTTCGATGGCACCGACTTCCTGCGGTTTCAGTTGGGCGTAGCAGCCGGTAACGACCATGAATGCGTGCGGATGTTGCGCCCGCAAACGGTGTATGGCTTGGCGCCCTTTGTGGTCGGCAGTGTCGGTTACCGAACAGGTATTGACGATGCAGATGTCGGCCGATTCGCCGGCTTTGGCGTGGCGACAACCTGCCGACAGCAGCATTTTACCGATGGCCGACGACTCCGCAAAGTTCAACTTGCAGCCGAGTGTCTGAAATACGATGCTTTTTCCTGCTAATTCCATGTCGTTTGTGTTGCGCGTGCAAATTTACGCATTTTTGGCGACTAAAAAAAACGTCGGCAGTTTTTTGCTGCCGACGCCTCTTGTTTTGTTGTCAAAACTATGTTATTGGAAGGTGATTTCATACTTATTATCCACCACACCGCCTTTTATGGTCAGATAGGCGGTGCCTGTGCCGCTTGCTTTTTTCGTTAGTGTGATGGTAACGCCGGCGGCCGCTTCATCGGGCGTAATTGTGGCATGCCTGTACTTGTTTCAATAGTAAATATGTTTTCGTCGCTGCTCGCCACGGTAACGTTGGTGGCCAAGTCGGAAATGTGCAGGTTCAGTTTGGCGGTTTCGCCGCTAACGGTGAGCGCACTTTCTACTACCGTTCCGAAATAGATGGCCGGCTTGCTGCTTTCCGGTGCCGTGCCGATGGTGCCGGTAGTGCCGCTACCTTTGACTGTTACGGTTTGCGTTGTAGCACCATCGCTGCTGATGGTAATTGTGCCGCTGTAATCGCCGGCGGCCGTAGGCTTAAATGTTACGGTAATGGTGGTTTCGGCTACCGTGCCGTCCGTTTGCGTGAGCGTGGTTTGGTCGATGGAGAAACCATCGCCTGTTATCGACAGCGTGATGTCGGCGGTGAGGTTGCTGCCCGATACCGTGAATGTGTTACTGCCTGTGTTACCCACATATACCGACTCGCAATTGACCGTCGGCTGCGATATGGTGATGGTTGGTGCTGACGGGTCGGACGTGGTGGTGCAGGCGGTGCAACCGTCGCTGCCTACGCTGAAATTGGCCTCGAACGAGCCGCAGCACGAGGCGGTGCTGAATGTTTCGCCCGCCTTGTCGCCCCACAAATATTCTGCCAAGCACGGATAGTCGATAAACGGATTGCGGTTGCCTTGTGTGGCTTGAATGCCATTGTTGCGGTCAATCTCTTTTTGCGAAACGGGGTCTTGGCGGTGCCATTTCATCAAAAGGGCAATAGAATAAGCTGTAAGTCCATATCCTCCTTCTGAGGTATAAGTTGTTGTAAAATGTACAGCTCCATATGTGCCTTGATTAAAATTAGTTCCTTTATATCCTCCCCAAAAGGTTATCATATAAAAATAACTACGGGCTAAATCTCCTTTATATTCATCAGCAGGTTCAAATACTTGACTTGTATATCCAGAAAATGAAGATGTACCTAATTTCCCTGTGCCCCATGCCGTTCCACTTGATGTCTCTCCGTAAGGATAATTGCTTCTCATACCATTTACTTTGCCGTCCGTAGGATATACATGGAATAAATCGGTTCCGGCAACGCCTTTTGTGGTGGATTCAACATCACTTCCAAACCAATTTTGAGGAACCGAGTGTTCGCGATTATAACAATCGCATACGTTAGTATAACTACCACATTGATTGTCACCAGGAGTGAAAGAACAAGCAGAATAAATGTCAATAATCTTATTGGAAGCATCTACGTCTGTGGTTTTATAGGCCTCCCAAATACCGCTATATGTAATAGTCCCATTGTACCCGGTATTTGCGGTCGTCCCTATTGCCGTAAATAACTCCTTACCGCTTTGCCCATCAAGGCTTGTGTAGTAGGAGGCATCTACCGCCCAGGCGCTGCTGCTAATCAATAGCGCGCCGAAAAGTGTTAAAAGTTTGGTTGTGTGTTTCATGGTGTGTGTTAGATTGTGTTTTTGCTTGCTTTAACCCGAAAGGGCGAAAAAGCGCGTAAAGGTACTAAAAATTCGATGAATAACCAAATTTTAACACCTTTTTGTCGGTGGAAATAGTCGTTTTGTCGATAAATAGCGCGAATTTAACTATTTGCGCTTGGCAAAAGTGGCTACAACGGGGTAGTGGTCGGAGTAGTCCGCCTGCATAATGTCGGCGTCAAGTGGCACAAAATGTTTTTTATCGATCAACACATGGTCGATGTTGACAAACAGGCCGTTGTCGTGAAAAGTGTAGTTGTAGCCGCAGCGGGTGTCGGTTACGGCGTCGGTCATGCCGGCGGCCAGCGTGTGGTAGGTGTACGATTGTGTTACGTCGTTGAAATCGCCGCATACGATGGTGGGGTAGGGCGTGGCGGCCACTACATCGGCCACGGCGCGTGCTTGGCGTGCCCGCACACGATAGGCTTTGCCCAATTTTTGCGACATACTGCCGGCAATGTGGCGCATGTCGTCGCCGTTGAAATGGGTGGTCAGCGCTTTGTAGCGTTGCATGTCGCGCGAGGTGAGTTTGTTCGATTCCAGATGGTTGTTGAACACGCGCAGGGTGTCTCCGTCCACCACGATGTCGGAATAGATGCTGATGTTGTAGGCCGATTGATAGTCCACTTTTTGCTTGTTCACAATCGGGTATTTCGAAAACGTGGCGACACCCCACCAAAAACGTTGGCGTTGGTTTTTGTACCACACATGGC
The DNA here is from genome assembly GCA_051878315.1 of Paludibacteraceae bacterium. Lineage (GTDB taxonomy): Bacteria > Bacteroidota > Bacteroidia > Bacteroidales > Paludibacteraceae > W0P28-013. The sequence goes on along the minus strand of JBJEJW010000022.1, from coordinate 59,079 downwards.
GATACGGATATTGTTTCTCGAGTTGGGCGAAAATCTTGTTTTGAGTGAGTTGGCTGTTGTTGTAGAACCCAAATTCTTGCAGACATACGATGTCGGCATCGGTTTGTTTTATCAGTGCGATGATGTCGCCGAAATGTTTTTGTCCGCTAAACAGCGATACGTTGTACGTGAGCAGTTTGATGGTGGGGCTTCCGGTCTCGGTATGGGTGGCGCGTGGCACTGTAAACACCTGATTGACAGATTTGTACGAACAAATCAATAGCAGCAGCGACAGCAGAAACCACCATTTGCGATTGCACAGCCAAAAGATGACAAAACCGGCGTTTATGACGATGAGCACCGGAAAAATCAGTCCCATATATGCGAACCACACGAATTTGTCGCTTGGCACGACGGCGGCCAACAATGCCATCACATACAACACCACAAACAAGAGGTTGATTAGTACGACTGTGTATTTCAGCAGTTTGCGCATACGGCGGTTGAGTTATTTTTTGCAGTTGAACAGCGCCGCGCGTTCGTCGTCGCTCAGGCTTTGGTAGCCCGAGCGTTTTATTTTGTCGAGTATGCGGTCTATTTCGGCTTCGTTGCGCGCTTTGGCCTGATTGTATTCGGCATCGGTTTTCGGACGTTGGTTGGCAGTGTTTTTGCGTCGGCGTGTGTGCGAGCGTCGTATGTTCGAACACCAATTGATGACGGCCGTTATCGGTGCCGACAAATCGTAACCCTTGCGCCACAGCCACGCATAGACTAACCCCATGAGTGCGCCACCCAAATGGGCTAATTCGCCGCCTGCATTGCTGCCCGTTACGCCCAACACGCTCACCAATACGGTGAAAGCGGCTATATATTTCAGACGGATTTCGCCGATCAGTAGCAGGCGTATCGGATAGTTCGGTCGCCACACGGCCACTGCCACGATGATGGCCATAATCGATGCCGAAGCACCTAATAAATAGGTGTAACTGCCGGCAAAATAGGGCAACAAATTGTAGGCCGCCAAATAGAGTGCCGCGCCGGCCACGCCGCCCCAAATGTAGAGCCCGACTAATTGTTTAGGCAACATGGTGTCGAGAAACAAACGCCCAAACCAATAGAGGCACAACATGTTGAAAAACAGATGGAAAAAGTCGCTGTGCAAAAACATGTAGGTGAATGCAGTCCATGGCCGATGCAGCCACGTTGACCATGCCGACGGCATCTCCAAGTAGTGCATCCACACGTCGCCCGGAATGCCGAACAGCACCAAAACTACATTGATAAGTTTGACAGCCAACCAAATGCCGACATTCCAATAAATCAGATGCGTCAGAAGCGAACCGGCACGGTAGCCGTTTTTCAATGATGCTATAATGTCCATTATAATAGGGTGTCAATTATATAATTTGCCGCGTCTGCGCCAATACCAAATCAGTAAAAAACCGAATAACATGCCGCCAAGGTGTGCAAAGTGCGCCACACTATCGCCCGAAAAATCGGCTACGCCCAAAAATAGTTCGGCCACCGCATACAATCCCACGAAAATGCGAGCCGGAATCGGAATCGGTACGAACAACAAAAACATTTTGACATCGGGAAACAGCCAACCGAACGCCAGCAAAATGCCGAACAACGCTCCCGATGCCCCGATTGTAGTCGGTAATCCCAGCAATAGGTGTTTCATGTTGGCAATGTCTATTGCCGACAACGAAGCCAAACTGCCGAACCGAAAATAACGGCGCAATTCCATTTCGACCTCGGCCAACGCTTCGCCCGAATTGACCGCAATGGCAGCATCCATTGCTCGGGTCAATCCCCAAAAATCGACCATCCAACACAACTGTTGCACAATGGCGGCTCCCACGCCCGTTACACAATAGAATAGCAAAAATTTTTTGCTGCCCCACATCTGCTCCAACACGCGGCCAAACATCCACACGCCGAACATATTGCAAAAAATATGACCGAACGAGGCCGTATCGTGCAAAAACATATAGGTGAACAGTTGGTAAACATGAAATTTGTCCGACATAAAATAGTGCATGCCTAATAAATCGGTCAGATTGATACCGAATTTGTCGGGTAAAATGATACTCGCCACCCATAATAATGCGTTGATGATGATCAAATTCAGCACAACAGGGGGCGTTTGACGTGATGGCGATGATTGATTGTCGAACATACGGTCGCTATTTTGAGCGCAAAATTAGGAAAAAAACGGGATTAACCAACGATTTTTGGCGCAAAAATAGGCAAAATGTCGTTTTTTTTGAAAAAAAAATGTAAAAAGCTTTGTTTGTTCAAGAAAATCCCCTATTTTTGCGGTTGGAAAACAACAAAATTTTCATATTAACCTCTTTTTAATTTTTTGTACTATGAACAAAGCTGATTTGATTAACGCTATCGCCGCTGAAGCCGGTGTAAGCAAAGTTGAGGCTAAAAAAGCCCTCGATGCCGTTGTTTCTAACATTTCGAATGCACTTGCCGCAGGCGACAAAGTTGCCTTGGTAGGTTTTGGCACGTTCTCGGTTTCGGAACGCGGTGCTCGTGAAGGTATCAACCCTGCAACGCAACAAAAAATTTCGATTCCGGCTAAAAAAGTTGCTAAATTCAAAGCCGGCGCCGAATTGGCAGCAAAAATCAATTAATTTTTTTTGATTTTGACGTAAAAAAAGGGATGTGCAAGGCGCATCCCTTTTTTTGAACCCGGATTTTTTGTAACTTTGCACCGACTTTATCGACATGCGATAAGGTTGGTGTCTTGGCGTCGCCCTTATGCGCCAAATCGAACTTATCAGAAAAAATATGCAGTTAGAATCACTTGTAGCACAACTTGTTGCTGATGCCGTCAGCACGTTGTACGGCACCGACATAGCCACCGATACGGTGCAGGTGCAAAAGACCAAAAAAGAGTTTGCCGGCGATGTTACCGTTGTCGTCTTCCCGTTTGTGAAAATGGCGCGTAAATCGCCCGAACAGACCGCCGACGAAATTGGCAGCCGCCTCAAACAACAATCGACGCTTGTGGCCGATTACAACGCCGTGAAAGGATTTCTGAATCTGACCATAAGCGATGCCTATTGGCTCGATATGCTGAACCAAATCGATGCCGATGCACAGTTCGGTCATCGTACGCCGGCTGCTGATGCGCCGCTCATGATGGTGGAATACTCGTCGCCGAATACAAATAAACCGCTGCACTTGGGACATGTACGCAACAATCTGCTGGGATACAGCATCAGCAAAATACAGCAAGCCAACGGCTGGCGCGTAGTGAAAACCAATATTGTCAACGACCGCGGTATTCATATCTGTAAATCGATGTTGGCGTGGAAACTCTTTGGCAACGGCGAAACACCGCAATCGAGCGGTAAAAAAGGCGATCATCTCGTAGGCGATTACTATGTGCGTTTCGACCAAGAGTATCGCAAACAGGTAAAACAGTTGGAACTTGATGGTTTGACCGAAGACGAGGCCAAAAAACAGGCGCCGTTGATGCTCGAAGCACAAGAGATGTTGCGCCGTTGGGAAGCCGGCGACGAGGAAATCAGAACTCTTTGGCGCACGATGAACGAGTGGGTTTATGGCGGTTTCGACGAAACGTACAAACGGCTTGGCGTCGATTTCGACAAAATATATTATGAATCGCAAACCTACTTGGTGGGCAAACAAAAAGTGGAAGAAGGTTTAGCCAAAGGCGTGTGCTATCGCCGCCCCGATGGCTCGGTGTGGGCCGACCTGACCGCCGACGGACTTGACGAAAAACTGCTGTTGAGAGCCGATGGCACGTCGGTTTATATGACACAGGACATCGGCACGGCCAAACTGCGTTACGACGATTTCCCGATTGATAAAATGGTGTATGTCGTTGGTAATGAGCAGAATTACCACTTCCAAGTATTGTCGTTGTTACTCGATAAACTCGGATTCGCGTGGGGCAAAGAGTTGGTGCATTTTTCGTATGGCATGGTCGAATTGCCCGAAGGTAAAATGAAAAGCCGCGAAGGCACCGTAGTCGATGCCGACGACTTGATGGACGAAATGATTGCCCAAGCACGCGAAACATCGGCCGAACTCGGCAAACTCGACGACTGCACGGCCGCCGAAGCCGAAGCGGTGGTTACTATGGTCGGACTTGGCGCACTCAAATATTTCATTCTGAAGGTTGACCCGAAAAAAAATATGCTGTTCAATCCCAAAGAATCCATCGATTTCAATGGCAATACGGGGCCGTTCATTCAATATACGCATGCTCGCATACGGTCGGTACTGCGCAAAGCGGCCGAAGCCGGCATCGCCGTGCGTCCGGTCGCCACGACATTGACGCTCGCCGACAAAGAGCGTAGCCTGATACAACTATTGACAACGTATCCGGCCGTCGTCAAACAAGCCGGCGACGAATTTAGTCCGGCCGTGGTGGCGAATTATGCCTACGACCTTGTGAAAGAGTACAATCAGTTCTATCACGACTATTCCATATTGAAAGAAACGGACGAAACGGTGCGCAATGTGCGTTTGTTGCTGTCGACCAATGTGGCTAAAGTGGTGAAAAATGCCATGAATTTGCTCGGTATTGATGTTCCCGATCGTATGTAAACGTGCAAATTTGCAAAAAAAATCGCCTAAAAAATTGCAGCATCACAAAAAATAGTATATCTTTGCAGTGCTAATTAGTATCAACTTAAAAAAAACAAAATCATGGCTTATGTAATTTCTGCTGACGAATGCGTAGCTTGTGGCACTTGCATTGGTGAATGCCCTGCAGAAGCTATCTCGGAAGGTGATGTTTATTCCATCAATCCCGACATTTGCACCGATTGCGGCACTTGCGCAAGCGTTTGCCCTTCGGAGGCAATCCATCCGGCGTGATAGAACGCATCGTCGAAAACAAAAGACACGGAGGCTGTTCGTACACTGAACGGCCTTTGTCTTTTTGCGAGTTTGTGGCGCAACCACAATAAAACAGTACATTTCGCGTTTTGAACATAGGTGAAACGAATCGTTTACATACTATTACTTCTACTGCCATGCGTCGGCATGCGTGCGCAGGACAATTTGCCTATGGTCGATTACAAAGTTGTGCATTTCGGCTTCACATTGGGGCTGAATTTTATGGATTTCGACTTTACGCAAAGTGGTATGGTTATCGATGGCAAGGTGTACAACGCCGATATGTCGTGGGTGATTCCCGGTTTTACGGTGGGTGTCATAGGCGATGTACGTATGGGTAACTATTTCAATTTCAGACTTGTACCTGCGTTTCACTTGTCCGATCGCACTATTTCGTATTCCAACGATGTGGACGACGATATCATCAGCACAAGTGTCAAATCGACCATTATTTCGGTGCCGGCCTACATCAAATTCAATGGTCCGCGCATCAAAAATTATCGCCCATATCTTTTGTGTGGTGGCGGTGTGATGTTCGACCTCGGTCGCGACCGTCAACAGCCGATTTTGCTGAAAATGCTCGACTATTTTGTTGAATTTGGTGGCGGTTGTACCATCTATCTGAAATATTTCCGCCTATCGCCCGAAATCAAGTTCTCGTTGGGCTTTAACAATGTGCTGGAACCTTGGGAGGAGCGTCAGCACGACGTTATCGACCCATCGAGCAGCAAATATACGCAAGCCATCAGCCGTATGACTTCGCGTATGCTGACTATTTGTGTCAATTTCGAGTGATATTCCCTCGTTTTTTACAGAAGTGTGGCCACTATGCCGTCGCACGCATCTTCCAGCAGGTCGATGGCGTATTCAAAACCGGCATCGCCGCCGTAGTAAGGATCGGGTACTGCTTCGGCATAGTTAAACCGGCGACAGTAGGCTACGGCCGATTTAATTTTGTGGATAGCGTGTGGTGGTGCAAGCCGTTCGAGGGCGCGTATGTTGTCGGCATCCATGCCGATGATGAGGTCGAACCGGTCGAAATCGGCTTGTGTTATTTGGCGCGCGCGATGTGTGATGGTGTAGCCGCGGCGTGCCGCATGTGCGCGCATACGCGGATCGGCTTGTTCGCCGGCATGGTAAGCAATGAGACCGGCCGAATCGACTGCGGCTTGCAATCCGACGGCGGCAAGTTTAGCATTGAGTATGGTTTCGGCCAGCGGCGAGCGACAAATGTTGCCCAAACAGATGAAAAGTATTCGCATAATATGGTGTGTCTTGTTCAATTAACAAAAAGAAAAAATGGCTCACTCTTGTAAGTAAAGCCATTTATAACTAGCGGAAAGAGAGGGATTCTTTCTTCACTTCGTTACGAAAGCGACTTCGTCGATGACGAACCCCGATTTCTCATCCCTCAATTTACCATCAAAGAGCGGAATAAAAAAGAGACTTTTATTATAAGTCTCTTCCCTTTATATTAGCGGAAAGAGAGGGATTCGAACCCCCGGTACAGTTACCCGTACACCGCATTTCGAGTGCGGCCCGATCGACCACTCCGGCATCTTTCCGAATGCGAGTGCAAAGATACAACTCTTTTTGCAGACAACCAAAGAAATTATTGTATTTTTTGATAGTTTTTGTGATTTTTGCATTTTTAACATTGTAATTGTAAAAAAATACGAGTTTTCTCGTATTGTGTATGTGAAAAAAAAGTAGTACATTTGCCATCGAAATAGTTTAATATTTTAACATTTCGAAAATAGACATTTATTTATTATTCAAATTTTTATTATTTATCAAATTCTTTTATTATGAAGAAAGTATTTTTTGGTTCTGCAATGTTGGCTGTTTTGCTGCTTGCAGGTTGTGAAAAAGAACAAAGTCAACTGACTTTGGACAGTATGGCCGGTGTGGCTAAAGTGCAAGGTAAGGTAACTTACGATGCCGGTTTCGGTGTAGAAAATGGCATTGTGGTTAATAACCCGGTTGCCGTGAAAGGCGGTGTCGATGTAGTACTCGAAATTGCGTACAGCGAATATTCGACCGGTGCCGAAGGTAAAAAACAGTACATTACGCAAACGGCTGCAGACGGAACGTATTTGTTCGAAATCCCCGTAGGCGTGAAAGCAATCAACGCTACTGTTGAGGTATTGCCTTTTGAGGCTGCTTACGGTACTTTGATCGATGGTTTCGAAGCTGCCAATGTTATCAGCATCGAAAAAGCCATGTTCAACCTATCGTCAACCGAGGCGGTGTCGCTTGAGAATGCCAAAGTGCGTACAGCCGACTTGACTGTAGCCACTACCAGCAAATTCGATTATGCTTCGTTGAACAAAGGCAAAAAAGTGAAAATAGAAGGCAATGTGTTCGTACAAAGCGAGGATTGGATCGACAAAGAAAACATTACTAAAGCGCAAGTTAACAAACAACTTGAAGCCAAAGCCGGCCAAAATGTTTCGGTGTTATTGTTCGCTTCGAATGCTACCGTATGGGATGCACCGACGTTTATTTATTCGTTCCAAACTGTAGCATCGGACAATACGACAAAATCGTATGCTTTCGAAGTACCTGTGCCTGATGCATGGGATTTGGCTGCAGGCGATGTTGAGTTTGAGTGCCAAATCGAAGATTTCTATGTAGAAGCCGAGAATGATGTGTTGGGTTACAAACACCTGTATTTCGATATTGATGGCGATAAAGCTAGAACACAATATCTTGCCGGTGTATGGAGCTGTGCATCGTCTGTTTTGGCTACTCCTTCGGTACTCAACACCGAAGTGCCCCTGCAAATTCCATCGATGAAGTTGCAATTCGAACCGCGTCAAGACCAAGCCATTTACGGTGTGAATAAGAAAGATAAAGGCGACATGACCGGTAACTATGTGTCGAACAATGTTTATGGTTGGTCATTGCCGTCGCTCGACTAATTTGTTATGTCTTTTAACAATAAAAAGAGATTAGTATTATGAAGAAAATAGTAAGTTGCCTTTTGGTGGCAGCATTGGCTCTGCCGCTATTCGCACAAGAAGAAAGCGCCGCGAAAAACGAATATTTGCCGGCAGCGGGCGATTTTGCTATCGGTTTCAATCTGAATCCGTTTGCTACGTTCGTGGGCAATATGTTTAACGGTACTATCGGTAATTCCATCAAGAACGCCGAAATAGGTGGTGAAGCATTGTTGTCGAACATGACGATGCCGAATGCTTATCCTGTGGTGTCGTTGCAAGGTAAATATATGTTTACCGATAACCTTGGTTTGCGTGCCAATATCGGTTTGTTGCTGACACGCGCAAATAACCGCGAATATGTATTGGACGATGAAGCCGTAGCCATTGACCCGTTATCGAAACAAAAAGTTATTGATTCCGAGTATTTGTCGAGCCACGGCGGTAGTTTGTCGGTAGGCGTAGAATATCGCGTCGGCAAAGGCCGTGTACAAGGCGTCTTCAGCGGCAGTGCATTGTATGCGTTCAGTGTGGCTCACGCCAACTACGAATTTGGTAATGCCATCACCGAAATAAACCAACGTCCGACATCGGGTTCGTTTGTAACGTATGCTGCTATGTCGTCGCAAATGCCGAATGCACGTTTGCTGCATAGTTATGCCGACGATGGTGTGCATACCATTGGTTTGGTGGGCAGCGTAGGTGTCGAAGGTTTTGTGGCCCCGAAAATTTCGATTGGTGCCGAAGTAAACTTGGCATTGCTTTACACATGGACGCCGCAACAATATGGCGAATACGAAGGCTTCAACTTGTTGACCAAAGAGGTTGAACACTTCACCGAGTTGGTTGCTCCGAAGTCGAGCCAATTTGTGTTTGGCACGCAGAATGTCGGCGCCAACTTGTTTATGAACTTCTACTTCAATCGTTAAAAACGGATTGTAGTATAGCTATTTATGCGAGTGTCGTCCCGTTTTTTCGGGGCGACACTTTGTGTTATGCGCAAAAATTGCTAATTTTGTAGCATTATCGCTGAAGTGTGAGAGGCATGAAAGAGAAGGTAGTCTATTTTTGTAAAGAGTGTGGCGCCGATTATCCCAAAGCGTATGGTCGTTGTCCGGCGTGTGGCGCATGGAATTCGTTTGTGGAACAAAAAGTGCGCAAAGAACCGTCACCCAAAGTGTCGGGACGTGGTTTTGTGTCATCGGGAAGTCGCCCTATGCGCGTCAACGAAGTTGATGCACATGCCGAAATGCGTATCGACATGCAGAATGCGGAATTGAATCGCGTGCTTGGCGGCGGTTTAGTACCCGGTTCGCTGGTGCTTATCGGTGGTGAACCCGGCATTGGTAAATCGACATTGGTATTGCAAGTCGCCTTGCGTATGGCCGGCAAACGTGTGTTGTATGTGTCGGGCGAGGAGAGTGTTAATCAGTTGAAAATGCGTGCCGAGCGTATCGGTAAAATGGAGAGCGATTGTTATATTGTGAGTGAAACGTCGTTGGAGCAGATTTTTACGCATATCGAAAACGTCAAGCCCGATATAGTCATTGTTGATTCCATACAGACGATTTCGACGGACACAGCCGAATCGTCGCCCGGCAGTATTTCGCAGGTGCGCGAATGCTCGGCATCGTTGCTCAAATTTGCCAAAGAGTCGGCGATTCCCGTATTGCTGATAGGGCATATCACAAAAGAGGGTAGTATCGCCGGACCGAAAATTTTGGAACACATTGTCGATACGGTGTTGCAGTTCGAGGGCGACAGGCATTATTTGTACCGTATATTGCGCGCCAATAAAAACCGTTTTGGCAGTACCGACGAGTTGGCGATTTTCGAGATGCAGCAAAGCGGCTTGCGTGAGGTGTCGAATCCGTCGGAACTTTTGTTGACACAAAACCACGAGGGGTTGAGTGGCGTGGCTATTGCTGCTATGATTGAAGGTGTTCGCCCGTTTCTTATTGAAGTTCAGGCACTTGTAAGTACGGCTGCTTATGGCACACCGCAGCGTTCGGCCACGGGTTTCGACATTCGGCGTATGAATATGTTGCTGGCCGTATTGGAAAAACGTGCAGGTTTCAAACTGATGCAAAAGGATGTATTCCTGAATATTGCCGGCGGTTTGCGTGTGAGCGATCCTGCCATTGATTTGGCGGTGTTGTCGGCGGTGTTGTCGTCCAATTTGGACATTACACTTGACAATACGGTTTGTTTGACGGGCGAAGTGGGGTTGTCGGGCGAGATTCGTCCGGTAAACCGCATCGAACAACGTATAGCCGAGGCGCAAAAATTAGGCTTTGCCAAAATCATTGTACCGGAATTTAACCATAAACAATTGTCGAAGACAAATTGGAAAATCGACGTATTGCCGGTACGCAAAGTCGAAGAGGCGTTTCGCGTATTGTTTGGTTGATGCTATTTTTTCCAAAAAGTTGGCGAGAATAATACCAATACGGTGAATAATTCCAAGCGGCCGATGAGCATAACGAATGCCAAGAACCATTTGGCAAATGTTGGTATGTCGGCAAAATTGCCGGCTGGTCCGCAACTGCCAATGCCAGGCCCGACGTTACTGATGGCGGTCAATGCTGCGCCAAACGATTCGCCCAACGACATGCCGGAGAGAGCCACGACGAAAGTGCTGATGATAATGATTCCGACATAAATAACCGTGAAAGCGTGTATGTTGCTAATTGTATTTTCGGGTACAACGTGTTGATTGATGCGTACGGGAAGAATGGCTTTGGGGTGAATGAGACGTTTCATTTCGTAGTAACCGTTTTTGCAGACTAACAATAATCGAATGATTTTCAGACCTCCACTGGTCGAACCGGCCGATCCACCGCTTAACATCAGTAGTAACAATAAAGCCCATACAACCGGTTTCCATAACATATAGTCGGTAGTGCTAAAACCTGTAGTGGTGATAATAGAAACTACCTGAAACAGACTTTCGCGGAAGGTTTTTTCGAATTCGGTTATCGAATGCACGCCTTTGTACACAACCAAACCGAGTGTAATCGTCAGTGTGAAAGCGGCGATGGTCAGTAAATAGGTGCGCAACTCTTCGTCGTGCCATAGTTTGTCGAATCGCCGCTTGATGAATGCCCAATATAAAAGGGCAAAGTTTGTGCCGGCCAGTATCATGAACACAATGATGGTGTACTGAATGAATGGCGAATCCCAATAGGCGATGCTGTCTTGTTTGGTAGAATAGCCACCGGTGGCCATGGTTGTCAGAGCGTGGCAAATGGCATCGAACAGCGGCATGCCGCCGATATACAGCACAATGGCTTCGAGTCCTGTAAGTATAACGTACAACCCCCATAGTTGTCGGGCTGTATTTGTGATGCGTGGTTGCAATTTGTCGTAAGTTGGTCCGGGTACTTCGGCCATGAATAGTTGCATATTGCCGCCTAAAAAAGGCAGTACTGCCAACGACAATACGACTATACCCATACCGCCCAACCATTGTATCAGACTGCGCCAAAAGAGTAATCCGTGTGGCAGGGCTTCGATGTTGGTCAGAATAGATGCGCCCGTAGTGGTGAATCCCGACATTGTTTCGAAAAACGCATCTGTGGGTGTCAGAATAGATCCGTTGAGCAGAAACGGGAGCATGCCGAACAGCGAAAAGAACACCCATACGACCGCTACGATGCAGTAGCCTTCGCGAACACCAAGTTGACGCGGTGCACGATAACCGGCCAAATAACCGAGCAGACTGCCTAATGCTGTTATGCCAGCCGATTCAAGCAGAGGCAAAAAATCGGTTTCGCCGTATCCGAGTGCTACGACTGCGGCCAATAGCAGAAAAAAAGTTTCGGTGAACAACAACAACCCCAAAATCCGAAACACAAGGCGATAGTTGAATGTCTTTGTCATGCACTAATTGTTGAAAAATTTGGCGATTTTGCGAATGCTTGTGGCCATACAGAATATCACGACGTGGTCGCCCGGCAAAATGATGGTGCCACCATTTACGACCATACCTTTGCCATTGCGAATAATGCCGCCGATATTGACGTTCTCGGGCAGTCGCAAATCTTTGACGGCTCCTCGTGTTATTTTGTCGCCCGGTTTCACTACAAATTCCACCACTTCGGCATCGGAGTAGGTGAGGCAGTTGACGTTCAGTACATCGTCGTCGAGTGTGAGTTGGTAGATGTGGCTGGCAGCGATCAGTTTTTTATTGATTACGGTTCCGATGTCCAAATTTTCGGCCAAATCAATGTAATCAATGTTCTCAACTTCGGCGATGGTTTTTCGGATGCCAAATTGTTTTGCGGCCAGACAAGCCAGCACGTTCGATTCCGAATCGCCTGTCAGTGCAAGGAAAGCGTCGGCATCTTCGATACCTTCTTCGCGCAGCAGTTCTACATTCCGACAATCGCCATTGATGAGTAGCGCGTTGCGAATCTTTTCGGCCAAGGTGAAGCAGCGGTTGCGGTCCTGTTCGATGACTTTGACGCGAATATTTTTTGATAGCAGGTTGATGGTGTTGATGGCAATGCGACTGCCACCCATAATGATAAGACTGTTGATGTCGAATGCTGTTTTTCCGGCTTGTTCGCGCACATATTCCAAATTGTCAGGCGTGCAGATGAAATATACAATGTCGTTGGCAATGATGTTGTCGGAGCCACACGGAATGATAGTGTGATTGTTGCGCTTGATGGCTACGACACGATAGCGATGATGGTCGAAAAAACCGGTGCTGAACGCTTTATTCAGCAGTTGTGCATTGTCGCGCACTTTGAGGCACACCACTATCAGTGCATCGTTGCAGAATGACCGATATTCGCGTAACCAGCCGCGTTTCAGCAGATTGGCAATCTCTTTTGCTGCCAACATTTCGGGATAAATGAGCGAATCGACTCCCATTTTTTTGAAAAAATCGGCATTTTCAGTTTCGAGGTATTCTTTGTTGTCGATGCGCGACACTGTTTTTTTTGCGCCAAGATTGGTGGCCAGCATACACGCCGTCATATTGACACTTTCGTGGGGCGTAACGGCAATGAACAAATCAACGCCATCCACACCGGCCTCTTTCAAATCGTTTATCGAAGTTGGCGAACCGACTTTGGTCAGCAAATCGTAGGAGGTCGATAGGTCTTTCAGACGTTCCTCGTCACTGTCCATGATGACAATGTCTTGATTTTCGTTTGCGAGCATTTTGGCGGCATGATGTCCCACTTCGCCGGCACCAACGATGAGTATTCTCATAACTTATTGTTTGTTAGTTGTCTGATTTTAGTTTTGTAATAATGGTTTCGGCAATGCCTTCGGCGTCCAGGCCGAGCATGTGATAGAGCTCGGCTTGCGTACCGTGTTCTACGAATTGGTCGTTGATGCCGATACGGGTAACGTGTGGCCGGTAATCGTTGTCAGCCATAAATTCGAGGACGGCACTGCCTAATCCACCGGCAATCACGCCGTCTTCAACGGTAAATATATGAGCAAAACGTTGTCCGACTTCGTGCAGTATATCTGTGTCGATAGGCTTCAAGTAACGCATATCGTAGTGCGCGATGCTTATATCGGTACGCTGCTCTATAGTCGCAATGGCTTGTTGTACCGTATTCCCGATAGGACCTAATGACAATACAACAGCGTCGTGCCCGTTCTTTAATTGTTGGCCGTGCCCGATGGGTAGTACTTGCATTGTGTTTCGCCATTCGGTCAGTACGCCACGTCCGCGCGGATAGCGTATGACAAATGCTCCACGGTCGGGTTGCTGTGCAGTGAACATGAGGTTACGTAGTTCGTGTTCGTTCAGTGGCGAGGCAATCGTCAGGTTTGGTATGCAACGAAAATAAGCCAAATCAAATTCGCCTTGGTGGGTGGCACCATCGCTGCCGACAATGCCGGCGCGATCGAGGCAGAAAACAACATTCAACTGTTGCAGTGCTACGTCGTGTATGACGTTGTCGTAGGCGCGTTGCATAAACGACGAGTAGATATTGCAAAAAGGCAAGAATCCTTCGGTGGCCAATCCCGCCGAAAAGGTAACGGCATGACCTTCGGCAATGCCGACATCGAATGTGCGGTCGGGCATGGCTTTCATCATGTATGTCATCGAACAGCCGCTCGGCATAGCCGGTGTTATGCCTACGATTTTGTCGTTGCGCTCGGCCAACTCGAGTAGTGTATGTCCGAATACGTCTTGGAATAATGGCGGCTGATTGTCGGTGTCGTGCAGAATGCGTTTTCCTGTTTGAGGGTCAAATTCGCCAGGTGCATGCCATACGGTTACCGCTTCTTCGGCCGGCGCATAACCTTTTCCTTTTTTGGTAATGATGTGCAATACTTTTGGCCCTTTGAAATTTTTGATTTCGTTCAGCGTGTTTACCAGCAACTCGACATTATGTCCGTCCACCGGTCCGAAGTATCGCATGTTTAGCCCTTCGAATATGTTGTTGTCGGTGTTCGAACGGAGCGATTTCAGTGAATTGTTCAGACGAAGGATTTTGTTGCGGCTTTTGTCATCGACAATGTGCATGGAGCGTAACATTTTGTAAATGTCATACCGCCAGCGATTGTAGGTCGGTGAGGTGTGGATGCGTCCCAAAAATTGACTAACACCGCCTTTTATCGGGTCGATGGCCATGTGGTTGTCGTTGAGTATGACAAGTAAGTTGTTCGGATTGGTCGATGCGTTATTCAGTCCTTCGAATGCCAATCCGCCGGTCATGGCGCCATCGCCGATAACGGCCACTACCTGCCGATTTTCGTGATGCAGTTTGGCAGCAATCGACAAGCCTAATGCAGCTGATATGGAAGTGGAGGAGTGCCCGACGCCAAATATATCGTATTCACTTTCTTTGGGAGTCGGGAATCCGCTCAGACCATGAAATTGGCGATTGGTATGAAACCGCGTGCGTCGGCCGGTCAGAATTTTGTGGGCGTATGCCTGATGCCCGACATCCCATACGATGCGGTCGTAGGGTGTGTCGAATACATAGTGGATGGCGACCGTCAATTCTATCACGCCAAGACTCGCTCCTAAATGACCGGGATTGTGTGCCAATTCGTTGATGATGAATTGACGCAATTCATTACATACTGCCGGTAGTTGCTCGTGCGAGAGACGTTTCAAATCGGCCGGAGAATTTATTTGCTCTAATAACATGTTGGAAATGCGAACTTGCTTTATTGACGGTTAAAAATTATTGAAAGTATGCAGGAATACCGGTGTCGAAATGAAGCGGCTTGCCTGTGAATGGGTGATAAAACGATAAGGCTTGTGCATGCAGACACAGCCGACCGATGGGGTTGCTGCGTGCACCGAATCGTTTGTCGCCGGCGATAGGTGTGCCTGCCGCTGCTAATTGCACACGCATCTGGCTGCTGAAATCGGTGGCCGGTACCAGTTCCACCTGCGCAAAACGTCCATTGGATTTCAATACTTTGAAATGTGTTACCGCCTTGCGGCCTCCATTTTCGACCGATGTGGCAACAGGTTTGTTGGCTTGTCGGTTGTGTGTCAGCCAATGTGTCATTGTACCGGCTGTTTGTGCCGGCAATCCCTCGACGACGGCCACGAATGTTTGTTGCACGGTACCTCGTTGCCAATCGCTATGCAAACGTTTGAACGCTTCTTCCGATTTGGCAAACAATAGCAATCCTGATACCTCGCGGTCGAGCGGATGCACTAAATAAACATCGGCTCTTTGCTGATGCCGCATAACGTGTTCGCATGCTATGCTGTAAGCGGTTTCTTTGTTTTCGGTGTGGTTGCTTTGACTGATGACACCATATTTTTTATCGACAATCATCAAGTCGTCGTCTTCGAACACAATGCGTATTTTGTTGTTCGGATTCGGCGCATGTTCGCCTATGGCGCGTATGGCCACAATGTCGCCGGCGTGTAACACGGTGTCAAAGGCGGTGCTTACACAACCGTTGACGGCGACTTGTCTGTGTGCCAAATACGATTTGACGGTGTTGCGACTTTTATCCGGTAGTTGGGCGATTAAAAAAGCGAATAAAGTTGTCTTGTCCGTAACGTGCAACAACGATTCTTGCTGTCTTTTTCTGTATGGTACTGCCACGGTGTTCTCCTATTCGTTTATGATGAAAATATCTTCGTTCGGTTTGTGCATATAATACTCTTCGCGCGCAAATTTTTCTAAATTTTCGAGGCTTGAATTGAGCGTTTCGAGTTTCGCACGGTCGGTTTCGATGTTTTGTTTGTAAAAGGCAATCTCTTTTTGCAAATCGGCAATTTTTCGGCGTGTGTGCATACGGTCTATCAGATTGTTTGCATCGAAAAAAACGATATACACACCAAATACCAACAATGTAACAATGTATTTGTTGGTAAGTAATAATTTGATTTTGCGCTTAAAACTATTCATGAACGCACGCTGCAAATCGAACTACAAAAATACTAAAAAAACAGATAGCGTACACTTTTTGGCGCAGAATAATACAAAAAGTGTGTTCAAACGGCGATTTATCGGCAAAAATTTGTAACTTTGCACATCTAAAAATATGTTTTATGGAGCAATATATCGTATCGGCACGCAAGTATCGTCCCGCGACGTTCAAATCGGTAGTGGGGCAGGAGGCACTGACAACGACACTGAAAAATGCTATCGCCACCAATCATTTGGCACATGCCTACTTGTTTTGCGGCCCGCGCGGCGTGGGTAAAACCACGTGTGCACGCATATTTGCTAAAACGATCAACTGCGCACATCCAACACCCGATGGCGAGGCGTGCAACGAGTGCGAATCGTGTCGCGGATTCAACGAACAACGCTCATTCAATATTCACGAACTTGATGCCGCATCGAATAACTCGGTAGATGATATTCGCTCATTGGTCGAACAGGTACGCATACCGCCACAAGTCGGCAAATACAGTGTCTATATCATCGACGAGGTACACATGCTCTCGACAGCCGCATTCAACGCCTTCCTGAAAACCCTTGAGGAACCTCCGTCGTACGCCATATTCATATTGGCCACAACCGAAAAACACAAAATCATTCCGACTATCTTGTCGCGATGTCAAATATACGATTTTAATCGCATTCGCATTGACGATGCAGTGAAACATCTGCAATATGTCGCTCAGAGCGAGGGCGTTACGGCCGATCCCGAAGCCCTGAATGTCATTGCGCAAAAAGCCGATGGTGCCATGCGCGACGCTCTCTCCATTTTCGACCAAGTGGTGAGTTTTTGTGGCGGCAATGTTACTTACCGGAGCGTTATCGAAAATTTGAATGTACTCGACTACGATTATTATTTTCGCTTGACCGATGATTTTTTGGCCGGACAAGTAACACATAGTCTTGTTACCTTCGACGAAATCTTGCGCAAAGGTTTTGATGCTCAATATTTTATTACCGGCTTGGCCGAACATTTCCGTAATCTGTTGGTAGCGCACGATGCCGCTACAAAAACGTTGCTCGAAGTTGGTGCTGCTGTGGCCGATAATTACGTCGCACAAGCGCAGCGCTGTCCGATTCCGTTTTTGTATAAAGCCTTGGAGATAACCAACGAATGCGACCTGAATTATCGTGTCAGTCGCAACAAACGGCTGTTGGTGGAACTGACCTTGATACGTTTATGTCAACTGACAGGCGTTGAAGTGGTGCAGGAACCCGTTAAAACGGACATTATAAAACCTCTGCCTCAATCGACAGAAACACTACAACAGCCTGTATCACAGCCGATTCAAGAACCGGTGTCTAAACCGCAACCGGCGGTGGTATCGCAACCAAGCGTGGCGCCAGTGTCGCAACAGCAGACTGCGCAGCCCGCATCGACACCTAAACCTAAATATGGTATGTCGATAACGACACTCACAACCGATATACCGGTACCTGCGCCCGAAACACAATCACAGTCCGCTGACACTGTGCCGTCATCGTCCGAACGCCGAAATGCTTTCTCCGATTACGACTTTGTGTGCGCGTGGAAAGATTTTGCTGCTACGTTGAGCGACGACGCACATGCCACGAATACCTTGCTCAATTGCTTGCCGGTCAAAGACACAGACGAACGATATTCCGTATTTGTGTTCAATACTTTACAGCAAAAAGAATTGGAAAAATATCGGGACCAAATACTTGCATCGTTGCGTCAACATTTGAATAATGACTATATTGATTTTGCCGTGTGTGTCACAGAACAACAACGCGACGAGGCTTTTACGCCTGAAGAACGATTTACCCAAATGCGCCAACAAAATCCATGTTTTGATCAATTATCGCAACAATTAGGCTTGGAGTTAATATAATTATATAATTCAAAATCAGTATTTTATGTCAAACGAACCAGAACCTTTTGAATTTGATGACAGCGAAGCTGTTCAATTTATACTTGCGACTTTGTCGGACGAGGCGAAACGCAAAATCACCGACGACGATGTACAATATGTGCTTGATGTGTTGTGCGAATATTACGACAAAAATCATTTGATGGACAGCGATGGTGGCGACGATGAAGCCGCTATTGCCGAAGACGATATGCACAATTACATTTGGAATGTCATCCAAAAAGAAAACGTAGTACAACTCACCGAAGACGATTTGCAAGAGATTCTCGATGGCGAGTTTGAATATGGCAAACGCATCGGCATTTATACCGAAGTTTGATGAAAAAAATCGGATTTTACATAGTATATGCCCTATTGTGGCCGATGTCGTTACTGCCATTACGTGTATTATATGTCTTGTCCGATTGCTGCTATATACTTGTATATCATATTGTTAAGTACCGTGTTAAGGTAACGCGCACCAATTTGCGCAATGCCTTTCCCGATAAAAACGAAGTAGAACTCCGTACCATCGAACGGCACTTCTATCGTCATTTGTGCGACTATGCTTTTGAAACGTTGCGCATGATGCACATGAACGAACGCGAAATCAGTAAACGCATTGTTTTCGAAAATACCGAATTGCTCGAACAATATGCCGCACAAGGGCGTAATATTTTTGCCGTCTTTGGTCATTATGGTAATTGGGAATGGGTCTGCTCGTTGCCATTTCATTTACACGGCTTGAATGTCTCGACACTATATAAAACGTTGAAAAACAGTGCAATGGATCAGTTTTTCTTGCACTTGCGTTCACGTTACGGTACGCATTGCTATGCGCGAAAACAGGTGTTGCGGGGCATTGTCGAACTGAAACGTTTGGGCAAACCGTTTGTCATGGCTTTCATTGCCGACCAGACGCCCTCGCTGAGCAATGCGCACTATTGGACTACATGGCTCAATCAGGATACGCCGTTTTTGACAGGTTGGGAACAGATTGCTCGCAAGCAGAACGAACCGGTAGTGTTTTTGGCGGTGAAAAAGGTGAAACGCGGATACTATGTCTGCCGTTTGGAACCGCTTTGCGATAATCCGCAAGCCGTGCCGCCAAATGCTTTGGTCGAAAAATACGCACGACGCATGGAACAAAATATTGTAGAAAATCCTGCTTGGTGGTTATGGTCGCACAAACGTTGGAAACACCGACGTCCAAATACATACACATGAAAACGGCTGTCGTCATATTGAACTACAACGGCGAAGCCTTGTTGCGTACGCTGCTGCCATCGGTGGTGGAACATTCGCCACATGCCGAAGTCATTGTTGCCGATAACGCATCGACCGATGGCTCGTTGAACCTTTTGCGTCAAACATTTCCGCAAGTTCGACTGATTACCTTGAGCGAAAATTATGGTTTTGCCGAAGGTTACAATCGCGCGCTCGCACAAATCGAGGCCGACTATTTTGTGTTGCTTAATTCCGATGTCGAAGTAACGGTGCATTGGTTGGAACCGCTCATCGATTACATGGCACAGCATACCGATGTGGCGGCGTGTCAGCCCAAAATCAAGAGTTACACCGACCGTACAAAATTTGAATATGCCGGCGCATGTGGCGGTTACATTGATGCTTTGGGCTATCCATTTTGTCGCGGACGTATACTATCGACACTCGAACCCGATAACGGACAATACGACACAGTGGCCGATGTTTTTTGGGCATCGGGCGCTTGTTTGTTGGTGCGTGCCGACAAGTTCCGCGAAGTCGGCGGATTGGACGGCCGTTTCTTTGCACACATGGAGGAAATCGACCTCTGTTGGCGTTTGCAGGCACGCGGCAACCGTATAGTCTGTCTGCCGCAAAGCACAGTGTATCATATCGGTGCAAAAACGTTAGCCACAGAACACCCTATGAAAACTTATCTCAATTTTCGCAACAATTTGCTGATGATATACAAAAACGAACCTGCCGCATCGACGATTTTGACGGCACGGCTATTGCTCGATTGGGTTGCGGCATTGCATTTGTTGTGTCAGGGAAAGTGGCGGAATGTTTGTGCTGTACTGCGCGCACAGAAAGATTTTTTCGTTATGCGGAAACATTTTGTTGCCGACCGTTGCAAAAATTTACAAGCGACTGTGAATCACAACATAAATGGCAAATTTCAGGGTAGCATCTTGTGGCAGTATTATATCCGACGTCGAAGGGTGGCACACAATTTGCACGGCTTTGAACATATTCACAATAAATAGTGCATAACTTTTTTGTCGAAATTTGCCGATAAACAAAAAAAATAGTAATTTTGCACAATCGTTTTGCTTATTAACGTTTAACTCATTTATAACATTATCATCATGAAAAAAATTGCTGTATTTGCAATGTTGTTCGTAGCAATAGTTGCCACGGCACAAGAAAACCAAGTCGTCGAGTTTAACGAACGCACCCATGACTTTGGTACGGTAAAACAAGAAGATGGCGACATTTTTACCACGTTTACGTTTGTAAACCAATTTGCTTCGCCCATCACGTTGAAAAGCGTAAAAGCATCGTGCGGTTGCACGACACCGGAATGGAGCCACGAACCGATAGCACCTAACGCTGTTGGAACTATTCGTGTGAAATATGCTGCGGCAACCCGCCCCGGTAGTTTCACGAAATCCATTACCGTGGTATTGACCAATGGTACCGAAGATTTCACCGAAATGCTTTATATCAAAGGTAATGTACAACCAAAACCGGCCGAACCTGCTCCTGCACAATAAAAATATTGTGTAAACACCGGTTGGCGGCTGCTTGACGGCCACGCATTTTTTTTCGAGGGGAAAAGTCGCTAAACAATCTTTTTCCCTCTTTGTCGTAAAATAAAGTTGCAGATTGTTGTGCAACCACAATGAACCATCAATCGTATGAAACGTATTCTCATCGTTAGCCTGATGATGTCGGCTTGTTGCTTCGCTCTATTGGCTCAACGTCAAACCGAATGCCGATTTGTCGAAACCGAATATGATTTCGGTCGTGTGCGCGAAGATGGTGGCGCAGTGTCGCATCAATTTTTATTCGTCAATGCGGGTCTTGCACCATTGACCATACAGCGCGTAACCGCCTCGTGCGGTTGTACCACGCCCGAATGGACACACGAGGTGATTCAACCGAACGATTCCGGTTATGTAACGTTGACATTCGATCCGTGGGACCGCCCCGGGCGTTTCAATAAGAGTGCGCGCGTGGAACTCGTTGGCGAAGGTGCTACATTGGTCGAAATGCTCGACATCACAGGTCAGGTCGAGCCGCGTGCTGAATCGCTCGAAAATCGCTATCCCTACCATTTGGGCGATGTTTATCTGCGTGCAACAATAGTGGTATTCGATACCATCATCAAAGGTGAAGTAGTCGAACGTCGGTTGGAAGTGGCCAATGCAACGGCCGAACCGCAACGTCTTGATTTTGTGGCACCGGAATACGTCGTAATTGATGCGCCGACAATACTCAAACCGAACGAAACGACACAGATCACCCTGAAATATTTGTCGTATCGCAATGAGGCGTGGGGATACACCACCGGTAAAGTACTCCTTGGCGTGAATGGTAAAAATGTTGGCGATATTGTTGTGCGTGCTGTGCTGGTTGAGGATTTTAGTACGTTGACTGCTGTCGAACGCTTGACCGCACCGATTGCCGTGTTGTCCGACAGAGTGCTTGATATGGGCGATTTGCGCATAGGTAAAAAACATACTATAACCATGACTTTGACTAATGCCGGTATTGATGTGTTGCAGGTGCGTGCCATTGTCTCTGGAAGCGATTATATTCGTGCCGAAGTTTCCAAACCGCGTATTAAAAGCGGTAAAACCGCGAAACTGAAAATTACGGTTGATGCCGGTAATTTGCAACCATACACGTTTACCAAAACATTGCAACTGATAACCAACGACCCGACCAATCCGTCGCAGGTTTTCTCGGTGAAGTGGCAAACAATCAGGTAAAAGGACGAAAAACAGATTCAAAACATAACAAAATATGTCGGAACACATAGAAAATGATAAGGCATTTCCTGCGTTGAATGTCAATTCGGGTATCGAACAGCCACCCATGGTCAATCCTTATTTGAAAAAACGGGTTAAACGTGTGCAATATACCACTGATGAGTTCGTGGCCGGCATCTTGCGTGGAGATGTAGCGGTGTTGAGTCAGGCCGTAACGCTTGTCGAAAGCACCAATCCCGACCATTATCGGCAGGCGCAGGAGGTGGTCGAAAAATGCTTGCCTTATGCCGGACGTTCGGTGCGTATAGGTATAACGGGTGTCCCCGGTGCCGGCAAAAGTACTTTCATCGAAGCGTTGGGCATGGAATTGGTTAATCAAGGACGTAAATTGGCCGTGTTGGCCATCGACCCGAGCAGTGAACGTTCGCGTGGTAGTATTCTCGGCGATAAAACACGCATGGAGGAGCTCTCGACAGCCCAAACGGCTTTTATTCGCCCTTCACCTTCGTCGGGGTCGCTGGGCGGTGTGGCACGTAAAACGCGCGAAACGATAGTGTTATGCGAAGCCGCAGGATTCGATACGGTGTTTGTCGAAACGGTGGGCGTTGGACAATCCGAAACAGCAGTACACAGCATGGTCGATTTCTTTTTGTTGATACAATTAGCCGGTACCGGCGACGAATTGCAGGGCATCAAACGTGGCATCATGGAGATGGCCGATGGCATTGCTATCAACAAATGTGACGGCAATAACACTGAAAAATCGCAGTTGGCGGCACGACAGTTTCGCAATGCGTTGCATCTGTTTCCCAAACCCGAATCGGGGTGGGACCCGCAAGTACTGACTTGTTCAGCATTTCACAAAATTGGCATTCCCGAAGTTTGGAAAATGATAAACGATTATATTGCTTTTACCAAAGGCAACGGCTATTTCGACGAGAAACGCCATCGTCAAAGTAAGTATTGGATGTACGAAACTATCAATCAGACATTGCAAAATAGTTTTTATCACAATCCCACTATCGAAGCCTTGTTGGAGCAATACGAACGGCAGTTGGCCGATAATACTATCTCATCGTTTGTTGCTGCAAAAAAACTGTTAGATATTTATTTCTCAAGACATTAAATATTACGAATGGCACATACACATGCTCACACGCACACGCATGGCAGTAGTAACAATATTGTTGTAGCGTTTTTATTAAACTTATCGTTTACCGTCATCGAACTGGTGGGCGGTCTCCTGACCAACAGTGTCGCCATATTGAGTGATGCGTTGCACGATTTTGGCGATTCTGTATCGTTGGCGTTGGCTTGGTATTTCGACCGTTTGGCCAAACATTCGCCCAATGCGCGTTATTCGTATGGTTATAAGCGGTTTGCATTGCTCGGCGCGCTCATCAATGCTACCATATTGCTTTTTGGTTCGCTTATCGTTATTTACGAGAGTGTACAACGCATCATCGAACCGCAACCTGTACAAGCGCAAGGTATGTTGTGGTTGGCGGTGTTTGGCGTGATTATTAACGGCATTGCGGTGTTGCGTACGCGCAAGGGTGCCGGCATCAACGAACGTGTTGTGTCGCTTCACATGCTCGAAGATGTGTTAGGCTGGGTGGTCGTATTGGTTGTGTCGGGCGTTATGCTTTTTGTCGATGTGCCGGTGCTCGACCCGATTCTGTCGATAGGAGTGTCCGCTTTTGTATTATATAATGTGGTACGCAATCTGTTACTGACGTTCAACGTGATGCTGCAAGGTGTTCCTAAAGATGTCGATTACGAACGCATTCGCACACGATTGCGGCAAATCGACAGTGTAATCGACGTGCACGACTTGCATGTGTGGAGTCTCGATAGCGAATACAATGTGTCGAGTATGCACATTGTGGTGCCCGACGACGCCGATTGGGACGATTTGCGGCGAATCAAAACGGCAGTTAAAAAGTTGTTGGCCGATGAACATATCGAACATACAACTGTGGAGTTTGAGCGGCAAGACGAAAAGTGCCAAACCTGTAACTGATGTGCATAACTTATTTTGGACACCTGAATATTTTTTCGTAACTTTGCACAAGTTCTAAACCTCCAAAATATTCTATCCTATGCTGATTATTGGTATTGCCGGTGGTACCGGCTCCGGAAAAACGACCGTAGTGCGCAAAATCATCGAACAACTGCCGGCCGGCGAAGTCGCAGTTTTGCCACAGGATTCCTATTATCGCGATGCGTCTGAATTGCCACTCGAGGAACGTTTGAAAATCAATTTCGACCACCCTGATTCGGTCGAATTCGAATTACTCATTAAGCACGTCAAAGACCTGAAAGCCGGTAAAAGTATTGAGCAACCTATTTATTCGTATGTTACTTGCACGCGTGCCGACGAAACTATACGTGTACAACCGAGCGAAGTCGTCATTATCGAAGGTATTTTGGTTTTGACACACCCAAAATTGCGCGATTTGATGGATATGAAAGTGTTCGTCGATGCCGATGCCGACGACCGACTGATGCGGGTCATAAAACGCGATATAGTCGAACGCGGACGCTCAGTCGATAGAGTGATGGAGCGCTACGAATGTACTGTGAAACCGATGCATGAGCAGTTTATCGAACCATCAAAACGCTATGCCGACCTTATAGTACCGCAGGGAGGCAATAATCAGGTGGCTATCGACCTGTTGACCCAGTACATCGCGCGCGAACTGAATGCTGAACACAAAAAGAAATAAGCATGTTAGATCTGAAAACGATTGATAAAATCCTATTCCTCGACATTGAAACCGTGCCGCAAACAGCATCGTTGAGCGACTTATCACCTGAATTGCAGGTGTTGTGGGACGAAAAATTCAATGCCATTCGTCGGCGTATGCCCGACCGTTATGCCGAAGACGCTACGGCCGATTATGCTTTTCGTAATGGTGGCGGCATCTATAGCGAATTTGCCAAAATCGTTTGCATATCGGTGGGCATCATTTATGATAAAAACGGACAACGGCACATGCGTGTTAAATCGTTTGCCGGCGACGACGAAGCCCAATTGTTGCGCGATTTTGCCGAAATGGCAACGACGTTTCTGACAACGCGCGAACACCGTATTTGCGGACACAATGTCAAAGAATTTGATGTACCGTTCATCTGTCGGCGTATGTTGATTAATGGCATCGCTCTGCCTGCATTTCTCGATTTCGCAGGGCAAAAGCCTTGGACAACTCCGTTAATCGACACGATGGAGTTGTGGCGCTTTGGCGATTACAAAAGTTTTACGTCGCTCAAATTATTGTGCGCCATTTTCGGCATTCCAACACCCAAAGATGATATCGATGGCAGCCAAGTGGCCGATGTCTATTACAACGAACACGATGTTCAACGCATCGCGTTCTATTGCGAAAAAGATGTGGTGGCTACCGCGCAGGTACTTTTGAAAATGAATGGAGGCGAACTTGTCGCTCCCGAACATATTACACATGTTACAGACCGGTAACTGACTGAAATGTAACTGTTTATGCCGACTGCATAACGAAGGCGGAGTTGTAAACACAACTCCGCCTTTATCGTTATCGGTGTATCCTGATTATTTGGCGTAACTTACGGCACGCGTTTCGCGTATTACCGTAATTTTGACCTGTCCGGGATAAGTCATTTCGTCTTGAATTTTCTTGGCAATGTCGTACGATAGTGTTTCTACCGCTTTGTCGTCCACGCGGTCGGCACCGACAATGACACGCAATTCGCGACCAGCCTGTATGGCGTATGTTTTGACAACACCGGGGTAGGAGAGTGCCAAATTTTCGAGGTCGTTCAGTCGTTTGATATATGCCTCTACAATTTCGCGCCGCGCACCGGGTCGTGCACCCGAAATAGCATCGCATATTTGCACGATTGGAGCAATTAGGGTTTGCATTTCTACTTCGTCGTGGTGGGCGCCTATGGCATTGCAAATATCTGGTTTTTCTTTGTATTTTTCGGCCAAATTCATACCGAGAATTGCGTGTGGCAATTCTGGTTGGTCGTCGGGTACTTTGCCTATGTCGTGCAAAAGACCGGCGCGTTTCGCTTTTTGCGGATTAAGACCGAGTTCGGCAGCCATTACGGCGCAAAGATTGGCTGTTTCGCGCGCGTGTTGCAATAGGTTTTGGCCATACGACGAACGGTATTTCATTTTACCTATCAAGCGAATCAAATCGGGATGCAGACCGTGTATGCCTAAATCGATGGTAGTGCGTTTGCCCACTTCGACAATCTCTTCTTCGACCTGCTTGCGTGTTTTGGCTACTACTTCTTCGATGCGTGCAGGATGAATGCGTCCATCGACTACCAACTGATGCAGGGCCAGACGGGCTATTTCGCGGCGCACAGGGTCAAAACCCGACAATACGATAGCATCCGGTGTGTCATCAACGATGATTTCGACACCTGTGGCGGCTTCCAACGCACGTATGTTGCGCCCTTCGCGGCCGATGATGCGTCCTTTCACTTCGTCGGATTCAAGATTGAACACAGTTACCGAGTTTTCGATGGCAGTTTCGGTTGCAACACGTTGTATAGTTTGTACAATAATGCGTTTCGCTTCTTTGTTGGCGGTCATTTTTGCTTCTTCCATCATCTCGTTGACATAGGCCATTGCTTCGGTTTTGGCTTCGTCTTTTATGTTCTCGATGAGTTGTGCTTTGGCTTGTTCGGCCGATAATCCCGATATGGCAGCCAATTTTTCGGTCGCTTGGAAGTGCAATTTCTCCAATGTTTGTTTTTTCTCATCGACGAGTTGTAGTTGTTTGTCCAAATTTTCTTTGATGGCGTCGATTTCGTTGTTGCGTCGTTGCAGTTCGCCTTGGCGTTGGTTCAGTTCGTTTTGGCGTTGGTTGAGCGATTGTTCGCGTTGTTGCAGTCGTGATTCCGTTTGTTTGGCGCGATTTTCGCTTTCTTGCACTTTGGCGTTGCGGTCGGCTACTTCTTTTTCGAAATCGGCTTTGAGATTCAAGAATTTCTCTTTTGCTTCCAACATTTTGTTGCGTTTCAGCGTTTCGGCGTCTTCTTCCGCTTTTTTCAAGGTATTTGCGACACGACCCTTCACGGCCATGTGTGTGATAAACCATCCTAATGCGCCTCCGCCGGCTAATGCTGTAACAGAAATAATGACAAATAATAAAGTGGTACTCATAATTTTTTAGTTGTTTATATATGTGTGTAAAATCCAAATTTTATTCAACCGCATTGTGTTGCGCACGTAGGCACTACACATGCAACTGATGTGTGCCGACATGTGTTGCGCATTCTGTGGCGTACAGCAAAACAATTATTGGAATTGGTCCGATAGAGGCAACTACTTTTCGGTGATAACGCGGTCTATTGTGTCAGACCATTCGTGTATCTTTTCGATCATGCCATCGGTTTGCGAAAGTCCCGATTCAGATTCAATGGCTTTTTCCAAAGCGACTACTGTCAGAATGATGCGGTAGTCGGTCTTTGGAAAGGTGTTATTGAAAAAATCTATACGTTTGTTCAACTTGCGTGCCGCTTCGCGATAAACAAATTCCTCGTCCGGTGTTACTTTTAGTTTGAGGCGTTGTCCCGCAATGGTTAGTGTAATGTTCAAGTTTTTGTTGTCCATATAGCGGCATCAGTCTTGCAGCAATTCCAAACATTTGTCGATTTCCTGCACGAAATTTGAAATGCGACGGTAGGCTTTTTTCTTGTCGGCTTCCGAAAAACCCACCATACGCGCCATTTTCAAATTGTTGTAATTCGCGCGTAATTCCACAATTTCTTTGTTCGCAATCAGCAGGTTGTCTTGGGCTTCGGCAAGTTGCGCTTCCAATGTTTGTACGCGTTTTTGGGTGTTTTCGTACAGAAAAATCAACTGCTCCAATTTCGCCGTGAACTCGTTTACAGCCTGTTGATGAACCTTTTTCATTGTAGAATAAATATTCGTACAAAAGTACAACATTTTTTTTGTAACTACAAATGTTTTTGCAAAAAAATATTTTTTCGTATTTACTTGCATATTTGATAAAATACGATTATTTTTGTCATTCATTTACAGTCGGCGTGTATAGTCGGCGTAATGTGCTTTGAAATAGTATGTTTAATCATTTTTATTAACTAAAAATTCTATTATTTATGTGGTTATTTAATTCTTCTGTGGGAAGAAAAGTCGTGATGAGTATTTCGGGCGCTTGCCTTGTGTTGTTCTTGTTGTTCCATGGCACCATGAATTTGGTGGCAATCATTTCGGAGGAAGGTTACAACATGATTTGCGAATTTCTGGGTGCAAATTGGTATGCTTTGGTAGGCACGCTTGGTTTGGCATTTTTGGCAGTGGTACACATTCTGTATGCGTTTATCTTGTCGGTGCAAAACTATCGTGCGCGCGGCCGTGAACGGTATGCAGTTACCGACCGTCAGGAAAGTGTCGAATGGGCATCGAAGAATATGCTGGTACTCGGTTTCATCATCTTGGGCGGTTTGGTGTTGCACCTTTGTAATTTTTGGGCTAAAATGCAGTTGGTCGAAATACTTGGTCAAGAGCCCGCAAATGGTGTCGAACTCATCAAGTTTACTTTTTCGAAGTGGTACTATGTAGTGATTTATCTGTTATGGCTCGGTGCGCTGTGGTTTCATCTGACACATGGTGTTTGGAGTGCTTTGCATACGCTTGGTTGGAACAACAATATTTGGATGCCGCGCATCAAGTGCATAGGCAATATAGTTTCAACATTAGTAGTACTGATGTTTGCAGCAGTGGTGGTTTATTATTTCGGCTTGTCGCTGGGCGCAAGTTGTTTGTTGTAAAAAAATAAAAATACACAATAAATATATGGCAAAGAAAAAAGAAACTGCGGTAGAAACGGCCGCATCGGCTGTCGAAACAGTTGTAAAAACTGTCCGCAAACGAGTTGAGAAAGTGGTTCAGGACGAAACCACTAAAGAGGCTGTGAAAGCAGCAAAAAATGCTGCCGGCAAAGTGGCTCGCGCTACTGTGAAAGCAGTTAAAACGGTCGGCAACGACGATGAATATGTTACAGCCAAAATCCCTGAAGGACCTTTGGCCGAAAAATGGACAAATTATAAGGCACACCAAAAATTGGTGAATCCGGCCAACAAACGTCGTCTCGATATAATTGTCGTAGGGACAGGACTTGCCGGCGCGTCGGCCGCAGCTACGCTTGGTGAACTCGGTTTCAATGTGTTGAATTTCTGCATTCAGGATTCGCCTCGTCGGGCGCACTCCATTGCAGCGCAGGGTGGTATCAATGCTGCTAAAAACTATCAGAATGATGGCGATTCGGTTTATCGCTTATTCTACGACACGATTAAGGGTGGCGATTACCGTGCACGCGAGGCTAATGTGTATCGTTTGGCTGAGGTGTCGAACAATATTATCGACCAATGTGTCGCGCAAGGTGTGCCGTTTGCACGCGAATACGGTGGTTTGCTCGATAATCGCTCGTTTGGTGGCGCACAAGTGTCGCGCACGTTTTATGCCAAAGGACAAACAGGTCAACAATTATTGTTGGGTGCTTATTCGGCATTGAGCCGTCAGATAAAAAAAGGTACGGTAAAAATGTACACTCGCCACGAAATGTTGGATGTGGTGGTTATCGATGGTCGTGCACGCGGCATTATTGCCCGTAATTTGATAACGGGCAAAATCGAGCGTTTCTTTGCTCATGCCGTAGTGGTCGGCTCGGGCGGCTATGGAAACACGTTCTTCCTTTCGACGAATGCTATGGCTTCGAACGGTTCGGCAGCTATGCAGATGTATCGTAAAGGTGCCTATTTCGCCAATCCTTGTTTCGCACAGATTCACCCGACATGCATTCCTGTGCATGGCGAATTCCAGTCGAAATTAACCTTGATGTCGGAGTCGTTGCGCAATGACGGTCGCATTTGGGTGCCGAAAAAGAAAGAAGATGCTGAGGCTATTCGGGCCGGCAAGAAAAAACCGACCGATATTCCCGACGAAGATCGTGATTTTTATTTGGAACGTCGTTATCCTGCTTTCGGCAACTTGGTGCCACGCGACGTGGCTTCGCGCGCAGCCAAAGAACGTTGCGATGCCGGTTTTGGCGTAAATGCTACAGGTTTGGCGGTTTATCTGGATTTCAAATATGCTATCGAACGTTTGGGTAAAGACGTGGTAGAACAAAAGTATGGCAACTTGTTCCAAATGTACGAAAAAATTGTCGATGACAATCCGTACGAAACGCCGATGATGATTTTCCCCGCCATTCACTATACGATGGGTGGCATTTGGGTCGATTACGAATTGCAAACTTCCATCAAAGGCTTGTTCTGCATTGGCGAAGCCAACTTCTCCGATCACGGTGCTAACCGTTTGGGCGCATCGGCGTTGATGCAGGGCTTGGCTGATGGTTATTTTGTGTTGCCTTACACCATTCAAAACTATTTGGCCGACCAAATTCAAGTGCCGCGCATGAGTACCGAATTGCCTGAATTTATTGAGGCAGAAAAGGCCGTTAATGAGAAAATCGACAAACTGATGTCTATTCAAGGCGAACGTTCGGTCGATAGCATTCACCGCGAACTTGGCTTGATTATGTGGGATTTTGTCGGTATGGCACGCACTGCCGATGGCTTGAAAACGGCTCTCGACAAAATCAAAGCCTTGAAAAAAGTGTTCTGGACGGAGGTTTATATACCCGGTTCGCGCAACGATTTGAATGTCGAATTGGAGAAAGCTTTGCGCTTGGCCGATTTCTTGGAAATTGGTGAACTGATGGCGCGCGATGCTCTGAATCGCGAAGAATCGTGTGGCGGCCATTTCCGCGAAGAATACCAAACGCCCGAAGGCGAGGCACTGCGCCAAGACGATAAATTCTCGTATGTTTCGTGTTGGAAATATATGGGCGAAGACCAAGACCCAAAATTACTGAAGGAAAAATTGGATTACGAATTTACGGAACGTAAGACCCGAAACTACAAAAACTAAACAAACATGGAAAAGACAATCAATATCACACTGAAAGTATGGCGTCAGGCCGGCCCGAAAGCAAAAGGTCGTTTCGAGACATACAAGTTGAACAATATCTCGACAGATAGTTCGTTCCTCGAAATGCTCGACGTCTTGAATGAACAATTGGTTCGCGAGCATAAAGAACCTGTGGCGTTTGACCACGATTGTCGCGAAGGTATTTGCGGTATGTGTTCGCTCTACATCAACGGTCATCCGCATGGACCCGATGGTGGTGTTACGACTTGCCAACTGCACATGCGCAAGTTCAAAGACGGCGAAACAATCACGGTTGAACCGTGGCGCTCGCACGCATTCCCGATTATTAAGGATTTGATGGTGGACCGTGGCGCTTACGATAAAATAATGCAGGCCGGCGGCTATGTATCGGTCAACACCGGCGGTGTGCCCGATGCCAATGCCATCCCGATTCCGAAAGCCAAAGCCGACGAAGCGATGGATGCTGCTTCGTGCATCGGGTGTGGCGCTTGTGCTGCTGCATGTAAAAATGGTTCGGCTATGTTGTTCGTGGCAGCCAAAGTTAGTCAGTTGGCATTGTTGCCGCAAGGCAAGGTTGAGGCTGCAGCGCGCGCTAAAGCCATGTTGGCCAAGATGGACGAACTCGGTTTCGGTAACTGCACCAACACGGGTGCATGTGCTGCCGAATGCCCGAAAAATGTGTCGTTGAGCCACATCGCCCGTTTGAATCGCGAATTTATTTGCGCCAAACTGAAAGACTAATGTTTGACATTTGTTGTAGCAACGGAGTTGTCGATTGAGGCAACTCCGTTTTTTTGTTGTAATTTCAAAAAAAAACCTCGTTCGATAACGGAACGAGGATTTGTGTTGTGTGTGACGCTGTCGTTATAACTCTTTGGTTATCAGTGCTACAGCGTAGGCTGCCATGCCTTCGTGGCGACCAACAAAGCCAAGTTGTTCGGTAGTAGTGGCTTTGATGGATATGGCATCGGGAGAAATTTCCATTGTTTGTGCTAAACAATGTTGCATCGTCGGAATGTGCGGATTGATTTTTGGGGCTTCGGCGCATACGGTGCAGTCTATGTTGCCAATAGTATAACCGTTGTCGTGCAGTAATTTTACCGTTTTCCGCAGTAGGATTTTACTGTCAATGTTTTCGTATTCGTCGGCCGTGTCGGGGAAATGGTAACCTATGTCGCGCAAGTTAGCAGCGCCGAGCAACGCGTCGCACATGGCGTGAATCAGTACGTCGGCATCGCTGTGGCCGAGCAGACCGAATGGTGCCTCAATTTTGATGCCGCCGAGCCACAAATCGCGTCCTTCAACGATTTTGTGTACGTCGTATCCCATGCCAATTCTGAACATATCGCAAAAATCTAAAAAAACAGAAACGCGGCTTACCACGTTTCTGTAGGGTTAAACGATGATTGTGTGTTAGTTTTTGTTGCGGTCGGCCAATGCTTTGATACCGTCAACATCGAACGATAGCGAGAAACGCAGTGTTTGGTCGAGCGGGTTGTTTTGCGCTACCGATAGTACATAACCGACGTCAAGACGGAAAGCTGATAGGCGGAAACCTGCACCAAATGTAAAATATTTGCGGTTGCCTTTGTTTTTGGCTTCGTTGTGGTAACCTACACGACCGAAAAATTGCTCGTTGTAAGCATATTCCAAACCGATGCCGAAGTTGATTTCTTGAAATTCCTCTTTGGCTCCGCCCGGCGCATCGGCAAACGACCAGAATACACCTTTCATTGACGAGATGTCGGTATATTCTTTGTCGGTCATCGTCCATGTACTTTCGTCGTTGGGATCGTAGTTTTTCGCAAATTTCGATTTACGCGACGGTACCAGCAGTTTGTCGGCTTCGAAGTTGAAACTCAAACGGTTGTAGCGGTCGAACGGCAAGAGGTACGAAACACCCAAACGTAAATCGGTTGGCAAAAAGTTGCTGGTGTTGCCTTTGTCGTACGAAATTTTTGTGCCAAGGTTCGAGATGTTGAAACCAAATGCAAATTTTGATGTTCCCATTTTGATGTCGATAGGCAATTCGTAGTAGCCGTTAATGTCGGCGCCGAAAGCGTAGCCGGGATAGTAATCTTCTTGGCGTGCGCTCAAGTCGGAGCAAATGAAACGGAATACGACACCCATCGAGAAGTGTTCGCTCAACATGCGCTCGTAGCCGGCGTCGAAGGCTATTTCGTATGGCTTCACGCTGATAGGCGTTGCATCGATATTGTCGCGCAAATCGATTTTACCGAGCGAGAAGAATCGCAACGAAGCCGACACTGTACCAGCCAACTGACTGATTTGATAGTAGCCTGAAAGGTAGGCTAAGTCGATGTCGCTGACACCCAGACTGCGCAGCCATGGTGTGTACGACATGGTGAATCCTGCACTGCTCGGCATTTGAGCGTACTTCGACGAGTTCCAATGCTGCGAGTTGTTGTCGGGAACGGTGGCGACACCAATGTCGCCCATACCGCCGGCCACAGCGTCGGGACCGATGGAAAGTGATGGTACGCCGGTAATCAGCGGGTTTAATTGGTCGCTCAATCCCGTAGTGGTTTGAGCAGATACATAGGCGGCACATGCGAGTGCCATTGCTAACAGAAATTTTTTCATAGTGTTCTTTTTGTTGTTGATGTTGCGCATAGCATTGTGGCTATGCAGTTATAATTATAACGAATATTGTGCGATATTATTGTTTTTTGACCATTAGTTTTAACGTTTTTGATAATGTTTCGCTGTCAGACACTTGTACCGTCATGCGCACAAGGTATATTCCCGGGCTGATGTTACCGGCGAAATTCCATACAATTTCGGTGCGATTGTCGTAGGTATAGACTGTTTGTTCGCCGGTGTAGATGATGCGTCCGGCCAAGTCGGCAACGGTGGCTGTAACGTTTAGTGGCTGTTCGGGGCGGTCGTGCACATATACAAATGTGGCGGCGTTGCTTGCCGGGTTCGGATAGACAAACATGTCGTAGAGGTTGGGTCGTAAGCCGCGTACAACTTCAAAGTCGAGTTCTGCTGTTGACGAGTTGTTTTGCAAGTCCCAAACGCGGAAAAAGAGATGATGTTTGCCTTCGGGCAGTTCGGTGAATTGATATTTGATGGTGCCGCTTGTGTATTCGCCCATATTGGTAATATAATACGAGTTGAGAATTGTTTCTTGCTGTGGGTCGTTGTCGAGTTTTAACAAAATATCGTGCCCTATGCCACTGCCAATGGCATTGATGCCGTAGTCGTCGGCGACGTGTGCTACAAAAAGTGGCGATTCGTTTGTCTTGTCGCCCGACTTGAACGACGGTGTGTTCAAATACATAGTTATTTGCGGACCTTCATCATCGGTTGGAGCATTTGGGTCTTCGCCGCCAATGGTGAATTGCTCGTAGTAACCGTTTGCTTCGTAGTTGTTGATGGTATCGACGGCGTAGTACACGATGCGACCTGTGCCGTAGTTATAGCGAATGTCTTTTGGCACGATAAAATCGACTGTAAATTGTCCGTCGGTTACGATAACCGAGCCTATAAATAGGGTGCTGGTGCGGTCGGTAAATGTGTAGGGAATGTTGTTGGTATTGCCGGTGGCATCGTTGCACAATGTTTTTATGGTTTCGACCTTGTCGAATACATTGAGAGTAACATAACCGTTGAAGGTGTCGTCCACTTCGGTCGAGCCTTCGGGAGCGATATGCCCGTGTATGCGTACTTGGCTCAATGCTCTGATTGTGTCGGTGGACGTACCGGACAACGTGATGCTGTCAGTAACGACATCGTGTGTGGATGCGTAGGCCAAATGTAAGGCAGGATCGCCTAATAATGTGAAATTCATACGGTTAGGGTCGACGGAAAGTGCGTTTTTGGCGTTACGCATCACGTCGCCGAAACAGAGTGGTCGTGTTAGACTATCGCGTGCGAATATATATTTGGCAAATTGCAAGTTGAGCCGGAAATTGGGCTCGGCATATACGGTTCGTGTGGTGGTGAATAGTGCTATGGCGCCTCCGTGTGAGTTGAGCAATAAGAGTTCGCCGCCGCTTTGCGAGGTACCGTCAAATCGGCTGAAGTCGCAGGTGGCTGTTACAAACAACGGATATTTATCGTTGTACATATTGACAATGCGGTCGTGTGTCAGTATGCCTTCGTTGGCCCAATCGGTGTGTCCGCCGTGTCCCATGTAGTTTATCATCAATGTGCCGTTTTTGATGTAGTTGTCAAACATTTCGATGGCCAACGGATATGTTTCGCCCGATGCCGATACTTCTTGGGTATAGGCGTCGAGGTAGAGTTTGCGTACCAAAAAGTCGGCGTATGTATGTTGGGTCATGTTGGCTACGCTGTCGCAACTTGTAATGTGCAGATTGTTGTCGCCATCGTCGGCTACAAATACGAGTTGATTTTTCCAACTGCCGGTGAGTTGGTTTTCGAGATAACTGATGGATTTATCGACTGCGATGCGTGCTTGCTCTTGTGTGTGTACAGGCAATCGCCCAATGCCTATGTCCATGGCATCGGTCGTGATATATTTGCCATCGGTATCGTCCAATAGCGCAAAATAGTCATCACACACATACGAAGAGGTGCCGTGAACCGAGTTTACCGATTGGAAAGTCAACAATTTGGCGTAATCTTCTTTGACCTCGATGTGGCGATTGTCGTAACAACCGTCGCCAAACAGTAACAGATAGCGCGGCATATCGTTTTCGTCGGAGGCACGGTCGTAAAATAGTTTCATTACACGGCGATAGGCAGTGGCGTCGGGTGTTCCCGACGAAAATTCGTTGTAAACATGTTCTACATTGACCACTTGCACCCTCAAATTCTGAACGGACCGATGTGCTTCGGCCAAGCGCTCGGCTTCGTCCAAAAATTCGGCAGGCGCGATGATAACCATGTCGGTTTGCGGCAGCGCATGCAGGTTTTGATTGTCGATGACGCCAATAATTGTTGGCGACAAAAAGGTGCCGCCGACCGGGTCGATGGCTACATATTCTTTGAGTGTGCTGACGCTGTCGATAAATGTGCTGATATTGTTTTGACGCGACACGGCCATTTGTTTTATGTTTTGCTGGTCGGTGATATCCCATATTTGGGTGGTTGCCGTGGTGCCGCTTATCGAAAATCGTTGTGCCGTGGTGGTTGCCAGCGAATCGATGTTGCGAAAAAACAGCGGTTCTTGATTGGTTAATTGCAGTTTTCGCCGGATGTTTACCTCAAAATAGTTGAGCCATGCTGTTCCGTTTGAATCGCCGTATTTGAGCGTGATTTGCAGGGAATTGCTCGGCGTTGGTGTAAACTTGATGTCGGGTATGGTGGCCGCTGTTTTCGCATATTCGTAAACAGGCGCATCAATAAGCGAAGGTGTGGTTAATGCACCGATATTGGTGTTGTTTGCAGCGATACTTATCTGCGAACTTGTTTGCGACTTGACGGCTACATTCAAACGTATCGAGGCTTCGTCGGCAATGATATTGGGCTTCGCAAACGAGAATGAATGGGACAATTTGCCTTCGGAGAACTGTTCGCCGTAAAATTCGCGACCGGAACCGATGAGGTTGACCAAATCCTTTTCGTGTACAAAATAGTCGATGAAAGTAGTCAGCGTTCCCGAAGGTTCGGCATCAAGTGCTTCGGCTTGCGTGATGCGTTTGCCGATGCCTGCGTCCGATGTTACAAAATAATAACCGTAGTCGGAATAGACATTTTGTGTATGCCTAAAATGTTGGTATTCAGGGTAGTATAACCACGATGT
The DNA here is from genome assembly GCA_051878315.1 of Paludibacteraceae bacterium. Classification (GTDB taxonomy): domain Bacteria; phylum Bacteroidota; class Bacteroidia; order Bacteroidales; family Paludibacteraceae; genus W0P28-013. The sequence continues at coordinate 22,310 of JBJEJW010000022.1, read as the reverse complement.
CGGGCCTTGTGCGTAGAACAAAATGTAGTCGCCTGCGCCAAATACATTATCGTTTCCACGGTATTCGTAGATGGCAACTTCCGGCAGATCATCAATGTATGGTTGCGTAAAATCTTCGGCTAACATGGCACCGCCATAACCGAATATGCGTACGTTTTGCGGATCGATGCCCATCTTGACTAACTCTTCGTAAGTGAGTTTGTGTATGCCGCTTTGGCTGACGGCAATTTTAACGAATTTACCACGTCGCAGTACCGAATTGGCAGTGTACGATGCTGCTGCATGTTTGGTTATTGCTTGATTTTTTGGTGTATTTTGTTGTATATCAAACGATTGTATTTTTTGTATTTCGCCTTCGATACGCACGAACGGGAATACCTCGATTTTGTACGTTGTCTGTTTGCGCTCGGTTTGCCCAAAAAACAGAAACGATACGGTATCGGGAATTTGTGTGGCGTGTGTGGCTATGATAGCGCGTTCATCAGCGGTTGGTGTCGTGTAGGTAATATTTTCGATACGTGGCTCACCTGCGTGCGGCAATGTTGCGATGTACGAGGGCAATTGTCGGCTACGCATGTATATGCCATGTTCCAATGCTACCGCCTGCATGCTGACATTATCGGCTACAAGGGTTTCGACAGGTAACCAATGCAATTGTATTTGGCGTGCGGCCAACGGCAAAAGGCTCCATAATAGACCTGCGATACAGATGAGTCGTTTCATGTGAAATGATTGCATATTAAAGTTGCAAAGGTAGTGATTTTTTTTTGAATCAGGGTATTTCGGTGGCTAAAAAATAGATGAAATCTGTTTTTCAATCGATTATTTTATCTGACAATCAAGTAGTTTTGTGCCTTCGATAAAGCCTTCGAGATGGTCGCCGATGTTGACGCGACCGACGCCGGCCGGTGTGCCTGTGTAGATGAGGTCGCCCATTTTCAGAAAAAAGAATTGGCTGATGTATGCAATGATTTTGTTGATACCGAAAATCATATTATTGGTGTTGCTGTGTTGCACTATTTGCCCATTCTTTGCTAACGAAAAGTCGATGGCTGTCGGGTTGTCGAGTTGTGTCAGCGCGACAAAACTGCTGATGGCTGCCGAGCCATCGAAGGCTTTGGCAATTTCCCATGGTTCGCCTTGAGCGCGCAAACGGCGTTGCAGATCGCGTGCCGTGAAATCGATGCCGAAAGCGATTTCATTGTAGTAGCGTGCGGCAAATTTCTCATCAATGTTTTTGCCTAAACGATTGATACGAACGACTATTTCGGCTTCGTACTCAATTTCGTTTGAGAAGTGTGGAATGTAGAATGGCCTATTTTCGCGGAGTAAGGCGGTGTCCGGTTTCATAAAAATGGTTGGCTCGCCGGGCGTTGTGCATTGCATTTCGGCGTTGTGTGTGGCGTAGTTCCAACCGATACAAAATATCTTCATGTGTCTAAATGATTTCGGCTATTACATAATTGCTTCCGCCGACGAATATAAGGTCGTCGGGTGTGGCGGCTTTGCAAGCGGCATCGAGTGCTTGGCGTGTGTCGGTGTAAGCGTTGCCGCATAATCCGAATGACAAGGCTTGGCGTTGCAGCAGTGTGGCATCGAGTGCGCGTGGTATGTGAGCCTGCGTAAAATAATAGGTGGCCTCGCGTGGTAGCATTTGCAATACGGCATCGATGTTCTTATCTTTCACCATGCCGAATACGATGTGCAGACGAGTGTACGTTTGTTGGCGCAGTTGTTCTGTCACATAGCGTATGCCGCCTTCGTTGTGGCCTGTGTCGCATATTATTCGCGGGTGGTTGGCCAATGTTTGCCAGCGACCTTGCAAGTGCGTGCGTTCTACTACTTGTTGTAGCCCGTCGGTTACATGGTGTGCGGTGATGTCTAAGCCACATTGTTGCAACTGCTCGATGGCGGCGAGTACTGTTTTCAGATTTTTTGCTTGATAATTACCTTGCAGCGCACAAGGCGGTACGTTTTCGCGTGGCAGTTGATCGGCAAAAATAATCGGTGCGTGTGCTTTGGCTGCTTGTGCGATGAATATTGGCGCGGTTTCGGGTTGTGTTTCGCCCACGACTATCGGTACACCTTGCTTGATGATACCGGCTTTTTCGGTGGCTATTTTTGCGATGGTGTCGCCTAAAATATCGGTGTGATCGAGGCTGATATTGGTGATAACCGATAAAACCGGTGTGATGATGTTTGTGCAATCCAAACGCCCGCCAAGTCCGACTTCGATGACGGCGATATCAACGTGCTGCTCGGCAAAATAGAGGAAAGCGAGAGCCGTGGTAATTTCGAAAAATGACGGTTGCAGGGTGTCTATGAGAGCGCGGTGTTCGGCTACGAATGCGGCTACGCGATCGTGCGCTATGGCGCTGCCGTTGATGCGGATGCGTTCGTCGAAATCGCGTAAATGCGGCGATGTGTACAGCCCGACCTTATAGCCGGCGCATTGTAGCACCGATGCCAATAGGTGCGAGGTGGACCCTTTGCCGTTGGTGCCGGCAATGTGTATGGTACGATATGTCCGGTGCGGATGCCCGAAGTGCGCATCAAGGGCAAGCGTGGTGTCCAAACCGCTTTTGTACGCTCCCCGACCGTGTGCTTGGAACATGGGTGCGTGTTCGTATAAATAGTCGATGGCTTCGGCGTAGGTCATAGGTGAAATTATTTCTGTTTCCCGACCTGCAAAGATATAAAAAAAACAGACTGCGTGTATTATTTTTTGCGTTTGTAAATTGGAACCTTAAAAATGTCTAAACCGACGTTTTTTTATGGTCGAAAATTTGTGGATACTAAAAAAAAATACGAACTTTGGCTTGTTAAACAAAAAACACTTAACTATAATGCCATGAAAAAGAATTTTGTTTTGGACACCAATGTCCTTTTGCACGATTTCAAATGCCTCGATCATTTTCAGGAAAATGATGTGTATATCCCTATGGTAGTGCTTGAGGAACTTGATCACTTCAAAAAAGGGAACGACCAAATAAATTACAATGCGCGTCAGTTCGCTCGCGAACTCGACGAAGTGGCCGATGATATGCTTTCGACCGAAGGCGCAAGTATGGGCGAAGGACGCGGACGGCTGTTTGTATTGGCGCACAACAGTTTCCCGCAAGAGTTGGCCGACGTATTCATCGAACGTATTCCCGACCACTATATTATTGGTGCAACACTCGAACTTGCCAAAGCACATCCCGATGTCAAAACCATATTGGTGAGTAAAGATATCAATGTGCGCATCAAAGCACGAGCGTTGGGCGTTTTGGCCGAAGATTACATTACCGACAAGGTTACCAATATCGATGTGTTCGATAGCGAACAACCTGTATTCGATGATGTGCTGCCCGAATTGATAGATAAAATTTATGCCTCGAATGCAGGTGTCGATATTGACGAATTCGCGTTCCAATCGGACATCGAACCGAACGAATGTTTCGTGCTGAAAAGCAATCGTGCGTCGGCTCTGGCGCGGTACAATCCGTTCGACGGCGTGGTGAATCGGGTCGAAAAAACACGCGCTTTCGGCATCGAACCACGCAACGCCGAACAAACTTTTGCATTGGATGTATTACTTGACGACCGTGTCAAACTTGTGGCGGTCACAGGACGTGCCGGCACGGGAAAAACATTGTTGGCACTGGCTGCTGCCTTGCAACAAAACGAAAACTACAAACAAGTATTGTTGGCACGTCCCATCGTGGCTATGTCGAACAAAGATTTAGGTGCACTGCCAGGCGATGCACAAGAAAAAGTGGCACCATACATGCAACCGCTGTTCGATAATTTGAACGTAATAAAGAGCGTGTTTTCGTATCAAGGCAAAGAGGTGCGACAACTCGAAGAGATGCAGAAAAACAACCAACTTGTTATCGAAGCGCTGGCTTTCATTCGCGGGCGCAGCCTCAGCGACACTTATTTCATCGTGGACGAAGCCCAAAATCTGACGCCCCACGAGATAAAAACCATCATTACACGCGCAGGTGAAAATACGAAAATCGTTTTCACGGGCGATGTGCATCAAATTGACTCGCCCTATTTGGATATGCAGTCGAACGGTCTTGTGTATATGATTGACCGCATGAAAGGCCAGGATATTTTTGCACATGTCAATCTGATAAAAGGCGAGCGTAGCGAATTGTCGGAGATAGCCAGCCAACTGCTGTAAGCATGGAGTGTCGTGTCGATAAGTGGTTGTGGGCGGTGCGTGTATTCAAAACACGCAGTTTGGCGGCCGACGCTTGCAAAAAAGGGCGTGTACTGATGCAGGGTATGCCCGTGAAACCTTCGCGCGAGTTGAAGGTGGGCGATGTCGTACAAGTGAGGCGAAACCCGATATTATATACGTTCAAAGTTGTGGCGCTGACTCAAAACCGGGTTGGTGCCAAACTTGTGCCGCAGTTTATGGCAAATCATACGACACCTGACCAACTCGAATTGTTAGAGGTGTTGAAGCTTGACCAAAGTAATCGGCGTGCCAAGGGCTTGGGACGGCCTACCAAAAAAGAGAGGCGCGATTTGGACGATTTTTTCGACGATACTGCTTGTTTCTTCGACGATGACGACGATATTGATTGAGCAGCCGACGTGCGTTGTTTATAAATTGCTCTCTTTCAGGCGTTCGGCGTTTTCGGCTACAATCAGGTGGTCGATGCAATCTTGAATATTACCGTCCATAAAAGCCGCTAAATTATATATAGTGTAGTTGATGCGGTGGTCGGTGATGCGCCCTTGCGGATAGTTATAGGTGCGTATTTTGGCCGAACGGTCGCCTGTAGAAACCATGGTTTTGCGTCGCGCGGCTATGTCGTCGATGTATTTCTGATGCTCCATATCATAGATTTTGGTGCGCAGACGTGCCAAAGCGCGTTCCTTGTTTTTGGGTTGGTCGCGTGTTTCGGTGCATTCTATCAGAATCTCTTCCACGTTGCCCGTGTTCGGATTTTTCCAATTATAACGCAACCGCACGCCACTTTCGACCTTATTGACGTTTTGTCCGCCGGCACCGCTCGAACGGAATGTGTCCCACTTGATGTCGCCTTCGTTGATAACGACGTCAAATTCTTGTGCTTCGGGCAATACGGCTACCGATGCCGCCGAGGTGTGTACGCGTCCTTGTGTTTCGGTTACAGGCACACGTTGTACGCGATGAACGCCGCTTTCGTATTTCAGAGTGCCATAAACGCTGTCGCCCGTCACGGAGAAAATAATCTCTTTGAAACCGCCCGATGCGCCTTCGCTGTAACTTGATATGTTGATTTTCCAACCTTTGGTTTCGCAAAATTTGGTGTACATGCGAAAAAGGTCGCCGGCAAAGATGGCAGCCTCGTCGCCGCCGGTGCCGCCGCGTATTTCGACAATGCAATTTTTGCCGTCTTCGGGGTCGGCCGGGATGAGCAGCAGTTTTATCTCTTCCTCGATTGCCGGAATACGTGGTTCGATGTCGTCGATTTCGGCTTTGGCCATATCGCGCAGTTCGGGGTCGTTTTCGTCGTCGAGTATATGTTTGGCTTCGGCCAGATTGTCGAGCAGTTGTTTGTAGGCGTTGCGTTTGGCAACGATTTTTTCCAAGTCGCTGTATTCTTTGTTCAGTTTGACGAATCGTTTCATGTCGGCAATTACGGCGGGGTCAGTTATCAGTGTCGATACTTCGTCGAAACGTGCCAGCAGCCCGTCGAGGCGGGTTAGTAGATTGTTGTTCATGGCGTAATGAGCAAATGATGAAAAATGTGCTGCAAAATTACGCATTTTGCGCCATATTACCAAGTGCTCCGAAAAATCGAAAGGCGACAAGTTACAATCTCGCCGCCTTTTCTGCCTAAACAAACCTAATACTGCAGAAAAAAATCAATGTGTGAATAACAATTCACGGTATTTAGGCAGTGTCCACATTTCGTCATCGACAATCATTTCCAATGCGTCGGCATGGGCGCGTATTTCGTCCATCAACGGTACAATGTTGTCGTGGTAGGCGATGGCTTTTTCGCGCATACATTCGATGCGATTGGCAGTGTGGCGTGCCTCAGTCATATCTTCCACTTTTTGTACGATATCATCTACATGATTGATGATGCGTTTCACAATCAGAATTTCGTGCGCGGCCAACCGTTGGTATTGGTCGTCGCCGAACGCAACCTTTTCTTTCACAATATTGTCGAGCAGAATCGACTGATAGCGGTTGGCAACGGGTACTATGTGGTTCATTACCAAATCGCCGAGTACGCGCGATTCTATCTGAATTTTTTTTGCGTATGTTTCCCATTTTACTTCGCAGCGCGATTGCAGTTCGGCTTCGGTCAGTACGCCTGTGTTTTTGAAAATGGCCACGCTGTCGGGCGATAAATAACGGTCGAATATCAGCGGGACGCTTGTTTCGCAGTCGAGACCGCGTTTGTGTGCTTCTGCTTTCCATTCGTCGCTGTAGCCGTTTCCGTCGAAACGAATGGCTTTGCAGGCCGAAATGTTTTTCTTGATCACGGCGAATAGGGCACGTTCTTTCGGTTCGCCGGCTGCCATCAGTTTGTCCACGTCGCGTTTGAATGTGATGAGTTGGTCGGCGACGGCGGCGTTCAGTGCCAGCATGGCGCCACCGCAGTTGGCCGAAGAACCTACGGCGCGGAACTCGAACCGATTGCCTGTGAAAGCGAACGGCGATGTGCGGTTGCGGTCGGTGTTGTCGAGCAGAATCTCGGGAATGTTGGCGACGCCGAGTTTCATCTCTTTTTTGGCGTTGATGACGATGCCTTCATCGGCCGAGGCTTTTTCGAGTTTGTCCAACACGTCGGTTATCTGCTTGCCGAGGAATACCGAAATAATGGCCGGCGGCGCTTCGTTTGCGCCGAGGCGGTGTGCGTTGGTAGCCGACGAAATCGACGCTTTCAACAAACCGTTGTGTTTGTGTACAGCCATCAGTATGTTTACCAGGAATGTGATGAATTGCAAGTTGGCGTATGGGTTTTTGCCGGGAGCCAGCAGATTAACTCCGGTGTTGGTGCCCATCGACCAGTTGCAGTGTTTGCCCGAACCGTTGACTCCGGCAAATGGTTTCTCGTGCAACAGTACGCGGAAATGATGCCGACGCGCGACGCGTTCCATTATCGACATCACAAGCAGGTTGTGGTCGTTCGACAGGTTCACTTCTTCGTACACGGGCGCAAGTTCAAATTGGTTTGGAGCCACTTCGTTGTGGCGCGTTTTGACGGGAACACCGAGTTTCAACGACTCGATTTCGAGGTCGGTCATAAATTTCAGTACGCGTTCGGGTATGGCGCCGAAATAATGGTCTTCCAATTGCTGATTTTTGGCGCTGTCGTGTCCCATCAGCGTGCGGCCGGTCAGCACAAGGTCGGGACGCGCTTCGTACAATGCTTCGTCAACCAAAAAATACTCTTGTTCCCAACCCAGAAATACATGCACTTTCGAAACGTTGCGGTCGAATAGGCGACACACCTCGACGGCTGCTTTATTCAGTGCCGAAACCGAGCGGATGAGTGGCGTTTTGTAGTCGAGTGCTTCGCCGGTGTAGGCTACAAATATGGTCGGTATGCAGAGCGTGTCGCCCACGATGAACGCCGGCGACGATGGATCCCAGGCCGAATAACCGCGTGCTTCGAACGTATTGCGTATGCCGCCGTTCGGGAAACTCGATGCGTCGGGTTCTTGCTGATAAAGTACATTACCCGAAAATTCTTCCAGCACGCGGCCGTCGGGCGTTTTGTCGATGAAAGCATCGTGTTTTTCGGCAGTACCGCCTGTCAAAGGCTGAAACCAATGTGTGAAGTGTGTGGCACCGTGTTCGGTTGCCCATTTTTTCATGCCGATAGCCACCGAGTTGGCAATGTCGCGACCAAGCGGTTTGCCGTTGTCGATAGCATCGAACAACTGATTGAGAATGTTGTCGGCGATGTATTCCTGCATGCGTTCGCGTGTGAAAACGTTTTGTGCAAAAAATGTTGCCGGTCGTTCGTCGGGCACGGCGAGGTTGATGTTCTCCGGACGATGTCCGTTGGCGGCTTGCAATGCCGCAAAGCGTAAGGTACTCATAATGGTTTTTGTTTTTAGTATTGGCGGAAAATTCCGCTCGTTTTTGATTTTAATCGCGATAATTTTGATTTTTCACCGCAAAATTACCACTATTTTTTGAAATAACCAACAAAAAATCGAAAAATTTGCGTAAAATGCCGTTTTTTATTTTTATGTTTCGGAAATATATAATATGGTGTGCTAATTTTATACTTGTTTGTTTAGAGTAGGATTTTTTTTGTCGTTTTTGCTTGATACTTCAAAACTTTGTTGTATTTTTGTGGCGAATCTACGCCGGAGGGCAATATGTTGCTCAAAATACAGGGTAGGTTCGGACATATTGGATAGCGTTTATTGACGCTTTGTTTTGAGCAAATCGGAACTTCGCAACTTTCGTAAAACAGTTCAAAAATCAAAGTAAGCAATAGATGCCTATGGGTATGATAGTATGCTGCCAACATGTTTGGTAGCACATCATATCGGCGTAGGTTTCTTGTTGTTTTATTTGAACTGTTGGGCGATGCGAAGGCCTCGATTTGCGAATAAGCAACTTGAGGTCTGCGCTTTTTTTATGTCCGTAACGGAATGAAACTAAAAGTAAACCATGGGAGAATGCCGATAGCCCGATAGTGAAGTGGAGGCAGAATGATTATTTTTTTTATGTTATGGCACAATTACCATTGACACCCACTCAACAAGCAAGCGTTAACCTGTCTATGACTTGGAAACGCAGTTGCAAACAACTCTTTGATTTGGCAAAGACGTTGCAAGAATTTAGCGACGCCGTCTATTGGTGCGGCAAAGCAGCAAATGTATTGCGCACTATTCCTAAAGCGGAGTTCCCCGCTTTTGCCAATTGGCTGTACATCCATTTGGCGGATATTCAAAACGGCACGTTTGTGTATGACGTTCGGATTCCGATTTCCGGCGTGTCCACGTATCCTCGCAGTTTTATTGCGAAGATTTGCCACATCATCAATCCGCATGCCTACCCGCTGATTTGGGATTCGCATGTGGTAGAACACTTAAAAAATCAGAATACCACTTGGAACCAAGCGGTGAATGCGGCCAAGGCACAATTTCAAAATGCCCCCGACGACGACATTTACCGCTACGATAGCATTTTATGGGCGTGAAAATCTTGAATTTTAACCAAATTTATTAACACTAAAACATCAAAACAATGAAAAAGAAAAATTTTTTATTTGCCGCACTGACGTTGGCGGCGCTGAGTGCAGGGTTCGTGTCGTGCGACGATGCACAAAATCTGAAAGACCAACAGAAGTTTAATGTAACGGTTGTGTCGTTGGACGATGCGATGGGTACGGTAACCGGTTCCGGAACGTATCCCGCCGGATCGGAAATTGTAATCACGGCCACAGCCAACGAAGGGTATAGTTTCCAAAAATGGCACGACGGCAACACCGACAACCCGCGCACCATTTCCGTAACGGCCGATGCTACCTACACGGCCATATTTGCCGCGAGCTACGATCCCGGACAATACTTTTATGTAACGGTGGTAGCGAACAACGAGGTGATGGGCACGGTGAAAGGCGAAGGCAACTATCCCGCCGGTGCCAAAATTAACATTATGGCCACACCGAATACGGGATCTTATTTCCAACAGTGGGACGATGGCAGCACCGACAACCCGCGCACCATTACCGTAACAGGCGATGCCACCTATACGGCCATATTTGCCGCCAATCCGAACGGCAACGAAAGCGGCCACGAGTGGGTTGACCTCGGCTTGAGCGTAAAATGGGCTACCTGCAACGTAGGTGCCACCACACCCGAAAGCTATGGCGACTACTACGCTTGGGGAGAAACTGCGCCAAAATCTTCGTACTCGAGTGATAATTATTCTTATTCTGACAATCCGGCTGTTTTGCCTTTGGATAGAGACGCGGCTCGCGTAAACTGGGGCGGCGCTTGGCGTATGCCTACCGATGCCGAATGGACGGAACTGCGCGAAAACTGTGAATGGACGTGGACGACCCGCAATGGTGTAAACGGCCGCGAAGTAACGAGTAAAATCAACGGGAACTCCATCTTTCTCCCTGCGGCGGGCTATCGCTACGACGATGACTTGAACGACGCGGGCAGCGACGGCGGCTATTGGTCGACTTCGCTCACTTCGGGCCGCCCGGGCCTCGCGTGGAACGTGGGCTTCGGCTCGGGCAGCGTGTACAGGTACAACAACTACCGCTACTACGGTCGATCCGTCCGCCCTGTTCTTTAAGGGGAATTTTACCTCGTTTTCGTCGGCAGGGAGGGCACATGCCGCGGGCAGCCGCGGCGGTGCTGCGGGGCGTGCCGTGTGCCGCCCCAGCGCTACCGCCTATAGCGGCTGCCTGCGGCCGGCAAAAAATTGTAGGGACGCACTGCGTGCGTCCGTCAAGAAAATAATGTAGGGACGTGGCGCTCCGCGTCCCTACGTTTTTTAATTCTACTATTTGAAACCCTACCCGGCTATCGCCGTACTCCCCTTATAAAGGGGAGACCACGCACAAAAGTAGTTTCTGTGAGAAAATAAAAAAGCAATGTCCCCTTCCCAAGGGGACGAGGAGCGTAGCGACGGGCGGGGTTCAAAAAGGGGGACAAGAAAAACGTAGTTTTTCGGGTGGGGTTCAAAAATGGCTGCAAACTAAATGAAAGCACCGAAAATATAGACAGCAGGGATGTTTTTTTACGGTGTAGTTTTTGTGGTTTGGAAATAAATTCATAACTTTGCAAGTTGGATTGATTTGAACAATAATATTCATCAAAAAAATATAAAAAACTATGTCACAAAAAGCAATTTTAATGATACTCGACGGTTGGGGCATCGGCGATGGCCAACGCGACGATGTCATCAGCCAAATGCCCACACCTTATTGGGATAAATTGAATGCGCTCTATCCGCATTCGCAGTTGCAGGCATCGGGCGAAAATGTCGGTTTGCCCGACGGACAAATGGGCAATTCCGAGGTCGGCCATCTGAACATCGGCGCCGGACGCATCGTTTATCAGGATTTGGTGAAAATCAATCGTGCCTGCCGCGATAAATCGATTCTGAAAAATCCAGAAATCGTGCGCGCGTACGAATATGCCAAACAACATGGCGCGAAGATGCACTTCATGGGGTTGGTGTCCGACGGCGGCGTGCATAGTTCGCTGGAACATCTGCTGACGTTGTGCGACATCGCTAAGGAATACGGAAACCGTCATGTGGTACACTGCTTTATGGACGGTCGCGATACCGATCCGCACAGCGGCAAAGGTTTCATTGCACAGTTGGAACAACATTTGGCAACCACCGGCGGACAAATAGCCTCGATAGTGGGGCGTTACTACGCTATGGACCGCGACAAACGTTGGGAACGCGTGAAAGTGGCATACGATTTGCTGGTCGAAGGCAAAGGCGAAGCATCGTCGAATATGGTCGAGGCGGTCGAAAAATCGTATGCAGCCGACGTTACCGACGAGTTTATCAAACCAATTGTACATGTCGATGCGGCCGGTGCGCCTGTGGCAACCATCGAGGCCGGCGATGTGGTCATTTTCTTCAACTATCGCAACGACCGCGCCAAAGAACTGACCATCGCGCTGACGCAGCAGGATATGCCTGAACACGGTATGCACACATTGCCGCTCGAATATTTCTGCATGACGCCCTACGACGCTTCGTTCAAAGGTGTACATATTTTGTTCGACAAAGAAAATGTGGTCGATACGCTTGGCGAAACGCTCTCGAAAGCCGGTAAACGGCAGTTGCATATTGCCGAAACGGAAAAATACGCGCATGTAACGTTTTTCTTCAATGGTGGTCGCGAACAGCCGTTCGATGGCGAGGAACGCATCCTTATTCCGTCGCCCAAAGTGGCTACCTACGATTTGAAACCCGAAATGAGTGCTTACGAAGTGGCCGATGCGTTGAACGCCGAATTGAACAAACAGAAATTTGATTTTGTGGTCATCAATTTCGCCAACGGCGATATGGTAGGTCACACAGGCGTGTACGAAGCCATACAAAAGGCAGTTACCACTATCGACAAATGTGTCGAAAGCGTGGTCGAAACAGCGCGGCGCAATGGTTACGAACTGATAATCATAGCCGACCACGGCAACTGCGACCATGCCTTGAACGCCGACGGTACGCCAAACACGGCGCATTCGCTCAATCCGGTGCCGTTCATTTACGTTACCGACAAACAGGGCGTGCAGGTCGAAAACGGCATCTTGGCCGATGTCGCTCCGTCCATCTGTCATGTTATGGGTATCGCTCAACCGGCAGATATGACAGGTAAATGCCTGATTAAATGAATGTTGTAATTCAAAAAAATAATGACGCTATGAAAATTCTGAAAAAAATTGTATTCATATCGGCCGTGCTGGCTTGCAATGTCGTGATGGCACAAACGGAAACCGTTTTGATGACGATAGACGGTAATGCTATCACAAAAGATGAATTTGAATACATCTATCGTAAAAATAACGTGAACAACTCCATCGACAAAAAATCGTTGGACGAATATGTCGAGTTGTTCAAAAATTTCAAATTGAAAGTGGTCGATGCGCAACATCGCGGCATGGATACGCTGCCGACGTTTATCAGTGAATTGCGTGGCTATCGTGCGCAGTTAGCCAAACCTTATTTGACCGATATGTCGATGGAGGAAAAATTGTGTCGCGAGGCTTACGAACATTTGCAACAAGATGTCGAAGTAAGCCATGTGCTGATAAAATTGCCTGAAAATTCGACTCCGGCCGACACGTTGGCTGCTTACAACAAGGCACTAAAAGTATGTCAACGACTTGAAAAGGAAGATTTCGGTACCGTCGCTCTCGAGATGTCGGACGACCCTTCGGTGCAGCGCAACAAAGGTTATTTGGGCTATTTTACCGGCGGTATGTTGGTCTATCCGTTCGAAGAGGCGATGTACACATTGCCTGTGGGTCAAATTTCGGCACCGGTGCGCACGTTCTACGGCTACCATGTCATTAAGGTACACAATCGTCGGCCGGCATACGGACAAATTCGTGTGTCGCATATCATGAAAATGGTCAAAGCCGATGCGCCCGAAGCCGAGCAGCAGAAAGCGCACGACGAAATTCTGAAAATAGCCGAACGTTTGAATAATGGAGAAGACTTTGCCGATGTGGCGCGCGAAGCGTCCGACGACCGCGGCTCGGCCATGCGCGGTGGCGAATTGTCGTGGTTCGGAGTTGGACGCATGGTACGCGAATTTGAAAACGCCGCTTTTGCGCTGCAAGAAGTCGGTGAAGTCAGCCAACCTGTGAAATCGCCGTTCGGGTGGCACATCATTAAACTGCACGAACGTCGCGGCTTGGAGCCGTACGAATCGAAACGACCTGACATTTTACGTCAGATGCAACGCGACGAACGCGCCTCGATGGGACGTACAGTGTTGGTTGATAGATTGAAACGCGAATATCGTTATGTCGAAAACAATGCCGCTTTCGATGCCGTGGCTGCTTTTGTACAACAACATGCGCAAGCCGATTCGGCCTATTTTGTCGCAGCCGAACAACTGACCGACACGATAGCACGCTTTGCCGACGAGGCCTTGTTGCAGCGCGATTTGGCAATGGTTATCGGTCTTGCGGCACGCGGAGGAGCATTGTCGGCCGTATCGTTCGACGAACAGAAACAAGCCTTTGTGGCAAACCGTCTGCTGGATTACGAGGATACACAACTCGAAGCCAAATATCCCGAGTTTCGCTATCTGATGCAGGAATATCACGACGGCATTTTGTTGTTCGAAATCAGCAATGCCGAGGTGTGGGAAAAAGCCGCCAAAGATACCAAAGGGCTTGAAGCCTATTTCGCAGCCAACAAAAACAATTATGCGTGGGAAACGCCTCATTACAAAGGACGAATCGTTTATTGCAAAGATGCTGCAACGGCCAAAGTGGTCAAAAAAATGATTGCCAAATTACCGTCCGATTCGGTCAATTCGTATCTGAACGCTCGTATTAACAACGATAGTGTAGTGGCGGTGAAAACCGAAGCCGGTTTGTGGAAAAAAGGCGACAATGCGCAGGTTGACAAGTTGGCATTTGGCGTGAAAAATGCCGAAGTTACTGTCGATGACAATTTCCCTGTAGTATTTGTCGTAGGTAAAATGCTGAAAAAAGGTCCGGAAGTTTATACCGACGTGCGTGGTGCCGTAACGGCTGATTATCAAAATGAACTCGAACGGCGTTGGATAGCCGCCTTGCGCGAAAAATACGAGATTGTGGTCGATGACGCTGTTCTCAACACGATAGAATAGAGTGTGTTGCGTATGAAAAAGCAGAGTCTGCCACTATTGTTGCTGTCGTGTGTGCTTGCGGCTTGTTCTCTCAAACCGCAAGCCGATGTGGCGCGCGAACCGTTGTTGGAAGTCGAAGGCCAATTTCTCTACAAAGACGAGTTGGCGCAGATAATTCCCGCAGGCACTGCTCCCGAAGATAGTGCGGTTTTGGCCGATGCGTTCATTCGTAAATGGGCAACCAATATTTTGTTGTACGAAACAGCAAAACGCAATATCGCTAACGAAGACGAGATTGATGCCATGGTCGAAGAGTACCGCAAAACGTTGACCATTCATTACTATCAGCAGCGTTTGGTGGCACAACGTCTGCCCGAACCGACCGACGCCGAAGTCGAAGCGTTTTACGAACAGCATGCAGGCTTGTTCCCATTGAGTGAAAATGTGTTGTGCGGTATTTTTTTGAAAGTGCCCAATGGCGCTCCGAAAATTGAACGTGTGCGCAAAACAATTAAAGACCTTAATGACGAGGCCGACTTGCAAACGCTCGAAGAATATAGTGTGCGGCATGCAGCCGTTTACGAGTACTTCCCTGATAAGTGGGTGTATTTCAATGAATTGACTTGCCGTATGCCACCCTTGAATACCGACCAAACACATTTCTTGGAAAACGCGTCGTTTTACGAAGCATCCGATTCGACCTACACCTATTTCTTGAAAGTAACAGATTATCGTTTGGTCGGCATGGCGACTCCGTTGGATTTTGTGCAGGAAAAAATCAGAACCATACTCAGTAATCAACGGAAACTTGAATATTTGCAGCAATTTGAAGTATCGTTGTACGACGATGCTGTAACGAACGGACAAATTACATTTTATCATCCGTTACAAGGGAAAAAAAGTTTGAAATCCTATTTTGAATAAAAAAAGATGCAGAAAAGAAAACTGATAGTTATGGGATTCATGTTGGCACTGTCGCTGACGTTGTCGGCACAAACCAATATGATTGACGGTGTCGTGTGGATTGTGGGCGATAATGCCATCATGCGGAGTGAGGTCGAAGAGCAGCGTTTGCGTCTGCAGTATGAGGGACAGCGTTTGCAGGGCGACCCTTATTGTGTGATACCGGAACGCATGGCTTTGCAAAAATTGTATCTGCATCAAGCCAAAATTGACAGTCTCGAAGCAGGCGCATCGCAAGTCGAAGCACAAGTCAATATGCGTATGGATCATTTTATGCGCGAAATCGGTTCGAAAGAGAAAGTGGAGGAGTATTTCAAAAAAACGGTAACTGAAATCAAGGACGAGATGCGGCAAATGATTCACGACCAACTGACTATTCAGATGGTGCAACAGAAACTGACAGGCGACATCAAACTGACGCCGGCTGAAGTTCGTGCGTTCTACCAATCGTTGCCCGACGACAGCATTCCGATGATTCCGGCGATGGTCGAAGTGCAGATAATCACGCTGGAACCGCCTATTCCGGTCGAAGATTTAGAGGCCACCAAAAACCGTTTGCGCGAATATGCCGAACGTGTGAACAATGGTTCGGCGGATTTTTCGATGTTGGCGCGGCTCTATTCCGATGATCCGGGAACGGCATCGAAAGGTGGCGAATTGGGATTTTTCGGGCGTGGTACGATGGTACCCGAATTCACCAACGCAGCCTTCGCACTTACCGAACCGGGACAAGTGTCGCGCGTGTTTCAAACCGAATTTGGTTTTCATATTGTGCAGTTGCTCGAAAAACGCGGCGACCGCATCAATTGTCGTCACATATTGTTGCGTCCACGCGTGTCGGCGGCTATCAAAGAAAAAACTTTCCAACAACTCGATAGTTTGGCAGCGCTCATCAGAACCGGAAAAATGACTTTCGAAGAGGCGGCTATCATGAATTCATCCGATAAAAATACACGCATGAATGGCGGTGTAATGACCAACGAAAATACCGGCGCATCGAAGTTTGAATATCAAGATTTGCCACAGGAAGTAGCCAAAATAGCCTATAATCTGAAAATTGGTGAAATATCGCAACCTTTTGCCATGATGGATGCTTCGCTCGGACGCGAAGTTTATGCCGTTATTCGCCTGAAAGCAAAAACGCCTAATCACAAAGCCAATTTGAACGACGACTATCAGCAGTTGAAACAGTATTGTGAAAATGTGAAACGTGCCGAAATCTTGTCGGATTGGATTGATCGCAAAATCAAAGAAACTTATATCTATATTGCACCCGACTGGCGAAATTGCGATTTTGAACACGAGGGATGGCTCAAAAAATAGTTTGAAATTCAGGTGGCGGATTTATTGCGATATAACATTTTGTGTTTGTTGGGATGCTGGTTGTGTATCTCGGCCGTCCCGTTGGCGGCTCAACAGAATAAGCAACACATTGCGCCAAGGACAATGTCGCCATCGCAAAAAATAATGACACCGCCGACCAACGATACGCCACAACAAAAAACGCCGTCTGTAACAAAACCCAAATCGCAATCGACGACATCGACCGAAAACAAAACGCCGGTCTATCTCGAAAATGCCGAAACATTCAGTTTCGACCAAGCTCGCAATGCCGATGCGCAACTGCTGAAAGGCAATGTACGTTTTCGCCACGACGATGCGTACCTCTATTGCGACAGCGCTTATTTCTACGAACAGCAAAACTCGTTTACGGCTTACGGACATGTGCGTATCGTGCAAGGCGATACGTTGTTTATCTATGGCGATGTGCTCTATTACGACGGAAATACTAAAATGGCACGCCTGCGACGCAATGTGCGCATGAACAATCGTGATGTAACGCTCGTTACCGACAGTTTGAATTACGACCGTATGGCGAATGTCGGTTATTACTATACCGGCGGTAAATTGTACGACGAGTCAAATGTGTTGACTTCTGTTTATGGCCATTATTATCCGGGAGAACGATTGGCCGTGTTTCGCCACGAGGTGTCGCTGACAAACCCGAACTTCATCATGGATGCCGACACGCTGAAATATAATACAGAATCGGCTGTAGCCGAAATTGTCGGACCAACCACTATTGTTTATGCCGAAGAAACAACCATTTATTCGGAATTGGGTTTTTACAACACACGTACTGAACAATCGCAGTTACGCCTTAATTCGTGGATTAAACATGCTGATGGACAAACACTTACGGGCGATTCTATCGTATACGACAAACGTATGGGCGAGGGACGCGCTTACGACCATGTGGTGTTGAACGACTCGGCAAAACAGATGACCTTTTTCGGACAATTCATTTATTATAATGAACAAGGCGATGTGGCGTTGGCTTACGATTCGGCACTGATGGTGGAACATTCCTCACCCGACACGCTTTATTTGAATGCTGATACGTTGTATGCCTTTGCAGTCGATTCTACCGAAAAAGTGGTGCGAGCCTACCATAATGTTCGTATGTTCCGACACGATGTGCAGGCGGTGTGCGATTCGGCAAGTTACAATACACGCGATTCTGTGCTGCACCTGATGCAACAGCCGGTGGCGTGGTCGGGTAATCGTCAAATCACGGGCGATACCATGCATATTTATTCGGTGAACGGCGATGTGGAGCGTCTGCAAGTGGTCGGTGCTGCATTCGTGTGCGAACAGCAGGATTCGGCGCACTACAACCAATTGTCAGGCAAGGAACTTGTGGCCTATATGTCCGATAGGGAATTGCGACAGGTGCATATTCGAGGCAATGCTGTTTCGCTCTATTTCCCGCTCGACGACGATAGTGTGATGATAGGCCTAAACCAGACAGAAAGCAGTTATCTGACGGTCTATTTGCAACAGCAAAAAATCGAACGAATCGTATTATTCCCGGCTCCGACAGGCGTACTTACACCTATGGAAATGGTAACAGATGATATGTTGCGCATGCCGGGATTTTCGTGGCAGGCCGATGTGCGGCCGGATACATGGCAAGCCGTATTCGACCGACCCGTGCGACACAAAACAACCGAACAACAGCAACGGCGTCGGCCAGGACATGTCGAAACCGACGTCGCCTCAACTGCAGACAAAGCCGCCCAACAAACAATACCAACCGATACACAACAAATGCCGGCGCGTTTCGATGGTGGCAGTAGTAGCGGACAGTCCGTGTCGCCGACCGGCTTAGGCGGAAAAACAACACTCAAAACCAACACATCGCGATGAGCAGGGTAGTGGTAACTTTGGAGATAGGCCGGGCTGCACCAACAGCCGTTCGTTTTGCCGAAACAATAGCGGCGGCACTCAAACATGACGTGCGCACACTGAACGTAGGCGGCGATACCGTTCGCAATGCGTCGAAATTAGCCGATTTGTTGGACGAATTGGAACGTTTGGATGCTTCGATGTTGGTAATGGAGGTCGATGGCGCACGACAGATAAACACTTGTCTGCAAGCATGTCGCACGCTCCGAATTCCGTATCTGTTAGTACGTCCAAATCAAACTCCGCATTTCGATACGGTGGCTGTGCCGGTAACGTTTTTGCCCGAAGATAAAGAAAAAGCACCGTTTGCGGCTGCATTCGGACGTTTTTTCGCGGCTAAATTGACCATATTCAAACCGAAAGATTATGGAACGCGAGCCCTTAAAAATATCGATGCCATGACAACTCTATTCGATTCTTTTCAGCTGCAATACGACATTGTGCAGGCACGCAAGGGCAGCGATGGCGTCGAACGCGAAGCGGCTCGGTGGGCGCAAACGCAAGCCGATTTGGTCATAGTGTCGGCATCGCGTGAATATGGGTTGGACGATATTTTGTTTGGCTGCAAAGAGTATAAAATTGCCAAACAGTGTAATGTGCCGCTCTTACTCATCAACCCACGAGGCGATTTGTATGCACTGTGCGATTAAAATTATTACAATAATCTGAAAATCAATACGATAAAACATGAAACGTTTCTTCTTGACTGCTACTTTCGCGATGTTTGTACTTTTGTTGTGCGCACAAACAACCGACTATCCAATAGTGCAAATCGATGGCAAAAACTACTATTCGTACACTGTCGTTCCAAAAGACGGATTATACGCTATCGCACGCAAATTTGGTGTGTCGCAAGCTGATTTGCACAACTGTAACCCCAATTTGTCCGAAGGCCTTAAAATTGGTCAGGTTCTACTCGTGCCGGTGGTCGAAAAGGTGCGACCCGACACGATTTCCACTGAGTTCATCCTGCATCAGGTACAGCCCAAACAGACACTCTATGCTTTGTCGCGCAAGTACAATGTTACGATTTCTGACTTGTTGAAATACAATCCCGAATTGGCCGATGGTCTGAAAGTGGGGCAACAACTGAAAATACCGAAACAATCGTTCACCGACGAACGCAGGGCCGAAACCATACAACCAATCCAAAATCCTGCTGCCGCTATCCTGACAGTGCGCAAACATGTGGTGCAAAAAAACGAAACGCTCTATGGCATCAGTCGCCAATACGGCATCACGGTCGAAGATCTTGTCGAGGTGAATAACATTACAACAACTATCAAAGTGGGCGACGAATTATTGATACCCGATAAAGAAACCGAGCATGCTCCGACACCATCGGTCGTAACCGTTCTCCCCGATACGGTTGTGCCTGTCGTTGCAGACGTTGTGACACCTGTAGTTGATACAGTCAAAATTGTTGCTGCACCAAATCCGAATGCGCTGAAAATTGCCGTTTTATTGCCGTTTATGCTGAAAACACCTTATATTGATGCGTCAGTCAATTATTTTTGGGAATTTTATCGCGGTGTATTAATCGGACTCGAAGATGTGAAACGCGCCGGTATTTCGGTCGAATTATATACTTATGACATCGAAAAATCGTTGGCATTGCTCGACTCCGTGTTGCATTGCCAGGAACTGACGGCAATGGATTTGATAATCGGACCGGCTTACGCCAATCAGGTGCAAGCGGTGGCCGATTTCGCTCAAAAACACCATATCTATGCGTTGGTGCCGTTTACATCCAAAATCGATGCCGAGGCCAATAATTTCCTATTGCAGTTCAATCCTTCGCAGGAACGCATGTTGCCCATTGTGGCGCAAACTATTGTCAAACGGTTTCCAAATCAGCGTTTCGTCATTGCACGCGTGAGCGACAAACGCGACAAGGCAAACTTGTTGGCTGACGAATTGACAAAAAAACTACACGAAGCACGCAAAACGTATGATGAAATCGTGCTGACACAGCATAATGTCGATACATTGCAAAAATTGGTCGGCCGCAATCGTGCGCTCTTGTTTCTTGCCACGCAACGCGTCGATCTCGTCGAAAATCTACTGCCACAAATCAAAGCTCTTGAACTGCCGTTTTTGCAGATTTGGGGCTTTGATGATTGGAAACAATGGACACAATATTACGACGGTACCTACTTCTATTCGTTGTTCAATCAGACCGACACCGATGCCTACGAGGCGCGTTATCGTACTTGGTTTGGTAACCACACGTGCGAAACCAATCCGCATTACGATTTAATTGGTTACGATGTGATAAACTATATGACTAAAATGCTGACTATCAACAAAGAAAACCCGACAGCCGCTTTCAAACATAGTGCATATCAAGGCTTGCAATCCGATTTTTCGTTCGAACAAAACGGATCCAAACAATGGATCAATACCAATTGGTATTTGTTCGGATTTTACAATCGTCAGTTGCACAATGTCAAATAATGTTTTGCGTATGAGAAAATACTTTGCACTTCTTTTGCTTATAACTCTTTCGGGGGCGCTTGTGGCGCAACGCTATTACTACGAACCCGAATACACCGTGGGCGTGCGCGCCGGTGCCACAGCCTCGTTTGTGTCGTTCAAACCGAATGTGTCGCACACGATGCTCTATGGTGCGCAAGCCGGTGTCGCCTTTCGTTACATCTCCGACAGATTTTTTGGCATACAGGTCGAAACCAATTTTACACAACGCGGCTGGAGCGAAAAAACGGACGACTATCACTACGCACGAACACTCAATTATATCGAAATTCCCTTTTTATCGCACATCTATATCAAAAAAGACTTTTTCCGTTGGTTTTTCAATCTCGGGCCTTCTATCAGTTTCCGCGTGTCGGACAGCACTTCGACCGACATAACCGACGAACAACGCGCACCGCGCCACACCGACGACTTCAAAACCATTTTCGATTACGGCATTGCAGTGGGAACCGGCTTCGAATTCCAAACGCGAAGAGCCGGCATTTACCAACTCGAAGCACGCTATTCGTTCGGACTTGGCGATATGTTCCCGAACTCGACGGCCGATACCTGTATTCATCGTATCTTTTTCTGTTTGCCCATTGGGGACTATATTCTGGCTTAACATTTAAGTTTAATTGACATAAAATATTATATACAAATTTGTTAGGATAACTATACCCGTCGCCACACATACAACCAATTCCCTGGTCTTTTAATTGATGCACACTAATCAATTTATGTTCACCGCAATCTGGACATATTGCATTAACGTTTTTCTTACTATTTGGCATATATTGTTTCATTTGCTCTTCTGTTAAATATTTAGAAAAATACTCTCTGTACTCTGATGCCCAAATACTATTTTTATATTCTGGCGATGGCCCAATAATCACCCCAGAACATATTGGGCAACCAGTCCCTCTCAATATATTTCTTGGATTTGCATCCCATTCATAATTGCATATTTTACATTTGTGCAATATTTTTGTCTTTACGCCAACATAAATTCCGAGGACTTCAATATTTTGATTTTTCTCACTTACTTCTTTGACATATTGATCATGTGTCTTTGAAAACATGTTAGACAATTTTTCTCTTCTGCATTGATCGCATCCGCAGCTTTTTAGTGCCTGCGCTGGAGTGGTGTCATATATAATATTATGTATTTTACATTTATGAGATATCTTAGTATGATTGTTAACATAATCCCCTATGACCTCTAAATTTGGATTTTTTAATTCTAACTCTTTTATATATTCATCTGTTGTTTTTCTTTTAATCATAAATTCTGCCTCCCTTATAAGCATAAAAATAAAAGTGGTAAGAAGAATATAA
>JBJEJW010000021.1:0-22558 GCA_051878315.1 Paludibacteraceae bacterium | reverse complement strand
TGCCTCGCCATCTCCGAGTTCGGCGGTTTATAAAATAAAAAAAGCGTGGAGATGTCAGTTTATCTTAACCGAGGCATCGCCAAACGCCCACTCAACATATAAACAACACACCACGCCCGACCTTCTCGCAAAAAACAAGAAATGCCAGAACGTAGTCGTCCGATTGTTACTGTTGAGCTTTGAAAATTTGGCGATTTTCGGTCAAAGTAAAACTAAACGCTTACAGAATATGTATCAATCAAAACAGAGGCGGTCGCTACTGCCATCTACGGTTTTGATAGTGCAAAAATAGGCATATTATTTCAAACAACCAACAATCTCGGCATAAAAATCAACCATAACCGACACGCGCAACCAAGATTTTAACAAACATAACCGCTGTTATTCATTTTTTTTGTAACTTTGCAGCCGGTTTTTAAGGTAATGTATATGCAAGATATTCGTAACATAGCAATTATCGCTCACGTTGACCACGGCAAAACCACGCTGGTGGATAAAATGCTGCTGGCCGGACAACTTTTCCGCGAGAATCAGCAAACGGGCGAACTCATTTTGGACAATAACGATTTGGAACGCGAACGCGGCATCACGATTCTGTCGAAAAACGTTTCGATCACCTACAAAGGCACAAAAATCAACATCATCGATACACCGGGACACGCCGATTTCGGTGGTGAAGTCGAACGCGTGCTCAACATGGCCGACGGCTGTCTGCTGCTGGTCGATGCGTTCGAAGGGCCGATGCCGCAAACACGTTTCGTGCTGCAAAAAGCGTTGCAAATCGGGCTGAAACCCATCGTCGTCATCAACAAAGTCGATAAGCCCAACTGCCGCCCCGACGAAGCGCAAGAGGCCGTTTTCGACCTGATGTGCAACCTGAACGCCACCGAAGATCAACTTGATTTTCAGACCATTTACGGTTCGGCCAAGCAGAATTGGATGTCAACCGATTGGCGCACGCCTACCGACAACATCACCGCCCTGCTCGACGCTATCATCGAATACATTCCCGCTCCGCAATACATCGAAGGCGCCGCGCAAATGCTCATCACATCGCTCGACTACTCGTCGTATGTAGGCCGCATCGCCGTAGGACGCGTACACCGCGGCACATTCAAAGCCAACCAAGATGTGGCGCTCATCAAACGCGATGGCACCATCGTGAAATCGCGCATCAAAACATTGAACACCTTCACCGGTTTGGGCAAAGTGGAAGCCGCCGAAGTCGGCTCGGGCGACATCTGCGCCATGGTCGGCATCGACGGATTCGAAATAGGCGACACCATTGCCGACATCAACACACCGGAAGCCTTGCCGCCCATCGCCATCGACGAACCGACGATGAGCATGTCGTTCACCAACAACGACTCGCCATTCTACGGTCAGGACGGCAAATACGTTACCTCGCGCCACATACACGAGCGACTGATGCGCGAATTGGACAAAAACTTGGCGCTGCGCGTCGAGAAATCGGAAAACTCCGACGTCTGGCGCGTATCGGGACGTGGCGTACTGCATCTGTCGGTACTCATCGAAACCATGCGCCGCGAAGGCTACGAACTGCAAGTAGGCCAACCGCAAGTCATCACCAAAGAAATTAACGGCGTGAAATGCGAACCTATCGAACAACTCACCATCAACGTACCCGAAGAGTATTCCAGCAAAATCATTGACGTGATAACGCGCCGCAAAGGCGAACTCACCATGATGGAAACACAAAACGACCGTTTGCAGTTAGAATTTATGATTCCGTCGCGTGGCATCATCGGGTTGCGCAACACCATACTGACATTGTCGGCCGGCGAAGCCATCATGGCACATCGTTTTGCCGAATATCAACCATGGAAAGGCGAAATCGAGCGCCGCCAAAACGGCTCACTCATCGCCATGGAAGCGGGCACAGCATTCGCCTACGCACTCGATAAATTGCAGGACCGCGGACGATTCTTCATCTTCCCGCAAGACGAAGTATATGCAGGACAAGTCGTCGGCGAAAATGCCAAAGAAGGCGACATCGTGATTAACGTAACCAAAGCAAAAAAACTAACCAACATGCGCTCGAAAAGTGCCGACGACAAAGCGACCCTGCCGCCACCCATCGTATTCAGCCTCGAAGAAGCGCTCGAGTACATCAAAGAAGACGAATATGTAGAAGTAACACCGCACCATTTGCGCATACGCAAAATCATATTGGACGAAACCGAACGCAAACGTCAAGGCAAAAACGCCTAAACACAATAACCGCAAAAAAATCGTTGAAAGTCATTGTCATTCAACGATTTTTTTGTACCTTTGCGCCGCATTTTACGCAAATGCAGAATTAACCCTATTGTTTAACCTGTCGGACACAAAAAATCCGACGCAAAAAAATCTTTCCACAATGGAAGAAAACAAATTTCAAGCAGCCCCTGCCGCTGACTTCGATTGGGATGCCTACGAAAATGGCGACATCGTAACCAAAGAAGAAAAAGCAGAACTTACCGCACAGTACGACAACACGTTGAACAAAGTGAAAGACAAAGAAGTCGTAATGGGCACAATCATTTCGATGAACAAACGCGAAGTCGTTGTCAACATCGGTTTCAAATCGGACGGTATCATTCCGATGAGCGAATTTCGCTACAATCCGGATTTGAAAGTCGGCGACCAAGTCGAAGTGTACATCGAAAACCAAGAAGACAAAAAAGGCCAACTGATTCTGTCGCACAAAGCCGCCCGTGCATCGCGCTCGTGGGATCGCGTAAACGAAGCCCTCAACAACGAAGAAATCATCAAAGGCTATGTAAAATGTCGCACCAAAGGCGGCATGATTGTCGACGTATTCGGCATCGAAGCATTCCTGCCCGGTTCGCAGATCGACGTTAAGCCTATCCGCGACTACGACGTATTCGTCGGCAAAACGATGGAATTCAAAGTTGTCAAAATCAACCAAGAATACAAAAACGTTGTCGTTTCGCACAAAGCACTTATCGAAGCCGAACTCGAAAAACAGAAAAAAGAGATTATTTCGAAACTTGAAAAAGGTCAGGTACTCGAAGGTGTTGTCAAAAACATTGCCTCGTTCGGTGCATTCATCGATCTTGGCGGCGTAGATGGTTTGATTCACATCACCGACTTGAGTTGGGGACGCGTGAACGATCCGTCGGAAGTTGTACAACTCGACCAAAAAATCAATGTTGTTATCCTTGATTTCGACGATGAGAAAAAACGTATCGCTCTCGGTTTGAAGCAGTTGACACCACACCCGTGGGATGCCCTCGACCCGAACTTGCAAGTAGGCGACCACGTGAAAGGCAAAGTGGTAGTGATGACCGACTACGGCGCATTTGTCGAAATCATTCCGGGCGTCGAAGGGCTGATTCACGTCAGCGAAATGAGTTGGAGCCAACACTTGCGTAGCGCACAAGAGTTCTTGAAAGTAGGCGACGACGTAGAAGCCGTCATTCTCACACTCGACCGTCAAGAACGCAAAATGTCGCTCGGCATCAAACAATTGAAAGCCGATCCGTGGGAAACCATCGACACCAAATATGCAGTTGGCACACGCCACATGGCCAAAGTACGCAACTTCACCAACTTCGGCGTATTCGTCGAGATAGAAGAAGGCATCGACGGCCTCATCCACATCAGCGATTTGAGTTGGACCAAGAAAATCAAACACCCGTCGGAATTTACACAAATCGGCTCCGAAATCGAAGTAGTCGTTTTGGAAATAGACAAAGAAAATCGTCGTTTGAGCCTTGGCCACAAACAATTGGAAGAAAATCCGTGGGACGTATTCGAAACCATCTTCACACCTGACAGCATTCACGAAGGCACTATCATCGAGATGCTCGACAAAGGTGCAGTCGTTGCTTTGCCATACGGCGTCGAAGGTTTCGCCACACCGAAACACTTGGTAAAAGAAGACGGCACGACGGCTAAAATGGACGAGAAACTGAATTTCAAAGTTATTGAATTCAACAAAGACGCGAAACGTATCATCTTGTCGCACAGCCGCATCCACGAAGACGAAGCCAAAGCTGCCTCTGCCGAAGCCGAAGCAGCCGAAAGCAAAAAAGCAGCCAAAAAAGCCAAGAAAGAAGAGTTGCCCGTTATCGAGAAAACAACTCTCGGTGACATCGACGCTTTGTCGGCTTTGAAAAATGAAATGGTAGCCGCCGCCACCGAAAAACTGATTAAGAAAGAGGCAGCTAAAAACGCCGACGAGAAAGCCGAAAAACCGGCAGCCAAAAAAACGTCGCGTGCCAAAAAGGCTGAAGTTGCCGAAGGTGAAGCCGAAGCAAAACCGGCTAAAAAGACGACTAAAAAAGCTGTGAAAAAAGACGATGCTGAATAATTAATTGCCGTAAAAACGGCTTATAACCACGAAGCGAGCGATTTCCCACAAAAGGAATCGCTCGCTTTGGTTATTGGCACCGTGCCACGCCGACGACAACAAAATCACTATTTTGTAGTACTTCACATCGACATTGGTGAGCATGATACACACACGAAATTTTTCACTCCGCAAAATAATCGTTTTTTTTGTTGTATTCAGAAAAAATGTGTATTTTTGCCACAAAGTTAATCCTATTTTTTAAACCACTAAATTGCAAAACAATTATGAAAAACTTAAAAGGCACAAAAACAGAGAAAAACCTCATGGAGGCATTCGCCGGCGAATCGCAGGCACGCAACAAGTACACCTATTTCGCTTCAAAAGCGAAAAAAGATGGTTATCAACAGATAGCAGCCCTATTTGAAGAGACTGCCAACAACGAGAAAGAACACGCCAAAATGTGGTTCAAATATTTGGAAGGTGGCGCCATTCAAGACACCATGACCAACTTGAAAGCTGCAGCCGAAGGTGAAAATTACGAATGGACAGACATGTACGACCGCATGGCCAGAGAGGCCGAAGAAGAAGGGTTCAGCGAAATTGCAGCCAAAATGCGTGGTGTAGCCGCCATCGAGAAAGCACATGAAGAACGCTATCGCCGCTTGCTCCAAAATATCGAAGACGGCGTAGTATTCTCGCGCGACGGCGACACAATTTGGCAATGCCGCAACTGCGGACACATTGTCATCGGAGCAAAAGCTCCCGAAGTATGTCCCGTATGCGACCATCCGCAAAGTTATTTCGAAGTAAAAGCCTCCAATTATTAACCATTTTAATACAAAACAACCATGAGAAGCATCACGACATTCGATTTGCAGTATGCGCATCGATTTTACGGTTTCCAAGGCGAAGCGCAATATTTACACGGACACACCGGCGTGTTGACCATCGAAGTGGAAGATACCATAAACGACGGTGTCAACATGGTGTACCCTTGTAACGAAATTCAGAAAGTAGCATGGAATGTGCTTAAAAATTTTGACCATGCACTGATACTCAGAGAAGACGACCCGCTGTTGCCGGCCATTTTAGATGTGTACGAAAAACAAGGCATCAAAAACGGACACCCGCGCAACACGATGAAAGGTGAAGCATTCAAAACGGAATTGGCTACAGCCTATCCCGATTGTCGTGTAGTGGTAACCAAAGAGACGATGACCGTCGAAGGCATGATAAAAATCGTGTACGCCCTTTTGCGAGACAAACTCAACATCGCCAAAATCACGTTCACCAGCGGTGTCAACGCCGCTTCAGCCGAATTTAGCGACCGCAAGCAAATCGACCGCT
The DNA here is from genome assembly GCA_051878315.1 of Paludibacteraceae bacterium. Lineage (GTDB taxonomy): Bacteria > Bacteroidota > Bacteroidia > Bacteroidales > Paludibacteraceae > W0P28-013. The sequence continues at coordinate 16,890 of JBJEJW010000021.1, read as the reverse complement.
GCCCGCTCTGCGGCATTTCGCTTGATGCGAATGGCGTTTGCCCGAAATGCGGTTACCGCAAGCACTAATAGTTGTTTTACACGACATAAGACAAGAACCGGTTTGCTGTACGAAAGGTGCGGCAAACCGGTGTTTTTTGAGGAAAGTACAAGGCTGCGAAATCAGCGCGTCAGCATAAATTTGATGCTGAATCCTACATTTGACGTCGAAATTGGATACGATGTCGAAATCAACGGATTACTCATTTGGTAGTCGTAGAACAGACGTAAATTCAACTTGGAACTAAACACATAATCGGCAGTCAGTTTAATGGTCAACATTTTGGTGCCGGTAGTCGGTTGCACATCGTCGCTATCAATTTTTCGAATCAGTGTTTTAATGTCTTTGAACGAAAAATCGATGCGCGTAGTCAAGTCATTTTTCACAGTTGTGGTTTTCTTTTTCAGTTTCAGCACGACGTCAAAATCTTTGACCACATAGCCCAATCCGACCACCCATTCATCGTTGGTAGATTCGATAAGTTGGTTGGAATTGAGGTTGAGCGACAAAGTGCGCTGTTTGCGATATTCGAATTTACCGGTAAAGCTATTTTTCATTGCCACATCCACGGCGAGGAACGGTGCAAAACTTTCGTTGATTGTTACACTCGATATGTCGTATTGGCTCGAAGGAATTGGATTCCCGTTCGTTACATCGCGTACAAAGCCGAATCCGTCTTCGTTCTCGGCATAATTGGCAAACGACGTGTAGGCTGCTACATTGTAAGTGCATTGATAGGCATGATTGAGTGTAACCGATTTGAAATATTTTGCCACCCACGGTATTCGTGTCAAACCATCGTACGATATTTTCCAATTCGGTATCAAACTCCAGAACGATGGGAACGGCGACAAGTCGGCTTTGGTAATATCGCGTCCCGTATAAGCCGCAAGAAATGCGGGAATCAGCACATCGGGCGAATTTTGACTGTATGCGCCATTGGCCGCGTCGTAAGTTTTGCCTTTCAGGTCGTGGTCGGCCATAAATCCATTCGTCGGATATTTTGTACCGTTATAGCGCTGTTGTAAAGTCGATACCACATACGCGCGGTTTTGTTTGAACTGTTCGAACGCTCGCGATGTATAATTTTCGGAAGCATCGCCGGTGTGCCAGAACGAAGTCAGAATGGCGGCGTGCGTCATACGGAATGTGCCGGTAAACGTAGTCGGCATATCGCTGTACATATATTGTATAGTGGTTTGGTCGGTCGAAACACGCTTCGAGTTCAAATCGATTTTCAGACCCGGCAACGGTTCCAAGTTCAATTTGACGTCGAAGTCGGATGTGAACGACTGCGATGCCGGATTGATGATAGAGTCGTTCATCAAAATCCAACCACGTTCAGCAGCCCTTTCCAGATAATCGCGGCGCGGTACGCCAAATGCGAAATCCAGTCCCGGTGCGAGCACACCGTTGTTGGCGCTCTGTCCCATGAAACCTGCATCGGCAAAGAAACTCGGCAATGCCAGCGTGCTTGTTTCGCGATACGATACCGACAAGCGACGTATCAGCATCAGGAATCGCACCGACAATTCGCCCGCTTTTTGGGCCGGCGATATTTGGTTCGGATCGGTAGTTTGCAACGACACTTTCAGATTTGTCAGCGACACTTTTCCTGTAAAACGAATCGTATTGTTGTCCACAATCGTATAAGGCACTTTCACCGGGCGTCCCAGCGTGTCGGTAATTTCGATTTTCAGCAATTTGCTGTTCAGTTTGTGTTTCAACTCGACCGATTGTCCTTTCTCGACATTCAATGTCAATGTTTCGTTTTTGGGTTTGAAACGATTGTTGGACCCACGACGATTGTTGTTTCGTGCCGACGAATAACGAGTATTTATATCTTTCAGATATTTCGACTTGTTGTAGAGTTTTTCGAAATTCATTTGTCCATCGACCTGCCAATTAGCGAGGTTCGACACTTCGTTGCCGAGCGTTACATTGTCGTCAAGTTCGGCACCACGATTCCAATTATAGGTTACGTTATATTGCCCGTTGGCAGTTATCCAATCGAATATCGGCATTTTGCTGAACGGTACCGAATATGATGCATTGAACACCTGCTGATAAGTAAGCGGGCGACCAAAATGCGCCATACTCTGCAACACCGTATCTTTCCAATTTTCGTACTCGTCGGGGAAAAATTCGCGGTTGACAGGCGTATTTTTCGTTTCATCGATGCGGGCATTGAATGCGGTCGTCAGATGGAACTTCAGGTTTTTGGTCAAATCATATTTCAATTCGAACTGACGATCCCACACAAAATCTTTGCTCGACGAGAGCAGTGAATTGTTTACATCGTAATAGTTGAGATTCATTGACCCTTCGAGGTCGCGCAACTGTGTTTCGCTATACCGTCGGTTCATAGTTGTCGAAAAAGCCAGCACGCTTGGTTCGTAATTGATACCGAAATCTTTGAACAAACGCCACGCCGGTTTTTGGAAGGCTTTCACATCTTTGAACGGTTCCCATGTACGTGGCGTAGTACTGAAGTTGTAACTCAACGAGCCACGGTGTTGCAACGTTACATCGCGTTCGGTTTCTGGGTCGAGTTCTTGCGTTTCGGTGTAAGCATACGAAGCCGAGAAATTGGCGGGGTCGTATATGCGCGGTCGCGATGCAGTTTTAATATCGACTTTGACATTGGTCAGGTTCACGCTCTTGTTCACCGTTTTGGTTTCGGCCAAACGCAACAACGAATCACGTTCGACCTTTGTTTCGAGCGCATCGAGCGCATCGTCGAGCAAAATATCGCCATCCAACGGATTATATTGCGGTTTGCTATTCTCCAACGAATAAGAAAAATACAGCGGAATATGCACGTTGGCTTTTTCGGGGAATAGACGTCCAAATTCGAATGCAGCGCTCACATTCAATTGCGTTAAATCATCCATACGGCGCTGCAGCAAATTTTCTTCAATACCGCCAAAACCGGCCGTTTCGTGGCGCACCGACAAATTGAAATTACCAATATCCGACAAGCCGATAGAGGCATTTCCCATTACAGCCCAACCGCCATCTTCGTTGTAATCGGTCAGACGCAATTCGTCTAACCAAATTTCGCCTGTTTTTACATCACGGCCTTGGTTGCGCACACCTATCATGATGGTTTGCACATCGCCCAGACTCGGATTACCGACAATCGTTACTTTATTTTTCGGTTTTTCGGGGTCAAATTCGGAATAGGCTTTCGTATACGACACCGAACCACCATTGTTTTTCTGCGTATTTCGGTTATTTTTGACATTAGTCAGCAATTCGAACGGGAAATCGAACATATTCGATTCGGGCCACACAATTTTTGCATCGGCCTCGCTGGACGAATAAACGCCTTCGGGGGTCAGTTTCAGCGGAATCTCATATTCGTAGTAGTTGTTTTGATAGTCGCTACCCAAGCGTATGAATACCGATAATTCGTAATCGTTCAGTTCGCCCATGTCGTCGAGCATGTGTTCGGCGTGTGTAAACATCTGCAATCGCCGATACTGACGCATATCCATTGAGATATTTTTATAGACGGCACGCGCATCGCCGGGCGCCAAATCGTACACACGCACTACCATCGATTGTTCATTTTCCTGTGTCAACTGCGGTTGGCTCGGGTCTGTTTCGCGTGTTACGCCGGGAGGCAACACATAGTTCACCGGCGTTTTTTTGTTGTTTTCTTCGATGCTTACCGACGATACATTCATAGTGCCGACGGTCGATGGCGGATTGGTCGGGTCGTACAACGCTTTGGTGTAACTGCGCCATTCCCCGCGTATCAGTTCGAGTGTACCAAAGCGCAAAAATGTCGGTTCCGAAAAACCGTGCATAAACACACGCATAAACCGCACCGATTTGAAATCGCGAATCGAACCGACTTTCTTCTCGTACTCGCGAATGGGTATCTTGAACTGATACCATGTTACCTCTTCGGTTTTGCCGTTTTCGAGTTCGACATTCGCTACTATCTTATCGGTGATAAAATTGTTACCTACCTCCATAGCTGATGGACGCAGGCTGACACGATATTGGTAATATTTTTCGTACTCGTTCAGCGTATTATCCTGATTGATATCCTCGACATCGGGCACCGTGGTAGCCGATACTGAATAGGTTTCGGTGCTGGCCTCCGATGCCGGCGAGTTACCTTCCGGGCCGCAATAATGTTTGTAACGTTCGATAATACCCACTTCGGCTGCATCATAATCGGAACCGCGATAATGATGGAAATTATCGCCTGCCGGGTCATTCAATGGGGAGAACGGATCGTTTTCCAAATTCGACAAGGCGGTTGGTGTCAGGTAGTTGCGCAACGTTTCGACATATTTTTGATAGGTCGGGAAATTAAATTCGTCTTCGGTGCGCAAACCGTTCAAGCCCACATCCTGATACTCTCTGGCGCCGGCACTATTGTCGAAAGCCAACACCATCGATTGTTTGCGTGGCACACGTCCCCACACGGTAGCATCGGTTTGTGTCGTATCGCCATCGATAGGCATGCCGTTTTCGAAGAATTTTTTTCCGTCTTTCAGAATATCTTCCGATACATCGCCCAAGTTGAAATACAAATCACCACCCTTCGCTGTCCCCAACGTATCGTACACAAACGGATCCATCAACCAAAATTCCAAATATTCGATATTGGCCGTTTCAAAATCGCTGGTTTCCAATTTGCGCATCATGCCGCCCCACCGTTTCTCGGGATTCTGCAACTTGCCCGTATTCATATCCATGCCATTGACATCCAAGTTGTACGGGCCGCGCTCGTCGGGATAAAAGCTCAAATTCAATACCGGCAAATACGACGATTGTCCCATCAGACTTTCGCGATTGGGGAATAATTCTTGTTCGCGCACGGCACGCGTCAAATGATTCGATTGCAAATCGGGGTCTTTGCGAATATGCTCCGGTGTTGTGGAATTGTTTAGATTAAAGACACTATTGTCAATCGAAAACCACGAAAAGAGTGCTCTATTTTTGCCATAATCGGTATTGTTCGACAAGGCTGCTTCGGGGAACAATGCACCGGCACTCGGGTCGTAGGGTGTGCTGGCCAAGTGCCAATAATACGGATAACGCAGGTCGATACCTGTTTCGGTCGATTCAAAATCGTCCAAATAGGCATAACCGGGGTTATTGTCCACCTTACGATGTCCGGGTATCAGATGTGCGAATTCACCGCTCAATGCGATATTCGAAGGTGCCGTCGCATTCAGCAACGGCAGAGCATCGAGAGCTTTTGTCAGCCAAGGTGCTTCGTCGCGATAGGCGGCATTCACGCCCCAAATAGTATTGGCTATCGGTTCGTTGCCCACTTCGGTTTTGGTTACCAAAGGCATTTCCGACAGATGCATCACTGTACCACCCAACGAGAACTTGTCGTTGAATGCATATTCCAAATGGGTGCCTACCAACGTTTTGCGCTGCGTATTGAACAGCGATTGATTTTCGAGCGACACATCGACCGACGTACCCGAAGCCAAAATCGATTCGTTGAGAATGGTTACCGTTCCCATTGTGTAATCGACCGTGTAATCGACATTCTCGGTCAATGTGGCACCACCGGCCGTAACTACCACCGAACCGCGCGGCACATTCATAGCACCCAACTGAATTTCGCTACCCGAACTTGATTGATATTTACCCGTCAAACGGAATTTGTTTTTTTCGGTCAATTCGCCGGCCACAACCAAGGTCGAATCGTACAACTCTTGGAATACATACTTATCGGCTATGGCATCGTTGCCGATGGCTTTGCGCAAATGCGAGCCAAACGGTTCGACCACAGGGAAAATAATGCGCCCCGTTGACGATTGAACCGTATATCCTTCCACATAGTCGAATTTACCATCAGGACGTGCCTCTTGGCGCGCATCCAAACGGTCAAGGTTCATCACTTTCAGCAGCAATTTATTTTTCACATTACCTTCTGACAGATAATTCAGATAGGTGCCTGTCGTATCGTTTTGATATTGTACATTCAACTCGAAGTTATCCGACTGAATATTCATCGCGCCAAGATAATACACGTTTTTCATCATCAGTTTCCACATGGCGTTCGATGGCGATTGCGCCGAGCTTTTCAGCATCTTAACCATCAGTGCATCAGGCGATTCGATGCCATCTGTCGAGAACTCACCAACTTGATATGTTTTGCCGCCCAACGTGTATTCGTAAGCTACGGCCAGCACCTCGTCAGCATTCAACGCCGTCTTCAACGATATGAAACCCAACGTGCTGTTCAGCGTATATTCCGACGATTCCAAACGACGAGCACTTTCTATCTTTTCATAATCTTCGCCTCCCTCGATGCCCATACCGGCATAAGTACTTTCCATCAGATTGTTGAATTGCTGAATATCGCGAATATTCGGAATCGATTTCACCTCGTTGTACAACGTGTTGGCAGTATTGTCGGGATAACGCGTACCCGATGTTGTCCAATGCGTATTATCAATCGTTTGACCTTCGGCCAAATCCATAAAGCACAAAATATTACGAGCTTGGTCGAAGTTGCCGCGTTTATTGGTTACCCAAACCTCTATGCGGTTGATGGTGATGCCGGACGTGATGTACGGCAACTTGCTCATATTTTGATCGTATGTGTCGCGAAAATATTGCGAAAGGAAGAAGTGGCGATTTTCATCGTATTTATCGATAGCTACATCAAATTCGCGTCGCTGCGAACCGCCTTTCGAACTCACTTTTTGGCTCGACGATTTCTGCTGCGACGCTACAGCCGATATACTGAGTTTGCCAAATTGCAAATCGGCTTTGAAACCAAACAACGACGAACTGCCTCGAATAAGTGAACTATTCAGCGGCATACTTACGTTACCAACTTCTATCTTGCGAATTATTTCATCTTCCTTGCCTTCGTAGCCCAATTTCAGCATCTGCTGGTCGAATTCGAATGTTGCATCGGTGTTGTAATTCATCGTAAAGTTGATTTTGTCGCCAACCTTACCATTTACATTCAACTGTATTTTCTCGTCGAAATCGAACGTCGTTGTTTTACGCAACCGCTCCGACATCGACGGATTATCCACTTTGTTAGTTACAATACCGAAAATCAATTCGGCCGAACCTTGTGTTTTCAGTTGTACGCCACCGGGGCCAAACACTTTTTCGGCCGGTCCCAAAGAGAATTTCATATCGGCCAGATTGAATTTATCTTCGAAATTGGATTGCGCTTCGGCATTTTTTGCTCGAAAATATTGACTCATCTGGTTGCGCTGCGTGTAAGTTTGATACTCGTCGCCGGACATTACAAATGGTGTCGAAACATCCATATCGCCCACCTTTGTATGAAAAATATAATCGCCCGTATTCGGGTCGTACACGACTTCGCTCTGCACGTTAGATGGTTGCAAATCCATCGGATATTGCTGCTGCAACTCGCCATAAGTTTGCGTTTGCAGCGGTTTCACGGTATATGCCCGCAACATAGCCGTATCGGTTGGCACAGCATAATCGTAGGCTGCGTCATCATCTGCCGCCGCCATACCATTCTGTTGCGCCACCATCGAATTGTACGGCAGCAATACGATGCCACCGACAAACAGCATTACAACTATTTTTTGGAACAAATTCACGCTCACAATATCATTACAGCATACGCAATGCGCTCTTTATCAACGCCTCTACCGACAAGTTTGGCGTCTCTTTCAACAATTTTTCTACCGCTTTTTGCGAAGCCGTTTGCTGAAAACCCAACATTACCAGAGCCGCCACTGCCTCGGCACGCACTCCGTTATCGAACACGGTTACCGGGCCGGCCTCCAACGACACTTTATCCATTTTGTCGTGCAAATCGACCACAATACGTTGGGCGGTTTTCAACCCGATACCTTTGATATTTTTCAACGCCGACACATTTTCGGTTACAATCACTTCGCGCAATTCCGCTGCCGACAACGACGACATAATCATACGCGCCGTATTGGCACCGACACCAGACACCGACAACAACTGCAAAAACAAACTGCGCTCGCTCTGCGTCGAGAATCCATACAATAAATGCGCATCTTCACGAATGGCCTCGTACACATATAATTTGCACGACGTCGCGCCCGTCAACTCGGCATAAGTAACGAGCGTAATGTTTACGGCATACCCCACGCCATTCACCTCAACCACAGCCATCGTGGGTGTCAGTTCGGCCAGGACACCTTTCAAATAATCTATCATCTTTTACTTAATTTGTGTACCGCCTTATGGCACACCTCTGTTATAAAACGTACACCAATGGTCATTATTGCATACGCGACACAAAAAACACGTTTTTTATTCCATTTCTGTTGCAAGTATATGCTCTAACTGCTCGGCTGTGATGTTCAACGAGAATTTCCCGTCTTTAGCAAGCGAAATGGTTCCCGTTTCCTCCGACACGATTATAACCAACGCATCGGTACGCTCGGTAATGCCAAGGGCCGAACGATGCCGCAATCCCAGATATTGCGGCACGTCAGGATTTTGTGAAACGGGCAAAATGGCACCGGCCGCTTTCACCCGATTGTCGGCAATAATCATTGCACCATCGTGCAACGGACTATTTTTGAAAAAAACATTCTCAATCAATCGCGTACTGATGTCGGCATTGATAATCTCGCCGGATTCGATATATTGTTGCAAGCCATCTTCACGCTGAAGTACAATCAGAGCTCCCGTTTTTGTGCGCGACATATCGCGACATGCCAACACTACACGCATAATGGGAAATTCGGCGTTTTTCGTCTCGTGCGATGCAAACCGAAACTGTTTTTTCAGCCACTGCATCGACTTCCAATTTTTGCGAGAACCAATACGCGAAAAAAAACGGCGGATTTCACTCTGAAATATCACTATGAGCCCGATAGCCCCAACAGCCACAACCTTATTAAATATGGCTCCCAGCAACTCCATTTTGAATACATGTGTTACCAAAAACCACACCACCACAAATGCCATGATGCCCACAAAGATATTGCCGGCACCCATTTCTTTCATCAGACGATACGCCTCAAACAACAATAGTGCTACCAACACTATGTCTATCACATCTTTTACTCCAAATGCAAGTTCCATAACTTCACAACACCCTAAAACTATTATTTTTCCGCACCGGCAAACGTGCGTTCATATATTTTTATTGTTTCGACAGCCTCACGCACATCGTGTACACGCAATACAGAAGCGCCACCCATCAACGCCAGCATATTGGCCGCCGTTGTGCCATTCAAAGCCGCATCGGGCAATACATCAAGGGTCTTGAACAACATCGATTTGCGCGAGAGCCCCGCTAACACAGGCAACCCAAACGTCCCAAAAAACTGCAAATGACGCAACAACACAAAATTTTGTTCCACCGTCTTGGCAAAACCGAAACCCGGGTCTATCAAAATCTCCTTATCAAAACCCAACTGACGCAACAATTCGATTTTTGCCGCAAAATAACGCAACATATCAGGAATCAAATCTTCGTAATCCGTCAGTTGTTGCATCGTTTGCGGCGTACCTTTCGAGTGCATCAACACATACGGCACTTGCAACCGCGCCACCGTCGGCAACATATCGTCATCCAACTCGCCGCCCGAAATATCGTTTATCATGCCCACACCAAATTCGGCCACCGCACGCTCAGCCACCGAGGCCCGAAACGTATCGACCGAAATTGGGAATCTCGGATATTTCGCCCGAATCAGCGATAACGCCCACGACACACGCCGCCACTCCTCTTCGACCGATGGTACAGCCGTACCCGGACGTGTTGAGCAACCGCCTACATCCAAAATAACAGCCCCATCAGCCACTGCTCTATCAACCGTACACAACAACGCATCGTCCTGCACATGGCGACTGCCCGCATAAAACGAATCCGGCGTAGCATTCACAATAGCCATCACCACAGGCGATGCCAAATCAATAACCTCGCCATTCAACACAATTATTTGGGGTATCTTCACGTTATATAAATACAAGCCTCGAAATTTGCCACAAAATTACGGAAAAAATCCCGTTTAACGGCATAAATCGACAATTTTTGAAAAAAAACATGCAAAAATGCTTGTAGTATTGAAATAAGTATGTAAATTTGTAGTCGCATTTATAAAAGTATCATTTTCCATGAAAATTAGGACAAAACATCTCGGACTCATCGTCGTTGCAGCTGCTCTAACAGCTTGTGGTTCAAAAGGTTCACTCCCAACTGACTACTCGGAACGAACCGGTTTTGACTACAATAATCCCGAAGCGGGTTTTTTTGATGTGCACAGCATTTACGAAGGTAAAACGCCTCCCGGATGCGTTTATATTTCGACACGTACCACTGTAAAAGGTAGCAACAGCGACCCCGTATCAGGGCCAAACAACAATGCCAAACGTCGTATCAGCAACAGCGGTTACTTCTTGGACGAATACGAAGTAACCAACCTCAACTGGCGCGAATATGTTGCATGGATAGGTGGCGTATGGGCACACGAACCACGCAAAATCCTGCTCGCCATGCCCGACGAAACCGTATGGCGCAAAGAGTTGGCTTACAACGAGCCATTTGCGCGCAATTACTACACACACGTCGCTTTCGGCTATTATCCCGTTGTCGGCGTTACATGGAAACAAGCGCAAGAATACTGCGAATGGCGTACCGACCGCATCAACGAATACCAACTGATTAACGAAGGTATTATCCCGTTCCGTACACTGCAAACCATCAACGAGGCCATCAAAGAAAACCCCGATTCGCTCTACGCATACGTATTCACCACCAAAAAAGTCGGTGAATTCATTCGTGGCATCTATGGCGATAGTTCAGCTGTCAACCTTGACGGCGTATTGTTCGATGCCGAATTCCGTTTGCCTACCGAAGCCGAGTGGGAATATGCAGCCTACGGTATCGACGACGTGGACGGTAATGTGTACGAAGGTCAATCGTATCCATGGAAAGGCGATCAAATGCGCGGTTTCGACGACAAGAAAACGGCCGGCGAATTCTACGCCAACTTTATGCGCGGTCGTGGCGACCTCATCGGACAAAACATCAACAACACACTGACGGTGCCGGTCAACTTCTTCCCGCCAAACGGATACGGTTTGTACAACATGGCCGGAAATGTGAACGAATGGGTGCTTGATGTATATCGCGCTACTACCAACGAAATCGTCGAAGAATACAACTCTTTCCGTGGTAACGTGTACGACAGCGATTCCGTCTATGCCGAATCTATCCTCGACCGCTTGCCGCCAATGGACCAAGTAACACGCGACAGCATGCGCAGTGTGCTGATAAACGAGAAAAAATTCACCGAAACAGGCGGCGACTACCGTAGTTTCCGCGATGGCGACCGTCTTGCTTCGCTTGGCGATTCAGTACTGCACATTAAAGACGAAACCATATCGGCACTCGAACGCTCGCACATGATATCGGACGAAGACCGTGTTTATAAAGGTGGTTCGTGGCGCGACAGAGCCTATTGGCTCAATCCGGCCAACCGACGCTATCTGAACGAGAACAAATGCACCGACGATATCGGTTTCCGGTGCGCCATGAGTTCGGTAGGCGGTAAAAAGCAACACTGATTACACCTTAATAATATAAACAAAGAAACATGGGGCGACTTTCGTTTCGTGTTTTTTTGTTGTACGCGAAATTACCCCGACAAACAGCATTCAAGTATCAACAAAAAATAGTAACTTTGCAACCTGCAACAAACAAAACGAGATATGAAAGAGATAAAACGCACAGTCATTGTCGATGCGCTGAAACGCACCGATTACGGCACCGAGATTAACATCCGCGGCTGGGTACGTACGCGACGTGGCAACAAAAACGTAGGTTTCATCGCTCTGAACGACGGTTCGACAATCAACAACATACAAGTAGTAGTTGATATGGCCAAATTTGACGATGAGCAACTAAAACCTATTACTACAGGTGCAGCCATCAGTGTCAACGGTCGTTTGGCCGAATCAATCGGTAGCGGTCAAAATGTCGAAATTCAAGCCGACGAGATTCTTATCTATGGTACGGCCGACCCAAACACCTATCCGCTACAAAAGAAAGGACACACCATGGAATATCTGCGCGAAATCGCCCATTTGCGACCGCGCACCAACACCTTTGGCGCCGTTTTCCGCATCCGCCACAACATGGCTATGGCCATTCACTCGTTTTTCCACCAAAACGGTTTTTTCTATTTTCACACGCCACTCATCACCGCATCGGACTGCGAAGGCGCCGGACAGATGTTTCAAGTTACAACCAAAAACCTCTACAATCTGAAAAAAACGGAAGAGGGCAAAATTGATTACTCGGACGACTTTTTCGGCAAACAAGCCAGCCTAACCGTATCGGGACAGTTGGAAGGCGAATTGGCCGCAACGGCTTTGGGGAAAATCTATACGTTCGGCCCCACATTCCGCGCCGAAAATTCCAACACGCCACGCCATTTGGCCGAATTTTGGATGATTGAACCCGAAGTTGCCTTCATTCAATTGGATGAACTGATGGATTTGGAAGAAAACTTCATCAAATATTGTGTCCGTTGGGCACTCGAGCATTGTGCCGACGATTTGGCATTTCTGAACAAAATGATTGACAACGGACTCATCGAACGCTTGAAATCGGTAGTGGAAACCGACTTTGTGCGACTACCCTACTCCGACGGCATCAAAATTTTGGAAAATGCCATTGCTAACGGACGTAAATTTGAATATCCCGTTTATTGGGGATGCGACTTGGCCAGCGAACACGAACGTTTCTTGGTCGAAGAACATTTCAAATGCCCCGTTATCATGACCGATTATCCGAAAGAGATAAAAGCCTTTTACATGAAACAAAACGCCGATGGACGCACCGTACAAGGCACCGACGTACTATTCCCGCAAATAGGCGAAATCATCGGTGGTAGCGTACGCGAAGAGAATTATGACAAACTGATGGCGCGCATCGACGAATTACAAATCCCGATGAAAGATATGTGGTGGTATTTGGATACACGTCGGTTTGGTACAGTGCCACACGCCGGTTTCGGCTTGGGATTCGAACGTTTGATGCTGTTCGTAACAGGCATGCAAAACATTCGCGACGTCATTCCTTTCCCACGTACACCAAATAATTGCGAATTCTGACCAACACAACACATTATAGAGATGCGGCGATGCCGCATCTCTGCTTTTCATGCTCTACCCACGCGACATAGAAGAAAAAATTGGTTTCGACAAGATTCGGCAAATCCTCAAAAATCTCTGTATCAGCACATTAGCACAGGAGGAAATTGACGGAATTGCTTTCACGTACGATTTCGACACCATCGTTGCACAACTGACACCCATCGCCGAGGCCACTCAACTACTAACCGACGGCACACCCTTACCAATAGGCGACACTGCCGACCTACGTCCAATGTGTGCACGCACACGCATCGAAGGCACATTTTTGGACATTGCCGACATTGAACAAATAGGCAATAATTGCCGGCAAATGCGCCAAATTGCCGACTTTATCGGCAAAATCGACTCACAACGTTTTTCTACGTTAAACCAGTTGACCACAGAGTTAAAACTATTTCCCGATATTCTACGCGAAATCGATAATATACTCGACAAATTCGGCAACATCAAGGACACGGCCTCACCTGCATTGGCACAAATCCGACACGACATGCGCCAAGCACAAGTTCGCATATCGCGCACATTACACACAATCCTTCGGCAGGCGCAAACCGACGGATTGGTCGAAAAAGACGCGGCACCCACTATGCGCGACGGACGCATCGTCATTCCTGTTCCTTCGATGAACAAACGACACATTGGCGGCATCGTACACGACGAATCGGCTACAGGCAAAACCGCATACATCGAACCCGGTGCGGTAGTCGAAGCCAACAACCGTCTACGCGAATTGGAAAGTGCCGAGCAACACGAAATCCGACGCATCTTGACCCAATTCACCGATTTGGTGCGACCATACTATCCCGAACTACTCACTTCGACACATGTTATGGCGCAAATAGATGCCTTACAAGCCAAAGCGACATTTGCGCAACGAACCAAAGCCATCAAACCACATCTAAAAAACGAAGCACACATCCATTGGTACGATGCGCGACATCCGTTACTCGAATTATCGTTGGCCAAACAAGGCAAAGAAATCGTACCGCTAAACATACGCCTCACGCGACAACAACGCATACTACTCATCTCGGGACCCAATGCCGGCGGCAAATCCGTCTGTCTGAAAACCACCGGACTGCTACAATACATGTTGCAATGCGGCCTGCCAATTCCCGTCAGCGAACGCAGCGAAGCAGGCATATTCGAGAGTATATTTATCGACATCGGCGACGAACAAAGTATCGAAAACGACCTCTCTACTTACAGCTCGCACCTACTGAATATGAAAACGTGTCTGCGCCATTGTAACGAAAAATCCCTATTACTGGTCGATGAATTTGGCACCGGCACCGAACCGCAAATAGGCGGTGCATTAGCCGAAGCAATGCTCGAGAAATTCAATACCTGCGGCACTTTCGGACTCATCACCACACACTACACCAACCTGAAACACTTTGCAGCCAACACCGACGGCATCGTCAACGGCGCTATGCTCTACGACCGCCATCGCTTACAACCGCTCTTTTGCCTGCAAATCGGACAACCGGGCAGTTCGTTTGCCATCGAAATAGCACGCCAAATCGGTTTACCAAACGACCTGATACAATCGGCATCGCAAAAAATCGGCACCGAACACATCGACTACGACAAAAATCTGCAAGACGCCGCCCGCGACAAACGTTATTGGGAAAATAAACGTCAAAAAATACGCGAAAAAGAGAAAGAAATCGATGCCCTGCGACAACAATACGAGCAACGCATCAACGAACTGAAACACAAGCAGAAAGAGATGCTGCGCACCGCAAAAACGCAAGCCAACGAACTCATCGAACAGGCTAACGCACAAATAGAACGCACCATACGCACCATCAAAGAAACACAAGCCGACAAACAAGCCACCAAAGCCATACGGCGCGAACTCGAAGACTTTCGCAAAACAACGGTCGCCACATCTGCAACTGCCAATAAAAACACCATTCTACCGATCAAAATCGGCGATCGCGTTGCCATAAAAGGACAAAATGTCGCAGGAAACGTACTCAGTTTCGACGACAAAACCGCCATCGTCGCTTTCGGACAACTCAAATCGACCATTGCACGCACCAAATTGGAACCTTATACACCGAAAACAAACTCCAACAAATCCAATGGCGTCGGCACAAACACCATCGACACCATACACCAACGCAGTCTAACTTTCCGACAAGAAATCGACGTACGCGGTATGCATATCGACGAGGCACTGACAGCCGTCATGTATTTCATCGACGATGCCGAGATGTTGGCTTGCAACACTGTACGCATACTTCACGGCACAGGCACCGGCGCCCTGCGTCAAGCCATACGCGACTATCTGCATAACGCATCGGCCGTCAAATCGTACCACGACGAACATATACAACTTGGCGGAGCAGGCATTACCGTTGTCGAAATGAAATAAATTGATAGAAAAATTTGTTTCTGATACTTTTTTTTGCTAACTTTGCCGATTGTAAAAACGTATTTTTCAAAAATCATAAACAAATAACCACTTATGAAAACTTTATTGCAATATTTAGGCATTATCATCTTGCTGTTAGGTGTGGTCGTATTGGCACTACATTACTTTGCTTTTCGGTCAAACGTCTATTTAGTTGTGGGATTAGGCCTGATTTGCGTCGGGATTGTGGCACACTTATTTATTTCTAAATATCTGAAATAAAAGCATTTAGCACAAAACTGCGTTTTTTTTGAAAAAAAACGTATTTTTGTTTGGTTGCAACCCAAAAAAGTCGTAACTTTGCAGTCGCAAATCCGATACGGATATTGGTTCCGTAGCTCAACTGAATAGAGTACCACACTACGGATGTGGGGGTTGTGGGTTTGAATCCCGCCGGAATCACAACAAGACGACAACAATCTAACAATTAGAGAGTTGTCGTTTCTTTTTATTGAAAAAAACTTGCGTGGTAAAAAAATGTGTTGTAACTTTGCAGTGGATTTGAAATGTGCAAGTTTCCTATCCATTTGCTTTGATGACCTTTGCACGGGTCACATCGTAACAACCGATTAAGTTCGTGAAAGCAGCCACTACGGTGAGTGTGCTTATTGAGAGGGGTTTCCCCTCTCATTTATTTTGCCCATATCTTTCTAAAATCTGATTCAAAACTTTTTGACTTGATTATCTGTCTGCTTACAACTATTTTTCGTCCTCCCTTATATAACAATACTTCTGAAATAGATTTGTTTGTATTGAATCCTATTTTCAATTGCTCTACGATACTATTCACAGGTATATTTGTCTGCACATCTATAATAATCAGTTTTGCTTGCGCTGAACCATTATTGATTGCATTTTGAATACCAACTTTCCCATTTGTAATTTTTCCCTCTGCGTATATGTAGTGGTTTTTGTTTTTGATGATAAAGTCTGCACTTACGCTTCCACCAATGTTTGGAACGAGAAAGACATCGTATCCTGAATTTGCAATTTTCGACGCAAGGTGAATGTTTTTAGGTATTTCGTTTTCATCCTTGAAATCGTATTGTTTTGCAGAGTATCCGAATACCGTTCCTTGTTTTGATGATACCTGCGAGATAGGTTTGTAATCGCTTGCCTCTGTGATAGAACGAAGTATTGATGCTTTTTCGCGGTTTGTCTTTGCTGTGTATATAGATTGCACAGCACTTGCTAACTGCTCGTATGTATTGATAGCAATTGACGCAAGTGGTGTCGTTGCAAATACTTTTCCTTTTGTAGATGGTATGTTCAGTTTATCGTCCTTATCATTGTAT
>JBJEJW010000020.1:0-4761 GCA_051878315.1 Paludibacteraceae bacterium | reverse complement strand
ACATCGGTGCTTGGTACGAGGCGTTCCACGTTACCGAGTCGTCGCCCATGTATGTAGCTCCCGAAAATCGCGTAAGTATTTGGTAAATAAACGTTTGCTATAAATATTCAGGGCTGATTCCTTGCGGGAGTCAGCCCTGAACGTTTTTGCCGGTGTGCGACTTGTTATCCTTTGTGGAAGGCGCTTATCAGTTGGTTCAATGCAGCGATAAACTCGTGCGGATTGCCGGTGCGGACTTCCGAATAGGTGAGCGGTTCGCTTTTGTCTTCGTGCTGATATTCCAACAAGTTTTTGCCGTATGGGCCCAAGAAAATTTCTTTGTTGGTACCATTCATCTCGATGAAGATGGAGTTGTTGCGCAGGGCAATGGAGTTGATGTTGCGGTAATAGACGGAATCCATATCGCACGGCTCCAATTCGTTGACAAACGTGTTCCAATAGTTGTAGTTGATAATCAGGCGATCGGCTTGCGGCACGGCTACCACATAGTACACGCGGTCGAGCACATAGTATGGGTCATCGGTCCAAACTCTTGCGTCATCGTTTT
This sequence comes from Paludibacteraceae bacterium, assembly GCA_051878315.1. Taxonomy (GTDB): domain Bacteria; phylum Bacteroidota; class Bacteroidia; order Bacteroidales; family Paludibacteraceae; genus W0P28-013. Next base: position 4,214 of record JBJEJW010000020.1, on the reverse strand, counting down.
TGTCGTATTGCGTAAAATAGTTCAGGAAAAGGATTTTGCCCGGAACCTCTTTTTCGTTGTAGATGCCGCATGCTTTGAGGGTTTGTCCAACGGGGTCGCCCAAGGTGGTAATTTCTGTGTCGTGCGACAGGAAACACCGACAGAAGTCCACCATGTCGAGTATCGTGGCGCGGTTGTGGTGCATGTCGAGCGCATATTTGTATTTCGCTTGGTTGGTGGCGTTCTCGGCACTGACCGCCTGACGTTGTTTCGACACGCGCGAGAAACGCACGATGGTTTTCGTCAGGAAAAGGATGAACGGCGACAGCAAAAACAGCAATGTGATCAGCGCACGATAGTCGTGTGCGATGCCGTATTTTTTTATGACTATATCTTTGTCTTCGTCGGCGATGGAGAGTGCCCACTTGTTTTGGATGTTCGCTTCGCTGTCTTCGGTGCGGTATGCCACCATCCAACATTCGGCGTTGAAAGTGCTGTCCTTCTGTGCGTCGTAGATGCTGTCGATGCGCAGTTCTTCCATTTTCTCTTTGCGTTCTTTGCGCGACAGTTTCTGGTTACCGTAGCGTTCTTGATAGCGCTGTTGTACAGTTTTTTCAGGGTGTACGCGCACCTCTTTGCACGAATAACCCACACCGCCTTCGGTAAGGAGAAAGGCGAATGTAAACACAGCCATGATGATGAGTCGTTTCAGCATATTGCCGATGGGATAACTCGGTTTTTCGATTTTGTGCGGCGGCTGCGGCTCGTACATATAGTCGAAAAAGTTCTGACGCTCGATCGGGTCTTCCATGCGTTTCACGGCGGCGTGCCAATTTTCGGGCAGGTCGTTGTCGTGCTCGGTGGGAATGGAGCAGCGGAAACTTTCGAAATACGAATAGTCGTGTTCGCGCGTTTTGTTTTCCTGTTTTTCGCCTTCCAGTATTTGCAGATATTCTACGTTTTTCGGGTCCGAAATATTGACGTGCGTTTCTATTTCGCTCAACTCGTCGGGTTCGGGCATCAGGGTTTTGATTTTGTCGAACAGCTCGTCGGGTTGTTCGCCGCGCACCTGCAGACCGTTGGCCACGAATGCACCTTGGCGCAAAACCATCAGCAGAATCAGGTATTTGCGTTTGCCTTGCAGATTGGTGGCGGTGTGCAGCCACTCTTCTATTTTGTTGGCTGTTTGGTGGTCGAGCGCTTTGGGCGATTTGCCTTCGAACAGCGACAGTGCGTAGTAGTAGTACATGTCGGGTTCGGTGGGCTGCTGATCAACCGCCATTTTGAAGTTGCGCTGTGCCAACTCGTAGTTTTTCAGCCCCATGTAGAAGAGTCCCATGGCAAACAGGGCGTTTGTGTCCTTGGGATTTTCCTGTGCTTTTTGTTTGAATACGTCGATGTATTGCTGCGCCATCTCGTTGGTCATTTTCAACGGGTTGACGTCGGCTTGTACAAATTTGTTGACAGCGCCGCACGAGCATTGTGTTTGCCCCTCTTTCAGCGGACGCTGACATTTACTGCATCTTAAAACTTTCAGTATTGCCATAATGTGTTAATTTTTAGGGTTATGCTTGTTGCGATGCGTTGATGAGTTCTTGTGCGCGACGCATCAGTTTTTCGTAGTTGGCACTCAACTGTTTTGGCGGAATGGAGTTGGCTTCGCGGATGAGGCGGTTCCATTGCAGACGCGTGGCTTCGGTGGCGTGTTTGTCGGCCATCTCGGTCAGGTCGGCCACCAGGTTGCGTACGTCTTGCGTATTGTTTTCAAGGTCGCGTTGGCGCAGTTCGTGGTTCGAGTCGGTCTCGGCGACGAAGAAGGCCGGAATGCACCACAACAGGGTGATTATCAGCAGCAAGGCCGCATACCATTTGAAACTGATTTCGAGCCCAAAGCCGGCTGTGAGAATGGAGTAGCCTACCATGATGACGATTCCGGCAAGGCAGTAATACAAGCCGAATGTGCCAAGTACGACGCCCAACCACGGCGAAACGCCGTCAATATCGTGGCGCATGAAGGCCAGCCAACCGAAAAAGACGGCTTCCAAAAAGATGGTGTAGCACATATTGAACCAAAAGAGCGCAGTGGTTTCTGCCGGTTTGAACAGCAGAAACAGAACGAGAGTTACTACCACTGTCGCAATGGGCAAAACGATGCCCGTCAGCATATTGATTTTTTTTGTTGCCATAAGTGTTGTGTTTGAGTGTGTTATTGTATTGGATTTTGCGACCCGACGGTAATTTTCTGTTGCCAGATAAAGTGAATGATCACTTCGGCTGTGGCGCCGTCTTTTTTGAATTGGTCGGCCAATTTTTTGGCTTTCAGATAACTGCTGCACACCATCATATAGGGTGTGTTATCGACTATGAATTTGGCTGTCGCTAGTTCGATGAACTTGTTGGAGTCGTACACGTCTTTTACGATTTGCAGTTTGCTGGCGCCGGGGTCTTTCAGCAGCACATACGTCGATTTGAAAAACAGAAAATAGATGCCATAGGCAATTGCAATTAAAATAATGAATCCCATAATTTTTTGATTTTTAAGTTGTTATTGAAATTATACACGATTAAATGGTTGGTGGTGGTGGCGGCACTGCTCCGAACAATCCGCTGAGGTCGGGGCGGTTTTGTGCGGCGTCCCATTGCGGCATGCCGGCTGTCCACACGAGTGTGGCCGGTGTGAGTGTGCCTTGCTGCACCAATGTACGCAGTGTGTTCAGGTCGTACGGGCCTTGTTGTGCGCCGTTTATCAGCACATGGTAGGTGGTGGCTGCCGGTGGTGGTGGCGGTACGGCTGCGGCTTGCGGTTGCACGGGTTGTGCGTTCATCACGCCGGCCATTTGCCCCATTTGTGCGCCGAATGCGCCGCCCATGCCGAATCCCATGCCGATACCCATACCTGCGCCCATCATTTGGCCGGCCGAGCCTTCGTTTTGCGCTGCACTTTGCATCACGTCGAATTGGCGTTCCTGCTGGTAGTTGTAGCCTTCGCGTTGGCGTTTGCGTGCCAATGCGCTCGATTCGATGTCCATCTCGGCGGCCTTGGTCTTCATCGACATGATGCGCTGGTAGTTTTCGTCGTCCTCGTTCGGATGAATTTCCGCCACATCGAAATTGGTGATTTCGATGCCGTACTCTTCGAAATAGAGGTTCAACTCTTTTTTGACGAAAGCGGCTACGTCGAACAGATTGTTGTTGACAGCGGTGATGGAAGTGTGCTGTTGGCTGAAAAATTTGCTGATGAGCGGTGTAACGCGTTGTGAAACGGCGCTCGAAAATTCGGCGCTGAAGTCATCAACCAAAATTTCGTGTTGCGTGCCGGAATATTCGCGAATGAACGCGATGGCGTTGGTTATTCGGAACTCGTATTCGCCGTATGCGCCGACGTGGATGGGTGTGCCTTCGTCGCCGAGCGTGTAGTCGTTGATGAGCAGTCCCACGCCCCATTCGTTGTTGCGCTGGCGTGTGGTGCTGGTAACGAACAGCGTGGTTTTGAAAGCCGATTCGCCGCCGGTGGCCAGATTCACAATGTTTTGCAGAAACGGTACATTGTTGGTCGAAAGTTCGTGTCGCCCCGGTTGAAACGTGTCGGAGTACATGCCTTCGCTGCAAAATACCATCACTTGTCCCTCTTGTACCGTTACTTTGGCTTTGGTCGAGAGGTTGTCGTAGGGGTGCCGTTTCAGCAGACACCCTTTTTCAAGGTTGTGGAACACATTATCGATAATGCCCACGCGCTCTGCACCTTGTCCGTCGTAGGTAACGCCGTCGGTGCGTTGTTTGTTAAAAAGTCCCATACTTGTAATATATTGATAATTAGTTAATTATATTCTATTTCACAATCACTTTGTGCGTGTCGTTGCCGATTTTTACGATGTAGATGCCTTGTGGCAAGCAACCGTTTTTAGCCGTAACATCCAGCCCGGTTACATTAAAAATGCGCATGTCGGTGGCGCCGTAGATGCGTCCGTTGTGGCTATAAACGGTCGTTGTCGGCATGGTGGCGTTTTCGATGGCGGTCGAGGCTTCGCACACGGCACTCAACGCCACATTTTTAATTTTCCAGCACGACCCTTCGGCAGCCGTGGCAGCTACATATTTGAAGGCGAAGTGCATGTTTTTGGTCAAAAACTCTTTGGGAATGTCGATGTTACCCGACTTGACAAACTTCCAATTTGTGCCCGACGGATAATTGGGAATGGTTACCTGCGTCCAAGTGGCGGCAGCGGGTGCGCCTC
>JBJEJW010000019.1:0-23236 GCA_051878315.1 Paludibacteraceae bacterium | reverse complement strand
GCAAATATAATACTCAATTGTAAAAACCCACGAAAAAATCGCGTTTTGCACGAAATACACATTTATGTTTTTTTGCCTTGCGCTCTTTTTCTTGCTGTTTTTTCTTTTTTTCAGCCTTATAAATTTCTGCCTTGGCAGCCAATTCTTCTTTTGTCATCTTGCCGGTTGCAAGCAAATAAATATTGGCAATAAGAGCAAAAACAAAGAATGCAACAGGAACTAATACACTTACGAGCAATATGATAAATAGAGTTTTCATGCTGCAAATATAATACTTTTTTTCAAACAAACAAAATTATGGCAAATAACACGATAAATTTCATAGTTAATTTGAATGGCAACTACTATGTCGTGGCCACCGATGTGAAATTTTCGTCGTCAGGTGGCTGCCGTACCATCACAATAGGTAAAAAAATAGGCTAATGAACACCGGGATTGTAATCGACAAATTTTATGGTGAAATCCTCGCCATAATCGACAAACTGCACCGAGAAATCCTCGCCATAATCGACGAATTGCCATTCGCCGCAATCATCGGCAGCATATTCCACGGTTTTCACGTCGAGGTCGGCATTGTACGACACGATTTTCACTTTGAACGTGGCGTTGTAGGACACAACCTTCACCTTGCCGTAGAGCGGCGTTTCCTTGTAGATGCAATCTTTCGGAACGGACGAACAGAGTGCAAAAATCAGCGTCAGTGCAAACAACAATTTTTTCATGGAAAATGAGATTTTAATGCAACAACCGGTTTGCAAAGATAACAAAAAAAGATATATGGATATATACGGACATTGAGTACCGACAAGTACGTCGTGATGTCCGGGAATTGGCACAACTGATTTTTGTTAATACATTGATACATAGATATATACAAACACGAATGAGAAGAAGTTTCTTTCGTTTTTAGCCCCACAGTAGCGGAGCATGTCGCGCTGTTTGTTGATAACTTTCGATTATACAGGGGTGTGTGATGATGTTTTTTTTAGTATTTTTGCACGTTTAATGCGAAAACTGACACGAACTTATGGCCGAAGAAACAAAAAACACACCACAGCCCGAAGACGAAGTACAATTTACGGGGGCCGAACAAAACGCCGTCGATACGCCTGCTGCCGAAGCTGTCGCCGAAGGACATTCGGACTACAAGATGCCGAACATGCATGACGAAAATGCCAAACGACATCTATCGGGCATGTATCAAACGTGGTTTCTTGACTATGCTTCGTATGTCAATCTCGACCGTGCCATTCCGCATATCAACGATGGCTTGAAACCCGTACAACGCCGTGTATTGCACGCTATGAAACGTTTGGACGATGGACGTTACAACAAAGTGGCTAACATTGTTGGCTCGACGATGCAGTTCCATCCGCATGGCGATGCGTCTATTTATACGGCACTTGTCAATTTGGGACAAAAAAATCTGCTCATCGATTGTCAAGGTAACTGGGGTAACATACTCACCGGCGACGACGCAGCAGCACCACGTTACATCGAAGCACGCTTGTCGAAATTTGCGTTGGAGGCAGTCTTCAACCCCAAAACAACACCGTGGAAACCGTCGTACGACGGACGTAACCAAGAACCGATTTCGTTGCCGGTAAAATTTCCGTTACTCTTGGCGCAAGGTTGCGAAGGCATCGGCTTGGGGTTGAACTCCAAAATTATGCCACACAACTTTAACGAGTTACTTGATGCCTCAATCGCTATTTTGAAAGACGAACCGTTTCAATTATTCCCCGATTTCCCGACGGGCGGTCTCGTCGATGTGAGCCGTTACAATGACGGTGAACGCGGTGGCGTGGTCAAAATTCGCGCACATATCGAGAAGTTGGATAATAAAACTTTGGTTATCAAGGATATACCGTATGGTTTAACAACAGGTGCACTTATCGAAACGATTGTTTCGGCCGACGAAAAAGGTAAAATAAACATCAAAAAGGTGGAGGACAACACGTCGGCCGGTGTCGAAATTTTGGTACATCTCGAGGCCAAAACCTCGTCCGACAAAACAATTGATGCACTATATGCGTTCACCAAATGCGAAGTCAGTTACTCGCCCAACTGCTGTGTCGTGGACGACCAAAAGCCGTGCTTCATCACCGTAAGCGAAGTTTTGCGTCGCAACACGGCACAAACCGTGAAACTGCTGACCGAAGAACTAAACATCGAAATGGGCGAACTCGAAGACCGATGGCATTGGACGTCGCTCGAAAAATTGTTCTTCGAAAAACGCATCTATAAAATTTTGGAACAAGATTTCAAGACGTGGGACGAACAACTGACTGAAATTGAACGCGGTTTCGATCCTTATCGCAACTTGTTCCGCAAAGAGATTACACGCGATGATGTGCTGAAATTGTGCGAAAAACCGGTACGAAAAATCTCAAAATTCGACATCAAAAAGGCCGACGAAGAGATAGCCGCTATCGAAGCACAGATGAAAAAAGTGAAGTACAATTTGGAACATATTGTCGATTATGCCATCACTTGGTTCACGCATCTGAAAGAAAAATACGGTAAAAATTTCCCGCGCTTGACCGAAATACGAAATTTTGAAACCATTCAGGCTGCCAAAGTGGTCGAGGCTAACGCCAAACTCTACGTCAATCGTGCCGAAGGATTCATCGGAACAGGACTAAAAAAAGACGAAAATGTCGAATTTGTGTGCAACTGCTCCGACATCGACGATATTATCATCTTTTTCAAAGACGGCAAATACAAGGTCGTGAAAGTGGCCGAAAAGGCCTATGTAGGCAAGGATATTATTCATGTGGCTGTTTATCTGAAAAACGACCAACGTACCATCTACAACGTTGTGTACCGCGATGGCCGCGGCGGCGCATACTATATAAAACGTTTCGCTGTAAGCAGTGTAACGCGCGATAAGGAATACGACGTAACAAAAGGCACGCCAAACTCAAAAATCGTCTATTTCACGGCCAACCCGAACGGCGAAGCCGAAACCATCAAAGTAACGTTGCGGCCAACAACGCGACGCATCAAAAATTTGACGTTCGAAAAAGATTTTTCGGAAATCGCCATCAAAGGACGTCAATCGATGGGCAACATACTGACAAAATTTGATGTGCACAAAATTCTGCTCAAACAAAAAGGCGGTTCGACACTCGGCGGCACACCCATTTGGTTCGATGCCGATGTGCTACGCCTGAATATCGATAAACGCGGACAATATCTGGGCGAATTTTTCAACGACGACTTGATTCTGGTCATCACTAAAAACGGCGATTTTTATACCACGAATTTTGATTTGAACAATCACTACGACGACGATATTCTGCGCATCGAAAAATTCGATGTCGGCAAAGTTTGGTCGGCGGCTTTGTATGATGCCGAACAGGGATTCGCTTATCTGAAACGATTTACCTTTGAGGTGCAAAAAAATCGCACATCGTTCATTGGCGACAGCAAATTATCGCGTCTGTTTGCGTTGTCCGAACAAGTTTATCCGCGTTTCAAAGTAACACTCGGCGGTGGCGACTCGTTCCGCGAACCGTTCGAGGTTGATGGCGAAACTTTCATTGCTGTCAAAAGTTACAAAGCCAAAGGTAAACGCCTGACGACATGGACTGTAGAAAGCGTCGAAGAGTTGGAACCGCTACGTATGCCGGCCGTCGAATCGACCGAAAATACCGAACCACAAGAATCGACCGCCGACACCCAACCGGAAATCGTTACCGTCGATACCACTAAAAATAACGACGAAACCTTCGATAACATCGAAATCGTAACCGTGGACACTACGAAAAACGACGATGACAGCCAAACACCTTCGGAGGACGATGATATAGATGAAATAACAGGACAATTAACACTATTCTGATTATGATAGAATTGCTTTTAATGTGCATTTTGATGTTTCTGCCGGTCATTAGTGCATGGGCCGACACCGAAGCCGACCGAATTTGCGGATTGTATTACGTTGTCGATAAATTTACTTCCGGCGAACAATGTAAAGTGCGCATATATCGCACAGAACAAGGCACTTACGATGCCCAAGTGGTGTGGATGAACCACCCGAACAATCCCGATGGTACACGCCGTCGCGACATCAACAATCCGAATCCTGCACTACGCACAACGCCATGCGATAGTGTCGTGATGATGCGCCATTTGGCCTACAATGCGGCCGAACACGAGTGGCAAAACGGCGAAGTGTACAACCCGCAAAACGGACGTTTCTATCGCTCGTATATGCGCTTCGAAAACGATTCGACACTACGCGTACGAGGCTATTGGGGCGTATCGATGTTCGGCCTGACAATGTATTGGGATAAAATCGAATAACCAATCACATGCCGGCGTTACCTGCAGATTTTGTAACCATTCTGAAACCGATTTTAGGCGACGAATGGGCGCAGTTTGAAGCAGCATTGAATGCTGTGCCGACAACGAGCATTCGTTTGAACGATAAAACCGATTTGCTTGTCGATGGCGACAACGTGCCGTGGTGTCCGCAAGGACGTTATCTGACCGAACGACCGAATTTTACGCGCGATCCATTATTTCATGCCGGAGCATATTATGTGCAAGAGGCATCGTCGATGTTTGTGCAAAATGTCCTAAATCAGTATGTTACGACTGAGTCTGTCGTGCTTGATATGTGCGCAGCGCCGGGAGGCAAATCCACATTGCTATCGCAATATGTACGCGGTGATGGCTTGTTGCTTGCAAACGAATTTGTGCGACAACGCGCACAAATTTTATCCGAAAACATACAAAAATGGGGCAATCCGAATGTGATTGTTACAAACAATGCACCGGCCGATTTTGCCGGATTTGTAGGGGTTTTTGATGCTGTTTTGGTCGATGCACCATGTTCCGGCGAAGGTATGTTTCGGAAGGATGACACAGCCGTAGCCGAGTGGTCGTCGGCTAATGTGAAACATTGTGTCGAACGACAGCGCGACATTTTGCAAGCCGCGTGGCGCTGCCTGAAAACCGACGGTGTTTTAATCTATAGTACTTGCACATACAATCCATTTGAAAACGAAGAGAACGTGCGTTGGCTTTGTCGCCAGTTTGACGCCGAACTATTGCGTTTGTCCATCGACCCAGTATGGCAAATCACCGAAACGGCTGAAGGATACCATTTTTATCCGCACAAAACACGCGGAGAAGGCCTGTTTGTCAGTGTGTTGCGTAAACACGATGTTGAACAACCCGCCAAAATACACAATAAAACACAATATCGAAGACTCCTACATTCACAATTCTCCAACTATCTGAACGATAGCGATTTATATGCTCATATTGAACAGATGGGTAAACACTATGCCTTCGCATGGGCGCACACCGATTTGCTGCAACTTTGTTTTAAACACCTGCATGTGTTGCATTTTGGCGTGGCATTGGTCGAACAAAAAGGGAACGATTTTATTCCGCAACCGAGTTTGGCTTTGAGTAAATCGCTTAATAATGAGGTATTTAATAGGGTAGAAGTGGATTTGGAAACCGCTTTGCGTTATTTGCGCTGCGAAACGCTTTGTCTGCCCGAAGCGCCGAAAGGATTTTTGCTCATTACCTATCGGCAGGTACCGCTTGGATGGGCAAAAAACATTGGGACGCGGTGCAATAATCTCTATCCTGCGGCGTGGCGCATTCGCATGAATTTGAGTTAAAAAAAACAATTTGGTTTGTTGATTCAACACACGTGGATTGAATCCATGTGATTCGATTTCTGTTTTCTTGCAGGTACGACTTTTATTTTTTTATAAAATTGGGGCGCAATCAATTTGCGCCCCAATTTGTACTACCGATGTTTTGTCGGTTTGATGCTCATCCTCAAAAGTCTTATTTGTAGTGATGGAATAACAAATGTGAGTTATTTGACTTTGTAGCCGAGTTTTGTAAGTAGTGTTTTTACCTTATCAACCAATTCGCCTTGAATGATGATTTCGCCATCTTTGGCCGACCCGCCTACGCCACAATTGGTTTTCAACAAGCGGCCGAGTTGTTTCAGGTCGTCATCTGTACCGACGAAACCGGACACAAGCGTTACGGCTTTACCGCCTCGATTGCGCCGTTCGAGTTGTACATGCAGTTTTTGCTGCGCCGGCGGCAAGGTGGTAACAATAGTTTCGGTTACAGTTTCGTATGCAAAATCTGGATTTGTGGAATAAACAACGTTTAATCGCGCTTTCCAATCGTTATTCTGTTGTTTCATAGCAAGTTAATTGTTTGCGAATGCTATATTATAATTGTGTTATTATATGTATTCGCGATTATTCTATAATGGTAGCCACAATGCGGCGTCCGGTTGCTCGATTGCGAAATTCGCACAAGTAAATGCCTTGCCATGTACCAAGGTTCAACCGATGATGGCTGATCGGAATAGTGATGCTTGCGCCAATTAGTGTGCTTTTGATGTGCGCAGGCATGTCATCGTCGCCTTCACAAGTGTGGGTGTAGTAGGTTTCGCGCTCGCGTACCAAGTGATTAAATGCACTTGAAAGGTCAGTTTGTACATCGGGGTCGGCGTTTTCGTTTAAACTCAGTGCTGCCGATGTGTGTTGTATAAACAAGTGGAGCAGTCCGCAGTTCGGTAATTCGGGCAAATGGCTGTATATTTCGTTGGTTATCAGATGGAAACCACGTCGTTTGGGTTGCAGAACAAATGTCGTTTGTTGTGTCATGTCGGTTGTTTGATAGATGGTATTATTCAATAATGTGTATTTCGACACGGCGGTTGGCGGCACGTCCGGTTTCTGTGTCATTGTCGGCTACAGGTTCACTGCTGCCTTTACCTGATGCTACAATGCGTTCGGCGGCAATGTTGTGCTCAATCAGCACACGTCGCAATGCATCGGCACGCGCCTGACTCAGTTGCCGGTTATAGGTTTCGGTACCGATGTTATCCGTGTGTCCGACAATTTCGATGCGTACTTTCGGGTTTTGACGCATAAAATGCAGTAAATGAGCGATTTCTGCCGTCGATTGTGGCTCGATTTCTGCTGAATTGAACGCAAAAAACAGATTGTGTAACACGATTTTTGTACCCGGTTTGGCCGGTTGCAGTGCAACGAGCAACGAATCATTGGTCGATGTGATATTGCCTGAATAGAATAAAAATCCTTTGCGGTGGACATTGATGCCAAAATGTCCATCGACAGGCAGGTAAGCGGTAAATTCGCCAAGATGTCGATCCGAAAGGGATTCGTAAATTTTGCGAGCACTATCGTTATCGAAAATCTCGATAACGGCATCAATGTTTTGCCTGCTGACGGCATTGAATACTCGGCCGCTGACAAAAGCCATCGGCGCAGGTCGTACCGACTCTGGCAATGTTATTTCGTAAATATCGAGTTTCTGTCCGTTCGACTCAATGCGGTCGGATGAAAAATAGGCTTTTGTACCGGCGGCATCGACTACAAAACCGGCTTCATTGCCGTTGCTATTGATGGGATAACCGATATTTTGCGGCGATGTCCAGCCGTCGGGCGTACGTCGCGACATAAAAATATCGCTACGTCCCAAACCAAAATGTCCGTTCGATGCAAAATAGAGCGTTTGATTGTCGGCATGAATAAATGGTGCATAGTCGTCTTTGTCGGTGTTGATAGGTGCACCTAAATTTGCGGCATCGGAGAATTTCAATAAACCGTTTTCCGCTATCTCTACACGGCAATGCCAAATATCTTTGCCGCCAAGACATGGAGGTCGATTCGATACAAAAAACAACTCGTCGCCAGCGGGCGATAGTACCGGATTACTTTCCCAATACGGTGTGTTGACAGGTGCATCAATGCAGATGGGTTTGCTCCATGTGGTGCCGATACGTAACGCATAGTAGATGTCGCAACTGCCAATGCCGTCCTTGCGGTCGCACGCCACAAAAAACATGTATCGTCCATCGGCCGAAAAACTTTGTGAACCTTCGTTTTGGTCGCTATTCATAGGATAAGCCAACGGCCGTGCTATTTGCCAAGTGCCATCGTCTTGACGACGACTCCAATATAAGTCTTCTTGATTATAATAGGGTGTTTCTTCTACCAATACGGTAGTCGAAATCATGCGCCCATCGGCTGTGATGCTGGGAAAATAATCGTCAAAGCGTGTGTTGACGTTTTTCAAATTGACAGGGTCGAAAGGAACAGGATGGTTGTATAAATCCAAAGCCGTTGTAAACCGCTCCAACATTTCCATTTTTTGCCGCATATAACCACCATCCGTAATGGCTTCGGCTTTATCGACGGCTTGTTGGTATTGTCCCGACAGATAATAGATTTCGGCTATCATTGCCTGTGTTTCGCTGCGACGCGCAAAATCTGGCCGGTCTATCTTGACTAAAATTTGCAGTGCTTTATCATAATTGTCGTTACGTAGAGCGTGTTGTGCCTGTAACCAATAGGCTTCTACGAATTTTTTATCCTTGCCGATGGCTTTTGTCAGCAACGATTCGCGTTCGGCGGCATTGTAGGTAATGCGTGCACGCTCGAACAATTCGATGGCTTTGCGCGATTTGGTAGAGTAGTATTGTGCCTGAATGCTTGTGGCACAAATACATACAAACAATATGGCCAATAGTTTTTTCACCGTGTTGTCAAATCGTTTGCGATAATGTTGCGCGTCTGCTCGACAAATTCGTTCAGGTTGTCGTGTGTCAGCGCCTGCGTGTCGATAGGCTGATGAAACCGCAGTTCGATGGTGCCGGGATGTATCAAGCACGAACCGGTCGGCAACACATCGTACGCGCCGTTGATGGTGATGGGAACCACCGGCAGATGCAGGTCGGCCGCAATGCTGAATGCGCCACGCTTGAATGCCCCGAGATGACCATCGCGCGTGCGGTGTCCCTCGGCAAAAATCACAACCGACAGTCCGTTGCGCAACTTGCGTTCGGCTATGTCCATGCTGCGTTTGGCCTTGATGGCGCTGCTGCGATCGATAAAAATGTGGCCGGCTGCACTGCACGCTCTGCCGATAAAAGGAATTTTTTCGATCTCTTTTTTCATAATCCACACAAAACGACTATCGATGTAGCCGTAAATCGGAAAAATGTCGTAAATGCTCTGATGATTGGCCACAAAAATATACGATTTTTGAGCATCGTACAGGTCGCGCCCCACAATGCGCACACGCACAAACGCCAACCAACACAACAAACGCGCCCACAAAATGGCCGGATAATATCCCCACTTGGCGCTTTTGCTAAATGGCGATATGCAAATGGTGGTAACGGCCGTCAATAGCGTTATAACCAGCCCGATGGGGATGAACACGCAAAATTCGTAAACCACATACAACGGATACCATATTTTTGTCATCATACACTTAATATATTAAAAGTGTTGGCAAAGTTAAGCAAAAAACTAAAACGATAACGCATTTATGCAAAAGTTTTATGCAATTTTTCCATACTTTTGGCATTTAGCAAATATTTTTGTATCTTTGCAGGTTGAATACCGCTGACACTCGCGCGAGTGGTCGCGGCGAACAGCAATTAACAAATTAAAGAAAGAAACAGATATGAAAATTACATTTCCGGACGGCTCAGTGCGTGAGTATCAAGCAGGTACGACCGCTTTACAGATAGCCGAAAGTATCAGCCCGCGTTTGGCTGCCGAAGTGTTGGCGGCTACGGTCAATGGCGAAGTGCGCGATTTGTCGCGCCCGATAACAGAGGATAGCACGCTGAAACTGCACAAATGGGAGGACGACGAAGCCAAACATACCTTTTGGCACACATCGGCACACCTGTTGGCCGAAGCGCTCATTGAGTTGTATCCCGGCATCAAATTCGGCATCGGGCCGGCCATCGAAAACGGCTTCTACTACGATGTAGAACCCGCCAACGGCGAAGTCATCAAAGAAACCGATTTGGAAAAAATCGAAAAGAAAATGGCCGAATTGGCTGCCAAAAAAGAGGCCGTTGTGCGCGAAGATATTTCGAAAGCCGATGCCCTGAAAATGTTCGAAGCCAAAGGCGAAAACTACAAAGTCGAACTCATATCGGAACTCGCCGACGGAACCATCACGCTCTATCGACAAGGTGCTTTTGTCGATCTGTGTCGCGGTCCGCATTTGCCAAACGCCGGCGAAATCAAAGCCATCAAACTGTTGAGCGTGGCCGGTGCCTATTGGCGCGGCGACGAACATCGTCCGCAACTGACGCGCATCTACGGCATTTCGTTCCCCAAGAAAAAAATGCTCGACGAATATCTGGTCATGCTCGAAGAAGCCAAACAACGCGACCACCGCAAAATCGGCAAAGAGATGGAACTTTTCACCTTCTCCGACATGGTGGGCAAAGGCCTGCCGCTCTGGCTGCCGAAAGGAACCGCACTGCGTTTGCGTTTGCAAGAATTCCTCCGCACGATTCAAAAACGTTACGGCTATCAGGAGGTAATGACACCGCACATCGGCGGCAAACAACTCTATGTAACGTCAGGCCACTGGGACCACTACGGCAAAGATAGTTTCCAACCGATAACCACGCCGGAAGAGGGCGAAGTCTATCTGCTGAAACCGATGAACTGCCCGCATCACTGCATGATTTACAAAAATACGCCACGCTCGTACAAAGATCTGCCGCTGCGCATCGCCGAATTTGGTACGGTCTATCGCTACGAACAGAGCGGCGAACTGCACGGCCTGACGCGCGTGCGCTCGTTCACGCAGGACGATGCACACATATTCTGCCGCCCCGACCAAGTGAAAGACGAATTTTTGCGCGTCATGGATATCATCTCCATCATTTTCAAAGCGTTGAAATTCGAAAGTTTCGAAGCGCAAATCTCGTTGCGCGACCCCAACGACCACGAAAAATATGTCGGTAGCGACGAAGTATGGGAAAAAGCCGAACGCTCTATCGTCGAAGCATGCCAAGAGAAAGGCCTGAATGCCAAAGTGGAGTATGGCGAGGCTGCTTTCTACGGCCCGAAACTCGACTTCATGGTCAAAGACGCCATCGGCCGCCGCTGGCAGTTGGGCACCATTCAAGTCGATTACAACCTGCCGGAACGCTTCGATCTCGAATATACCGGCACCGACAACGTGAAACATCGTCCGGTGATGATTCACCGCGCACCATTCGGCTCGATGGAACGCTTTGTGGCCGTGCTTATCGAACATACGGGCGGCAAATTCCCGCTCTGGCTCATGCCCGACCAAGCCGTGGTGCTGCCCATCAGCGAAAAATACAACGACTATGCGCAACAAGTGGCCAATCGTCTCAACATTCTCGACGTACGCACTATCGGCGATTTTCGCGACGAAAAAATCGGACGCAAAATCCGCGACAACGAACTCAAACGCATCCCTTACTTGTTGATTGTAGGCGAAAAAGAGGCCGCCGACGGCACCATTTCGGTACGCAAACAAGGCGAAGGCGACAAAGGCATTATGACGCCCGACGCATTTGCCGCCATGGTCAACGACGAAGTGAAAAACATGATGAATGCTTATTAAAAAACACCTTAAATATTAAAAATCATGAACACAATTGAACAAATGAACCGAGCCGCCGACAACATTCGCGTGTTAGCCGCTTCGATGGTCGAAAAAGCCAAGTCCGGACACCCGGGTGGCGCTATGGGTGGCGCCGATTTCATCAACGTGCTCTATTCCGAATTTTTGGAATACGACCCGAAAGACCCGCGTTGGGCAAGTCGCGACCGCTTCTTCCTCGATCCGGGACACATGGCACCGATGCTCTATTCTGTGTTGGCTTGCACCGGCAAATTCTCGCTCGACGACCTGCAACAACTGCGTCAGTGGGGCAGTGTAACGCCGGGACACCCCGAAGTGGACGTGATGCGTGGCATCGAAAACACATCGGGACCGCTCGGACAAGGACACACCTTTGCCGTGGGCGCAGCCATCGCTGCCAAATTCCTGAAAGCCAAATTCGGCGACGTGATGAACCAAACCATCTACGCCTACATTTCGGATGGTGGCGTGCAGGAGGAAATTTCGCAAGGCGCCGGACGCATTGCAGGAACGCTCGGCTTGGACAACCTCATCATGTTCTACGATGCAAACGACATCCAACTCTCGACCGAAACAGCGGCTGTAACGTGCGAAGATACCGCTAAAAAATATGAAGCATGGGGCTGGCGCGTCATCAAAATAGATGGACACGACGTGAAAGCCATTCGCGAAGCACTCACAGCCGCCAAAGCCGAAAACGAACGTCCGACACTCATCATCGGACACACCATCATGGGCAAAGGCGCACTCAAAGCCGATGGCTCGAGTTTCGAACACAACTGCGCCACACACGGCGCTCCGCTCGGAGGCGATGCTTATCGCAACACGGTGAAAGCCCTCGGCGGCGACCCCGACAACGCTTTCCAATTCTTTGCCGAAACCAAAGAAATTTATACGAAACGCGAAGCCGAACTGAAAGAAATCGTTGCTAAAAAACGTGCAGCAAAAGCCGAATGGGCAAAAGCAAATCCTGAATTGGCCGCCAAATTGGAACTGTTTTTCTCCGGCAAAGCACCAAAAATCGATTGGAGCAAAGTGGAGCAGAAGCCCAATAGTGCCACGCGTGCCGCTTCGGCCGCAGTGCTCGGACAATTGGCTAAACAGGTCGAAAATATGATAGTATCGTCGGCCGACTTGTCGAACTCTGACAAAACCGACGGTTTCCTCAAACAAACACACGCCATGACACGCGGCGACTTCAGTGGTGCATTCTTACAAGCCGGCGTAGCCGAACTCACTATGGCCTGCGTATGTTTGGGTATGGCTTTGCATGGAGGCGTCATTGCAGCATGCGCCACATTCTTTGTCTTCTCCGACTATATGAAACCGGCTGTCCGTATGGCCGCTCTGATGGAATTACCCGTTAAATTCATTTGGTCGCACGATGCTTTCCGCGTTGGTGAAGATGGACCTACGCACGAACCCGTCGAACAGGAAGCGCAAATCCGTCTGATGGAAAAACTGAAAAACCATCACGGCAAAAATTCGATGCTCGTGCTTCGTCCTGCCGATGCCGAAGAATGCACCAAATGCTACGAACTGATGATGGAAAACACGGCTACGCCGTCGGCTATCATTTTGAGTCGTCAAAACATCAACGACCTGCCCACCGACAACCGCGATGCTGCCAAAGGCGCCTATATCGTAACGTGCGACGGCAATCCTGATGTTATTTTAGTGGCTTCGGGTAGCGAAGTATCCACCTTGAGCGAAGCAGCTGTCATTTTACGTGGCGAAGGCAAACGTGTGCGCGTAGTATCGGTGCCGTCCGAAGGATTGTTCCGCTCGCAATCGGCTGAATATCAAGAGCAAATACTGCCGCGCGGCGTCAAGAAATTTGGCTTGACAGCCGGCCTGCCTGTCAATCTCGAAGGCCTTGTTGGTGCCGATGGCATTGTTTACGGATTGGAATCGTTCGGATTTTCGGCGCCATACAAAGTGCTCGACGAAAAACTCGGTTTCACACCGGTACAAGTAGCCGAACGCATACGCAAATTTGTGGCTTAAAACGATGAATATTAACAAAACGGGTGAATCTGGTGATTTACCCGTTTTTTTGATTCGATTGGCATAAAGTTTGGTAGAATAATGAAAAAACATCAAAAAATATGAAACGATTTTTATTTGTTCTGTGTATGTTGTGTACAGCAGGTTTGTCGGCACAAACTATGCACACCTACACATTTGCCGTACGCGATACGCAACAACTTGACCTTGACCTTTATTTGCCGGAACAGCCATTACCGCAACACTATTGTATTGTGTATATGTTTGGTGGTGGCTTTATGTCGGGCGCACGCACCGAAACCGAAGCCGTAAATTATGCACGCACTATGAGCGCGCGTGGCTATGCCGTGGCTACAATCGACTATCGCCTTGGTATGAAAGGTGTAACCAACGTGGGCGCATCAACCATCAAAATTCTAAACAATGCCATTAACATGGCGGTCGAAGATTGCGTGGCTGCCGTCAACTTTCTGTTGGCACATGCCGACGAATTTCAGATTTCGCCCGATCGGATTATTTTGGCAGGCTCGAGTGCAGGCGCCATCACCGCATTGCACACCGATTACGCTTTTGCCAACGGATTTGAAGTTACTGCTACGTTGCCCGACGATTTTCGTTTTGCCGGCATAGTCGCTTATTCAGGCGCCATCCTTTCGTTCAACGGTAAAGTAAAATACCCGAATCACGCACCGGCGCCAACCCTGTTTGTGCACGGAACTACCGACAATTTAGTGAAATATTCGCAAATACAACTATTTAACATCGGTTTGTTTGGTACAAAACCGCTTGCCAAACGATTCGACAAATTTAATTTCCCGTACTATGCTCGGCATTATGTCGATCTCGGGCATGAAGTTGCAACATTTGCGGCAGCCACAGCCGAATTATTCGACGTATTTGTCAAAAATTACATCGAACGCGGACGTCATCTGCGTATCGACGAATATATGAAAGATGCAGTAATACAGCCATCGGCCGCCAGTCGCGCCACGACTTCCGATTTTTACAATCCGCGCAAACGAACCAAATTTATGAAAGACTTCCAACAAGTACACGAACAAATACAAAAAGCCACACAATCACAATATTGAAACGCTCATTTTGTTATATGATAAATATTTTGTATCTTTGCAAAATGAACTAAAATCTTTTATATTCAATTATGAAATACGCATTAGTAACAGGCGGCAGTCGCGGAATCGGACGTGCCGTGTGCATCAAATTGGCTCAAATGGGTTACACCGTCATTGTGAATTATATGTCGAACGACGCCGAAGCGCATAAAACACTCGAATTGATAGCCGAAGCCGGCCGCACGGGCGAATTGCTTAAATTCGATGTGGCCGATTACGATGCTTGTGCTGCTGCCATCGAAGCGTGGCAACAAGCACACCCCGATGATTATATCGAAGTATTAGTCAATAATGCAGGCATCCGGCGCGACAATCTGATGGTATTCATGGAACCTGACGATTTTAATAAAGTGCTGAAAACTAACTTGTTCTCATTCTATAATGTTACACGACCTGTACTGACCAAAATGTTGCGAAAAAAATATGGTCGCATTATCAACATGGCATCGCTGTCGGGCTTGAAAGGTCTGCCCGGACAATGCAATTACTCGGCCGCTAAAGGCGGATTGATCGCATCGACCAAAGCATTGGCGCAAGAAATCGGTCGTAAAGGTGTAACTGTAAACGCCGTAGCACCGGGATTTGTCAAAACCGACATGGTAGAAGGCCTTGACGAAGCCGAACTGAAAAAAACAATTCCGATGAACCGATTTGGCGAACCCGAAGAAATTGCAGCATTAGTCGGATTTTTGGCTTCGGCCGAAGCCGGATACATCACCGGCGAATGTATCTCGATAAACGGCGGCCTATATTCGTAATCTTAACACACAACAACATGAAAACGAGTCATTTAGGCACTGCGCTGAAAAAATCGCAAGGATTTTTTTGGACGGCATTCATAGTAAAAAAAGTGGTTTTAGTGGGACTATTATTGTGTTCCGTCAAAACGTTTGCCGACGATACCGTCATTCTCGACAAAATAGAGCAGGCAGGAACCGCCGCCAAAACCTTATCAACCACATTTCGACAAATGAAAGTGGTAGCAGCCACAGGCAGCAAAACACAATTGAATGGCACACTCTATTTCGTTGCGCCCGACAAAATGGCGCAACATTACAATAGTGCCGACGAAGCGCTGGTTATCAACGGTAAACAATTTTATATGATGCGCAACGGCAAAAAAATGCTGTTCGACACCGACAAAAATCTGCCTATGCGCAACCTGCGAAACACGTTATTGTATTGTCTGCAAGGCACAGTGCGTACATTGGCCAAGGAGAACGATGCCGATCTGACAGTTGCCGAAGATGCTAAAGGATATACCGTGACGCTGACAGCACGTAAAAAAGCCGTACGCGGATACAAAACGATTGTCTTGCGTTACAGCAAAAACAATTATCTGCTAACCACTATGGAAATGAACGAATTTTCCGGCAATAGCAACATCTACACCATGGACGATTACACTATAAACGCCCAAATAGAGGCTGCGAAATTCAATATTCCCAAATAACAGCAGGTACCAAACGCGCCAACATCAACAAAAAATGCAACTTCAAAACATACTCGATGCATTAGAACAAATTGCCCCTACCGCTTTGCAGGAAAATTTTGACAACTGCGGATTATTGGTGGGACAACGTCAGGCCGATATCACCGGCATATTGTTGTGCATCGACGTTTCCGAACAAGTTATCGACGAAGCCAAACAGCACGGCTGCAATCTGATAATATCGCATCACCCATTGATTTTCAGAGGATTAAAAACCATTACGGGAAGTAATGAGGTCGAACGTTGTGTAATCTCTGCCATCAAAAACGATATTGCAATTTACGCATCGCACACCTGCATGGATAGCGTATGGGGAGGCGTTAGTTTCAAAATGGGCGAAAAACTTGGGTTGCAAAATCTGCAAATACTCGTACCTCAACAGCAACAATTGCTGAAATTGGTAACGTTTGTTCCTACAACACACCTCGAACAAGTACGTTCGGCATTGTTTGCGGCCGGAGCCGGTCATATTGGCCATTACGACGCATGCAGTTACGCCGGCGAAGGGCAGGGGACTTTTCGCGCCGAAACCGGCACACATCCATTCTGTGGCACGGTGGGCGAATTTCATACCGAACCCGAAACACGTTTGGAAGTTATTTTGCCAAAATTCCGACAAGCGACTGTCGTATCAGCCTTATTGCGCGCGCATCCGTACGAAGAACCGGCTTTCGACCTCATCGCTTTAGAAAACGCGTGGCCGATGGCCGGATTAGGTGTCGTAGGCAATCTGCCTGAAAGCATGGACGAAACAACCTTTTTGCAATGTCTTAAACGCACGTTTGCCTGTGAGGCCGTCAGGCATTCACCATTCTTAGGGCGTCCAGTGCAACGTATCGCTCTATGTGGCGGAAGCGGAGCCGACTTTATAACAGCCGCCAAAGCCGCACACGCCGATGTGTATGTAACCGCCGATGTGACATATCACCGCTTTTTCGAGGCCGACAATAGGCTTGTAATAGCCGATATTGGACATTTTGAGTCGGAACAGTTTACAAAAGAGATATTTTTGGAACAATTATCAAAAAAAATTCCTAACTTTGCAATTCGATTGGCAGAATCGGAACCAAAACGTGTTTTGGTACACTGATTGTGCATCGTAAATATGTATAAATAATTGGAAATCATATAATTATGGCAGAACAAAAAACACTAGAAGTAAAAGAGGTTTCGGTAGAAGAACGCCTCAAAGCACTCTACGATTTGCAACGTGTCGTATCCGAAATCGACAAAATTAAGACTTTACGTGGCGAACTTCCGCTCGAAGTACAAGATCTTGAAGACGAAATTGCCGGTTTGCAAACGCGCATCGAAAAATGTCACAACGATATTGTTGATTTGCGCAAACGCACCGAAGCCGAAAAAATCAAAATCGAAGAATCGCGCGCTAAAATCGAAAAAAACACCGAACAACAAAACAATGTGCGCAACAATCGCGAGTACGATGCGTTGTCGAAAGAAATCGAATTTCAGAATCTGGAAATCGAATTATCCGAAAAACACATACGCGAATATACGGCTGAACAAGAAGCCAAAACCGCTGATATGGATGCCGCAAAACAACGTTGCTTGGAACGCAACGATGATTTGGTGCAAAAGAAAAGCGAATTGAACGAAATTGTGGCCGAAACTAAACAAGAAGAGGAGCGTTTGCGTGTAAAAGCACTCGGCCTTGAGGAAAAAATCGAACCACGTTTGCTGACAGCATTCAAACGCATTCGCAAAAATGCACATAACGGATTGGCTGTTGTGGGTGTAGAACGTGATGCGTGTGGTGGCTGTTTCAACAAAATTCCGCCACAACGGCAGTTGGACATTCGTCAACGCAAAAAAATCATTGTGTGCGAGTATTGCGGTCGCATTTTAGTTGACCACGAATTGACACTCGAAAGAGATGCTGAACAGAGCAGTGCAGAATAAAATATCTTGTTCATAATATTTTTTTCATAAGTTTTATTTTTTGATGAGAGCGGTTTCCCCTGCGATAGGGTGAACCGCTTTTTTGTTGCGCATATTTGTAATCTTGACAAGTATCACGAGAATCGTCTATTTGATTAAGCTCAATACATTTTGTCAGAATATCGCAAATTTGCACAAAACTTCATTTGTCAAGAAAAAAGTGGCAGTTTTGATAATTACATTTGTAATTTTATTACACATTTACAAATGTAAATAACCAAAAAGTAGAAGTAATTGACAAATATAATTAGTCAAGATGTTACAAAAATAAATAGTAAGTAATAAATTGTAAGTATGACCATTTTTAGCATTAACAATTCAAAAAAATTAAACTTTATATATTGTAAATCAGTTATTTAATTGCTTTTTGCAAAGTAAAAAACGAACGTTGTTCAAGCAAAATCGAATATATGCGTTTAGAATCTGCAAATGCTGTAAGTTTGTTATTACTATTACTTTATAGATGAGTTATTTATATCAAAAATATAAAGTATTTATTTAATTATATTTTACCACTATTGCTGTTTTGAGTTACAATTGTATTTCTGAACTTGATTAAATTAAATTACATTTGTATTTTGTAATTTCGTAAATAATAATTACATTTGTAACCTCTAAAAATTACATTTATGAAAGAGCGTATTTTGCAACTATTAGAAGAGAAACAGATGACTTTGGCAGCCTTTGCCGATGAAATTGGAGTTGAACGCTCCACAATGTCGCATATCAAAAGCGGTCGCAGCAATCCGTCGTTGGATGTGGCACAAAAAATCCTCGAACGTTTCCCCGAAGTAAGTACAGATTGGCTTATTTTGGGCAAAGGCAGTATGTTTGGCCAAATATCGAATCCTAATGAGCCTACTTTGTTCGATCAAATACAGCCAACAACCTCATATACAACGGAATACACTCAAAAAGAGGCGTCATTTTCTGTACCATCGACGACACCACCGCAAAATCCGCAACCGACTCGACCGTCCATCGTGCGTGTCATACTTTTTTACGACGACAATACATTCGAACAAATCGATAAAAAATGATCCGTCGGTCACACCCTTTATAAAACATCATTTTGGCTCACTTTTTGCAACACATTCGTTGTTGATAACTTTTGCGTGCTAATATTTCCGTATTTGGGTAAAATTTTGTACTTTTATACGCTAAAAGGCTTATAACAAAAATTTTACATAAATGACTGAACAAGAAAGACTTATCAAGATTGACATTAACGAAGAGATGAAGCAGGCGTACATCGATTATTCGATGTCTGTTATTGTTTCGCGTGCATTGCCCGATGTGCGCGACGGTTTTAAGCCCGTTCATCGTCGCGTATTGTTTGGAATGAACGAATTGGGTGCGATGCCCGACAAACCCTATTACAAATCAGCCCGTATCGTCGGCGAGGTGATGGGTAAATATCACCCACACGGCGACTCGTCCATTTATGGTACGTTGGTGCGCATGGCACAGCCGTGGGCGTTGCGCTACACGTTGGTCGATGGACAAGGTAACTTTGGCTCGGTCGATGGCGACGGCGCAGCGGCTATGCGTTACACCGAAGCGCGTATGTCGAAAATAGCGCTCGAAATGCTGAAAGACATCGACAAAGAAACGGTTGATTTCGACCCGAACTTCGACGAACGTTTGAAGGAACCGCGGGTACTGCCATCGCGTTTGCCCAACTTGTTGGTGAACGGAGCCAACGGTATTGCCGTCGGCATGGCTACAAATATGGCCACGCACAATTTGGCGGAAACAATTGATGCCATCGATGCCTATATTGATAATAACGATATAGAAATCAGCGAGTTGATGCGCTACATCAAAGGACCAGATTTCCCAACCGGCGGTATCATTTGCGGTTATTCCGGCATCAAAGAGGCATTTGAAACCGGTCGCGGTCGCATTGTCATTCGTTCGAAAAGCAATATCGAAGTATCCGAAACCGGACACGAACGCATCGTCGTTACCGAAATTCCGTATGGCGTAAACAAGGCCGAACTGATTGACTCGATTCGTGCATTGGCCAGCGAAGGTAAAATCACCGGCATATCGAATGTCAATGACGAGTCCGACCGCAGCGGCATGCGCATCGTTATCGATGTGAAACGCGATGCCAACGCCAATGTCCTGCTCAATCAGTTGATGAATATGACGGCGCTGATGTCGTCGTTCAGTGTCAACAACATCGCTTTGGTAAAAGGCCGTCCGAAATTGCTGAATCTGAAAGACCTCATTAAATATTTTGTAGAACATCGTTTGGAGGTGATAACGCGTCGCACCGAGTTCGATTTGCGCAAAGCACAAGAACGCGCACACATTCTCGAAGGTTTGATTGTGGCCGTGGACAACATTGACGAAGTGGTGCGCATCATTCGTGGCAGCCGTACGCCGTCCGACGCGCAACGCGGTTTGGAGGAACGTTTCCAATTGGACGAATTGCAGTCGAAAGCCATCGTCGATATGCGCTTGTCGCAACTCACCGGCTTACGTATCGACGAATTGAAAACCGAGTATGCCGACTTGATGGCCTTAGTTGCCGATTTGAAAGATATTTTGGCACACATCGAACGTCGGTACCAAATCATCAAAGATGAATTGGCCGAATTGAAAGAAAAATATGGTGATGCACGACGTACCGAAATCGACCCGACATCAGATATCGACTTCAATCCGGAAGACTTTTATGCCGACGACGAAATGGTCATCACCATATCGCATTTGGGCTACATCAAACGTACTCCGTTGACGGAATTTCGTACGCAGAATAGGGGCGGTGTAGGTTCACGAGGAGGGTCTTCGCGCGACGAAGATTTCATCGAATCGCTCTACAATGCCACGATGCACAACTATATGTTGTTTTTCACACAGAAAGGGCGTTGCTATTGGCTGAAAGTGTACGACATCCCCGAAGGTACCAAAACCAGCAAAGGACGCGCCATACAGAATTTGCTGAACATCGATGCCGACGACAAAGTAAATGCCGTTATCAACATCAGCAATCTGCAGGACGAAGCATTTTGCAAATCGCACTATTTGATGTTCTGCACCAAACAGGGCGTAGTGAAAAAGACATGTCTCGAAGCCTATTCGCGTCCACGCCAAAACGGTGTAAACGCCATCACCATACGCGACGACGACAAGGTGATTCAGGTTTGTTTGACGACCGGCAACAGCGAAATTTTGTTAGCCAATAAGAATGGTCGTGCCATACGTTTCCACGAGTCGCAAGTGCGCGAAATGGGACGTACGGCTACCGGCGTTCGCGGTATGACCCTCGACGAAGGCGACGACGAAATCATCGGAATGGTGTGCGGCGATGCCAACTCGAATGAATCGATTTTGGTTATCTCGGAAAAAGGCTACGGCAAACGTACCAACATTGTCGAAAAAGACGAGAATGGCAACATTGTACTCGACGAGAACGGACAACCCAATGACATCTATCGCATTACACATCGCGGTGGCAAGGGTGTGCGCACGATGAACATCACCGAAAAGACCGGCAAGTTGGTGGCCATCATGAGCGTGTCGGACGACAACGACCTGATGATAATCAACAAATCGGGCATCACCATTCGTCTGAAAGTAGCCGATTTGCGCCTGATGGGACGCGCCACACAAGGCGTGCGCCTGATCAATCTGGAGAAACGCAACGACGAGATTGCGTCGGTGTGCAAAGTGTCGGCCGAAACCGACGAACCGCAAACCGAACAGGAAACGGCCGAATCGGATACACCTATAAATAATAACGAAGAATAACAACCATAAACCAAAAATGTGTAACATCATGAAAAAATTAGTTCTTGTTGCCATGTTGGCACTCGGTGTAGTTGCTGCTGGCTCCGCTCAGAAAAAGAATGTGTCGTTGGCCAAAAACAAAGCCATGAACATGGAAGCACCCGACTTCGAAGGAGCAAAAACCGCCATCGAAGCCGCGTTGCAGGACGAAACCACCAAAGACCTGACCGACACATGGTATGTGGCCGGATTGGTGTACGAAAAAATTGTCGATAACGACATCTACAAATCGATGGTGGGCGGCACCGCAAATGCCGATTTGCAAGGCGAAAGCGCCATCAAATCGCACGATTATTATGTAGTGGCCTACGACAAAGACCAACAACCAAACGAAAAAGGCAAGGTAAAACCAAAATATGCCAAAAATATTCGTAAGGCGCTGCAAAAATACTATCAGCAAATGGTGTTGGTAAATTATGGTATCAATGCCTACAACAATCGGGAGTTCGAAAAAGCCATTCGCGCATTCGAAGTGCACACCGGCATTCCCGATTTGGCAATGTTTGCCGACGAAAATCCGTTTATCAAAGACACCGTCTATTACCAAATACGCTACTATACCGCTACGGCATACGAGCGTAACGGCAAGAGCGACAAGACGTTGGAGATTTTCGAAGAAATCAAAGACAAAGGCTACGAAGAGATTTACATCATGCAGCACCTGAGCGACTTGTACAAAGAGCGTTTCGACACCCTGAACTATGTGCGCACGCTCGAAGATGGCTACAAACGTTTCCCGAACGAATTTTTCTTCCTCGGAAATTTGATTAACTTCATGATTTTCAACGGACAAGAAGAAGAGGGTATTGCCTATTTGGACAAAGCCATAGAACAAGACCCGACCAACGCACAGTATTACGACGTGAAAGGCAGTGTGATGGAAACGCTGAATAGGAACGAAGAGGCCGAACGCTTTTACGAAAAAGCGTTGCAGTTGGATCCGACGAACGTGAAAGCCCTGAACGACAAAGGCCGCATGGTGTACAACCGCGCCTACACACTCGAAGACAAAGCAGTGGCTACGCGCGATTTGAAAAAAGCCGATGAACTCAACAAACAAGCGCTCGAAACCTACAAAGAGGCGTTGCCGTATTTTGAAAAAGCGGCCGAACTCAACCCTGAAGATGCCGACAACTTGCGCACCTTGCGTTCGGTCTATTACCGCCTGCTGCGCACCGACAAATCGTATCAAAGCAAATACGACCAAGTGAATGCGCAACTGAAAGCACTGTAAATCAGCGTATTACAAAAATGCCTACAAAGTGGCGACCATTTTTGTGGTTGCCACTTTTTTGTATCACAAAAAATGTGTATCTTTGCCAACGATAAAACAAAAACAAACGACAAAAAAACATTTTTTGCCTATGGAATAGAAGCACGAATATTTTTT
>JBJEJW010000018.1:0-4792 GCA_051878315.1 Paludibacteraceae bacterium | reverse complement strand
TTTGCCTCCTCGGCTTGGCTCTTGCCCATACCGGCTTTCAGACCGTGGTTGATACACGGTGCGTAAGCAATCACGAGCGACGGTCCGGGATAAGCCTCTGCCTCGCGAATAGCCTTCAAGGTCTGTGCTTGGTCGGCACCCATCGCAATTTGAGCGACATAGACATAACCGTAAGTAGTGGCTATCATACCAAGGTCTTTTTTGCGTACACGTTTGCCGGCAGCAGCGAATTTAGCGATTGCGCCAAGCGGTGTCGATTTTGAAGCCTGACCGCCCGTATTGGAATAAACTTCGGTGTCGAGAACAAGGATGTTGACATCCTCACCGGAAGCAATTACATGGTCGAGACCACCGTAACCGATGTCGTAGCTGGCGCCGTCGCCACCTATAATCCATTGACTGCGTTTAACGAGATGGTCTTTGTATTTCAGAATTTCCTGACATTTCTCGCAGTTGCATTTTTCGCACGCGGCCACAATCGGTTCGTACAGACGTTTCGTAACGTCGGCATCGTTCTTGTTGTCGATCCATTCGCGGAATAGGGCTTTCATTTCGTCCGTGCAGCAGTCGCAGGTTTGGGCTTCGGTCATCAAGCGAGCCAAACGTTCTTTCATTTTCTTGTGTGCAATCTGCATACCAAGGCCGTATTCACAGAAGTCCTCAAACAACGAGTTCGACCATGCGGGACCATGTCCTTTTTCGTTGGTAGTGTACGGTGTCGAAGGCACCGAACCCGAATAAATAGAGGTGCAACCGGTGGCATTGGCGGCTATTTCACGGTCGCCGAAAAGTTGCGAGATTAGTTTCAGATAAGGAGTTTCGCCGCAACCCGAGCAGGCACCCGAGAACTCAAACAACGGAGTAGCGAATTGGCTGTTTTTAACGTTCGATTTGATGTCCACCAAATCCTGTTTCGTCTTAACGTTTTCGACACAATACTGCCAATTTGCCGCTTCGGGCATTTGACTTTCGAGGTCTGTCATCGACAGGGCTTTGCCCGTCTTCGGATTACCGGGGCACACATCAACGCAGTTGCCGCAGCCAAGACAATCCATCACGCCAACTTGTATGCGGAAATACATACCTTTCATGGCGGCCGGTGCTTTCATCTCTATCATCGAAGCGTTCAAGCCTTGTTTTTCGTTTTCGTCGAGTACGAACGGACGAATGCAGGCATGCGGACAAACGTAAGCGCATTTGTTACATTGTATGCAGTTGTCGGCGTTCCACGTCGGCACGAAAGCACTCACGCCGCGTTTTTCGTATTTGGCCGTGCCGGCACGCCAAGTGCCGTCCTCGATGCCTTTGAAAGCCGAAACGGGCAGCAAATCGCCATCCTGTGCATTGATGGGACGAACCACTTTGTTGATAAAGTCATCGCCATCGTTGTACACTTTCGGTTCTTCGACAAGTGTGCTCCATGCCGGATCGATTTCGAGCAAATGGTATTCGTCGCCACGATCGACAGCCGCATAGTTTTTGTTCACAACGTCCTCGCCTTTTTTGCCGTACGATTTAACGATGAAGTGTTTCATCTCTTCGACCGCTTTTTCGACCGGAATGACACCCGTGATGCGGAAGAATGCCGATTGCAGAATCGTATTCGTGCGGTTGCCGAGACCGATTTCCTGCGCAATCTTCGTCGCGTTGATGTAGTAAACTTTAATATTGTTATCGGCAAAATATTTTTTGACTTTATTCGGCAAGTTGCGTTTCAACTCGTCGCCATCCCAAATGGTATTGAGCAAGAAAGTGCCGTTTTTCTGCAAACCGCGCGTTACGTCGTACATGTGCAGATAAGCCTGAACATGGCAAGCGACAAAATTCGGCGTTGTTACCAAATAGGTTGAGTGAATCGGCTCGTCGCCGAAGCGCAGATGCGAACAGGTGAAACCGCCCGATTTTTTCGAGTCGTACGAGAAGTAGGCTTGACAATATTTATCGGTAGTGTCGCCAATGATTTTCACCGAGTTTTTGTTTGCACCTACCGTACCATCGGCACCCAAACCATAGAATTTGGCTTGGAACATGCCGGCGCCACCCATGGCAATCTCTTCGCCGAGCGGCAGCGATGTGAATGTTACATCGTCGTTAATACCAAGTGTAAAGTGGTTTTTCGGTTGAGGCAATGCCAAATTGTCGTACACGGCCATCATTTGCGCCGGTGTCGTATCGTTGCTGCCCAAACCGTACCGACCGCCTACTACTTCGATGTGTCCCAACCCGAGTTCTTGCAAAGCGTCTTTCACATCCAAATAGAGCGGTTCGCCGTTGGCGCCGGGTTCTTTGGTGCGGTCGAGCACACAGATGCGTTTGGCTGTGGCAGGAATAGCCTCTTTCAAATATTTCAGCGAGAACGGACGATAGAGATGCACGTTTATCATACCGATTTTTTCGCCTTTGCGGTAATCGACCACTTCGCGCAAGGCCTCGCAGGCCGAACCCATGCAGATAACGACATTCTCGGCATCGGGTGCGCCGTAATAGGTGAACGGACGATATTTGCGACCGGTGATTTCGCTGATTTTATCCATATAGTCGGCCACGATGTCGGCCACGCCGTCGTAGTACGGGTTGCAACTTTCGCGATGCGTGAAGAACACGTCAGGATTTTCGGCCATACCGCGCATTTCGGGACGTTGCGGACACAGTGCGCGATTGCGGAACTCCTGCAACGCCTGCATATCAAGCAACGGGCGCAATTCTTCTTGGTCGATCACTTCGATTTTTTGGTATTCGTGCGAGGTGCGGAATCCGTCGAAGAAATTGAGGAACGGCACACGCGATTTGATTGTAGCCAAGTGAGCCACACCGGCCAAATCCATCACCTCTTGTACCGACCCTTCGGCCAACATGGCGAAACCGGTTTGACGGCAGGCCATCACGTCCTGATGGTCGCCAAAGATGCAAAGCACATGACTCGCCAACGTGCGCGCCGACACATGAAACACCGTCGGAATCAATTCGCCGGCGATTTTGTACATGTTCGGAATCATCAGCAACAAGCCTTGCGAAGCGGTGAAAGTGGTTGTCAGTGCACCGGCCTGCAACGACCCGTGCACGGCACCGGCTGCACCGGCCTCCGACTGCATTTCTTGCACTGTTACCGTCTCGCCAAACATATTTTTGCGACCTTGTGCAGCCCATTCGTCCACATTTTCGGCCATAGGCGACGACGGCGTGATAGGATAAATGGCGGCCACTTCGGTAAACATATACGCAATATGCGCAGCAGCGGCATTACCATCACACGTCATAAATTTCTTTTCTTTTGCCATAAATATTTGTTTTTAAGTTGAGAATCTCTATTTCACCGACACAATGCAAGAGTGAAACAAATACGCCACCCTATTGTTATTTGGTGTATGTTTTAATCTCATTAATTATATATTTTTTGATAGTTTCCCATGTATCCTCGATGAACATTTTAGGCATACTTTGTTGTTCTGCATCAGCAAAATACGTCATACTCAACACTGCACGATACTCTGAATAATCAGGATATTTTTGTTTATAGTATGTCATTATTTCAGTCATTGTGTAATGTTGTAGCAAAACAAACAGATCGATAAAATCCTTTTTAGTTCCCCTCCCAACGATGGCATTTACCTTCAGTGCGGCAATATCTTTCGGCGATGCCAACACGACACCATCCTCACACACCGGATCATCAATCCAATCGTACCATTCATAATTCACAACATCCACTTTAATGCCATTAATCACCATTTGAATAATGTGTGAAGTTTTATTGAGAATCTCTATTTCACCGACACAACGCAATGTATCGATAATTTGGTCGGGAGTGCTTTGTATATGACCAAACAAATCAAGGTCAACCGACATACGGTGTCCATATTGCAAAGCCAATGCAGTGCCACCTACGAGCCGGGTTTCTTTCAGCACAGGAAACGCTTGCAATTGTTTCAAGAGTTCCAAAGTGTTGGGTTCAACTGTCTGAAATGATAGCATCTGTATTCTTCCTCTTTCGTATCGGATATAGCACAAATAAAACTTAAAGCACGAGCGTCTAATGTGCGTAATTTTTTACAATCGTCCACAATACGATCTATGCCATAAAAATCGCGTGTTAAACGCCAATCGTTCAAATTGCCATACTCGAGCACACGCTGAATGAGTCCGGCCGAATGGGCTTGAACATCAAGGTGCGTTTTGTCCATATCCCAAAACAAAACGGGCGATAAACTTTCTATATAACTTGCCGCCGACATACGCCGCACTTTTTTGTACACAAACATTCAATTTGCAAAGTTACACTTTTTTGCAACAAAAACCAACTGACATACCGATTTTTTTATAAACAACACCGCATTTATGCCAGACAGATAGCAGACAAAGCACATTTTGAATCACCCATTTTTTATAAACGTACAATGTACGGATGCCGCACTTTCAAAGTTGAAAAGTTTAAGAGTTTCAATGGGTTGTTTGCGCAGTTTACGTTTGAACCCCACCCGTCGCTACGCTCCTCGTCCCCTTAAAAAGGGGACATTGCTTTTTTCTTCGCGCTAATGTTGTTTATTGCGTAATCTCCCCTTTACAAGGGGAGTGCCCGAAGGGCGTAGGGTTAAAAAAGCATACAACAAACAAACGCGGAGCAAGAAAAAATTCCTCACTCCGCATTCCTACAATCTCTGTTCTCTATTCCGGACGCATGCAATGCGTCCCTACAACA
Organism: Paludibacteraceae bacterium; assembly: GCA_051878315.1. Lineage (GTDB taxonomy): Bacteria > Bacteroidota > Bacteroidia > Bacteroidales > Paludibacteraceae > W0P28-013. The sequence goes on along the minus strand of JBJEJW010000018.1, from coordinate 96 downwards.
TTACTTTACAACTACCTTAACGGCAGCCTCGCCAACTTTGGCTACATAAACACCACACAGTGAGCCATTTAGGCGCGTTACGTCGCGGCCGAGCAG
>JBJEJW010000017.1:0-24538 GCA_051878315.1 Paludibacteraceae bacterium | reverse complement strand
TAAGTCCTTTTGCTATTTCCTTCCATGATTTAGGACCTTCGGCATAATCGCTCTCAATATTATCCGCATATTCTTGCAATTTTTCCGGATGCGATAATAGGTGAATCATCGCCTGCGCCAAAGCCTCTACATCGCAAGGCGGAACTATCAAACCATACTTATCATGCTCCACTTGTTCAGGCAGTCCGCCTACATTGGTAGCAATTATAGGTTTATTGAAAGCAAAAGCGGACATCACCACCCCGCTTTGTGTAGCATCTTTGTACGGGCAAACAGCACAATAAGCACCTTGTATCAATGTCGCCAACTCCTCATCAGGAATAAAACGATTGCGGAACTCAATATAACCTAACTGCTGATATTCGGATATATCAAAAGGATATTCCCCTTTACCAGCCACAATCAATCGTATTTGCGGATATTGCTTGTGCACCAATTTCATCGCCTCGAGTAAGTAGTCAATGCCCTTGTTGGATGCAATCTGTCCAAAAAACAAAAAATAGTTACCTGTCTTTGTATTTTTTCGTTCGTACATTCTCAGATAATCATACCGTCCAAGGCGGCTATCATAAATATGCTTCTTCTCCAAATGATTCAAGGCTACACATTCTGCCTTTTGAGCTGTATTTAGAATAATAAAGTGATGTAATAGACGAAATCCCCATTTGCGGGCTTTTAGAACCAATGGTGCATTACATTTTTCTGTAGAATGTGGTATAGGGTCATGCACCGTCAATACTATTTTTTTTCGCAAGAAGTAAAGCGGTATCTCGAAATATTGCGGAAAATCCGTGATGTGAATTACATCATACTTGCGAAGACGCCATACAAACTTCACATATAACCACAAATTGTACGGCTGCCAAGCGTGAATAGCAAAAGAATTAACGACGAAAAAGCGGTTTGCATCAATTAGGCGGCTACAGGGTGTTAATTCTGGATAGAGTTCTGTAGCGAGATATATCCCAAATTTAGGAGATGGCTTTTGGATATTGAATGCGGCTCCCTGATAATAATTCTTAAAAATGGGAACATAATAATCCATCTCTGCCATATCTTTTGCCTCCATCAAGAACGATAAATCCACATCAGAGAACATACGTCTGGAGATGTATGCAATTTTTAATTTATGCATGAGATTGGAAAGAATTTAGCATTTGGTTCATCATAGTTTCGTATTGCTGACAGTATTGTTCTGCAAAGCGTTTGGTCTGTTCGCGGGGAAAAGACAAAATCTTATCAAGTACATCCATTGGTGCCAGCGATACAAATTGGCGGGAAAGGCAACTCACACGATAGTCATCCAAGTCAGCGAGATGCAAAATATGCTTGATCTTGCTGGAATAGTCCTTTGTATAGAAACCGTTTAACTTTTTAATACCATAGTTATCAAAGCTAAAGAAAGGATTAGCATTGTGTAGAGACGTAACAATCGGATGCATGTTATGCCCAATATAGCCCATAGAATACTTGATCAGTGCATACCAATCGAGCGGAAGTAAAGGCGATGGTATCTCGCGTTGCAACGGATGTCGGAATTTTATCCCTTGTGGGAACGGCAGTGCCACACAAGCGATACCTTGCTCGTTTGCCAGCGTTTGAAATTGCTGGAGCCAGTCTATAGAAACCGTACGCGAGTTTAAGAAACTGAGCAGGATATAATTCTCGGGCAGATGGTATTTCTGCAAGATTTCTTGTTTGGTCGGGAGTATATCCGCGCAGTTATGATTGAATGCAAACACGGGGTCGGGCGTAACCGGCACTTGCAGTTTTCCATTAGAGATGGCAGCGTACATTTCCCTTGTCCACTCATCCCTCGCGGAAATATAGCCGAACTGTTGAAGCCGCGCGTACATCTGCCTACGGACAGAGGGAAGGAATAGGTGGTAGTTAGAATCTTGGGAAGATGCAGATAGGAGCGCCATCGAAACAGGTTTCTGCATATAGTCCGCAAATGTACCCCAAAAGGGATTAGGGAAATAGCGGTCTTGGGTCATATGTATGACCGACACAATAGTGCGGGTCGGAAAAATAATACGTTCTAAAAGAGGATGATGCTGCGCCACGGCATCGCTACCGATAATCACACCCTCTATTTGCTCTTCTTCAAGCACGCGCGCCAAGCCCGCGACGGTATTGCAATGGCGCGATAGAGGCATATAACGGATACGAAAATCGACATAAGCAGCATAAACATCCGGGGCGGTAACACGTTTGTAAAAAGCGACAAAATCGTCTGTCTCGTAATTCAACACCACGGGAGTGTGTCCCATCCGTTTGAGGTAACCGACCGTGGAGAGCAATTGAAGATTTGCTCCGAAATTGCAAGCAGAGTGATATGCCAAAATTCCTATTTTCATATGGATAATGCTTTTCGTTCGCTGGCACAACTCAATCCCCAGGATAATGCCATAAAGGCAAACCACGGATAGATAAGAACATGCGATATAAGCGAGAGGACAATAAAAAAAGCGTAGGAAAATGCCATGATAGCAGCCTCAGAATTGCGCATGCGGATATTGCGGAAGATTTGTCGGATAAGCAACACATGCAACATCACATAGAATAGACTACCAAACAAACCAAAGTCGTAAATAGATTCCAAGAAATCGTTGTGAGCAGACAAGCCTAACGGGGAATAAGTAAGAACCATATTATATCCGTGACCAAAGAGAAGTTCTTCAATGTCGCTTCTCAGAATCATCTGCCAAGTGGTTGCCCATACTTGGTCACGGTCGCTTCCACCATCGTTCTTGATATTTAAGAACCGATCGGACAAAACATTATCCATCGCATTATCCACAACTAAAAACACCACCGCCAATGCAATAAGGGCTACAACGAAATACATCAATTTGCTAAATTTGCGCCCAATTAACACTTCTTTGACAAATAAGTAAGCAACCAGTCCGCACCCGAAAGCGAGGATACCACCGCGCTTGAACGAAGCAAAAAGAATGGTCCCGACTAAAATTGTTCCCACATAACGTAACCATTTATGTGGCGTATAAAGTAAAATCGGTAAAAAAAACATTATCCAATACGCAGTTCCCATGTGAGCCTCATCAACAGCATTCAAAAATCGCCAATTCTGCAAGAATATATAGGCAATGATAAGCATACCCACAATAATCCATGTGGAAAAGAAATCACGCAACTCATCAGATTTGTTCGCAAGAGTAGATGCAAGCAGGAATAAGAGAACAACTATCATATCTTGCATCGGTTGATAAATAAGAGAGAGAGCCCCGACCGTAGGCGGCAGTACAGCCACACGTGCGATTGCCATATAAACTGACAAGATTAAAAGTAGTCTGCCTATCTTTCCCAAGTGCACATACTGATAATTTACCAACAAATATCCACTCACCAAAACAGCCATCACGCCCAACAATAATTTTATCACCAACGAATCATCGGTAGCCACAATACTATCGTGTTCCATTTGAAGCATATTTAGTGCGCTCCATAATCCTAAAACAATAATGGTAAGGAGGAGATACAACTTTTCTATTATGATTCTTTTTAGCATATTTTACGTGTGTTCAAGATATATTGCAACAAAAACGAACAATAATATTTGGCTATAATGAACCAAAATGATGTAGTTCTTCTATAAATATATTCAAAAATTGTTCAAATATTTTTTATTACATCTAATTAACGTAGAGCCGATATAAGTAAGGACCTTCAGTAGGCAAAAGTAATAGGGTTTTCCCTGTTTACCCCGACTGGTCGAGGACTGGTCGGGACAAGTTTGGTGATGAATTAATGATTAATGATACGAAAATTATATGTTAAAGAAAAAAATATTTGAGTAATTTTTGGAAATTTGTGTTGAAATAAAAGGATTGTCTTTGTTTCGATGTATGTATTTTTATTTCGAGTTCACGTAAAATTAATCACTTTATCGTACCATTGTCGCGTAAGCAGTCTTTCTATCACAGTTCTCTTACTGCCTACGCATCGGATATTAGCCTAAAAGTGCGGCAGCATGCAGGGCTTGAATCTTAGGATGAAAATGATGGTTTACAGGATCATTCGATAAAACAAACCCCTGCAATAGAGGCTTATCCAAAAGAGGCTCCAAGGCAACCAAATGGCGGGCATCCGCGATGGAGACATGGTCTGCCATTTTGATTTCAAAGGCAAAATATCCCTCTTGCGTTTCTACGAGCAAATCCACTTCTCTACCATCCTGTGAACGGAGGTGATAAAACGATACATTGGCACGTATATTCTTTGCCTGCTTGTAGATCTCCGCCACCACAAGGCTTTCAAACTCCTGACCGGTTATGCCCCCACGTTTTTGCAATATGGCTTGCAAAACCCCATTGTCCATCATGTGTATTTTGGGTGCTTTCGTCAATCGTTTGGCAGCATTACGTTCCCAAGCCGGCAAGACTATCACCTGATAACTCAGTCGCAGATATTCGATGTAGCGTTGTATCGTTTTGGATGTTATACCGATGTCGCGTGCCAGATTGGAGGCGTTGAGTACGCATCCTGTATATACAGCGGTAGCGCGTTGCAGTTTGATGAACGGATCCAGATCACGGAAGGCAGCCAAGTCGCGAATATCTCGTTCCAAATAGGTGTGTATATAGTTTTGCAACCACTCATAGCGGTCATCTTCGTCCATATCTTCTTGCACCAATGCCGGATAGGCACCATAGCGAAGGTAATGTGTCCATGCCGCAGTTTTCTCCGCGTTGTTGGGGTCTAAGAGGAAGTTCGGCAGAAAAACGGGCTCATCCATCGGTGCTCTTAAAAGGTTTTGCCAATCAGACAAAGGAGTCTCTGTTTTCCACCCTGTTGTTCGCAATTCCGGCAAAGTAAGCGGGTACATCTCTATGATTACACATCGACCCGCCAAAGATTCTTTCACCTTCTCTAACAATAACAATTGGCTTGAACCTAACAAGATGTATCGCACATCTGTGTAGGTATCGTATGTAGCCTTTATGCTCTCAATAAGCTGCGGTTCTTTTTGCACTTCATCTAAGATGGCTTGCGGATATAGGTGTTGCCATTGTTGGGCAGTCAACTCGGCATACGTCTTTCGTTGCACGGGATCTTCTATGTTGAGATAGGCATAATCCGGTAGAATCTTTTTGACCAGCGTTGTTTTTCCTACCTGTCTTGCTCCCGTGAATACTAAGATTCGCGCAGTGCTTTTCCCTTGCATGCGATTTACAAAAGCGGCTATTTGTCTGCTCTTTTCCATCATAGGCTAAATTTTGCGACAAAGGTACTACTTTTTTAGGAGATATGCAACATTTATTCCAAATTTTACGCCATTATTTGGAATTTCAGTCCAAATTTTACGCCGTTTTTTGGAATTGCAGTCCAAAATTTACATTAATTATCGGAATACAAAACTCATCATACTACAAAAACCATCTTTCTTTCGTCAACAAAAAAAATCAAAAATCATTCGGAACTTGTCCCTGTTTGTCCCCGTTTGTTCCCGTTTATCCCTGTTTATCTTGACTTGTCGGGAAAAACAAATTAGTCTTTTTTTACTGCTGAAAATAGTTTGCTTGTATCGAACTCACGTTAATATATAATCTTTCCGTTGGCTTTTGTGATTACTCCCGCACCTCAATTTCCAACCTTGGTTGGTTGTAAATCCGATTCATCATCTTACAATATCGTTTGAAAGCCTCATCTGCCCTAGCATCCTGCCAAACAAAACAGCCTATCCAATAGTTGGAAACATATTTTGCTATTTTTATTTCTCCATACAAAGTAAGATATACATACTTCATTAATTTTCGCGCTTTGATAGCATCAACCTTACATATAGAAAAAAGTTTAGCAAATACTCGACATATAAAATTTCGAGCATTGCGTTTGTATGGCAACTGCGCATACGTGGAACCTAAGTTATTCAGTGGACCTTGTTGTGTTCTCTTACGGTCAAGAGTATATCTTTCTGCCTTTTCGAGCAGAGCAGCAGGGGAGTCATGGCGAGAAGTATCCAACCATACCCGCAACACAACACCCTCTATTGTTTTATCTTTTAGAGCAGAATTTCGATGTGAATAATGCAGTGCTTCTTTGGATAACAATTTTATTCCTCCATCGGGTGTTAGCAATTCCACTTGGCGCACTACATCCTCCATAAGACTACCATAACAGCCACTATTGTTCACTACCGCCCCTCCAACGGTTCCCGGTAGACTCACAAATCCTTCGTAACCGGCAATTCCATGCTCCATACACATGCGGGAAAGTTTAGTCATTGCCAGCCCTGCTGTCGCGAGAATAGTACTATCATCAAGAAACTCTACCCCTCCATATTTTTTGGTATCGAGTATATAATCAGCACAATATGAGTTCTTAAAGTATATATTGCTGCTATGTCCAATAACATCAAATTTTACTTTCTGGCTGTACAGATATTGAGCAATAGATAGTATCTGCTCGTAGGTTTGAGGTGTAAAATACACCTTTGCATTTCCCCCGCGATGAATCCACGTGCGAGATGACAAAGGGATATTGTATGACACGATGGACGATGGAATCCCAATTATTGACGCATAATCTATTTGCATAGTGCTATTCTTTCATTAGTTTGCGTATATTAACCAAATCTTTCCATCCTAACAATAAACTTTTTGTTTGTGGTTTTATAAAACGGAAATATGGAGGGATAACAAAATGAGCAAAATATCCTGCTACCATCAACGCTACAACACCGGCTATAGCAGCACCCACAATACCCAACTTAGGTATTAAGATAAGGTTCAGTACCACATTAGCCACACATGCCAATCCATTTCTTATAGCAGCATAGCGATGCACTCCCTCTATAATCATCAGATTGCCGGATGAGGACATCATTGCTGTACCCACAATTTTGAAAATCAAAATTTGCAATACTGGTATCGCCTCAATGTACTGCGAACCATAGGTATATCTCACAATAGGATACGCCAATAGAAAAACCAGCACTGCAAGAAATATACTTGACCAAACCATGATATTCAAAAACAGTTGCGCCCGTTGGTGATATAAGTTTCTATTGGTATTATAATACTGAACCAATAGTGGCGTGAGTGTTTGACATATAATGTTCGGGATAAAAATAGCTACACTTACAAATGCTCCTGCCACAGCATAATAACCAACATTTGCCTTGTCAATCATGTTGCCAATCATCACTTGGTCTATCTTTTGATAGACTACTATGGCGGCACCGGAGAGGAGGAGGGGGAAGGATTCTTTGATTAGGTATTTGGCGGTGGGGAGGTCGAATGTCCAGAGGCGGGGAGAGGCGATTTTCTTACGATAGGAGAGGAGGTAACCACCGGCGATGAGGATGGTATCGAAGAGCGAGGCGGCGATGAACCATGCTAACGAGGCATGCAAGAGCAACAACACGACTTTGATTAGCGCACCGACTATGGTACGGCTAATCTCTGTTTTGACGATATATTCGTTCCAGACGATAGAGGTAAAATAGTTGCGGATGACCCCGGAGGTGTTCATAATCATGCTCAGCGAATAGAGCGTAATCATCCATTTGGTGAAAGTGTCCGCCTCAAAGAGCCATGCGGTGAGGATGACCGCGAGCATGGTAATACCCGCAAAGATCAGTCTCAGTCCGAACGCCGTGCCGAGGATGGTATTGGCTTCTGCACCGGGCACCCTACCCTTCTCCCCCGTACCTTTGCACTTCGACTCCTCGCGTATCTCGATATTATCCAATCCAAAGGAGGCGAAAACCTGAAAGAGTGCTACGAAACTGACCACATAGTTCATCAGTCCGTACTGCTCGGGACCCAGATAGCGCGCGACAAAGATACCCACCAACAGACTACCCAACAAGGTAACGACCTTACCTGTAACCGCCCAGAATAGGTTGCGTACCACTTTCTGTTTGGTCTCGCTTAGGTGCATGCGAGAGAGTATTTTGTCTATCAGACTCACGACATTTATTCTTTACAATCGAGCATCAACCAATGCCCTATCGACAAAATTTTTCACATCAAAAATCACCGCATTTTGAGCTTGATATTTGGCAAAATCGAATGTCCTAAATTGTTCGTGTGCCACACAAGCAATCACCGCTTCGTAATGTTTGGAGGGATCAACTGCTGCTATCACATCTTTGCCATATTCGCGTTTCACAAGTGCGGCATCTGCCCAAGGATCATAAATATCGACTCTGCATCCAAATTCTTCTAACTCGGTAGCAATGTCCACTACTTTGGTGTTTCGACAATCCGGGCAGTTTTCTTTGAACGTAACACCCAACATCAATACATTGGCGTTCTTTATCTTATAATTTTTCTGAATCATCAATTTCAAAGTTTTATCGGCGATGAATTTGGCAATACTGTTATTTACACGACGTCCCGACAAAATAACTTCGGGGTTATAGCCCAATGCTTTGGCTTTATGAGCCAAATAATACGGGTCGACACTAATGCAATGTCCTCCAACCAAACCGGGACGATATTTCAAAAAATTCCATTTTGTGCCGGCAGCCTCTATCACATCATTCGTATCGATGCCGACACGATCGCAAATCAGCGCTAACTCATTCATAAACGAAATATTCACATCGCGCTGCGCATTTTCGACCGCTTTGGCCGCTTCGGCCACTTTGATATTTGGTGCGCGATGCGTCCCGTTTTCGAGTATTGAGTTATACAATGCATCTACAATATCAGCAGTGACAGGTGTCGAACCAGAGGTAATTTTCTTGATTTTCGTCAATGTATTCACTTTATCGCCGGGATTGATGCGTTCGGGCGAGTAACCGCAGAAGAAATCTTGATTAAACACCAAACCGGATTCGTTTTCCAATACCGGCACACAATCATCTTCGGTACATCCGGGATAAACCGTCGATTCGTAAATAACTATATCATTCTTTTTCAGAACTTTACCAATCATAGCAGAGGCTTTCAACAACGGCGTCAAATCGGGGTTATTGAAACAATCGATGGGCGTCGGTACTGTTACTATAAAAATATTTGCTTGCCGCAAATCGTTCACATCGCACGAAAACGACAAACCGTGCTGTTGGGTCGCCTTATACAATTCAACCGCTTGGCGCATACCTACCAAGTCGGCTTCGAGCGTATGATCTTCGCCGTGTTCGAGTTCGGCCACGCGCCGATTATTAACATCAAATCCGATTACGCGATATTTTTTGCCAAACTCTATGGCCAATGGTAAACCAACGTAACCCAAACCGATAATAGCAATTTTAGACGCTTCCATTTGTTATTGTTTTAATCCTTTCCAAATAAATCCCTTGTATATACCCGGTCTTTCACGTCGTCGAGGCAGGCATCGTAGCGATTGGCCACAATAGCTTGACTTTGCGCCTTGAACTTTTCCAAATCGTTGACTACCAAACTGCCGAAAAAAGTAGTGCCGTCATCAAGTGTCGGTTCGTAAATGACGACTTGGGCGCCTTTTGCCTTGATGCGCTTCATCACGCCCTGAATGCTGCTTTGGCGAAAATTATCAGAGTTACTTTTCATCGTCAAACGGTAAATACCTATTACACAGCGTTTTTCTTCATGAGCATCAAAATCGCCATGATTGTAATAGTCGTAATAGCCGGCCATATTCAATATCCTATCGGCGACAAAATCCTTGCGCGTACGATTACTTTCGACAATGGCTTCTATCAAATTTTCGGGTACATCCTGATAGTTTGCCAACAATTGTTTTGTATCTTTCGGCAAACAATAACCGCCATATCCGAACGACGGATTATTATAGTAGTCGCCGATGCGCGGATCAAGGCAAACACCTTCTATGATAGAGCGAGTATCAAGCCCTTTCATCTCAGCGTAAGTATCCAATTCGTTGAAATAACTGACACGCAACGCTAAATAGGTGTTTGCAAAAAGTTTCACGGCTTCCGCTTCGGTAAAACCCATGAAGAGCGTAGATACATCTTTTTTCACAGCGCCTTGCAATAGTAATTCTGCAAATGTGTGCGCCGACTCGACCAAACGTGCGTCCGACATATCTGTACCAATAATAATACGACTCGGATACAAATTATCGTACAACGCCTTACTCTCACGCAAAAATTCCGGCGCAAAAAGAATATTTGTTGTCCCGAATTTACGCCGCACGCTTTCGGTATAGCCCACTGGTACCGTCGATTTGATGACCATCACGGCCTGCGGATTACATTGCTGCACCAATCCGATGACCGACTCTACGGCCGACGTGTCAAAATAGTTGCGACGACTATCATAATTTGTCGGTGTGGCTATCACCACAAAATCGGCTTGTTTGTAAGCACTTTCGGCTTCGAGTGTGGCCGTCAAATTCAATGGTTTCTCAGCCAAATAACGTTCGATATATTCGTCCTGAATGGGCGACCGACGTTGGTTGATAAGTTCCACCTTTTCGGGCACAACATCCACAGCCAACACCCTATTATATTGTGCCAGCAATGTCGCTATCGACAAACCGACATATCCCGTTCCGGCTACTGCTATTGTCATGATTATATATTTTAGGGTTTTGTCATTGTTTCCATATTCGCGCGTTTTTTCCTATCTACCAAACGCCACACCACCAATATCAACGCAATGCCTACAACAAACGCCACGAATAACAACATTTCGTTGCGCCACGAACGCCCGACATACGCCAATGCCACAAATAGCAGCGACACGCCGAACAATACGCACGTTACTTGACGGTGTTGCAACCCAAGACTCAACAATAGGTGGTGAATATGGTTTCTGTCGGCCGAAAACGGCGATTTGTGTTTTTTGATGCGCGTCATCATCACACGCAACGTATCGAACAGCGGCACGAACAAAATGCAAAACGCAACAGCCGGCGCCGCTTGTACTTGATAGACCTCTGGTATCGCTCCTTCTGCGTTGAGACACATGAAGCGGAACACAAACCACGAAATCATAAAGCCCAATAGCAACGACCCCGAATCGCCCATAAAAATCTTGCGCCGCGTACCACCAAATACATTGTAGCAAAAAAACACCGCCAACGCGCCCAACAGCGCATAACCGAGCATAGCGGTATTCCAATCGCCAACCAACTGAAAATAGACGGCAAACACGCAACAATAGAGCATGCCCAAACCGGAAGCAAGACCATCAACACCATCAATCAGGTTCAACGCATTTGTTATGACAATGAATGTAGCGAACGAAAGCAGATAACTCCACACCCGTGGCAATTCGCCAATGCCAAACAGACCAAACAAACTCGTCATACGCACATCGGCAAACACTATTAGGAAAAGCCCCGCCAATAATTCGCCAAATAATTTGCCACCGACGGTCAAATCAATCAGGTCGTCAATAAAACCCGTAATCAATATCAACGTAACACCCACCAGCAAATAATGCGAATACGGCAAATGGTTGAATGCAAAAACCACAAAAAAGATGAGGAATGAAATGAATATATCCAAACCGCCGACAGTCGGCACCAATCCTACATGCGACGTACGTTTGTTGGGTTTGACAACAAACTTCTTCTCTTTCGCCACTCTGATGACCGTAGGCATGAACGCAGCGCCCAACGCCGCCGTAATCAGCGCGAATAGGAACGGATAATCATATAGAAATTGCAATATAGCGGTCATGCTTCGTTGGGCTCAATGTCGAGGCGTTCAAATTGCGAATTTTTACTGATAAATTCAGGCACAATACGTTTCATCTGCGACACCACCAAATAACTCTTGTACAAGCGAGCCAATTCGATGAGGCGATCAACATCATGCTCCACTTCGTCGAAATCGTATTCGCGTACCTTGGCGATGAGTATTTTTTCGTTATAAGTCGGTTGCGTCATCTCTTTCACATTCAGCAATTCTTCGTACAATTTTTCGCCGGGACGCAATCCTGTATAAGAAATCGGGATGTCTATTTCTGGCCTATAACCGGCAAGACGAATCATTTTCCGTGCCAAATCGACTATTTTGACCGGCCGGCCCATGTCGAAAATAAATATCTCGCCACCCTCGCCCATCGAGCCGGCCTCCAACACCAACTGACAAGCCTCCGGTATCGTCATAAAATAACGTATAATATCGGGATGCGTTACCGTTACTGGGCCACCTTTCTCAATCTGATGGCGGAATAGCGGAATAACCGAACCATTGGAACCCAACACATTACCAAAACGCGTGGTAATAAATTTTGTTGTTGCCGGATTCGACACCACTTGTTTACGATACAGCGATTGGACATAGATTTCGGCTATACGTTTCGACGCACCCATCACATTAGTCGGGTTGACAGCCTTATCGGTCGATACCATCACAAAGGTTGCGACACCATACGCCACGGCCAAATCGGCTATATAGCGCGTTCCCATCACATTGACCATGACGCACTCGCTCGGTGAGTCTTCCATCATAGGTACATGTTTGTAAGCCGCAGCATGATAAATAACATGCGGACGATAGGAAGAAATGACATGTTCGAGGCGCGCCCGATTACGCATATCGCCTATGCACAGCACGTACGGACAGCCGATTTTGCGTTCTTCCAACTCCAAACGCAAATTATGAAGCGGCGTTTCGGCATTGTCATACAACACAAGCAATTTGGGATGATAGGTGGTGAGTTGGCGCACAATTTCGGAACCGATAGAACCGGCCGCACCGGTTATCATCACCACTTTATCTTGCAGCTGCGCCCTAATATGCGATTTCTCTATTTCGATGGCCGGCCGCTCCAACAAATCTTCTATCTGCAAATTTTTGAAATCGGGGCGCACAATACCCGATGCAAGAGCATTTTCGTGCCATTCACTCATCGACGGCACGGTCAGCACTTCAATATTATTTTCAATGAAAATATCAAGGTCGGTTTCCGGATCAATTTCTTTCAGTTTGAGAGGCGACACTATGACGGTACGTATTTTGCGCTTCGCCAAAAAGTGCAGCAATTTGTCGGCATTGCGTGTCGATACCACTTGCACGCCAAATATATTTTTATTGTTAGCATCGGACATATCGTCGATGAACGCCGCCAAACGAAATTTCAGATTGTCCGACGACCGTATCATTTTGGCAATGCCGATGCCGGCCGATTTTGTACCGTACACCGCCACCGGTTTCATCTGTCCGTTGTGTGCCACCAAATAGTCGAACACCACCTTGACCGACATACGCAACAACAGCAACAATAGAAACGCAATAATGGTATAAAAGACCAACGTCCAGCGCATAAACAACAATTTATCGCTGACGGCACGACACACTTCGTTCACACAAAACAACACCACGAATTGGGTCAGAATGGCACACAGCACTTTCACAATATCCACGAAATTAGAATAGCGCAAAATGCCCGAATAGGTATGAAACGTCCAAAAGGTAACCACACACACACATACCAACAGCAGATATACCGCCCAGCGCGGCCACAATGGGTCGAAATGCGGCGGATTAACATACACGCCCATAACCAGCACCGACGCCACCCACAACGACAAGACACACAACAATACATCAAATATCAAAACTATCCATCGCGGCAAATAACCAAGCGATATAAAATGCGAAAAAATATCACTTTCAACAATTTGCGATTTTTTCATAACTATTTTACAACTATTTATACAATCGTTAAGAAAATGGTACATTCATTTTAGCCAGCAAAAATACAAAAAAAGAGAGAAAACACCAAAAATTATTGCTGTTATTTTATCCCACGACAAAAGAAAACGCTGACACCACATATAAAACAGGCAACGACACGCAAAAAAAATGACAAAATCGGCAACCATATTAACCCAAAAAACACCTCAAATATCAATAAAAACACCTTATTGCACAAAAAAAACGCAATTATAACACATTCACAATCAGAAAATTACAACTTTTTTGAAAAAATACAATATTTTGTCTGAACAAGGTACTGAAATTTTATATATCTTTGCAGCAGAAAACAACAAAAAAAATATACGAGTTATGGAAGCAATCAATTTTAGACAACAACTTCGCAAAACCTGTATGGAGTATATGGTACTACACACCATCAAGCGCAAACCTTCGTATGCGCCCGACATCATCGCCACACTGAAACGCGCCAACCTAATCGTTGTCGAAGGCACTCTCTATCCATTGCTGACACGGCTGAAAAACAACGGTATGCTCAGTTACATTTGGCAAGAATCGACACAAGGACCGCCGCGAAAATATTATTCGCTGACCGACGACGGGCAAGCGCTTTTGGCTGCGATGGACCAAGAATACGAGAATATCAAAACTATAATCGACTTTATCGACACTGCGCAAAACCCCGAAAAATAACACAACTATTTAATTTTCAAAAGATAACAGACAAACAACAACAAATATGAAAAAGACATTAACCATCAACCTGAACGGCATCGTTTTCAATATTGACGACGACGCTTACGACACTTTGAACGCCTATTTGTCGGAAATCGGTCAACATTTCGCCGACAACGAAAAAGAAGAGATCATCAAGGACATCGAAGACCGTATTGCCGAATTATTTACCGAACGGATGCACGGCCGCAACGTGGTAGATGCATCCGACGTAGAGAGTATTATCGAAACGTTGGGGCAACCCAGCCAATTCGACGAAGAAGAAACCGCTGCCGACACCACGACAAAGAAAACGGAGAAACGTAAATTCCGCAAATTCTATCGCGACGGCAACGACCGCCTCATTGGCGGTGTGGCCGCCGGCTTAGCCGCCTACATCGGTTGGGACGCCACGTTGGTACGCATACTATTGTTGTTACTATTACTTTTCAGCGTCGGCTGGACAATGCTGTTCTACCTGCTGTTGTGGATAATAGTACCCGAAGCCAAAACCACCGCACAACGACTCGAGATGCAAGGCATCGAACCAAACCTCGAAAATATCAAAAACTATATGCCGAAACGCGAAACCATACAACACGTCGGCAACCGCGCACTCGAAGTCATCAGTTGGATACTGAAAATCGTCGCTATCCTCGTCAGCGGCTGCATAGGCATCGGTCTGTTTATGGCTGTCATCGGCATCGTTATTGCCATTTTCACCCTGCGCATAATATACGTACCCGGCATGTTTGGCAGTTGGATGGACATCGCTCTGTTAGTTAGTTGCGCCCTGTTTCTACTCTGCCCCGCCATTGGTTTAGTATTGTTGTGCATACGCCTCATCAATAAAAATGCACCTCATCGTCCGTGGATTACCTGGACCTTGCTCATCGTATGGATTATCAGTCTGTTTGCTGTAATTGGCACAGCCATCAAGAGTTCGTGCAGTCCGTTCATGCCCGACATTGCCGCCGCCGGAGCCACATTCACTGCACATATACTCGACAACATGGACGACGACAGCGACGCTATCAGCGAACATCGGGCGTGCGCTCCATTCAGCAGCATCGAAGCCGACGGCGCCATACGCGTAGTACTGACACAAGGCGACACCGCATCGATAGTAGTAAAAGCAAAAGATGTAATGTTGCGCAATATCGAAACCACAGTGGTCGGCAACGCGCTGCACATATCAAACAATAACAATCACAACCGCACCCGCACAATACCGACCGTGTACGTTACAACACCTACACTGACATCGATAGAAGTATCGGAAGCTAGCGTTGTGCGCAGCGACACACCGTTCGAACTGCAACACAATTTAACCCTGAAAGCCTCCGAAGCAAGTCATATAACATTGATTGGAAGTGCCGAACATGTATTTATCGAAGCGTCGGAAGCATCGCACATCAACGTGAGCGACCTGACTATTGTGAGCGTAGAAGCCGAAGCATCTGAAGCGTCGAGCATCGCCATCGGGCAAGTGCAAGAAGCCCGTCTGACAGCCGAATCGGCCGCCAAAATTACCTATCAAGGCCAACCGCGCCTACTCGAGCGCAACTGCAACAGCACCGCACGAATCGAGCAAAAATAGTGTATAAGTTGTTTTTAGTATTACGAAAAGTCTTGCCTGCGAAGGTCGGACTTTTTTGTTGTGTATCACAGCAAATCACACGATGTGTTAAAAAACATATTTTTTTTGATTTTTTGAACGTTAATTCGGGGAAAAGTAGTAATTTTGCAATTCGTATGCACCAGTGCGAGACGCACCTGCACACCCTTATTTTATTGAGAACAAATTGTTACGCTAACAACAAAAACGACTATCATCAAACATGGTTCAGTATCCCGAAAAAACAGTTAAACCCATCGACGAATTTTGTCCGATATGGAGTGTAATTACCCCCGAAGAGCGCATGTATCTGCGCGAAAACACGCGTATGCAACGCTATCGCAAAGGGGCTTTTCTGTATCGCGAAGGCGAACTGCCACGTTATATGTTTTGTTTGATTAGCGGGCGTGTCAAGATATTCAAAGACGGTGTTGGCGATCGTTGCCAGATCATCCGTTTTGCCAAGCCTTGCGACAATTTCGGTTATCGTTCGTCGTTTGCACAAGAGGTTCATTTGACCAATGCCGTAGCCACCGAGCCTGCCGAAGCGTATCTGGTTCCTATGTCGGTTGTCAAACAAATTATACAATCAAACAACAAATTGGCCACACACTTCATTGGTGCATTAGCCAAAAATTTGGGTACTGACGAAAATCGTCTTGTCAGCCTGACACAAAAGCATGTGCGCGGACGTTTAGCAGAATCGCTGCTCACACTGCGCGACAGTTACGGTACCGACCTCGACGGCCGAACCATCAACAGCAGGCTGTCGCGCGAGGATTTGGCCAACTATTCGAACATGACCACTTCGAACGCCATACGCACCTTATCGACCTTTGTAAACGAAGGTATAATCAGCGTAAGAGGACGTTACATCACAATACTCGACGAAGAAACGCTGCAAAAAATCAGCAAAATGGGATAACAAATAAAAAATCAACAAATATACAGAAATGTTAAAAGAGAAGATCGCACAAATTGCCGAATCGCTAAACGATTTGACGGCAAAATCGCAAGAAGACATAGAGGCTTTGCGCATACAATACCTCAGCAAAAAGGGACGAATTTCGGAATTGTTCGACGAATTTCGCAACGTACCGAAAGAAGATAAACGCGAAATCGGACAACTACTGAACCAACTGCGCGATGCGGCACAAAACAAACTTGCCGAGTTGAAAGCCGTCATCGACACAACCCAAAGCAGCGCTGCGAAACACGATTTAACCCGTTCGGCCGACCCCATTGCCCTTGGCACGCGCCACCCGCTATCGTTGGTCAAAGAGGAAATTATCGATATTTTTTCGCGCATCGGCTTCTCTGTGGCCGAAGGTCCCGAAATCGAAGACGATTGGCATGTATTTGGTGCGCTGAATTTTCCGCCCGAGCACCCGGCACGCGACATGCAGGACACATTCTTCATCGAGCAAAACCCCGATGTCGTATTACGTACGCACACATCAAGCGTACAAACCCGCATCATGACCTCGCAACAGCCGCCCATACGTGTATTGTGCCCCGGACGCGTGTACCGCAACGAAGCGATTTCGTATCGCGCACATTGTTTTTTCCACCAAATAGAAGGCCTATATATCGACAAAAACGTATCTTTCGCCGATTTGAAACAGGCGTTACTCTACTTCGCAAAAGAGATGTTCGGCGAAGAAACGCAAATTCGTCTGCGTCCGTCGTATTTCCCGTTCACCGAGCCAAGTGCCGAGATGGACATTTCGTGCGACTTGTGCGGCGGTACAGGTTGCAACTTCTGCAAACACACAGGTTGGGTCGAGATTCTCGGATGCGGTATGGTCGATCCAAACGTTTTGAAAGCCTGCGGTATCGACCCGAATGTTTATTCAGGATATGCTTTCGGCATGGGTGTTGAGCGCATTGCCAACCTCAAATATCGTGTCAAAGACCTGCGCATGTTCTCCGAAAACGACGTGCGATTCTTACAGCAATTCCAATAAGCAAAACCAGAGGATTAAAACGAGCAACATCATGTTAGTCAACATCTTGAAATCAAAAATCCACCGAGTTACCGTTACCGAAGCCTGCCTCGACTACATCGGTAGCATCACTATCGACGAGGACCTGATGGACGCTGCAGGAATAGTAGCCAACGAGCGAGTACAAATAGTAGACAACAACAATGGGAATCGATTGGAAACCTACGTCATCAAAGGCGAACGAGGTTCAGGAGTCATCTGCCTAAATGGTGCCGCAGCCCATTTGGTGTCGGTGGGCGATGTGGTCATCATTATGGCTTATACTTGGATGGAGCAAACCGAAGCTTCGCTATTCCGTCCGAAAGTCATTTTCCCCGACACGCAAACAAACAAGTTACTGTAACACACTGACAAACAGCATAATAAAATCAAAAGGAATCGACAATACGCCGATTCCTTTTTTGTTTTGCGTCTGCAGACACAACCGAGGCACAGCCTTATTTGTCGTTTTTAGCTTCCATGCAATGTTGTTGCCAACGCCACGCCGAAGCCAACGTATCTTCAACCGACGTTTTGGCTTTCCACTTCAGCACTTTTTGAGCCAACGCAGGGTTTGCCCACACTTGTTCGATGTCGCCTTCGCGCCGTCCTACAATCTCGTAAGGTACTCGCATGCCCGTCACCGCTTCGAACGTCTTTATCAGTTCCATCACCGACAAGCCTTTACCCGTTCCGAGGTTGAATACTTCGGGTTTCGTCAGATCTTTATCAAGCAGACGTTTCACTGCCGACACATGCGCTTCGGCCAAATCCATCACATTGATATAATCACGAATGCACGTGCCGTCGGGCGTATTGTAGTCGTCGCCGAAGATGCGAATTTTTTTATACATGCCGGCAGCAGTCTGTACCACAAACGGTACCAAATTGTTCGGCACGCCGTTCGGCAGTTCGCCTATCAGCGCCGATGGGTGTGCACCTATCGGATTGAAATAACGTAAGATAATGCTTTTCAGCGCATTATTGGCATGAACGGTATCGAAAATAATATTTTCGCAGATTTGTTTCGTATTGCCGTAGGGCGACAATGCCTTTTTGATAGGCGCGGTCTCGTCCACCGGCAGTATATCGGGTTGACCGTACACGGTACACGACGACGAGAACACAATTCCTTCCACTTTGTGAATAGGCATCAGTTCCAGCAGATTAACCAGACCGACCACATTATTACGATAGTATTTCAACGGCACTGTTACCGATTCGCCGACCGCCTTACTTGCCGCGAAGTGAATGACCGCTTTAATGCCTTCGTGTTTGGTAAAAAATTTATCCATCGCCACATAGTCGGTGCAATCGATATTTTCGAACAAGGGACGTTTGCCCGTTATCTGTTCGATGCCGTTGAGCACTTCGATATTGGAATTGGACAAATTGTCCACAACATAGACGTCGAAACCGGCCTCCATAAGCGCTACTACCGTATGCGAACCGATATAGCCGGCGCCACCTGTCACCAATATTTTATCGTGCGACAAATCAAGCATCTTTTTAATCATCTTTTTTACTTCCATAGTTGTTGCGGATAAACGCCGTCGCGAATTAGACCATTTATTTTGAGTACCACTTGCGGACGATCATCGGCATACGTTACACCAAACCATTTGGAAGGCGTATCGATTACCTCGCATGTGGCTTTTCCCGTTTCGATAAGCGTATCGACTACGGTTGGAATATAAAATTCGGATTTAGGATCCATGCCGCGTTGTTGCAAGAAGTCGGCGAACATGGTTTGCGAATAGTCAAAATAATCCGGTGTAAAACCCCACATATTCATTGATACCAGCGCGTCTTTATCCAACGTTTCGTACAAACCATTGGCCGCCGGATATTGTATTACCCCGCCGGTGCATTCTATTTGCGTACGTTCGACCACCGATGTCAGCAAGCGATTTTCATCAACACGACATACACCGCGATTGACAGCACCGCTCTCCGACAATGTATTTTCGACATGGTAAGCAATCATGCAATAGCGACCGGTGCTATGGGCGGCCTTTTTCAAGAAATCGGCCAACAAAACATACGATTCGCAGCCGTAGAAATCGTCGGAGTTGATTACGGCAAATGGCTCGTGAATGACTTCGGCCGCCATCTGTATGGCATGATTCGTGCCCCACGGTTTGGTGCGTTCGGTGTTGTACGGTATGCCGGCCGGCACTTTATCAATCTCTTGAAATACCACTTCGACCGGAATATGATTCTCGTATTTGCCAACGATTTGACGACGAAATTCCTCTTCGAAACTATGCCGAATGACAAATACCACTTTGCCAAAACCGGCGCGCAAAGCATCGAAAACCGAATAGTCCATAATGGTTTCGCCATGAGGGCCAATGCCATCTAACTGCTTCAGGCTGCCATAACGACTACCCATGCCTGCGGCTAAAACTAATAGTGTAGGTTTCATACCTTATTGATTGCCCAAAATTCGGTGCAAAATTACAGTTTTTTTCTCTATCGGCGAAATCATCGGGGCAAAAACTGCAATAAAAAGCGCGCAACCTGCTAATCTACAAAAGCAAAAAGTTATCAACACCACATCGCAAGCACCTTGTCAGTGCCGCAGTGTACAAAAAAAACGGCATTTTTTTCGATTTTTGTTGCACATTTTCGTTTTTATTGGTATCTTTGCATTTTATATTATTCGCAAATACAAACTTAATAAACCTTGAAAAACTATGGCGCACCCGATTGACAAACTGGACATGAAGATTCTGCAAATGATTTCGCAAAATGCCCGCATCCCGTTTTTGGAAGTGGCCCGCGAATGTGGTGTATCCGGCGCGGCCATTCATCAGCGTGTACAAAAAATGGTGGAAAATGGAGTCATCAAAGGCTCGGAATTTACGGTTGATGTCAGCAAAATAGGCTACCAAACCTGCGCATTTGTAGGCATAACCATTGCCAATATGGCCAATTATCACCATGTGATAGCGCAGTTGCACGACATCCCGGAAATTGTAGAATGTCACGCCACGACAGGTCATTTTACCCTATTAGTCAAAATCTATGCGCGCGACAACCATAGTTTGATGAAAATCATTTTGGAACGCATTGCCGCCATCGACGGCGTATCCAATACCGAAACTTGCTTTATGTCGCTCGACGAACTATTTGTGCGTCAAGTATCGACGTTTGACATCTAACGACAAGGTATCCGTGAGCAACGACGACTACGAAATACCGGACGATGAGCGCGAAATGATTCGCCGCTACGAGAATGCCATCGCACACAATCGGCTCGACTATTTCGATGTAGATGAAATGGAACTGATAATCGAGCACTATTTGTACGACGGCGACATTCGCGATGCACAAAAAGCGTTGACTTACGCTTTCAGGTTGCACCCGAACGACAATCACCTATTTTGCCAAAAAGCAGCTATTTTGTTACACCTCGGCAAATTGGACGAAGCGTTGGCACTCATCGAACAATATCGCGATGTGAACGATCCCGTGCAAGCCTACAATCACGCCGAGATACTCTATAAACTCGGTCGCCGCAACGAAGCCCTCGACGAATTTCGGCTTATGGTCGATAACGACGACAGCGATGCAAACGACATCAAAGGAGTATGTGGCGACATCATCATGTTGCTCAACAACTATCAAGATTACACACATTGTTTTTACTTCATCGACAGAGGGTTAGCCCTCAATCCGGCAGACCTCGATTTTTTGGAAGCCAAAGGTTTTACGTTTGAAAATTTGGGCGATTACAATCAAGCCATCGACTTATACAACAGAGTGCTCGACATCGACCCGTACCGTATATCGACGTGGCACTATTTGGGCGCATTGTATTTAGATTGTGACAATTACCCCGAAGCCCTCAAGGCGTTTGAATACGTTTTGGCCATCGACCCGCACAACGCCATCGCATTGTCGCAAAAAGCCTATTGTCTATTCTACCAAAACAACCACGCCAAGGCGGCCGAATTTTGCCTTCGTTACCTACAGATTTTCCCCGAAGACGATGTCATACTGATGCTGTTGGGCGAATGTTACGACCATCTGGGACGCACCGATCAAGCTCTTGCTACATTCAACAAAGCCATCGCTTTGAATCCCGAAGCCCCCGAAGGACATATAGCCATAGGCGAAATACTCGACAAACAAGGGAAATACAATGAGGCTATCGACGCTTTTCGCGAAGCCCTCCGACTCAACCCCGACCATGCATTGGCATGGCAGAAATTGGGCAATTTATATTTCGACGTAGCCGATTTCACGAACGCTATCGCCGCTTACGAACACGCTTATCAGCTGGATAGCGACCTCGATAAGTTACAACTATGCCGTGCATTGGCTTTTTACGGTTCGGGCGACTACAAGCAAGCACAAACCTATTACGATTTGGCCAAACAGGCCGATACGCAAGCGTCGGTATTTTTCCTGCAAATTTTTCCGAAAGCTGCCGACCACATAATATTATAACACCACATGAAAAAAATTGCCATAATCCTATTGTTTGGCCTGACTTGCACACTATCGGCACAAGCAACCGCGCAACCGGATAGCACCCAATCACTCGTCAGTAGCATCATCAATTGGTACGATGCCAATATGAATTACGGTAGCATTACCGCTCTGATGACCCTTGAGAGTTCGTTCATTCCATTCCCGTCTGAAGTGGTAATTCCGCCGGCCGCATACGTCGCCAGCGACCCCGAGAACCCGATGAATGTTGCATTGGTCGTGGTGTTCGGCACGCTCGGTGCACTTATCGGCGCACTCATTAACTATCTGTTGTCGCTTTGGTTGGGACGACCGATTATCTACAAATTCGCCGACAGCAAAATCGGTCACATATTCCTACTCAGCAGCGACAAAGTGCGCAAAGCCGAAGACTATTTCAACCGCCACGGCAAAATATCCACGTTCATCGGGCGGCTCGTACCCGGTATCAGACAACTCATATCCATTCCGGCAGGTCTCGCGCGCATGAACATCGGCAGTTTTGCCCTTTACACCACTCTTGGCGCCGGCATCTGGAACATAGTGCTGGCACTGCTTGGATATGTAGCGCATGGGCAAGCCGACCTTATCGACAAATACAATCACGAATTGTCCGTTGCGGTTGTCGTCATTGTGGCAGCAGTCATAATCGGTATGGTTATCAAAAAAGTTATCGTCCACCGACACAAAGCAAAAAAACACACACCTGCAGAGCCATGAAACACTACGGACTGATCGGTCGAAGACTCGGACATTCGTTTTCGCAAAAATATTTCTCCCAAAAATTTGCTGAGCAACACATAGCCGCCGACTACGCCCTGTGCGAAGTTGCCACGCCCGACGAGTTGGGCACACTGTTGGCCGGCGATTGGAGCGGTTTGAATGTTACCATTCCGTACAAAACGGCCATCATACCCTATTTAGACCAATTGGACGACACGGCTGCCGCCATTGGCGCCGTGAACACCATCAAATTCATTACCGACAACGGCACGCGACGCCTTGTAGGCTACAACACCGACGCCATCGGGTTCGAGCAATCGCTGCGACCGCTGCTGCGCCCCCACCACCAACGCGCACTTGTGCTTGGCACCGGCGGTGCGTCGAAAGCCGTTACGTTCGTGCTCGACAAATTGGGCATCGCGTGGATTTATGTGTCGCGCGAAGCCGGACCGCGCCGCCTCGACTACGCCGAAACCGACAGCGAAACCATCGCCTCGCACACATTGATTATCAACACCACACCGCTCGGCATGTTCCCCGACACGGAGAGTTATCCCGACATTCCATACAAAGCGCTGACAGACAAGCACTTGCTATTCGACCTCGTGTACAATCCGCCACAAACCGCCTTTATGGCGCGCGGCGAACATTATGGTGCCACCACCAAAAACGGCCTCGAAATGTTGCACTTGCAGGCCGAAGCCGCCTACCGCATCTGGACACGCTGACACACCTTAAATATATAATAAGAAAAAGCCCCACACTTTACTATGCAGGGCTTACATTAAAATTCGATATAGTACATTAAAGGATGCGTTAAATAGGTCGAATACAAATCCGCATCGGCCTGCGAATGCCAACAGCGCTGTGCCACATCGAGCAAAAACAACTCGCGCGTTTCGTAGTCGAACACAAAGCACTCGCACGCGGGGAAACGTGTTTGCAACTTCTCGCATTTCCGCATTATTTTGCGGCATTCGCAGTGCGTCGTAATCTCCAAAAACATCAGCGGCACATTGTTCCGATTGTAAATAATCACATCGGGGGCTTTGTCGTCCCAATTATCGGTTACCGTCGATTCGGTACGAACAATCATGCCATTCGCAAAGACCTCATCGTACATAGCATGTGCTATATGAAGCATATAATCTTGGTGCAAAAATTTCGGGCGCGGGCTCATGCCTATGCCGGTGTAATTATCCAATAAACCCATAATTGTTAAGGGAAAAGGTTTTATACTGCAAAATTATAGCATTCCGGCGATTCGGCAAAATAAATTTATCAAATTTAGGTTACAAAACCGCCGCATTACAGTTACAAATGAACAAGCACAACAAAGCCCCGCACTTTGCTGTGCAGGGCTTGCATGTTATGCACCGGCCGGGACGACGGCAAGGCTGAATTATCGACGCTCAACAAAACTTTCAT
>JBJEJW010000016.1:0-24979 GCA_051878315.1 Paludibacteraceae bacterium | reverse complement strand
TGGGGCTGACTGTAACTCAGCTGTCTTTCGACTTCGGTGGTTCGAATCCATCACTACCCACACTTTGCGGAAATAGCTCAGTCGATAGAGCACTAGCCTTCCAAGCTGGGGGTCGCGGGTTTGAGTCCCGTTTTCCGCTCGACGCTTTTTGCTGTTGTAGCTCAGTGGTAGAGCACTTCCTTGGTAAGGAAGAGGTCACGAGTTCAATCCTCGTCAACAGCTCAACGAAACTTATTATTAATAACACTTTTAATATTTTTTGAGTTATGGCAAAAGAAAAATTCGAACGTACCAAACCGCATGTAAACATTGGTACAATTGGCCACGTCGATCATGGTAAAACGACGTTGACCGCTGCTATTTCGAAGGTGCTTCACGAAAAAGGATTCGGTAACGAAGAAATCAAATCGTTCGACCAAATCGATAACGCACCGGAAGAAAAAGAGCGTGGTATCACCATT
The DNA here is from genome assembly GCA_051878315.1 of Paludibacteraceae bacterium. Taxonomy (GTDB): domain Bacteria; phylum Bacteroidota; class Bacteroidia; order Bacteroidales; family Paludibacteraceae; genus W0P28-013. Next base: position 24,518 of record JBJEJW010000016.1, on the reverse strand, counting down.
AACACCGCTCATATCGAGTACGAAACGGCTAATCGCCACTATGCACACGTTGACTGCCCGGGACACGCTGACTATGTTAAAAACATGGTAACCGGTGCTGCTCAAATGGACGGTGCTATCATCGTTGTTGCTGCAACTGATGGTCCGATGCCTCAAACTCGCGAACATATCTTGTTGGCTCGTCAGGTAAACGTACCGCGCTTGGTTGTATTTATGAACAAATGCGACATGGTGGACGATCCTGAAATGCTTGACTTGGTAGAAATGGAAATGCGCGAACTGCTTTCGTTCTATGAATTCGACGGCGACAATACGCCTATCATTCGTGGTTCGGCCCTCGGCGCATTGAACGGCGAAGAACAATGGGTTGACAAAGTAATGGAATTGATGGATGCCGTTGACAATTGGATTCAATTGCCTCCGCGTGCCATTGATAAACCTTTCTTGATGCCTGTAGAAGACGTATTCTCGATCACGGGTCGTGGTACGGTTGCTACCGGTCGTGTAGAAACAGGTGTTGTCAAAGTGGGCGACGAAGTTCAAATCCTTGGCTTGGGCGAGGACAAAAAATCGGTTGTTACCGGCGTTGAAATGTTCCGTAAATTGCTCGATCAAGGCGAAGCCGGCGATAACGTAGGTTTGTTGCTCCGTGGTATCGACAAAAACGAAATCAAACGTGGTATGGTTATTACGCACCCGGGTGTCGTAAAAACTTACAGCCAATTCAAAGCTTCGGTTTATATCCTGAAGAAAGAAGAAGGTGGTCGTCACACTCCGTTCCACAATAAATATCGTCCTCAATTCTACATCCGTACAATGGACGTAACCGGCGAAATCACTTTGCCGGAAGGAACAGAGATGGTAATGCCGGGCGATAACTTGGAAATTACAGTTAAATTGATCTATCCTGTAGCTTGCTCCGAAGGTCTTCGCTTCGCTATCCGTGAAGGTGGTCGTACGGTAGGTTCGGGTCAAATCACGAAACTGATTGATTAATCACCAACGGTAATTAAGAACGGCAGGGAACGGCAGTAATGCTTTCCCTGCTATTTACGGAAGTAGCTCAGTTGGTAGAGCACTGGTCTCCAAAACCAGGTGTCGGGAGTTCGAGCCTCTCCTTCCGTGCCAAAAAATCTATTTGCGAGAATATGAAACTCATCAATTATTTCAAAGAGTCCTATCGGGAACTTGTCCACAAGACCTCTTGGCCTTCGCGGCAGGAACTGACCAATAGCGCGGTAGTTGTTTTAGTTGCTTCCCTAATTATTGCGCTCATCGTTTGGGTTATGGACTTGGGTTTTGAGAGCCTCATGACGTTTATTTACAACAAGGTACTCTAATTCGGGAGGTTAAGATGTCTGAGAATTTTAAGTGGTATGTGCTTAAAGCCATTAGTGGCAAGGAAAACAAAGTGAAGGAATATGCGGAAGCAGAACTTCGTGTTTCCGATTTAGGCCAAACGGTTGCTCAGGTTCTCATACCGATGGAAAAAGTGTATCAAGTACGTAATGGTAAACGAGTAATCAAAGAACGCAGTTATCTGCCGGGTTATGTGCTTGTGGAAGCCAATATGACACGCGAAACGATGGGACGTTTGCGTAACATCCCGAACGTGTTAGGCTTTTTGGGCGAAACACCGGGAGGTGCTCCTATTCCGTTGCGTCCGTCGGAAGTTACAAGAATACTTGGCACTATCGACGACCAACAAAACGGTGATGAGGTAATTGCGGTGCCATTCAGCGTGGGCGAGAGCGTCAAAGTAATCGCCGGCCCGTTTGGCGGTTTCTCCGGTGTTATCGAAGATGTGAATAACGAGAGGAAGAAACTCAAAGTAATGGTGAAGATATTCGGTCGTAAAACCCCGTTGGAACTGGGTTTTATGCAAGTAGAGAAAGAGTAACGGACGGGGTTACGCGCGTTGCTGTGCTCGCAAACTTACAATTAACAACAAAATCTTAAAATTATGGCTAAAGAAATTGCTGGACTTATCAAATTGCAAATTAAAGGTGGTGCGGCTAATCCGTCGCCTCCGGTTGGTCCTGCGTTGGGCTCGAAAGGCATCAACATTATGGATTTTTGCAAGCAATTTAATGCCAGAACCCAAGACAAAGCAGGCAAAATTTTGCCGGTTGTTATTACTTATTACACAGACAAATCGTTTACTTTTGTTGTAAAAACGCCTCCGGTAGCGATTCAGTTGCTCGAAGCGGCGAAAGTTAAGAGCGGTTCGGCCGAGCCGAATCGTAAAAAGGTGGCTGAAATCACTTGGGATCAAGTGAAAGCCATTGCTGAAGACAAAATGCCCGATTTGAACTGTTTCACAGTAGAGTCGGCTATGCGTATGGTAGCCGGAACGGCTCGTAGTATGGGTATTGCCGTCAAAGGCGAGTTCCCTAATGTCTAACATTAAACTTCAATTCGAAAATGGGTAAACTTACAAAAAAACAAAAGTTGGCTGCCGAGAAAATTGAAGCAGGGAAAGCTTATACTCTTGATGAAGCCGCAAAATTGGTAAAAGAAATAACAACTACCAACTTTGATGCCTCTGTGGATATTGATGTACGTTTGGGTGTTGACCCACGCAAGGCGAACCAGATGGTTCGTGGTGTTGTGTCGTTGCCCAATGGTACGGGTAAACAAGTACGGGTTCTCGCATTGTGTACTCCTGACAAAGAGGCCGAAGCCAAAGCAGCCGGAGCCGATTATGTGGGACTTGACGAATACATCGAGAAGATTAAAGGAGGATGGACAGATATTGATGTGATTATCACAATGCCTTCGATTATGGGTAAAATCGGCGCTTTGGGTCGTGTACTCGGTCCTCGCGGCTTGATGCCTAACCCGAAGAGCGGTACTGTAACAATGGAGATTGGTAAAGCTGTTACCGAAGTAAAACAAGGTAAAATCGACTTCAAAGTTGATAAAGCCGGTATTGTTCACACTTCCATCGGAAAAGTATCGTTTGAGGCAGCGAAGATAGCCGAGAATGCGCGTGCGTTTATGGCTACAATCATTAAATTGAAACCATCGTCTGCGAAAGGTACTTATGTGAAAAGCGTTTATCTTTCAAGTACAATGAGCCGTGGTATCAAAATCGATACGAAGGCCATCGACGAGAAAAACTAAAGGAGACTGAAGTATGAAAAAGGAAGATAAAAGCATAATCATTTCGCAATTACAAGACACTCTCAACGCTTATAGTCATTTCTATTTGACTGAGGCTCAAGGCTTAAATGCTGAACAAGTGAGCAAACTCCGCCGCTTGTGCAATGCACAAGAAGTAAAAATGGTGGTTGTAAAGAACTCGTTGTTCAAGAAAGCTTTGGAGGCTAACGGTTTTGATACATCAGCGTTGGCAGATTCTTTCAAAGAGAATACGACGGTGTTGTTTTCGAACACAGGTAATGCTCCTGCTAAATTGATCAAAGAGTTTAGCAAGGAAACGCAGAAACCGGTACTGAAAGCAGCTTATGTTGAGGAATGTGTTTATGTCGGTGCCAACCAACTTGATGCTCTTGTTGCAATCAAGAGCAAGAACGAACTTATCGGCGAACTCATCACCTTGTTGCAATCGCCTGTTAAGAACGTTGTGTCCGCACTCCAATCTGGAGGAAATACGATTCATGGTGTGCTTCAAACACTCTCTGAACGATAAACAATTAACAAAAATAAAATTACAAACACATAAAAATTTATTACAATGGCAGATTTGAAAGCTTTTGCAGAACAATTGGTTAACCTTACAGTTAAAGAAGTAAATGAGTTGGCCGAAATTTTGAAAAACGAATATGGTATCGAACCTGCAGCCGCAGCTGTAGCTGTAGCCGCTGGTCCTGCTGCCGGCGCAGCTCCGGCCGCCGAAGAAAAATCGTCGTTTGACGTTGTTTTGAAATCGGCAGGTGCTAACAAACTTCAAATCGTAAAACTTGTGAAAGAACTCACAGGCCTTGGTTTGAAAGAAGCAAAAGATATCGTAGACGCTGCTCCAGCTGCTGTTAAAGAAGGGGTTGCTAAAGAAGAGGCCGAATCTCTGAAAAAGCAATTGACCGACGCAGGTGCTGAAGTTGAACTTAAGTAAGTCTAACACCCTGATTTTCAGGAAACTCGGTTTAGAATCCCGGTAAAACGGGACTCTAAGCCTTTTTATGTATAACACAAAGTAAGTTCAACAAATACACTAAATAAATGTCTTCAAATACTGAAAATCAACGAATTAGCTTTGCTACTATCCGAAATCAGATGGCATATCCTGATTTTTTGGAGGTGCAGCTAAAATCATTTCAAGATTTCTTCCAGCTTGATACTCCACCTGAGAAGAGAAAAAACGAAGGTTTGTATCGCGTTTTCGCCGAGAATTTCCCGATTACTGATACGCGTAATAACTTCGTATTGGAGTTCCTCGATTATTATATCGATCCGCCGCGTTATACTATTGAAGAGTGTATTCGGCGCGGATTGACTTATAGTGTGCCGTTGAAGGCCAAATTAAAACTCTATTGCACCGACCCGGATCATGAAGATTTTGATACTGTGATTCAAGATGTGTATTTAGGGCCGATACCCTATATGACATCTAAAGGTACGTTTGTGATCAATGGTGCCGAACGTGTCATTGTGTCGCAATTGCATCGTTCGCCGGGTGTGTTCTTTGGCTCGAGTATTCATGCAAACGGTACAAAATTGTATTCAGCGCGTATTATTCCGTTCCGCGGTTCATGGATTGAATTTGCAACGGATATTAACAATGTGATGTATGCTTACATCGACCGCAAGAAAAAATTGCCGGTTACTACATTGTTGCGTGCAATCGGCTACGAAAGCGACCAAAATATTTTGGAAACGTTTGGTTTGGCCGAAGAAGTGAAAGTGAATAAAACGAATTTGAAAAAATATCTTGGGCGTAAGTTGGCTGTTCGTGTGTTGAAAAAATGGACAGAAGACTTCGTGGATGAAGATACCGGCGAGGTTGCCAGCGTAGAACGCTCGAAAGTGCTTGTTGACCGTGAAACAGTGCTCGAAGCATCGCATATCGATGATATTATCGAGTCGGGTAATCAGACCATCTTGTTGCACAAAGAGGGACAAGATATGGATGATTTTACCATCATTTACAACACGCTACAAAAAGACCCGAGTAATACGGAACGCGAAGCCGTGTTGCATATTTATCGTCAGTTGCGTAACGCGGAACCAGCCGATGATGCTTCTGCGCGCGAGTTGGTGAACGGTTTGTTCTTCTCCGAAAAACGTTATGATTTGGGTGAAGTCGGTCGTTACCGCATCAATCGCAAGTTGTTTAATGGGAAAACGGACAACATCGATGTACATGTGCTTGAAAAAGAGGATATTATCGCCATTATCAAGTACTTGATTCAACTCATAAATTCAAAAGTGGAGGTTGATGACATCGACCATTTGAGCAATCGACGTGTGCGCACTGTCGGCGAACAGTTGTATCAACAATTTAATGTCGGTCTTGCCCGTATGAGTCGCACGATTCGCGAGCGAATGAATGTGCGTGATAATGAGGTATTTACACCGATTGATTTGATAAATGCCAAAACGATTTCGTCGGTTATCAATTCGTATTTTGGTACGAATGCATTGTCGCAATTTATGGATCAGACCAATCCGTTGGCCGAAGTTACGCACAAGCGTCGTTTGTCGGCTCTTGGTCCCGGCGGTTTGAGCCGCGACCGCGCCGGTTTCGAGGTGCGCGACGTGCATTATACGCACTATGGTCGTCTTTGCCCGATTGAGTCGCCTGAAGGCCCAAATATCGGTCTGATATCCTCGTTGTGCGTTTATGCAAAAATCAATGATTTAGGATTTATCGAAACACCGTATCGTAAGGTGGAGAACGGTCAAGTGGATTTGTCGGACAACGGTATTGTATATATGACGGCCGAAGATGAAGAAAACTTGGTTGTAGCACAAGGTAATGCTCCACTTGATACCGACGGACGTTTTATACGCAACAAAGTGAAATCGCGTTTGGAAGCCGATTTCCCATTGGTAGCGCCCGGTCAGGTCGATTTGATGGACGTGGCTCCGCAACAGATTGCCTCGATTGCAGCTGCGTTAATTCCGTTCTTGGAACACGACGATGCCAACCGTGCGCTGATGGGTGCTAACATGATGCGTCAGGCTGTGCCTGTATTGCGTCCTGAAGCCCCGATTGTCGGAACCGGTATAGAACGTCAATTGATACGTGACTCGCGTACGCAAATCATGGCCGAAGGCGACGGTGTTGTCGAATTTGTCGATGCAAGTGTTATTCGGATTCGGTACGACCGTACGGAAGAAGAAGACTTTGTCAACTTCGATTCGTCAGTCAAAGACTATCGGTTACCGAAGTTCGAGCGTACAAACCAAGATACTACCATCGACCTGCGCCCGATAGTAAAGAAAGGTGACCGTGTAACGTTGAACCAAATACTGACCGAAGGATATTCGAGTCAGAATGGCGAATTGGCCTTGGGACGAAACCTGAAAGTGGCTTATATGCCGTGGAAAGGTTATAACTACGAGGATGCTATTGTGATAAATGAACGCGTGGTTCGTGAAGACATTTACACGTCGGTTCATGTAAGCGAATACACCCTCGAAGTACGTGAAACGAAACGCGGTTTGGAGGAATTGACGTCCGATATACCGAATGTGAGCGAAGATGCTACCAAAAATTTGGACGAAAACGGTATTATTCGCATAGGTGCGCACGTTATCCCCGGCGACATATTGATTGGTAAAATCACGCCGAAAGGCGAAACCGACCCGACACCGGAAGAAAAACTGCTACGCGCCATCTTTGGCGATAAAGCCGGCGATGTGAAAGACGCCTCGCTGAAAGCGTCGCCGTCGCTGAGAGGTGTTGTGATAGGACGCGAATTGTATGCCAAAGCGCAACATAGTCGTAAGACCCGCAATAACGATAAAGAGATATTGGCCAAACTTGATGCCGAGTTCGAAAAAGAAACCGCGGCTTTGAAAGCCCGATTGATCGAAAAATTGGTGGCTGTAACGAGTGGCAAAACGTCGCAGGGCGTGAAAGATTTCTTGGGTGGCGATCTCATCCCGAAAGGTATGAAATTTACGCAAAAAATGCTCAACGAAATCGATTTTGCTACCGTACAACTGACCAAATGGACGACCGATGCGCACAAAAACGATTTGATTCGTGACATCGTGATGAACTATTTGCGCAAGTACAAAGAGGCCGATGCTCGTTTGAAACGTCAGAAATTCAATGTAACCATTGGCGACGAACTGCCTTCGGGTATTATCCAATTGGCTAAAGTCTATATCGCGAAAAAACGTAAAATTCGCGTGGGCGACAAAATGGCCGGTCGTCATGGTAATAAGGGTATTGTATCGAAAATTGTCAGTCAGGAAGATATGCCGTTCCTCGAGGATGGTACACCTGTCGATATCGTATTGAATCCGCTGGGCGTGCCTTCGCGTATGAACCTCGGACAGATATTTGAGGCTGTACTTGGTTGGGCAGGCAAAGAACTTGGCGTAAAATTTGCAACACCCATTTTCGATGGCGCGTCGTTGGACGACTTGAATGAGTGGTGCGACAAAGCCGGCGTACCGCGTTATGGCAAAACATATTTGTATGATGGTGGCACCGGTGAACGCTTTGACCAACCTGCAACAGTAGGTGTAACCTACTTCCTGAAGCTTGGTCACATGGTCGAAGACAAAATGCACGCTCGTTCCATTGGTCCATACTCGCTCATTACGCAACAACCGCTTGGTGGTAAAGCACAATTCGGCGGACAGCGTTTCGGTGAGATGGAGGTATGGGCACTCGAAGCTTTTGGCGCATCGTATATCCTGCAAGAGATTCTGACCGTTAAATCGGATGACGTGATGGGACGTGCGCGTGCTTACGAAGCAATCGTAAAAGGCGAACCGATGCCAAATGCCGGCATACCGGAATCGTTGAATGTATTATTACACGAGTTGAGAGGTTTGGGCTTGAGTGTTTCGTTGGATTAACCATCCGACGAAACGCCAACCTGAAATTTAACTTTTTCAAATTTCACAAAGATTATGGCATTTAAAAGAGAAAATAAGACAAAAACCAACTTTAACAAGATTTCTATCGGCCTTGCATCGCCTGAAGAAATTCTCGAATCGTCGTATGGCGAGGTGCTGAAACCCGAAACCATCAACTATCGTACCTACAAACCCGAACGTGATGGCTTGTTTTGCGAACGCATATTCGGCCCGTGTAAGGATTACGAATGTCATTGTGGCAAATATAAACGTATTCGTTACAAAGGTATCGTGTGCGACCGTTGCGGTGTTGAGGTTACCGAGAAGAAAGTGCGTCGTGAACGTTCGGGACATATTCAGTTGGTAGTACCGGTCGCTCATATTTGGTATTTCCGCTCGTTGCCGAATAAAATTGGTTATCTGCTGGGCATGCCGACAAAAAATCTTGATGCAATCATTTATTACGAAAAATATGTCGTAATTCAAGCCGGTGTATTGGCCGAAATTACAGCCGAGGACGAGGAACCTGTAACCGAAGGCATGCTTTTGGACGAAGAACGCTATCTGAATTTATTGGATCGTTTGCCGAGTGATAATGCCTCGTTAGAAGATTCCGACCCCAATAAATTTATCGCAAAAATGGGTGCCGAAGCTATTTACGACTTATTGTGCCGTCTGGATTTGGATTCGCTGTCGTATCAACTGCGCGACAAGGCTAACACCGATACGTCGCAACAGCGTAAGGCCGAGGCTTTGAAACGCCTACAAGTTGTAGAATCGTTCCGTTCGGCACGCCCGAAAAATCGTCCGGAGTGGATGATTTTGAAGGTTATACCTGTTATTCCGCCGGAATTACGTCCTTTGGTACCATTGGACGGCGGACGTTTTGCTACATCGGATTTGAACGATTTGTACCGCCGTGTCATCATTCGTAACAACCGTTTGAAACGTCTGATAGAAATCAAAGCACCGGAAGTCATTCTGCGCAACGAAAAACGTATGTTGCAAGAGGCTGTTGACAGTTTAATAGATAACTCGCGTAAGACAACGGCTATGAAGAGCGACTCGAATCGCCCGTTGAAATCGCTGTCCGATAGTTTGAAAGGTAAGCAGGGACGTTTCCGTCAAAATTTGCTCGGTAAACGTGTGGACTATTCGGCACGTTCGGTTATCGTCGTTGGCCCTGAGTTGAAAATGGGTGAATGCGGTTTGCCAAAAGATATGGCGGCTGAACTCTATAAACCGTTCATTATTCGTAAGTTGATAGAACGCGGCATCGTTAAGACTGTGAAATCGGCCAAAAAAATCATCGACCGCAAAGATCCTGTCGTTTGGGATATTTTGGAATATGTGATGAAAGGTCATCCTGTGTTGCTGAACCGCGCACCAACGTTGCACCGTTTAGGCATTCAGGCTTTCCAACCGAAAATGATTGAAGGCAAGGCCATTCAATTGCATCCGTTGGCATGTACGGCATTCAACGCCGACTTCGATGGTGACCAAATGGCTGTGCATTTGCCGTTGAGCAACGAGGCTGTACTCGAAGCACAACTTTTGATGTTGCAGTCGCACAATATTTTGAATCCGGCGAATGGCGCGCCTATCACTGTACCGTCGCAAGATATGGTGCTTGGTTTGTATTACATCACCAAACCGCGCAAGGGTGCCAAAGGCGAAGGTATGAAGTTCTATTCGCCCGAAGAGGTTGAAATTGCTTATAACGAGAAACAAATCGATGTGCATGCCATCATTTCGGTACGTGTGAAAGATTTGGACGAAAACGGCAATTTGGTAGAACGCATGGTGGACGAAACGACTGTCGGACGCGTGATTGTGAACAAATATGTGCCGGAAGAATGCGGATTTATCAACCAATTGATTTCCAAAAAATCGTTGCGCGACATCATCTCGTTCGTTATCGAAAAAGCCGGTGTTGCTCGTACCGCCCAATTCTTGGACGATATTAAAAATCTTGGTTACAAGATGGCGTTTGTTGGCGGTCTGTCGTTCAACTTGTCGGATGTAATCATTCCAGAGGAGAAAGACGCACTTGTACAGAAAGGTTATGATGACGTAGAAGGCATTTTGGCTGACTACAACATGGGCTTCATCACCAACAACGAACGTTACAATAAGATTATTGATACATGGACCGAAGTCAATAGTAAATTGGCCAAAGTCGTTATTGACCGTTTAGCGGCCGATCAGCAGGGCTTTAATTCGGTTTACATGATGTTGGATTCGGGTGCTCGTGGTTCAAAAGAACAGATTCGTCAGTTGTCCGGTATGCGTGGCTTGATGGCCAAACCGCAAAAAGCCGGTGCCGAAGGCGGTCAGATTATCGAAAACCCGATTTTGGCCAACTTTAAGGAAGGCTTGTCGGTGCAAGAATACTTTATTTCGACACACGGTGCTCGTAAAGGTTTGGCTGATACCGCATTGAAGACGGCTGATGCCGGTTATTTGACACGTCGTTTGGTCGATGTGTCGCACGACGTTATCATTACGGAAGAAGATTGCGGCACGTTGCGTGGCTTGATTGCCACAGAATTGCGGAACAAAGAACAAGTCGTTTCGTCGTTGTACGAACGCATTTTGGGACGTGTGTCCGTTCATGATGTGTTCCATCCGCAAACGGGTGAACTGATTGTCGCTGCGGGAGAAGAAATCACCGAAAAAGAGGCTAAAATAATTCAAGAATCGCCGATTGAACGTGTGGAAATTCGTTCGGTATTGACGTGCGAATCGAAACACGGCGTTTGCGCCAAATGTTATGGTCGTAACTTGGCTACCGGTCGTTTGGTCAACCGTGGCGAGGCAGTCGGTGTTATTGCCGCCCAATCTATCGGTGAACCAGGTACTCAGTTGACGTTGCGTACATTCCACGTCGGTGGTGTTGCATCGAATATTGCTGCCGAATCCAATATGGTATCGAATTACGATGGTATTTTGTTGATAGACGAGTTACGCACGGTGAAAGCACAAGACGTAGCCGGAAACGAGTACGATGTGGTCGTCAGCCGTCAGGCCGAAGCGCGCATCATAGATGCGAATACCGGCATATTGTTGTCCACACCACAATCGATTGCGTATGGTTCGAAGTTGTTCTTCCAAAGCGGTGCAACCGTGAAGAAAGGCGACAAAATCTGCGAGTGGGACCCGTTCAATGCCGTTATCATTTCGGAAGTCGAAGGTAAACTCGAGTTCGAAAATATGATTGAAAACGTAACGTACAAAGTGGAATCGGACGAAGCCACCGGTCTGCGTGAGCGTATTATCATCGAGTCGAAAGAGAAGAACAAAATGCCTGCGGCTCATATCAAGGATAAGAAAGGCGACATTCTGAAAACCTATAACTTACCGGTAGGTGCGCATTTGGTGGTTGAAGAACAACAAGACATCAAAACGGGTGATTTGTTGGTAAAAATACCGCGTGCTGTAGGTAGTGCCGGCGATATTACCGGTGGTCTGCCACGTGTAACCGAATTGTTTGAAGCCCGCAATCCGTCGAACCCGGCCATTGTTGCCGAAATTGACGGTGAAGTGCTGTTCGGCAAGGTAAAACGTGGTAACCGCGAGATTAGTGTGGTGTCGAAAACGGGCGAAGAGAAAAAATATCTTGTCCCGCTGTCGAAACAGATACTTGTGCAAGAGAATGACTATGTGCGTGCCGGTACGCCACTGTCCGATGGCGTGATTACGCCTGCCGACATTTTGGCCATCAAAGGTCCGACGGCTGTGCAAGAGTACATTGTGAATGAGGTACAAGACGTTTATCGCCTGCAAGGTGTGAAAATCAACGACAAACATTTCGAAGTAATCGTTCGTCAGATGATGCGCAAAGTCGAAATTGCCGAATCCGGCGACACCTGTTTCCTCGAAGGTCAAATCGTCGATAAAATCGACTTTAACGAAGCAAACGACCGCATTTGGGGCAAGAAAGTGGTAGTCGATGCCGGCGATAGCGAAACGTTGCAAGCCGGACAGATTGTTACAGCACGTAAATTGCGCGACGAGAACAGTCTGCTGAAACGGCACGACAAACGTTTGGTCGAAGTTCGCGACGCCATGCCTGCTACCTCGAGTCAGGTATTGCAAGGTATCACGCGTGCAGCCTTGGGAACCAAAAGTTTCATGTCGGCTGCATCATTCCAGGAAACGACCAAAGTGCTTAACGAGGCAGCCATCAACGCCAAAGTAGATCGATTGGAAGGTATGAAAGAAAACGTCATTGTCGGTCTGCGGATTCCGGCAGGTACAGGGTTGCGTGAATACGACAAACTTGTAGTGGCCTCGTTGGACGATTATGAACGTTCGAAAGCCGAGCGTGAAGCCGAAGCATAAATAGTTGTTTGTTAATAGTTTTTATAAAGGCATCGGGGACGTATGAAAATACGCCCCCGATGTTTTTCGGGTGTGTCGCAGCAGAATATTTGTTTTTGTTGACTGAAAATTTGGCAGAATGAAAAAAAAAATGTAACTTTGCACCGTTGATGGAGTAGGGGACTTGACAAAGTCCCCTACGCTATTGATGAAACCATAATAAAATGGTAGCAAAAACGTGGGTTAGTATATGATAGACAAACAATTAGTTGAAAATATAGTTGTCGAGAAATTGGCCGGTACCGATTGTTTTTTAGTTGATGTTTCGGTATCGTCGGACAATGTAATTGTGGTCGAAATTGACAACGAAACCGGTGTGGACATCAATTTTTGTGTAGAGTTGAGCCGTTATATTGAATCGCAACTCGACCGCGATGTCGAAGATTTTGAATTGGAAGTAGGTTCGGCCGGTTTGACGGCTCCGTTCAAAGTGCAGGGACAATATCGTAAAAATTTGGGACATGAAGTGGCGTTGCTGACGAAAGACGGCCGTAAACTGTCGGGCGTGTTGAGTGCTGTGGCTGACGAAACGTTTGCCGTGGACATCACTACGATGGTGAAACCCGAAGGAGCGAAGCGTAAAATACCGCAGACCGAAACGTTGAACTTTGCGTACACCGATGTGAAACAAGTGTGTGCAGTGATTAAAGTGTAAATTATTACAAGTGATTGATTTCCAGAAAAATAAAAAGTAATAACATATCAATAAAAATTATGGCACGAAAAGAAAATGTCAATTTAATTGACACATTCGCAGAATTTAAGGAGTTAAAAAACATTGATCGCTCGACGATGATTTCGATATTGGAAGAGTCGTTTCGTAGCGTGATTGCCAAAATGTTCGGCTCGGATAAAAACTATGACGTGATTATCAATCCCGACAAAGGCGATTGCGAAATATTTCGTAAACGCATCGTGGTGGAAGACGGTATGGTAAAAAATCCGAATACGGAAATTTCGTTGTCCGAGGCCAAACAAATCGAAGATGACTACGAGGTGGGCGAAGAGGTTACCGACCAAGTGGATTTTATGCAATTTGGTCGTCGCGTAGTGTTGAATTTGCGTCAAATTTTGGCCTCGAAAATTATGGATTTGCAAAAAGAGGCGCTCTATTCGCAATATAGCGAATTGGTCGGTCTCGTGGTAACCGGCGAGGTTTATCAAGTTTGGAAAAAAGAGGTGTTGCTGCTCGACGATGATGGCAACGAGATGCTATTGCCGAAAGAGGCGCAAATCCCGACCGATTTTTTCCGCAAAGGCGATGTAGTTCGTGCCATTGTGGACCATGTTGACAATCAGAATAATAATCCGAAAATTTATCTGTCGCGTACGTCGCCCGAATTTTTGGAACGCTTATTCGAAATGGAAGTTCCCGAGGTGCATGACGGCCTGATTACCATCAAGAAAATAGCACGTATTCCCGGCGAGCGCGCCAAAGTGGCGGTTGAGTCGTATGATGACCGTATCGATCCGGTTGGTGCATGCGTAGGCGTGAAAGGCGCTCGTATTCACGGCATTGTGCGCGAGTTGCGTAACGAGAGTATCGATGTGATAAATTATACAAATAATTTGGGTTTGTTTATCTCGCGTGCATTGGGACCGGCCAAAATTACTACCATCGAGTTCGATCACGATAATAAGAAAGCGAGCGTTTATATCAAACCCGAAGAGGTGTCGCTGGCTATCGGTAAAGGTGGCTCGAATATCAAATTGGCGACGATGTTAAGTGGTTATACCATAGAAGTTTACCGCGACGATGCAACGCTCGACCATGATAGCGATGATATTTATCTGGACGAATTTAACGACGAAATCGATCAGTGGGTTATCGATGCACTGAAAGCGGTTGGATGCGATACGGCCAAAGCAGTATTGGCTATTCCGCGCGACGAATTGATCAGTCGCACTGATTTGGAAGAAGAAACGGTCGATGATGTTTTGCGTATATTGCAAGCAGAATTTGAGGATTGATATTGCACGATGTAGTCTGCCGCGAGTGGCGCGTTTTGGGGCTATCTCAATGATATAAAACAGAGAAAACAGATTATTTTTAGGAAAAAGAAAATTTACGTATGGCACGATTAGCACAGGTTATTACAAAATTAAACATCGGACTTTCGACGGCGGTCGATTTTCTGAATCGCAAAGGTGGCAATTTCGACGACGGAAATCCCAACGCGAAATTGACGAGCGAGCAGGAACAAATGCTTCTGCGCGAATTTGGTACCGACGAAATGCTCAAACAGGAATCGGAACGATTGATGCAACAACGCATTGAAAAAGAGCGCGAAAAAGAAGAACTCAAACACGACAAGGTCGAAGAACCGAAAGTGGTTGAGGAAATAGTCATCAGTGTAGAACGTCCGCATTTTAAGCCTGTGGCCAAAATCGATTTAGATGCACTTGGAAAACCGGCCGTTAAAAACGAAGTCAAACCTGCTGCACCTGTTGAGCCGACACCTGTAGCGAAACCAGCGCAGCCCGTTGAAGAGCCGGCGGAACCGCGTAAAACGGCACAGCCCGATGAGGTGTTTACCTATCGCAAAGTGGAACTTGAGAACAACCTGAAAATGGTGGGTAAAATCGATTTGAATGCCATTAACGACGCCACACGACCGGTGAAAAAATCGAAAGAAGCCAAACGTAAAGAACGCATCGAAGTGTCACATGCCGAGAAAACGCCAACCAAGAAAACAATGGCGTCGGCTCCGGCGAAAGAAGATATATATCGCACGGATATACCGCAACTTGACGGTCCGCACACAGTCGGGAAAATTACATTGACCGACGAGGGTGGCGCACGTAAAAAACGTAAACGTATCGGTAAAAACGAGCGCGTGGATATTAACAAAGTGTCGGGTGGTGTGCGCGACAAGAAAAATAAACGCTCGATACATGTATCGAATGTCAGCGAGGAAGACGTGGCTTTGCAAATCAAAGAGACGTTAGCGCGTTTGACCGAAAATAAGCGTAGTAACAAAAAAGCAGCCGATTATCGTAAAAACAAACGCGAAGCGGTGGCGCAGCGCCAGCAGGAATTGGAAGCAGCCGAACGTCGTTCGGAATCGACACTAAAATTAACCGAATTTGTAACGGCCAACGACTTGGCAACGATGATGAATGTGCCTGTAACACAAGTTATTCAAACATGTTTCAACCTGGGTTTGTTTGTTTCTATCAATCAACGTTTGGATGCCGAAACCATCAATATCGTGGCCGATGAATTCGGTTTCAAAACCGAATTTGTCAGTGCCGATGTGGCGCATGCTATCGAAGAAGATGCCGACCGCCCCGAGGATTTGGAACCGCGTTCGCCGATTGTAACGGTCATGGGACACGTCGATCATGGTAAAACATCGTTGCTCGACTATATTCGTAAATCGAATGTCATTGCAGGTGAGGCCGGTGGCATTACGCAACACATTGGTGCCTACAATGTGAAACTTGACGACGGTCGTCATATTACGTTTTTGGATACGCCCGGACACGAAGCATTCACGGCTATGCGTGCGCGTGGCGCCAAAGTGACCGATATAGCCATTATCATTGTGGCGGCTGACGACGGCGTGATGCCGCAAACCGTCGAGGCTATCAATCACGCTTCGGCTGCCGGTGTACCAATTGTATTTGCCATTAACAAAGTGGATAAACCCAATGCCAATCCCGATAAAATTAAGGAAGAATTGGCCAATATGAACTATATGGTCGAGGAATGGGGCGGTAAGTATCAATCGCAAGACATCTCGGCCAAACAAGGACTTGGGGTGAAAGAGTTGCTCGAAAAAGTGTTGCTCGAAGCTGATTTGCTGGATTTGAAAGCCAACCCGAATCGTAAAGCATCAGGTTCGGTTATCGAATCGACGTTGGACAAAGGACGCGGTTATGTGGCTACCGTGCTGGTGAGCAATGGCACGTTGCATGTGGGCGATGTGGTATTGGCAGGCACAGCGTATGGCCGCATCAAAGCTATGTTCAACGAACGTAATCAACGTATCAAAGAGGCTAAACCTGCCGAACCGGTTATCATTCTTGGTTTGAATGGTGCGCCTCAAGCCGGCGACAATTTTAACGTATTCGACCAAGAACATGAGGCACGCGACATTGCAGCGCGGCGCGAACAGTTGGCGCGCGAACAGAGTCTGCGTACTTCGAAACACCTTACGCTCGAGGAACTTGGCCGGCGTCGTGCACTTGGCGATTTCCACGAATTAAATGTCATAGTTAAAGGCGATGTCGATGGCTCGATTGAGGCATTGTCCGATTCGCTCATCAAACTATCGACACCGGAAGTGCAAGTGAATGTGATCCACAAGGCGGTGGGACAGATTTCGGAATCGGACGTCATGTTGGCCGCAGCCTCGAATGCCATTATTATTGGTTTCCAAGTGCGCCCGTCGGCCGATGCACGCAAAACTGCCGAGCGCGAGGAAGTCGATATTCGCTTGTATTCAATTATTTACGATGCTATCGAAGAATTGAAAGCGGCTATGGAAGGTTTGCTGTCGCCCGAAATCAAGGAGGAGATTACGGCAACGCTGGAAATTCGCGAAACATTCAAAATCAGCAAAGTCGGAACAGTCGCCGGTTGTATGGTGAAAGAGGGAAAAATCGCACGGTCCAACAAGGTACGTCTCATTCGCGACGGTATTGTGGTCTATACCGGCGATTTGGCTTCGTTGAAACGCATGAAAGACGATGTGAAAGAGGTGTCCAGCGGGTTTGAATGCGGTTTGAACATTGCCAACTACAACGATATCAAAGTGGGCGATATTATCGAAGGCTTTGTTGAGGTCGAAGTGAAAAAATCATTGTAGTTTGTTGTCAAAATATAGTGCTGCAAGTTTGGCGCGGATTTTCGGATTCGTGCCAATTTGTATAAAACACACAGAATGACCATGTCGATAATTGATATTGTATTGCTGATACCGTTGGCTTACGGACTGATTCGCGGCTTGTTTCGTGGTTTTTTCAAAGAAATTGCTTCTGTTGTTGGCATTGTGTTGGGCATGTGGGCTGCGCGTGCGTTTGCTCCGACAATAGCCGATTGGCTTGCGACGTTGTGTAATTATGCACAATCGGTGCTCGTGCCGGTGGCGTACCTTGTTACGTTCTTGGCGGTTGCCATTGTATTGCATGTGTTGGCGTTTTTTTTGGAAAAATTGTTTCGTTTTGCATCGCTGGGCTGGTTGAATAAATTGGCCGGAGCGTTGTTTGGAGTGTTGAAAGTGTGGCTGATTTTGAGCGTTTGTGTGTTGTGTTTCGATATGATAAATAGTCATGTGCACATGATGGAACAAGAAAAAATTGACGAATCGACACTTTATAAGCCAACTAAAATGTTGATAGATAAGTGTTTGCCGTTTGTTATGCCTCCGACGCTGGCACAACAAATTGACGAGCAAAAGCAGAATATGAACCAATGTCAATTGCCTTTTGAAGGAGAATGACCTTATGAAACACATTTTATGTATTTTGATGTTGTGTGTTACTGTGGCGTTATTTGCCGATAATGCAAACGATTGTCCGCGTGGTATGGTAGATTGCCGTGGTGCTTGTGGCATGATGACCGATGCCAATGGCGATGGTTTTTGCGACCGTGGCGGTTTATCGCGTACAGCCGATTACTTTGTACTCGAAATCGCGTTGGGATTGTTGGCGTTGTATGCGGTTTCGGTTGTGCTATCGGTCAAAAATGTGTATGCTAAAAGTGTGCATCGCAAAATTTGGAATTATGCGTTGCTGATAACCTTTTTGGTATCAGGACTGTTGGGAGTGTGGTTGGCAATTGTTGCACGTTATAATCTTTCTGTAGCAAATTATCATAGTTGGTTGGTGTGGCATGTCAATGTCGGCATTGCCATGGCGCTTGTCGGTATCATACATTGTCTGTGGCATTTTCGCTATTATTTTCCGCGTAGAAATGATGAATGAGTTTGAAAAATACGATTATTCGCAAGTCCCATCGCCATGTTATGTAGTGGAAGAGGATTTATTGCGTCGCAATTTGGCTTTGATAAAATCGGTGGCCGAACGTGCTGAAGTTGAGATTATTTTGGCATTCAAGGCGTTTGCATTGTGGAAAACCTTTCCTATTTTTCGCGAATATATTCGGTGTACAACGGCAAGTTCGTTGAGCGAAGCGCGTATGGCTTACGAAAAATTCGGAACCAAAGCACACACTTATGCACCGGTTTATACCGAGACCGAATTTCCGGCGATTGCGGCATGCAGCAGCCATATTACGTTTAACTCTTTGGCACAATACGAAAAATACGCGTCGTCGTCGGTGGCTAATGGCATTTCGTGCGGATTGCGCATCAATCCTGAATTTTCGGATGTCGAAACCGATTTGTACAATCCGTGTGCGCCGGGCTCGCGATTGGGTGTTACGGCCGATAAACTGACGGCTTTGCCCGATGGCATCGAAGGATTGCATTTCCATACCTTGTGCGAATCGTCATCGTATGATTTGGAACGGACGTTGGCGGTTGTCGAACAGCGATTCGGACATCTATTTGCGCAGATTAAATGGATCAATATGGGTGGTGGCCATTTGATGACACGTGCCGACTATGATACCGAACATTTGATAACAACGCTTCGTAAATTTCGACAAAAATATCCGCATTTGCAACTTATTTTGGAACCCGGTAGTGCTTTCGCGTGGCGCACGGGCGTATTGGTAGCAACAGTACAGGATATTGTTGAAAATCAGGGAATTAAAACGGCTTTGCTTGATGTGTCGTTTGCTTGTCACATGCCCGATTGTTTGGAAATGCCTTACAAACCGGCCATCGTTGGTGCAACCGATGTGCAATCGGGGAAACCGACTTATCGCATGGGCGGC
Organism: Paludibacteraceae bacterium; assembly: GCA_051878315.1. Lineage (GTDB taxonomy): Bacteria > Bacteroidota > Bacteroidia > Bacteroidales > Paludibacteraceae > W0P28-013. The sequence continues at coordinate 5,284 of JBJEJW010000016.1, read as the reverse complement.
AATTCGTGTTTGAGTGGCGACTTTTGCGGATCGTGGAGTTTTGACCACGAATTGAGCGTAGGCGAACGCATCGTGTTCGAGGATATGATTCACTATACGACGGTGAAAACCACCATGTTTAATGGCATTTCGCATCCGAGCATTGCGTTGCGTCACACCGATGGCACATGGAATATGTTGCGGCAGTTTACTTGTGAAGACTATTTTGACCGTATGGATTGATTGCGTGAATGGTCGTCATAAAAACAAAAAAATCTTCTCAACACGAAGATTTTTTTGTTTGTGCGGCATATAGGACTCGAACCTACACGTCTCTCGACACCAGATCCTAAGTCTGGCGCGGCTACCAATTACGCCAATGCCGCATGTGTTATTGTTCGGTTGCAAAGATACATATTTATTCGCATATATGCAAATGGTTGGCACAAATTACACATCAATGTCGAGTACGATGTTCAGTTGGCGGTATTCAGGTCGTTGTAGAAGTGCACGTATGGTGTCGTCGATGCGTTGTTTGCATTGCTCGGGCGATAATTGCATTTCGAATTTCAACAGAATATGCTTGATGAACATATTTTTGATGCGCCCGACCGGAGGATTGTCGGGGCCAAAAACGCGTTGTGTGCCAAATAAGTTGCATAATGTGTGTGCCAAACGGCGAGCAGCCTCGTTGAGGGTGTCGGGTGTGTGGTGTTTCAGTGTTATTTGTATCAACCGATAGTAGGGCGGATAGTGAAATTGTTGACGTTCGGCCATTTCACGGTCGAAAAATGCACGATAGTTGCCGTTTTTGACATACTGAATGACAGGATGTTGCGGTTGCGATGTTTGCAGCACGACCATTCCTTGTCGGTGGCAACGCCCGGCGCGTCCGCTCACTTGTGTCAGTAGTTGGAATGCGCGTTCGTTTGCTCTGAAATCGGGATAGTAGAGCAGATTGTCAGCATTGAGAATGCCTACTAAACCGACGTTTTCGAAATCCAATCCTTTGGCAATCATTTGCGTCCCAACGAGAATGTCAATTTCGTGGTTGCCGAATTGTTCGATGATGCGTGCAAAAGCGTTTTTGTTGCGTACCGTGTCTATATCCATACGCCCGATGCGTGCGTGTGGGAAGAGTTCTGCAATTTCGTTTTCTACTTGTTCGGTGCCGAATCCGTGCATTTGTAGTGTCGGTTGTTGACAGTTGGGACATGTCTCGGGCAGGGTTTGTGTGTAGCCACAATAGTGGCATGTCAGTTTATTGAACCGTTTGTGATAAGTCAGACTGACATCGCAATGTGGACAGCGCGGAACCCAACCGCATTGCCGACATTCGGTGTAGGGTGCGAATCCGCGGCGATTTTGAAACAGAATGACTTGCGCATTGTCAGTCAGAGTATCTGTTATTTTAGTGATTAACAAATCGGAAAAATGTCCTGTCATCTGTTTTTTGCGGTACGCTTCGGTCAAATCGACCGATATGATAGTGGGTTGTGCAATGTTGGTGTAGCGTGTCGAGAGTTCGACTAAACCAAATTTCCCGTTCAGCGCATTGCAGTAACTCTCGACCGCAGGTGTGGCACTGCCAATGATGGCCTTGGCTTTGAATTGTGCGGCCAGCATGAGAGCGGCGTTACGTGCGTGAAAGTGTGGGGTAGTGTCGGATTGTTTGTACGATGCGTCGTGTTCTTCGTCCACAATGACTAACCCCAAATTGTTGAACGGCAGGAATAGAGCCGCGCGCGTACCGATGATAATTTGGCGTGATTGCTGCTTTAAGAGATTTTGCCATATCTCGACACGTTCGGCATCGGAATATTTGGAATGATATACACCAAGTTTTTCGCCGAAAATGCCTTTCAGTCGCATAGTCAATTGTGTGGTGAGTGCGATTTCCGGTACCAAATAGAGTACCTGCCTACCTTGTTGTAGCACATCGCTTATCAGATGTGTATAAATTTCTGTTTTCCCGCTTGCAGTTATACCGTGTAACAATACCACATTTTTTTGTTGCCATTGTTGGTGTATGGCTTGATAAGCGGTTTGTTGCTCGGGCGTCAGCGTAACGAGGCCGGCCGATTTCGTAAATGTTTCCAAACGCGATACCTCGCGTGTTGTTTGTCGGAAGATGCCGCGTTCGATGAGTGCCGTGCAGATGCTTGAATTGCAGTTGGCGTATTTGAGTAGTTCTGTTTTTTTTACAAGGTCGCGTTCGGGGCTTAAGGTTAAATAGGCTTGCAGCAGTTGTTGCTGACGTTTGGCGCGTGCAGGCAGGCGCAGTAGCGTTTCGGTGGGTTGCCCGATATATTGTTCGGTAATACTGATGAAATTCTCGGTGCGTGGTGTGTAGCGTTCGCTGATTTCTTCGGAGAGTGTTACCATGCCACGAGTAAGCAGTTTTTTGATAGCGGGCAAGGCGTTTTTTACATCTAACGCATTGTTGATGGCCTGTATGGACAACGGTTTTTGCGTTAAAATAGCGCAAATACGTTGTTCGTGTGCCGACAAGTCGGCTGTTGGGACAATGTCAGTCAATTCTACTATGGTTTCGCTTTCGAGTTTTAGTGCCGAAGGCATTGCCATGCGGTATATATCGCCCAATGTCGTGCGGTAGTAAGTGGCCATCCATTGCCAAAATCGCAGTTGCTCGGGGCATACCATCGGGCTGTCGTCAAGTTGCAGGGTGATGGCTTTGATGGTATTGCAATCGGGAGCTTGCGTGTCGATATGGCACACAATGCCTGTGTAGAAACGTCGTGCGCCGAAAGGTACAACCACGCGCATCCCGACCATGAGTGTGCCTTCCATGGCTTCGGGAATGGCGTATGAGTAGGTTTGCGCTAAAGGAAATGGCAATATGACGTCGGCGTATAGCATAATCTGTGCAAAATTACAAAAAAAATGTCGATTTTTTTTGCGGATTCAGAAAAAAAGTGTACCTTTGCAACGCATTTCAAAGGGGTATTAGCTCATCTGGTAGAGCGCAACACTGGCAGTGTTGAGGTAAGCGGTTCGAGTCCGCTATACTCCACAAAGCCCGTCAAAAGGGCAATAGAACAAAAAACGGCTGTAAAAACGCCGACAAAGAAAATCATCTACAAGACAATATAGAGAAAACTCTATGTTGTCTTATTTTTTGTTTCCATACTATTACATATTTACGGTAACATGGCGACTTATCTCTAACGGAATAAAAGTGGTCATTTTGTATTTCCGTTTTCATAAAAATAGTCTGATTTGTACGAAAAATAGTTCTAAATGTAGTATTTGTTTTGTGGTTTCGTACAAAAAGACTACTTTTGCGCACCATTTTAGCAACAGACTATATTTAACAATATGGACGTTACAAGATTATCGGCGAGTAAGTATCGGAGCATGGGAACGCTGTGCTTGGAGGATGATGTGGTGCTGTTGGACAAAACCCACTCGCTGTTTGACCGTGGGATAACCTATGAGGTGGATCATGTATGTGTAGCGCTTGTAACTGTTGGGAGCGCTGATTTCCAGATAGATAGTGTAACGTATCATGTACAGGCGAATGATATGCTGGTGATAATCCAGCAACAGCGCGTGAAACGACTGGGGTTGAGTAAAGATTTTGAAGCGCGGGTGGTACTGATGTCGCGTGCGTATATCGAATATCTTAACTTGAAAAATAGTTATCAGATGTTTTTGAACTTGCGTCGTGAGCCGTTGGTGCATTTGGAGGGCGAGTCGCTCTCGTCGCTGGAGACGGTGTTCAACAGTTTGCGCATCGCCTTGGCACACAGCGATAATCCGTATCTGAAACAATCAATATACTACATTATTAAGGCGTATATTTATAGTTTTGCTTATTATTTGCTGCCGTACAATGGTCAGCCTCAGACACGCGAAGAGGAAGTGTGTGCCCGTTTCTTGGCATTAGTGGAAAGCCATTATCGGGAGGAGCATTCTGTGAGTTACTATGCCGACCGCCTGCATCTGACGGCTCGCTATGTGTCCGCTTGTGTGAAACGCGTTACGGGCAAGCCTGCCATTCAGATAATAGCCGACAAACTGATGCTTCAAGCCCGTAAGAGCCTGCAAAACGAGGACAAAACCATCTCGCAGATTTGTTATGAGTTAGGCTTTAGCAACCAATCGGCTTTCGGCAAGTTCTTCCGCACCCACGAAGGCGTCGGACCGAGGGATTTTAGGAAAGTATAATGTCGTAAATTTGAATATATACGAACAAGTATAACAGTATTAGGTATATGGAAAATCTGATAAATTTATTTGAAAATTCAGTAAAAACACATTGGGAGATGCCGGCGTTGTCGGACTACCAAGTGAGTACAGAGAGTTACGGAGAGTTGGCGCGGAATATTGCCCGTCTGCATCTTGTATGGCAAGCCATCGGTTTGCAAGAGGGCGACAAGATAGCCATCAATGCCAAGAGTTCTGTGCATTGGTCGGAAGCGTTTTTGGCAGCCTTGACGGGCGGATATGTGAGCGTGCAACTCTACAATGCTTTCCTGCCTGCCGATGTGCAACAGTTAGTGAACCATTCGGACAGCAAGATACTTTACACGGAGAAGAAATCGTTCCAGAATATGTCGTTTGACGAGATGCCCAATGTAGTGGCAGTCATCGATACCGACACGTTGGAGGTACTTGCTGCCACCGACGAGGCGCGCTGTGCCTACGAGCAGGCCGATGCGCTCTTTGCCGCCGCCTACCCGCAGGGATACAGCAGCGCAGGCGTACATTTCTGCCATCGCGACTTAGACGAAGTGTGCGCTATCATGTACACATCCGGCTCCACAGGTAATCCGAAAGGTGTGATGTTGACGGTACGGAATTTCAGTTGGAACGTGAAAGAATTTCAGCAACATATCCCCTACCACGCGGGTGATAACTACGTGAGCATTCTGCCCTATGCACATATCTTCGGTTTGACCTGCGACCTCATCACGCCAATGTGTACGGGTATGCACACGGTAATCCTGGGTCGGTTGCCGATACCGTCGGTAGTGGTGGAGATCATGCAAGCCTACAGCCCCAAGATATTCTTCGCGGTGCCGCTGGTGCTGGCGAAAATGGTGGAATATACCGTAGGTGCGGAAATGCAGAGCGAAGAAGGACAAGAAAAACTGGCACACTATACCGAGCACCCCGACTATTGTCGAATGCTTCGCGAGAAAGTTATGGCGGCATTAGGCGGCAAGATAGAGGTGTTTGCCACCGGTGGTGCCGCCATCCCGCCTGCAATAGAGCAACTGCTGGCGTTCCGGATTGGCATGCCGTTTATCACGGGCTATGGTATGTCGGAGTGCGCTCC
>JBJEJW010000015.1:0-25237 GCA_051878315.1 Paludibacteraceae bacterium | reverse complement strand
TACAGCATTCCTTCGCTAATACCTAACCCCATGAGTCCAATGGCATAGAAAGACAAGAAGCGTTGTGGAGTCTTGTCTCTGACCTTGAAATTGAAAGAACAATTTAGGAAAAAACTGCAGAAGATACCGCAATGGATACTGATTACATTTGCCCATAAGTAAGGCTGCCAACCGAAATGGCAAAGCAATGTGAAGACAGCAAAATCAAGTGCTGAACAAAAGCCGCCGATAAGGGCATACAAGATCAGATTACGGAAATGCGCATACAAAGCACTGATTTTCATATACATAATTCTATTACGTTATGAACCTATGCGCAAACAAAAAGCGCAGGTTCGAGTTATTTACTCGTCCTGCTGCTTAGGCCGTGAGAATTGCCTTCTAATGTAGAACGAGCAACCCACAACCTACGCCGTGTATATTATACACACAATACTACATACGATTAGGTACAACATGTGTGTTTAATGAATATACACTCAATAGGCGTTTCAGTTGCCTCGTCTTGACATTAGATTTTCGAAGTTCTCACGTTCAAAGCAGCCAAGAACAATGCGTTGTAAAACGCTATTTATCAATATGTATAGCCGCCACAGCGACCACTCATAGTTTTACATCGTATGAGAAGATGCTTATTTCAATTCAGTTGTTCCGCTAAAAATCTAATTTTTTGCAAAGATATATTTTTTTTGTTACTGCAATGTTATCACGGTTATTTCAGCCGGGCAGTTGATACGAACGGGCAATGTGCAACCCAATCCGACATTGACATAGAGGGTCTGCCCTGCGCTGTCGTAACGGCCGGCTGTTTCACGAAACGACCACGCGGCCGGCGTCCAACCGAACAAGCGCACTTGAGCTGCATGCGTATGACCGCTCAACGTCAGCGGAATATCCGTTTTACTGAGCACTTCGGCACGCCAATGCGTCGGGTCGTGGCTCAACAGTATACGAAAGCCATCGGTATCGGCCATTGCTTGGGACAAATCGCCGGCATGAATCGTGCGAAAGCCTTGATTCTTACACGCACAATTGTCCACCCCGACAATCGTCAGCGTATCGTTATCGCGAACAATGTTCAGATGTTGATTGCGCAACAAATGCCATTCTAGTTCGTTGCGTTCAAAATCGACCAACTTGGCCACTTCGCTCTCGCGTTCAGCCTCCGATGCCCAACGTCGATAGATGAGCATATCGTGGTTGCCCAGCACACTGACAATACCATCGGTGGCGTGCAACCTGCGCAAAATGTCGCGGTACGGTGCGGCTTCGGATACACCCATCGTAACCAAATCGCCAGTGAAACAAATCAAATCGGGCTGTTGAGCATTGATGCTATCGACCAAGCGCTGCAGTGCAGACGGCCGGTCGTCGAAAGTGCTTAAATGCAAATCCGAAATGTGCACAATCTTATACCCCTTGAATGCTGGCGGAATAACGGTATGCGTGTAATCCACATGTTTAATTTCGACACGAAAACGACCGACAAAAAAGCCATAAGCCAAAATGCTCCAACAAAGCAACACGAGTCCCAACGCCGTCCAGCCAAACGGACTGTAAGGCACAGAGAAATCGCAACAACGACCGACCAGCCATACAACCAACCAAATCAGATGCGGAATGACTACCAACAAGCCTCCCAATACAAGTGAGGAGATGAACATCATGTGCGCTATCATACTACATCAATGTTTTTGCGTTCGTCTATAAATTTGATCGGCTTACGCGATTGTGCCGGGAAATTAATTTTTTGTATCAAGTCGGGCGGCAAAATTTCGACGATAGGCGCCACACGGATGCGTGCGCGGAAACGGTCTTTCAAATCTTTAATAAGCGACGCTTCCGCTTCGCCAATAGAATTGGCCAATTGGGCGTATGGATACTCTTTTTTCAGTCCTATGCGCACCACAACTTCGTCCGTCCCTGCATCGGAATCGCGCACCACAACAACATAATTGGCCACATACTCCGTATTGTCGAGCACATCGTTGATAGCCGGCGGGTAAAGCGTCGTTCCTTTCAACTTAATCATATTGTTTTTGCGGCCGACGAGCGGCGTCAAACGATACGAATGACGACCACAACGACACGTTTCGGTAATTTTTGCGGCCATATCGCCGGTACGAAAACGTAGCAACGGCATACCTTCAACACCGAGTGTGGTTATCACGATTTCGCCCACTTCGCCATCGGACACGGGACGATTGTCGTCACCAATGATTTCGACAATGATCAATTCGGGATGCACATGTCCGCCACAGCCACAAGGACATTCTGAGAATGTGGCCGACATCTCGGTGGACGAATAGGTGGCAAAAAGTTCCACTTCGGGCCATTTGTCGTGAATGCGCCTACCGAGCAAATTGAGGTTAAAGTGTTGATCGCGCAACCCTTCGCCAATGCCAATAATGCGTCGCACCGACGAGTGGCGATAATCAATACCGTTTTGTTCAGCATATTCTACAAGGCGCAGTATGAACGACGGCACACACATGATGGTATCGGGATGCAGACGACGAATGGTATCCCATTGAAGTTCGGGGATGCCGTTACCTACACGAATGACACCTGCACCCAATTTACGTAAACCAAGAAAATAAGCCATGCCGGCCATAAAGCGTTTGTCGAGTGTCGTCATCAACTGCACGACGCTATCCGGTGTGACCCCCGCACAGGCAAACGACACCGCTTCGTTATAAGCCAAACGATCCAAATCCCTGTCGGTACAAGCAAACGTAACAGGGTCGCCTAATGTTCCTGACGTAGTAATATAATCGATGACATCACGCGGAGGAACACACAAAAAATCGGCATTATGCTGTTGCAAATCCCGCTTATCGGTAAACGGCAATTTTTGCAAATCGGCAAGCGTGCGTATGTTTTCGACATCAATGCCGCAATCGGAAAACATCGCTTGATAAAACGGTGATTTTGCTTGCAAATAGGCCAAACTCTGGCGCAATTTTTCTTCTTGAAAACGCTGAATCTCCTCTTGCGAACGAAATTCTATGTCTGATATTTGAAAATCAATCATGATGCAAAGTTAGTCTTTTTTATTTTTTCTCGCAAATCCACGCAAATTGGTTTTCGGTGATTGTAAACATTTGATTTTCAAATAATTTATTATTATTTTTCATAACGATAATTTTACCATTATTGCACAATCTATCGGCACATTTGGCAAACAACGCCTCGGAATACGCATTGACGATGAACACATCGCTTGGCGGCAACTCCACGATGCGCGCATCGGCACACACGAATCGGGCACGATTTTGGGGCAACGTGCCGTGAGCGGCAAAAGCCACTTTTTCGGCATCGGTATCGAAGGCTGTGGCCGTGCGCCGTTTCGACAGCAACGCCAATGCAAACGTTTTTTCGCCATAACCGCAATCGGTTTCGCATATAGCAGCCTGTCGCGGCACCAGCGCATCGAGCCAACGATAGTAATGTTGCTTGCGCGCCATGCGGCGTTCCATACGTTCAACGCCCGCCTCTTTGTACACATAATTGTCGGCAAATGCCATACGATAATAGGCGTTATCCATAGTATCGTAGGCATCACGCAATTTGTCGTATTCGGCGGCAATATACCTACGGATATTCTTTGCACGTTCCTGATAGGTGCAGCCAAAACGCTCGTCGGTGCAGGCGATACGCGGCAAGACTTCGGCCACCATCGTACCTTTGGCCACATACAGTTGCCCTTTGCGATAGATATTTCCCGTGCCGTAAAGTGCTATCGGCACGATGTCGAGTCGATATTTTTCTGCCAGAAAAAATGCGCCTTTGTGGAAGCGTTGTACTTCCAAATCGTCGGAGCGTGTGCCTTCGGGAAAAATGACCAGCGACCGTTGCTGCGCCACCAACTCGTTCATGGTTTGCTCCATCAACGCCATTCCTTTCGACGTATCGATGAAGCCGGCAAATCGAGCTATCAATGCAAACAAGGGGTTGTTCATCACCCATGCTTTGGCCGTGATGACCGTATCGGCCGACAAACTGAACATTATCAGCAAATCTATCATCGACTGATGATTGGCAATGATGATGGCCGGTTTCTTGAAATTTTCGCCATGACGATTAATGTGAATATGCAATCCCGGTACAATCCATACCGACCACAGCGCCATTTTTTGCAGTGTCAGCCGAAAGATGCGCCGCTTAGTCGGCATACGACAAGGGCACAGCAGCAGTATGAGAATCAAACAATCCAGCAACAGACAGCAGAGCACAACAGCCAGCAAAGCTAACAACGACCGCAGCAAACTACCAACTGTATGAGGCAATCCGCCCTTATCGGTCTGTGCCGTAACAAGCCACCGAAACAACAACGGCTGCAAAATATACGACACCAACACCACGACAATGATACCCAACAACGACACCAACGCCAGCGAATGAATGGCAGGATGTTTTGCAAACAGCAACGCTCCCATGCCGATAACCGTCATCAAAGCCGAGAAGAAAATGGCCGTTTTGTGCGCCGGCAACATTTTTTTACCCATACGATATTCACTACACAAACCATCGAGCACGAATATGCTGAAATCGTCGCCAATACCGAAAATAAAAGTTGAAAGAATGATGTTGACTATATTAAATTCGATTCCGAAAATTGCCATGAATCCAAGAATGATGAACCAACTCAAACACATAGGCAAAAAAGCGAGTACAGCCAACTCAATCCTGCCATACGAAATCAACAATACCACAAAAATCAGCAACGACGAAATGCCGAGAATGAGGTTAAAATCGTCGTTGATGGAACGTGCCACTTCGGCAATAAAAAAACTCTGATCGACCACCGTTGCTGTCGGTGCCACTTGCCGGTAGAAATCTTTCTTATGGGCATTATCAAGCCACACTTGTGTTATCAATGCGACGGCCGAGTCATTCTGCTCCACCAAACTCGAAAAAGCCAAAGTCTGTTCCCGCATCTCGTCCGATAAATCGGTTGGGGTGTAATCGTCGGCAAGCATTTCGAAAAAAGCATCAAACGCATCATCGGCAAATCCGACTTGTCGCGCGGCTTGTCGCACTACGTTTTCGACATCGTGGCGTTTGGCCGCAGTCCAATAGTCATTCCACTGCGCGATTTTTTGCTTTTGCACCGTTTTCGGTGGCAAAAATGTGGCAGCCGACATGTATTTTTCGATTTTTGCCGAATCGGCGGCAGCGCGCGCTACAGCATTCGTCGCACTATACGCCTGTAAAGCAGTTTCGGCTGTCTGTGCGTGCGACACAAGCAATATGGACATATCTTCGTCCGGGCGGTTCTGCAAACGCCGGCCGGCTTGCTCTAAATGCGGCGGCTGATAACACAGCTGCATCATATCGTAATTGAAACGCACATCGCCACACGTTATACATGTAACCACAACAATCACAGCCAAAATACCAACCAACCATCGGTTTTTATCGTAAGGATAGTTATTTAACCGATTGATTAACTGCATGGTACGAGTCTTTTCGTGTTGTCCGTCGATAACGATACAATGCGGTAAAAAGATCAGACAAAACAACATCGTTCCAACCAGACTGCAAGCGGCAAATAAGCCAAAGTCCTGCAACAACGGCGACGACGTAAATTGCAATCCGATAAATGCGCCAATGGTCGTCAAACTTCCAATAGTCAATGGTGTGGCCAACTCTTCAATAATTTGTCGTGCCGTTTTACTATGGCCGGCATGCGCCACCACATGCACCGAATAACTGAGTGCCACCCCCAACACCACGGCACCGGTACCAATAGCAATAGCCGAGATGACACCTTGTATCAACACGATGCACGCAGCCGCAAACAATGCACCATAAATCACAGGAACAATCAGCAACAACACGGTACGTTTGCGTCGGAAGGCTAACAGTACCAACAACACAATCACCAGCAACGCCACATTGAGCGTTACCATCAAATCGCGCTGAATTTGTCGTGCATTATAGGTGGCTATCAGCGGCACACCATAGCATTCGGCTGTCACATCAGCACACTGATTTTCAACCTGTTGCAACGTCTTTTCGATAGCAGTAGTCAATTCGTTGTTCAATGGTGAAGCATCGCCCCCGTCGGGCGAATCAATAAATAAATACAACGTCCGATAGTCATCGGAAAACAGACGGTCATCGTATATAGAATAGCCTTCAAACTGATTGAAATTTTGCAAAGCGGCAAGGGGTTTTGCGCCCAACCCCAACGGGTCGCGCAAAACGATACTCTGCAAACCGACGCCCATGGGCGATAGCAAATCGACATAATTTTGCGTCATACGTTGTAAGCACACATCGGGCTGCAATACGCTATCCAACGTAACATAATCGGTCGAATCGACAAACAACGGTATATGACGATAGATAAAATTCAGTGTATTGTCCAGCACCGACATATCGACCCGTGCATCCAAACACAAGATGTGTGCCGAATCGGTTTGTTGCCAAATAGTCGTTTCGAAAACATCGGCTGCAGCAATCAAATCGTCGGGCGAAACTTCGTCGGATTCGGCCGAAAACATCACAATGATACGATCTTTAAGGCGCAAATCCGCCAACACCTCTTTGTCCTGCGTACGATCGCTATCGGGCAAAAAACTCATAATATCGGTTTGTAAGCGCAATCTGCACGCTATCAGCGACATAACCACAATCGACACGCCTAATAACACCCACATCCATGGGCGATGCCGCTCAAAAAAATCGTATATTGTCAAGAATATTTTTGTCATCTTCACTTTGTTTTTCTAAACAGACTCAATAAAGCCCAACTTATCAACCAAGCACAAACGCCGGCCACAAACGCTAACACGCAGGCTCCAAGCACATATTGCCACAAATTGACCATCACCGAATCGAACGTTACCTCGCCAAACAACAATGTAACCGGATTACCAAGTAACCAACAACCAACCCAATAACTGCCAAAGAGAATAAAAGGTATCATCGGCGGAATGCTGATATTGCTCGCTACAACGGCTAACACTTTGTTTAATTTGGCCACCTGCGCCACAGCCAATGCTATCCACATTTGGTATCCCCAAGCAGGCAAGATGCCGCAGCACACACCCAACCCGATTGCTAACGCAAGACGCAAATTGCTCTCGCCCGAATGCGTAATATTGTTACGCACAAAACGTTTGACATTAGCCCATGTAAGCGCATTCAAAAAACGCCACGGATAATAGACGAGCAGCGCCACCAGCACCAAATAAGTGTTCAATATAGAAATGCGCGTAAAATCGCGTGCCGGACGGAAATGCGACACGCGCTCGGCCGCCGGCGGATAATACACTTTGATAGGCACATTGGCCACACGGATGCCATGCCAAGCCGCACGCACCAACACCTCCACCTCAAACTCGTAGCGTGATGTGATAAAGTGCATTTTTGCAATTTTGGCCAACGGATAAAGACGAAAACCCGATTGCGTATCAGCCAAATGCGTACCCGTTTCGGCCCAAAACCAAAAATTAGAAAATTTGTTGGCAAATGTATTTTTCGAAGGCATATTTTCAGCCTGCAAATTACGCGCACCGACAAACAATGTTTCAGGCGACTGTTCGGCAGCCTCGACAAATGCGGCTATGTCGTCGGCATAATGCTGACCGTCGCTATCAATGGTGATGGCGTAAGCATAACCCAAACGAGCGGCTTCGCGCAGACCGGTTTTCAAGGCGTAACCCTTGCCGCGATTTTTTGCATACGACACGACTTTGACATCATCGCGCATGGCCAACAATTCGGCTGTAGCATCAGTACTACCATCGTTGACAACCAACACGTCGTCGGCAAAGCGGTGTACATCGGCAATAACCTGCAACAATGTGGACGCATTGTTGTACGTTGGTATCAACACAATGCCATTTAAGGCTTTCAGCCGTTGTTTGATGTTTAATTCCGATTCTGTTGACATAAACTAACTATTTGGTACTTTGTCGATTAACATCAAACACATTGCCATCGATTGGTTGATTGAATTTCGGAGAATCAAAAGTATATTCGGTAAAATTGCCGTTTGCCTCGTTCATGCGCAATACTAATAAAGCCAAATTCTGCTTGTCAAAAGTCAACACGATGGAGGCATATAATTTTTGGGCTGAGCCATCGAGCGTTGCAGTCAAAATGTAGTGAGCATCCGTTTCGTCAACGGCAAGTTGCGTATTTCGTCCCGTTTTCAGACGGTCAAAATCGCCACTGACACAAGCCGTTAACAAAATTCGCATTTGTTTCAACATCGGATTGGATTGTGCATTGACAACGCTCCGCCGACCGTCTGCTATCATCACAAAATCATCGCCATTCATCAATAACAAATCGCCTTGCGGCCGGTCGTAAGCCATGCAGATTTTATCGTTTTTTTGATAGTAAAAACGACCGTTCGACACAACATCGTTTTTCAACGCCTGCAAATGTCTATGCTGCACGAAACGGCTTTCAATCGTATTGATAGCCGTACCGTTATCTCTGATTTTTGCCAACACGGCGGCGGCAGATTCCGCCTTCACCGCCGTTGCCGACAGCAGCAACACTAAACCGAAAAGATAGTATTTCATACGTTCAAAGGTATTATTTCGTATTCGTTTGTTTTCAGCATGACCAAAATTTTTTCGAGCAACGCTTCGCTGTCTGCACGATTGTCGTGCAACAACACTATGGCACCGGGCTGCAAACGACGTTCGATGCGCTGCACGATGTCGGCACGCGTTTTTTTCGAGTCCGTATCATACGAACGGATGTTCCAACCTACCGACACCAAACCCAAACGGCGAACTGCCCTCCCGATAGGCGGATTTGTTACACCAAACGGCGGACGAAACAATATAATGCGTTGTCCGGTGATTTGTTCGAGCAGATCGCACGTGCGCTGCAAATCGGCCATTATTGTGTCGGTCGAACCAAAAGGGAACGTATTCTGATGCCGCCATGTGTGAATGCCTATCGTATGTCCTTCGGCAATCATGCGCCGCACAATATCGGGATGCGCTTGTGCCCGTTCGCCCACAAGAAAGAAAGTCGCCTTGACGTTGTGTCGTCGCAACACATCAAGTACAAGTGGCGTTTGCGTGCCATCTACACCGTCATCAAATGTGAGCGCTATCTGTTTTTTATCGGTTGCCACGCGGCACAACGCTTTGACATACACTCCCGAACCGATGCTGTACGAGGCGTAAAACAAAAATGCTAATACGCTAATTATCAATATAGTAACGACAATAACCATCAGCAATAGCGAATATGTAAAACGGTCGGCATCGTACCGAAATAACTATTGTACAATGTTAGTTCCTGCTTGTCGGACGACAATCGGCCAATCGCATCGAACAACACCGCCGCCGAAGCCGTATGGAATACGCCGCTAACGGTATAATCGTTATAAATCAACGTGTTGCCGTACTGTTTGCGCAGGTCGTTTTCCGCAACAGGCGTTTGTAAAAATTCAGGCAAATCGATTGTCGCCACGCACTGCTCGCCGCGTTTATCGGACAAGACAAAGAAATAGGCACTTTCGCCAGCCTGCGCCCGACGCCACAAACCCATACGTTCCATTATTTTGTATTGTGTCGGCGTTGTTTCGTCGAACGCGCCAAGCAACACATTGTGCGCTTCACCGCCGTCGAGCAAGAGTATTGCATCAAGCAATGCGCTCTCGAAACTGCGTCCGCGATGCGTATAAGTCATATTGTAGCAATGGTTTTTGCACAACAAGCCAATTTGTCCGCCTACCGTATTGAACGTCGATTGTATGAACGGCGTCGGGTTGAGCAACTGTTCATCGTTTTCGATGAAATTGCGGAGAAATTTTTCGCTATCGTCCAAGCAGCCGAATCCTGTAGCCGTAATAATGGCATCGATGGCCTCAAATCCAACGGCTTGCACGCACTCCATACCGACACTTACGCCACGTTTGACAATGCGGCTCATCCGTCGCCGCAAAATCGGGTCGGGAATCAGTTCTTTGATGTCCGTTTTCAACGTTTTATCGGACGCTATGGCATTAATGAATATCATTTTCAATTAAAATGGTAAAGTGCGTGTATATTCTGCAGGCGGTTCTGATGCCAACATCAGCGATTGTTGTTTGGTTATGTCGCCACAAATTTTTGACTTGTATTTGGCAAAAATTGCAACATTTTCAATTTCACATTTTCGTTTTGTGCTTAATTCTAAAAATTCACGTTCTCTATCAATACCGAGGAATTTCCGTCCCAATAAATTTGCAGCAATTCCCGTTGTGCTACTACCGGAAAATGGGTCTAAAATCCACTCATTTACTTTGGTTGAGGCTTGAATTATGCGTGCCAACAAAGCCAAAGGTTTCTGCGTTGGATGTTTACCACACGATTTTTCCCAAGATGCAATCGCCGGCAAATTCCACACATCCTTCATTTGAGTGCCGCCGTTTATTTCCTTCATCAGTTCGTAGTTGTAGAAATGTTTTCCCGACTTGCTTTTACGCGCCCACAGAATAAATTCGGTAGAATGCGTAAAATAACGACAACTTAAATTTGGCGGCGGATTGGTTTTTGCCCATGTTACACAATTGAGAATTTTATAGTCCAATTCGGTCAGCATCTGCGCCACCGAAAAAATATTGTGATATGTGCCACTAATCCAAATTGTACCATTCTCTTGCAACTTATCTCGACACGCCGTCAACCACATGCGGTTAAATTCATTGTCCTTTTCAAAGCCTTGCGATTTATCCCAATCTCCCTTATTTACACTCACCATTTTGCCACTCTGTACAGAAATACCACCGTTAGAGAGAAAATACGGTGGGTCTGCAAAAATCATGTCGAACTTAAAATCAAACTGATTCATAAGTTCAACACAATCGCCTTGCAATAAAGTAAATGCGCGATCATCGGATTTGAAAAAAGGAGTAATCATTGAACGTATTTTGCAGTCGCTATTTGCACAATATTAAAAATGTTTTTGTGTTCTTTTAAAGCTTCCAATAAAGATTTGAACATATAAGCTTCATCTTTATTAGTTTTTTCCTGGATTATTAACAGTTTTGCTAACAAATAAAGAAATTTAATACTATATTCTCCTTTATTTGCCAATTGTAAGTAATTTTTCGCCTCTTTTTCAACATCAGCCAACAAAACATCTGAGTTGAGCAAATCCCCTTTTACTGATTCAGTAGTAATTGCAGGCATTTTATCCCATAAAGACAAAAGTAAATCAATAAATTTAGCAGTAGCCCGTTTGTTAGAATGTTGTTTGAGTAAAATATCAACTGCCCAATGAACATGCTTTGGAGTACGAATACGACTCCACTTATCATTCTCCAGTTGTCGATATCTAATCACAATATCATATGTTGACAATTTCCCATTATACACTGCTAAAACATAATGGCTATTGACAGGGAATTGGGCGATAGGCCTAATCCATAGAAACTTCACTTGCCTGCGTGTGTTTAAAGTTCCTTATTTGTTTTTTCTTCATATTGAATTTTTTCAATAAAACTCGTCAAACTTGTCAAATTATAAAGACTCGGTATAATTGAAAATGCTTCTTCTAATTTGTTTTTAGCAGAAAGCCAACCCTGTCCATCGGTTATCCATACAAATTCATAAGCGGGATATTGATTAATTTTTGGAGCAAGTTCGGAATATGACCGAGCGACTTCATTCAATTTTGAACCACCACTATTATAAAAATTCGTTTCAATCAAATAGGTCTTAATAGGCGTTTCTACAACAAAATCAAAGCGTTTTAAATCTCCACCCAAACTTTTTAAATCAGCAAATTCATTACTATAAACTTCTGTTCGATAGTGAATACCAGCGTCAGTAAATATTTTTGCTACCGCATGTTCCATGTTATGTCCACCGCGATTTTTACGCGCATTCGTATCTAAACCGACTTCGATACCGAAAACATAATCGACTAAATTCGTTATCTTTTTAGACCGAAAAACATCAGCAAGTCCTGTACCTTCAATATATTCAATAACGCCATCTGCAGTTGTGAAATAATCTTCTAACAACTGCGGTTTGAAATCTTTATTGAGAACCATTTTTTTATCCGATTTCCGAACGGCAACAAGTATTTCTAAAATTTCAAATGTTAAAGGATTCTCATCAAACAAATCTTTAATCGCTGTGTGCAAATCAGTTTTACCAAGTAAATAATTCAATTGGTTCAATTTAATTGCAATTTTGCCAACATTGGCTGACACCTTTTTAAAATCGGTAAAACCGTCAAGCGTAGCATTAGTTCTTTTTAATTGAGATAAAAATAATTCAAAGTTGTATATCATAATATATATGTTTTTTTGCATAATGCTCAACTGCAAAATCAGTATGAACTAAATTATCGTGGGCTAAATTATCAGGACTCAACACCAAAACATCTATATACTTTAATCCCATTTCCTTGGCTGCAGTATATCTATGCTGTCCATCTCTTATAAAATATTCATCATCAACAAAAATAGGTTCCCAACCTTCAATATGAAAATCATGCACAATACTTTCAACAGTTTCTTTATATATTGGATTTGCATAATCAAGTCTTTGTTTATCAATATGTATTCGTTCAATAGCCACTTTCTTCTCTATTGTCCCAAGTAATTGATATGAGGGATATTCATGTAATATGGGAATATAATTTGGCCTGCAAAAATTGTTTATCATCAATTCCGTCAATTTTCCTCGTTTTGCAGCATTGGCATTAACCATCCGCGTAGCAAATACACGTTTAATGTCAAAAGCCGCATATAATTTATCAAAAAAATCATCATGCGGATTTTTGCCCTTCACGTCCGCATTGCTCAAAATAAAATGAGCACCACAACGATTTATTTCAACACAAAAATCACGCAAACGAATTTGTTCGGCATCGTTAAAATTTTCTTTCGCATAAGAAGTAAAACTCGATGTTTTGCTCAAAGGTTTGTACGGTGGATCGCAATAAAAAAAACTATTTTTGTCGGCAAATTGAAGCGTTTCGGAAAAATCACCGGTCAAAATTCTGACTTTTTGCAACAATTTGCTGTCTGCTAAAATCGTCTGTTCATCACAAATTTTCGGATTGGCATATCTTCCAAACGGCACATTAAACAAACCGTGTTTATTCACACGATACAAACCATTAAAACAAGTACGATTCAAAAAAATAAACAATGCTGTATTTTCAACGACATCCAACGATTTTGTATTGAAACGTGCACGTTTTTGCATATAGTATAGTTTGCGTTGTTCGTCATTCAATGGCATATATTCTGACTGAATTGCCTGCAATTCCAAAATCAAATCCTCCGGATTATCTCTGACAATTTGGTACGCTAACATCAAATCAGGATTGATGTCGGTAATAACTGCTTGCGTGATATTCGGATATTTTTGCAGAATCCAAAACAACACTGCTCCACCGCCCACAAACGGTTCGATGTAAGTTACATTTTTTCGTTGCGAGAAATCAGCTGGCAAAGTGCGTTCTATAATATTCAATAGTTGCGTTTTACCACCTACCCATTTTATGAAAGGTTTTGCCATTATCATGCTACAAAAATACAGAATTATTTTCTAAAAATCAATGTCGAACAATTACCGCCAAAACCGAAAGAATTGCTCATGACCACACGCAGAGGACGACCGTCCGAAAAAACCGTTTCGGGTATCAAAGCAAAAGTGTCGATGGGCGACTCGAAACCCAAATTCGGGTAAATGGCACCATGTCGCAGCGACAGCATGGCAAACACGGCTTCGATGCCACCGGCCGCAGCCAACGTGTGTCCCGTAAAAGCCTTAGTGGAACTGAACGGCGGAATCTTTTCGCCAAACAGTCGTAACAAAGCGGCACTCTCGGCAGCATCATTGTTGCCCGTACCCGTGCCGTGTACGTTGATGTAATCAATCGCATCTGTTGATAACTGCGCCATTGCCATCGCTTTCGACATTGACAGAAACGCTCCGTCTCCAGATTGCGAAGATGCCGTTTGATGAAACGAATCATTAGCGTTCGCAAACCCAATAAGTGTGCCATAATTATTGGGAGGCATCAAATCGGCACGCTGCAAAACCACGAAACCGGCGCCTTCACCCAAATTCAGTCCGGCGCGTATGGCATTGAACGGGCGACAACGTTGCGCATCCAATATTTTCAGCGAATTGAAACCGTTGAGCGTAAATTGGCACAAAGCATCGGTACCACCGGCCACAACAGCATCGAGCAAACCGGCACGAATCAAACGGGCACCGAACATGATGGCGTTGGCCGACGACGAACACGCGGTCGAAATGGTGGTAGAAAAGTCGCGTATGCCGCAATAATCGGCTATCCGCAACGTGCTATCGGCACTATCGTGATGTACAACCATGCGCAAGCGGCCTTTGGAGTTGTCGTACATAAAATCACGGTAAAACCGTTCTGTCAAATCCATGCCGCCGACCGACGTGGCCGACACCAAACCGACACGGACATTGGCGGGCAAATGCGCATCATCGACGGCCTCGGCTGCGGCCAACATACCCAAAAGTGCCGTTCGCGAAACCGTTTCTGTCTGTGACAGCCCGAGTTGGCGTTTCAGTGCGCCGTTATCATATTTGACCTCGCCGACAGGCACACGAAGAGACGTTTTGAACAATGTAATATCGCCCAAACCGCTTTGCCCGGCACGTAACGCCGCATAATTGTCGCGCACACCGACACCTAACGCCGATACAATGCCTATGCCTGAAACGAGAATATCCATCCGTACCTTGATTTACTTCGTTCGGTTGGCGGCTACAAACTCGGCCAGCGTCCGCACCGAATAAAAGTGCGGTTTGGCAGCTTTCGGGTCGTCGAGTTTGATGCCGTAATGCTTTTCCAAAATCAAAATGACTTCAAGGGCATCTATTGAATCGAGTCCCAGACCGTCGCCAAACAACGGTGCGTCGGCATCGATGTCGGCCGGTGTCATATCTTCCAAATTCAGAGCCTCAATCAATTGATTTTTAAGTTGTTCAATCAGTTCATCCATAGTTCTTTGTTATTGTAATTATGTAACAATTAAAAATTTTCGCCTTGTCGCGCCAACAGTTGAAATGTCGCTTCGTAACGGTCGCGCAATCTATCGCACCACCCGAAAATGACATAATCGACCAAGCGCCAATGCAACAAAAGTTCGGCATAACACAGTGCAAATCCGCCGGGTTCGGATTGTACAAAAAAGGTGTTCTCGCCCTGAATGTGATGTCTGATGCAAATTTCGCCACTCACAATGTTAGGCAACGTATACACAAACACAGCCGGCGACACTGCATCACCCATATCCAGCAACGATTGATGTTTCAAATCCGTATCCAACGAAGCCGAACGGTTGGACACAATCACGGCCGTGCGAGTAGCATCCGTCGGTAAATCCACATCTGCAAGTAATTTTTCGACACAGACATAACCCAACTTACATTGGTCGTCCATCTTGAAAAATTTCAAGTTCGGCGCATGCAACGCACGGTATTCGTCGCGAATACGCACGGCAAAATCGTCAGTCCCGGAAAGCGTTACCGTTTTCAAACTACAAATATAGTCATTATCCGGCAAACACGCAATAGGCGCACAATCGCGAGTCAATACAAGGGCTGCATTGCAACCACCAAAACCCGAAGCGATTTTCAGGCAAGCACTACCCTGCACAATGGGTTGATGTTCGGCTGCGACAGTCATCGGCATCGGCACGCCCAACTCCGCAAATCCCTTCGTACCAAATACAATCCGATGACGTAACTGCCACACGGCCAAAATGCTTTCAATAACTCCGCAGGCACCGAGCGTATGGCCAAAATAAGGTTTTACGCTATTAACAAGAATATCGCTCAAATCGCTCAAAGCCAACGATTTACTCTCCATCTCGTCATTATAAACAGTCGCTGTGCCATGTGCACTGACAAATGCCAAATCGTGTTTGGACACCTGCGCTTCGGCCATAGCGGCACGAATAGCATAATGCAAACCGTCGCCCGTGCGCGACGGCCCCGAAATATGGTTAGCGTCATTGGTAACAGCGCCGCCGGCGATACAAACTGTCGGGATTGAGGCCAAGGTTTCATCGGCCGTCAGTAACACGGCACCACACGCTTCGCCCATCGATAAGCCATCGCGCGACACATCATAAGGCCGACACACTACACCACTCACCGACTTGAACGAGCGAAAACCCGACACCACAAAATCGGTCAACAAATCGCCGCCAACCACCACAATATGTCTGTAAATCCGCCGTTCGATTAGCCGTGCCGCAACTATCAAAGACGAAATACCCGATATGCAGGCATTGGACACCACAATCGGTTCGGACGTAAAACCGCACTTGGAAGCCACACGTTTAGCCATCGTCGGTAAAAACACACGTTCGTCGGGCACTTCATTTGCGACCAACAAATCAATATTACCTTTCGTCGTAGAGAAAACGATACCGACTGTGTCGTCGGCAATATTGAGTGACGGTACTTGTTGGACGACATGATCAATAGCTGTCAGCATCAATCGTTCCAAGCGTGTAAATCCGTCTGCTTCAAGTATTTGATTCCAATTGATACGAGCGGTTGTGAATGGCGACGCACACACATCCGCATCGACTTGCGTTGTGATGCCGGTTTCGTATGCCAATATGCGCTCGACATTGAGGTCGGTACCCACACCAAGTGCCGAAATTATGTGGTCAGCCACCCAATAAACCGGTTGTTTGTATATCGTCTCCATAGTCAAACGGTTATTACGGTCGTCGCAAATATTCCCACAATGGTCCTTTTTTGTTACGTTTCAAGCGTAGCACGTCCATCAGAGCATTATGCGGCTCGTCAGGGAAAATCCACGCTTTGTCCGTTGCTTGTGCCAACGCACGCGCTTCGTCCAACGAAAAATCAGGCGCGATGTAATAACGCGGTTCCACAAGCATATCGTCGGCCGCCACAACACCTTGTGCCACTGCTATTTCGTGCAATTTAGTGCGTGGATAAATGCGCATACCGATGTATGGGAAAAATACGGTCGATTGCAGAACCTTCGAATGCTCGATAGTCGTACGCAGTGTTTCGTGCGTTTCGCCATAACCGCCTAAAATCAAAAAATGCGCATAATAAACACCATATTTGACACATAAGTCCGAAACATGTTTCACATCATCGAAAGTAAATAATTTGCCATACGCAGCCAACGTTTCGTCGCATAACGATTCGGTACCAAATTCCACATGCGTCAACCCCGACGCTTGAAAAAGTTGCAAATGTTCTTCCGACAAATTGTGAGGCGAAAAATAGGCTCCCCAATGTATATCCAAATGTTCGGCCACCAAACGTTCGGCCAAAGCAACATTGTATGCGTTGTTGATATTGAAAACCGAATCGGTAAAGAAAAAATAATCAATATGTTTGTCGCGTTTCAAACGCGCCATATCCGTTACTATTTTTTCGACATCTAACGTACGTACCCGACAACCATCGATGCCCGGATACGAACAATAAATGCAGTGATACGGACAACCGCGTTTGGTTTGAATATTCAACATGCCGCTGTAGCGCCAATAATAATCGACCAAGTCATCTTCAAACATCACGTCAAGCGTATTCACATAATGCGTATGTGATTGTCGCGGAGCAGTTTCGTGTGGCAAAATCAAGCCTTCGATGTCAGTCAGCGGCCTATTATGTGCCAAATTTTCAATGAGTTGACAAAGACTCTGTTCGCCTTCGCCCACGATGCCCGAATCGGCCTGCAATTTAGCCATAAAATGATGTGGAAATATCGAAAATCCGGCACCGCCAATCGACACATGCGCGTTTGTAGCCCGACGCACTACCGCAATAACTTCGGCATAAGCATCGATAAAATTACCCTCGTCCAACGAATTAGCGCCATCGACATTGCGTAACGACACGCCGACAAAAAACGGATGCAGTTCGACGATTTTGTGGTACAACTCGTCATTGGTCAGCATATTGCAGTCCAAAATCTGCACCTCGTATTCCGTCGCCGACAAATGCGCGGTTAAATACGTTTTGAGATACGAAACACCCAACGGATAGACCGGATATGGGTCGCAAAAACGGTTTGCCGAGAGTAATAAAATGCGTTTCATTTCCAAAAATGATAGAAGTTAAACCACATCTGCGGATGCGTACGCACTACCTGCTCCAACAAGGTTACATATTGTGTCAGCAAATCGTGTTTATCGCTCTGTTTACTTTCGGCGTTGGCAATAACAAATTTGAACGTGTAACCACCATTTTCGCGCAACGAATAAAAGAAGACGACAGGCACACGCAGTTTGGACGCCAACAAAAACGGTCCTTCGGGGAAATTGGCCGAACGTCCCATAAAATCAGCTGCCAACGTATGCTCTTCGTTCGTATAACGATCGCCCTGAAAACATACATACTCACCTGCATTCAATGCTTTCTTGATGGTCAGCATCGTATCGAGTACATCGGTTTTGTTGATGGGAATGACATTGAAAGAACGCTCCCTGAAATCGACATATTTCTTCAACTGTTCGTACTCTTTATCGACCAATACGACGTGCATTTTACGACCATAATTTCCAAAGAAACTTGCGCTCATCTGCCACGCACCTACATGCGCACCTATCAGCACGGCTCCTTTGCCACTGTTCAGCACATCGAGAAAAGCATCATAATTGTCAAACGTGTAACGAAAGTTATCTTTCAGACCATACTGAATCGCCATTTTGTCGATGATACATTGCCCGAAACGAAAATAGTGCAAATACAACGACCACATCGATTTCGGAATGCCATAGTGGAATATCTGTCGATAATAAAACCACATAGCTTTGGTGGCTCGAGGCGCAAACGGAATGAAATAAGGCACTACATACACCAAATTGGCATACGCAAAACGCAAACCGAAATGTTTGATAAAGAATATAAAAATACGGTAACCCAGCGAATTCCCGCGCGATTTAGCTGTCCATTGTTGTTCCGACATACGTTCCGATTACTTCTCTTTTCCCTATTTACGCCCACCACACAACAATCAGCATATACCGAAACACAGTTTGGGGCATAGAACAAAACATACTCACCGTACACGCGAAGCCAACAAATCGACTAATTGTCCGAACCGCTGACAGCCGACAAAGTCTTCGGCTTTCAATTTCACGCCGAACGTTTGGTTTATCAACACAACAACATCTACCATATCTAAACTATCGAACCCTAAATCGTCTTTGAGCAACGCATCGGCCGAGAATTTCTCGCGCGCCACTTCGAACTCGTCGCACAAACACGCTATTAGGTTATCGGTAATTTGTTGTTTATCCATGTTTGTTCTGTTTTTTTAGTATGTTGTATGTTTATCTTTCAGATAATCAATCAGTTTCTCTATTTCCTTAAATTTAGGCGTATCGTCGATAAACACAGGCACTATGGCACGCACGTCATCATAAATTTGGCGTGTTGCAGGAGCCAATTTATCAGCGATTTTCAAGCAATCGACAGCCTGAACCAAAGCCATGTAATGAATAGCCATCACTTGAAAGGCATTTTCGACAACGCGTCTGCAAATCAGCGCAGAGTTGGTACCCATGCTCACTATATCCTGATTGTCATTGTTATTCGGGATGCTGTGCACATAGTTCGGCATCGACAGCGTTTGGCACTCGGCGGTGGTCGATGTGGCCGTGAATTGCGAAGCCTGCAAACCATAGTTCAACCCCAATACGCCCAAATTGACAAACGGCGGCAAAATACCGTTGATGCGGTCGTGGAATATGTAATTCATCTGCCGCTCCATCAACATCGTCATTTTGGTAACGGCAATCTTAAGTTTATCCATCTCGAAAGATACATAATCGCCGTGGAAATTTCCACCATGGTAAACGGTACGCGTTTCGGGATCAACAATCGGATTATCGTCGGCAGCATTGAGTTCCTCTACGAGGATTTTTTCCGTAAAGCGCAACACTTCAAGTACCGGGCCGAGTATCTGCGGCACGCATCGCAACGAATAATAGGGTTGCACTTTGTGGTCGAACGTGGCTTCCTCGTGACGATTGTAAAGTTTTTCGGCTCGTTTGTACAAGCATTTGCTGCCGGCCGACAAGCGGCGCATCTCGGCAGCCACGGCGTTCTGTCCGTCATGATTTTTCAAACGGTTCAACTCGTCGGCCATGAAGTCGTCGTACGACGACACAATCTCATTAACCAAAACCGAAGCCAGCAACGCAGCAGCATACAACTGTTTGGCGCGTATCAGATTTACCAATCCAATGCCCGTCATAACGGCAGTACCATTTGTTATGGCCAATCCTTCGCGCAAATACATTTTCAACGGCGTCAAACCGTTTTCGCGCATCACATCGGCCGACAAACGACGTTCCCCTTTGTAAAACACATCGCCCTCGCCTATCAGCGCCAACGCCAAATGTGCCAACTGCACCAAATCGCCACTCGCTCCAACGCTGCCGTGTTCGGGTATCACGGGAATAATATCGCGATTGATAAACTCTTGCAGCAATGTAATCGTATCGACATGAATACCCGATTTGCCATTCAGAAACGTGCATAAACGCGACACCATGGCGGCTTTGACACACGCTGTCGGCAGTGGCCGACCGGCACCTGTCGAATGGCTGCGAATAATATTGTATTGCAACTGCAGCAAATTTTCGTCCGACACACGATACTGCGCCATCGGCCCGAAACCGGTATTGATACCGTAAATCACCTTATCTTTGGCAAAATCTTTCAGGAAGCAATAGCACGATTCCACTTTTTGACGGTCGTCGGCACTGACACTCAACGATTTGCCACCAAACACGATTGCTTCTAACTCATTCAGTTTCATTATGTTTCTACAATTTGTATTCTATCTGAAATAAGATTACAAAATTACAAATTTTCTACATCACATCAAATAGTATGTTGCATATTTTTACAACATTTTTTCACTATTTATTCAAAAAGTATTTTGTACCATTTTGAATCACAATGCCGCGATAATTGGCTCCGACGCGCTGCCCCATCACATTGTACATCGGGCGCGTAATGTCGATTGATGGCAGTGCCAACACGCCTTCAACAGATGTTGGATGCTGTTCGGGTTCAGAACAATCGTCATCGGCCAAAGTGGGCAATTGATTGTATGGAACATTGTCGCTCGATATTGTATAATGCGTATCAAAATAGGCTTGCCCGCGTAAAAATCCGTCGTAACCGCAATAACCGGCAAATGCGCCATCGGTAGTAAGGTCAACCACATACCATTTGCCATCGACTTCGACATGATTCCAAGCATGGTTGCCATTGGCATTACTGCCGGTCACGTACACACATTTGATGCCGACACCTTGACAGAGATAGAGAAAGGCACGCGAAAATCCTTCGCAAACAGCCTGTTTCTCTATCAGCGCACCCTTGATATTGCCGGCATTGGCACCACTCATATTGCCATAACTCACTTCGGCAATAAAACCGTCGTGAAGCACTTTCAACTTATGATAAGTACTCATCGCTGGCGTGATTGGTGCTGTAATTTTACGAAAAACCGTGTCAATCGTCAGCAAATCGTGCAAAAAACTTTCGGGTGTATTGACCGTTGAGATGCGCGCCTGATAGGTGTAAGTATCAGAGTTGTAACGCGGAATGTAATTGTACAACACCCACAACTGTGGCACATCGGTGTACATGCGCCGCAACATGGCCATCAAAGCAGTCATATCGCTACTCCACGGAATATCCACGCGGTGGTCGATGCCGCCGGCCATGTTGGCATCGAATTGAAGAATAGCGTTCAAAATTTGGTCGTACTGCACTTGGTCGGCCGGTGCTAATTCGCTGTAACCATACCGAAAAACTTCGCTGCTGCTTGGCACAAGTGCCAATATGCTATCTTTTACCGTAGCCGCCGATAGTGTCATGTTCAACAAATACAAACCGGTCAAAAGGAGTATGCGTTTTTTCATTTAATTTAAGGTATTTAATTTGCAAAAATAATATAAAATTCGACGAATCCAAAGCAGGACGACACATTTTGCATTTAACAACCTCTATTAACTATTAAATACAAAAAAGTCGAGTCAAACAAATGTTCAACCCGACGTCTGTGCTAATTTCAACAACACAAGCGAACTTTAGACGAACAAACATATATATTAGAACGATTTTTATCAAAAAATTTGCACATGTCAAAAAGAAGCAGTATTTTTGCGCAGAAGAATAAAATACACGCACTATGAAAACAAAAACTTTCAAATTGGATGCGGCTGCTTTCTTCAAGAAAATGCAGGCAGACAAGCAGGCCTTGAATGCGTGCATTCGTCAGGGTAAAGATGTAAGTACAGAGGCTAAAAAACGTGGACTTACACTCGCTACGCCCATATGATTTTCGTAAAGCAGATGACGCCACTTATTACTTCGAGACGGAAAACGGTTTGAAGTATCGGGCTTATTTTATTGAACTCTCCGCTACGTTCTACAAGTTGTATTCTTTCTCTTTTGAAAAACAGGAAGGAAAAGTTTTGTATGACCAGCGTATAAAGGACACTATTGTCACGGTTCTGGCGGATTTCTTTGCTTCGGAGAATTATATTTTGGGCTATACGTGTGATATAACAGATGGTCGTGAGATGGCACGCAAGCGTTTGTTTGACCGCTGGTTTCAGCAAGCCAATAGCGTCTCTCTTCGCAAGATTGATTTCCAGACGGATAATATCTACGTGTCATTGATAGTAAATCGGAATTATTTTGCAATTGACGCAGCCGTTCAAGATATCAATCAATGGTTTGTAGATATTTTATCACAAAAATAAAATTATAAAAACACTTGCCTATGAAGAAAAACAACTAAAAGGCAACATACATAAAATAGCGTTTTAGCTTAAATACTTGGGTCTTGAAAAGCCGGACACTTCTTAAGACTTAAATATACGTCAAGGAACAAGCCGAAATGCTCACGCGAGGCGTGGGCTTTGTTCTGTAGATTTGGCGTATATAGGTAGTCCGGTAAATCCTCAA
This sequence comes from Paludibacteraceae bacterium, assembly GCA_051878315.1. GTDB lineage: Bacteria > Bacteroidota > Bacteroidia > Bacteroidales > Paludibacteraceae > W0P28-013. Next base: position 2,273 of record JBJEJW010000015.1, on the reverse strand, counting down.
GACCCGAATTGAAAGCATCAAGCACCACGCTCTTTTTATGTGCCTATCCCTAAATTCTATTGGTGCTAACGGAGTATTCGAAAAGCCGCTAAGTGAGTAGAAAATAATTATCAATTTCAAACACATGAAAAAGTCATTAGTATTTTGTGCATTTATTATTGCAGCACATACTGCATTGGCAGAGAGCATAGAGCAAGACGGCATCCGTTATTGGATTAATTTCTCAAAGAAAACAGCAAGCATCGAACGTTTAATGTTTGATAAAGTAACAGAAGAAGTGTACACGCTCCCCTCTATTGTAAGATATGAGGATGAAGAGTATGTTGTGACAGCTATCGAGAAAAAAGGACTTACTAATGGAAGGCGAAACAAAGTTTGCACCAAAATCATTGTTCCTCCATCTATTGTTTCGTTTGACGCTTACACTTTTTTGGATTTTCAAAATGTAAAAGAAATTGTTCTTCCTCCAAATCTTACAACTATTCCGAGTAGTGCTTTTGCACAATGTCAATCATTAGAAACAATAGTTATTCCAGAAGGAGTTGCTGAAATAGGTGACCATGCTTTTAAAGGATGTCAAGCGTTAAAATCTATTGTTATTCCTAATTCGGTTAAGAATATATATAGTAATGCCTTTGAGGGTACAAGCATCAAAGAACTTGTTTTGCCTCATAGTATGACCAAGATTTCTTTTGGTGCTTTTGGCAGTATGAAAAAACTTCAAAAGATTGTAATTCCCTCTTCTGTAGAAGAAATTGAAGAAAGTGCCTTTGTGGGCTGCGAACGGCTGCAAGAAATAGTATTACCTACAAATTTAAAAGTAATAAAACATCGTACATTTGTAGGGTGTCTCAATCTGGAAAGTATTGTCCTACCTGAAAATGTTGCCTCTATTGAACCTGTTGCATTTGAGAATTGTTCTGCGTTAAAGCAAATTACGTTACCAAAGTCTTTGGTTGGTATTGGACGTGAGGCTTTCAAGGGATGCTCAGAATTAAAGACAATCTATAGTTATACTGCAATTCCTCCTGCACTTGGAATTAATCCCTTCGATTGTTCAGGAATCATTAGTTGTGATGGACAAATTATGGACGGAACAACTATTTATGTTCCCAAAGGATGTGCCAAACGGTACAAGGCTAACGAGAACAAACCAACACTAACACAAGGTTGGAGTTCGCTGAATATTGTAGAAATGGAAGATGAGCCTGAATTACCTGCCAACATTTCAGAAATACTTGAAAATACCCATAAAAAACTATCGCTTCTTGCAAGTACAAAAGGTGATATGGGAATGATAGCAAACAAATATATGAGCATTTATGATTCATATATGCAACAAGGACTCACTACAAAAACTGCCTTCAACATATACGACATTCAGTCGCTGATAAAACGATTAGCAGAAATCCCTAATCCGGAAATCGTAAAACCGTTGGCTAAAGAATTAAAGGCAGCCAAGACGATTGATGCGCAAGAACAAGTATTCTTAAAGTATGTTGCACAAAACAACTAACTATTCTCTGGATTATGACACAAGAGCAAATTGACAGAGTACTTGGGCAATTAGAAGAATATGTAAATCATTTAGATCCTTCTAAACGCTCAGAAGAAGAGTTTGTGGAATCTATCATTGCATATTTTAAAGATAACACGAATTCATTAATCGAAGAAGAAACGTCATTAAAAGGAGTTTTCGAAGAATTGCGCGAGCAGCAGAGTTACATAGACGGTGGTTATAGAGAGGATATGTTTCCAGATGTAGATGAGGAAGACGAAGAATATACCGATGGTTATAATCCATACAACAACGAGGCATATTGTCTCCATTCAAGGATTCTGAAACAATTACAGAAATATTTAAATATCGAGGAAATATAATACATTGACAAACCACAGAACGCGCGTACAATGTACGCGCGTTCTTTTTATCCGAATGACTCAATAGGTATCAAGCCACGCGACTTACCATTCCGTACTGAGCATACGGAGGTAGGACTTATAGCGCCATTTGGCATTGTCCTCGGCGGCTTTGAACAAATCGGCAGCCTCGTTGGGGTATTGCTTCATCACGCTGGCAAAACGCACTTCGCCTTTCAGATAATCGGCAAATTTTTCCCACTGTGGCTCTTTGCTGTCGAGTGTGAACGGATTTTTGCCTTCGGCTTCGAGTGCAGGATTGTAACGCCACAAGTGCCAATAACCGCATTCTACGGCTTTTGCCTCCTCGGCTTGGCTCTTGCCCATACCGGCTTTCAGACCGTGGTTGATAC
>JBJEJW010000014.1:0-25915 GCA_051878315.1 Paludibacteraceae bacterium | reverse complement strand
AAAGGTAAACATATTTTTTTGTAAAAACAATACGAGAAAACTCGTATTTTTGCAAAAAAGTTGCATAAAATTACATATCGAACGACCCAATGCGTTGTGCATCAGGTCGTTCGTTGTCTGTTACCGACCTTATTTCGTCAATTTCAACAAGGCTTCGGCACCGGCGGGTGTCAGAAACAGCACGTCGGACACCGGCTCAAATTGGTACGGAACGTAGGTCAGCACTTGGCAGCGTGCAAATTGCCTGTCGGCCGACACGACCAACTCTATTTTCGTGCCACTTTCGACCGATGTAACAAGTTTCTGCAAAGCGCTCCAATCTTGTGCCTCGATGGCGTGCATGGCGTCGCGCAAGGCACCGTTGGCCAAATAGATGACGTGGCCGCTCAACGTGCTGTTGTTGTACGTCAAATGTTTGGTATCGCAACACAATTTTGTAACGCCCCAAATGATGAGCAGCAGCCCAATGCAGCCGCAGGCGAAAAATCCGGCGGTGTTAGGTTGTAGGTCTAACACGTTGATTAGTAAGAATAAAATGCTGCCTGCAACCAGCAATACGAGTGCGAAACAGATTTTTTTGATGCAGATTTTTTTCGAAATATTATTTTCTTCGCCACAGAGCAAAGTGGGCGAAATTTTTGTTTTTGCCATAATGTGATTGAATTAAAAAGTTTTTTTTATTAAACAAATGAATTGCTTGACAACCAATGCACAACGCACCGATTGCCGATGTATGGAACGGTATTTCCGCAAAAAAACTTTTTAACGCAGAATGCGCCGCAGCGCGTAAATGTAGTAGTGTGCCGCTACGGCATCGGTGGCGGCTGCCAGATGTAGTACAAATTGCGCCCGTTGCTGTCGTTGTTGCGCCACGGCGTGTTTGACCAACGTGTGGCTGTGGCTTGCGGGCGTATGCGACGAATGCGTGTTTTGGCATAACGTTTGCGCCGTCGGCACAGCGATGCTGTCGGTCGTGGTGGCAAACCATCCCAAGTGGTTTACTACACTTACATAGGCCGTTTCGGGCGGTGTTGCGGTGGCTTGTTCCGCTACTGTGTCGGCAGTGCGGTGCCAATAGCCGGCAGCCATAGCCCCAACGAGGCACACGATGTAAAGAAAACGTTTCACAATCTGTGTTTTGTTAAACTACTGCAAAAATAGTGCCTTTTTCGTGATGACGTGCTTTTTTTTTCAAAAAAAAGTCGTTATTTTTAATCGTACCGGATAAAAAAAGTGCATTTTTTATCCAATACGATTGCTTTGATTGTATATTGTTGAGCAAATCGCTCTCGGTCGGCGTGTGGCTATTTCAGCCAGCGGTCGAGCCACTCGAAGAACGTGCGTTGCCACAAAATGCCGTTTTGCGGTTGCAACACCCAATGATTTTCGTCGGGGAAAATGAGCAATTCGGCCGGCACACCGCGCAACTTGGCTGCATTGAATGCGCTCATGCCTTGTGAGGCTAAAATGCGGTAATCTTTCTCGCCATGAATGCACAGAATGGGCGTATCCCATTTGTCCACAAAACGATGCGGTGAGTTGGCGTAACTGCGTTGTGCCGTGGCGTTGTCGTGGTCCCAATAGGCGCCGCCAAGGTCGCGGTTGACAAACCACATTTCCTCCGTTTCGATGTATTGTTGTTCGAGGTTGAAAATGCCGTCGTGTGCGATGAATGCCTTGAAACGGCCTTCGTGGTGCCCGGCAATCCAATAAACCGAATAGCCGCCGAAACTTGCGCCTACGCAACCCAAACGGTCGGTATCGACGAACGGCTCTTTGCAGAAGGTGTCGATGGCCGTAAAGTAGTCGCGCATGCACTGACCGCCGTAGTCGCCGCTAATCTCTTCCAACCAATCGCTGCCGTAACCGTACAGCCCGCGGCGGTTCGGCGCTACGATGATGTAGCCGTTGGCGGCCATCATTTGGAAATTCCAACGGTAACTCCAAAATTGGCTGACGGGCGATTGCGGACCGCCTTCGCAGTAGAGTAGTGTCGGATATTTTTTTGTGGCGTCGAAGTGTGGTGGATAGATTATCCACACCTGCATTTGTTGGTGGTCGGTGGTTTCCATCCAGCGCTCTTCCACGCGGCCGAATGTCATTTGGTCGAGCAAGGCTTTGTTCTCGAACGATAGTTGTGTTTCGGCACCGGTGGCTTCGTCGATGGCGTAAATGTCGTTCGGTGCGCTCATGCTGTGGCGCATTCCTATGAGTTTGCCGTTAGCCGTGGCGACCGATTCGTAGTCGTGTTGGCCGCGGGTTATTTGCGTGAATGTCTTGTCGGCGATGTTGGCGCGGTATATTTGTGTCGTGCCGTGTTGGCAACTTGTCAGATAGATGTTTTCGCCTGCAGCATCCCAAGCGAGTGTGGCGCAACTTTGGTCCCATTCGGCACTGATGTCGGTGCGCAGGCCTGTGGCGAGGTCGATAACGAACAAACGGTTTTTGTCGGATTCCCAGCCATCGTGTTCCATGCTCTCGAAAGCGATTTTAGTGCCGTCGGGCGAGAATACGGGATTGATGTCGTAGCCGGGCATGCCTTCGGTCAGGTTTTTGACGGTTTTGGCGGTGGCTATGTCGTACAGATAGATGTCGCTATTGGTGCTTTCGGCGTAAGCCTTGCCCGTTTTTTTGCGGCAGGTGTAGGCGATGGTTTTCCCATCGGGCGAAAAGGCTATTTGTTCCACGCCGCCAAACGGTTTCATCGGGCATTCGTATGGTTCGCCTTCAAGCAAATCGCGTTCGTTGGTTACGTTTGTTCCGTCGTAATCGGCCACAAACGGATGCGGCACGGTTTCGACCCATTCGTCCCAATGTTTGTACATCAGGTCGTCGATAACGCGTCCGGTGGCTTTGTCTAAATCAGGGTATTTGTCGGCGGTGCGTTCGCCGTATTTCACATCGGCCACGACGAGTATTTTCGAGTCGTCGGGTGCATACCGAAAGTCGCTGACACCGCCTTCGTGTCGAGTCACTTGTCGGCGGTCGCTGCCGTCGGGATTCATTTCCCACACTTGGAGTTCGCCGCTTTCAGCTGTCAAAAAGGCGATTTTAGTACCGTTTTTCACCCATTTGGCGGCGTATTCGCTGTGGGCTGAGTGTGTTATTTGGCGTACATTGTCGCCGTTGCTATCCATGACGAATATTTCGCGGTTGCTTTTGTTCGCGGGTACGCTGTAATAAGTAACACCATATAATATGTGTTGGCCGTCGGGGCTCACTTGCGCATCGCTGACGCGCCCCAATGCCCACAAAGCCTCCGGCGTCATCAGGTCTTTGTCGAGTTGTAGATTGGTTTTGCCGATAATTTCGGTTTTACATGCTGTATTACAAGCAGTTAGTGTGGCTGCTATTGCCATGATGAATCCATATTTAAGTTTCATATCGTTAGAATTTTTGGTGCAAAGTTATAAAGATTTTCACGAACTTGTAATACCTATTTGACCATATTTTTACTGCGTTTCTTGCAATTTGTTTATAATCAGTGCTTTATGGTTATTAAATAAAACTTTTTGGCGGTAAATTTGTGTAATTGCCAATTTTTTCGTAATTTTGCATAATTATTTTTTTATATCAAAAGCGTTATGAGAGAACCGGTGAAAGTACTGTTTATCGTACAAGAATTGATGCCTTATCTGCCGGAAACGGTGGTGGCGCGTGTGTGTCGCGAATTGCCGCAATATGTGCAGGAACAAGGGTGCGAAATCCGCATTTTTATGCCGTGTTACGGTGTGATTAACGAGCGTCGCAATCAGTTGCACGAGGTGCAGCGCTTGTCCGGAATGAATCTGATAATCGATGACAGCGATCATCCGTTGATTATTAAAGTGGCTTCGTTGCCTTCGGCGCGTATGCAGGTGTATTTCATCGACAACGAAGATTATTTTCGCCGCCGTGGTACAACGGTTGATGCCGAAGGTAAAGAGTACGACGACAATGACGACCGCATGATTTTCTTTGCGCGCGGAGTGTTGGAAACAATCAAAAAATTGCGTTGGACACCGGATATTATCCACTGCCATGGTTGGATGACGTCTCTTGTGCCGCTGTATATGCGTACGGCCTATCGCGACGACCCGTTCTTCCAAAACGCCAAGGTGCTTTATTCGGTTTACAATAATGCCTTTACGTGTAGTTTCGGCAAGGAGTTTGCCAAACACCTCATTACAAAGGGCGTGTCGTCGGCCGATGTAAAAGTTGTAAAAACGGCTCAAGTCGGTTACGAAACGGTAACGCGTTTGGCCGTCGAGCATGTCGATGTGGTCGATGCCGCCGATGCCGAAGTGTCGGAGTCGTTGGCTGCCATAGCCGATGCGTGCGGCGTGCGCTTTGCACCTTACGACGAAGATTATAAAAACAAATATATGCAGTTATATGCCGAGTTGTGCCCGGCTATCGAATTAGATTGAAAACATTGATGATACGTCGTCTGAATATATTTTGCCTTGTGGCGTTGGTGCTCGTTTCGTGTACCGATACCAATCAAACCGGTTTGATTGTTCAGCCGGACGATGACAAAGTGTCGCTGTTTGTCGATACGTTTGGTGTGGCGTCGCGCGACTATCGTGCTTGTGCTATTTCGGCGCAATGCGATACGTCGGCTATGGCTCTCGGCGAATTTTATAGTGAACGTTACGGCTCGACCAAAGCCGATTTGCTGATGCAGTTTGCTCCGCCGGTCGGCTATGAATTTCCGCCCGATTCGCTGAATCCGACGCCGGATTCGTTAGTACTATTTATGTACTACAATACATGGTTCGGCAGTGCAAAGGCTCCGCTCGAGATTAGCATTTACGAGATAAACAAACAAACAATCGACTATAATACCACGTATTATTCCGATTTGCAGGTGGCCGATTTTACCGATCAGTCGATATTGATGGGACGACGAGTGATAACGTCGGTTGACCAAACATTGCCTGATTCGGTGCTGTACGACGACTCTTATTCGCCTGTGTTCCGGTACAAGTTTTCGGACGAACAATTACAACGTTTCTTTGCGTTGCCGCGAGAGGCTTATCAATCGTTCGAAGCCTTCTCCAACGAGTTCAAAGGATTGTATATCACTACCAAATATGGCGCATCGACGATGGTGTATTTCAATCAAATTCACATGCGTTTGTTCTATCATTATTCGGTGCAACGCGATGGCGTCGAGGCGATAGTTAACACGTCGATTATTTTCCCGTCGAATCGCGAGGTGCGACAACTCAATCATTTTGAACACAGCGATTTACCGCCGGAAACGGTTGATGCCGATACGCTGGTGCGTGTCAAATCGCCTGCCGGCATATTTCCGCATGTCGATATTCCGGTTGGGAGTATACGCACGCACATCTACGATAGGGTTGGCGATGCATTGTACAACGTGAACAGTGCTGTGTTGGTGGCCGAGGTGGTCGATGCCGAAACCGAAAAGTATCCTTTGGCGCCTCCATCGGCTTTGGTGTTGGTGCGTGAATCGCATATCGACGAGGTCATCAGCGGACGTTACGAGCCGCAAGTGTACGATTCGGTGGCATCGGTGGCGATGTACGATAGTGTGGCCAAGTCCTATACATTCGATTTGGCATATATGATGACGTATGAGGTACGTGCCGAATATGAACAAACCAACGATACGGAAACGTTTGTGGTGATGCCGGCCGAATACTATACCGTAGGCAGTACTTCGTATGTAATCCCGTCGCGCCGACTGGGCGGAGTGTGCATTCGCAGCGCTTCCAACGACCGGTCGCCTTTGGCGCTGAAAATGGTTTACAACGGTTTCTAAACTTTGTTTGTGAGAAAACTATTGCTCTGTGTTTGTGGCGTGCTTCTGGCCGCCGAATTGCTCGCAAGCGATTTTTTGTCAACGCGGTATGTCAATGGCGAATTTGTGAGCGAATGTGCTGTTGATGCGGTGGCGCCGCTGTCGGTATGCGATTCGGTGGTGGACGATTTGATTGAACAGATCACGTCGGATTACGAACAGTTGTTTACGTGGGCATTCAAAGGCTTGGGACGGCAGGGCGGCGACGACGAACGCGACGAAGTAGTGATCACAATCAAAGAATCGACCTTTGACAAAATGTCAGGTTTGTGCCACATGGTAGCCGATATCGAAGTATCGCGCATTACAACATTTCGCGATATTGCGCTTGACAGCCGTGTGTTGCAAACCAAATTGGCCGATGGTACAACGCGTGTCGATGTGGATATCTTTTATTCGAACTCGTTTCTGAAAAAAGCCTATGGCACGTTTTTTGTAAAACCCCTGTCGGATGCGCGTTGCGAACTGCGCATACAGATACATGTCCGGTTCGGCTGGTTCTTCAATATATTCATCACGCAGAAACGTTTTCGCAATATAGTGGAGTGGCGCATGCACGGATTTATGCAAAATCTGCGTACCGAAGCCGAACGACGTTATACACAACAATTAATGGAAGAATATTTTATTAAATGACAAACATACCACAATCAAAATACTCGCAACATTTGCTTCGCGTGCTGAAATATAGTGCCGACGAAGCCGGACGTTTGGGCAATGCCAAAGTGTCGCCCGAACATTTGTTGCTCGGTTTGTTGCGTATCGAGAACGCTACTGCCATGGGCGTTTTGCGCTCGTTTCGTGTCGATATGTCGGTGCTGAAAGAACGCATAGAGTCCGCGATTCGTATCGATGGTGCCATCCCGACCGATGTTGCGTTTGATACTGATGCTACACGCGTGTTGAAGTTGATAGACCTCGAGCAACGCGCTATGGCGGCCACCGAAGCCGATACACGGCATTTGCTGTTGGCTATTTTGAAGTGCGGCGAAGGTGTTGGGTGCGAAGCGTTGAACGAACAAGGTGTAACTTACGATGCCGTACGTGCCAAAGTGTCGGAACGGCGCGATGTGCGTATGGGTGCGGTATTCAACGACGAAGATGACGTTGAAGATGAAAAACCAACCTCTAAATCGGCAGCCAAAACAGCTGCCGGAACACCTAAAAACGGTAGCGATACGCCTGTACTCGATTCGTTTGGCAAAGATATCACCCAAGCCGCCATGGACGACAAACTCGACCCGATTGTCGGGCGTGAGAAAGAAATCGAACGTGTTGTGCAGATTTTGAGCCGGCGCAAAAAAAACAATCCCGTCCTGATAGGTGAACCGGGCGTAGGTAAATCGGCTATAGCCGAGGGGCTGGCATTGCGTATTGTGCAGCGCAAAGTGTCGCGCGTGCTATTCGGGAAACGTGTGGTGGCACTCGATATGGCGTCCATTGTGGCCGGTACGAAGTATCGCGGACAGTTTGAAGAACGGATGAAATCCATACTGAATGAATTGGAAAAAAATCCGAATATCATCTTGTTTATCGATGAAATTCATACGATTGTTGGTGCTGGTGGCGCGTCGGGGTCGTTGGATGCGGCCAATATGCTGAAACCGGCTTTGGCACGTGGCGAAATACAATGTGTCGGAGCAACAACACTGAATGAATATCGCCAGAGTATCGAGAAGGATGGCGCATTGGAGCGACGTTTCCAGAAGATAATGGTGGAACCGACGACCAAAGAGGAAACGTTGCAGATTCTTGAGAATATAAAATTCCGTTACGAAGATCATCATCAAGTAACCTATTCGCCCGAAGCGTTGGCGGCGTGTGTCGATTTGACTGCTCGTTATATCAGCGATAGGGCTTTCCCCGACAAAGCTATAGATGCCATGGACGAAGTGGGTTCGCGCATGCATATTCGTAACTTGCATGTACCGGCACATATCGAAGCCTTGGAACAGCAAATCGAGGATAAAAATAAAGAAAAAAATGCGCTTGTAGCAGCCCAAAAATATGAATTGGCCGCCGAATGTCGCGATGTTATTCGGCAAATGAACGAACAATTGGAACAGGCCAAACAGACGTGGATGCAATCCGCTGCCAAGGAGCGTGTAGCCGTGTCGGCCGACGATGTAGCAACTACTGTGGCTATGATGTCCGGCGTACCGGTGCAACGTATGGCGCAGGCCGAAAGCGAACGACTGCTGCAAATGCAAGATACATTGCAGCGTCAGGTGATAGGCCAAAATGCTGCCATCGAAAAGATTGTGCGCTCAATACAGCGTAGTCGCGTGGGACTCAAAGACCCGAATCGCCCGATAGGATCCTTTATCTTTTTGGGACCGACCGGCGTAGGAAAAACTTATTTAGCCAAATGTTTGGCCGAATTTATGTTCGGTAGTGCCGATGCTATTATTCGTGTGGATATGAGCGAATTTATGGAGAAATTCAGCGTATCGCGTTTGGTGGGTGCGCCTCCCGGCTATGTAGGTTACGAGGAAGGTGGCCAACTGACCGAAAAGGTACGCCGCAAACCCTATTCGATAGTCTTGCTCGACGAAATAGAAAAAGCGCATTCCGACGTGTACAATATGCTGTTACAGGTGTTGGACGAAGGACATTTGACCGATAGTTTCGGGCGCAAAATCGATTTCAAAAACACTATCGTCATTATGACTTCAAATGTTGGGACACGTCAACTGAAAGAGTTCGGACACGGTGTCGGTTTTGTGCAACCTGCGGCGTCGAACGAACAATACGCGCAAGGCGTGATACAAAAAGCGTTGTCGAAGACGTTTTCGCCCGAATTTCTGAATCGTATCGACGATGTCATTATTTTTGAACAACTGAATCGGGAGGCTATATTCCAAATTATTGACTTGGAACTTGACAATGTCTATAAACGCGTTGGTAAATTGGGCTTTACGTTGCATTTGACTGACGATGCCAAGAACTTTTTGGCCGACAAAGGATATGACGTACAATATGGTGCGCGTCCGTTGAAACGGGCTATTCAAAACTATCTCGAAGATCCGTTGGCCGAATATTTGTTGGTGGCGCCCACAAACACTAACAATGTGTTGCATGTCGAATGCGACCGAGAACAGCAAAAATTGCGCATTATACACGACTAAAACAACTGACAAAATGTCAGTTTTTACGCGTAACGCGCTTAAAAATTGGTTGGCAAACTTTTTGATAGTAAGAGGTTGCCAACTTACTTTTGTAAATAAATCAAAAACAATACAATCATGACAAAATCCAAAAAGAAACAGAATCAGGAAACCGCATCGGTCACTGTTGACGAAACTACCGTAGAGCAGCCTGTAGCCCCCGAAACCGCACCGGCAGCGGAACAATCCGAATCGGCTGAAACCCCACACGACGATTTCGAAGCGAAATACAACGATTTGAATGATCAGCATTTGCGTTTGATGGCCGAGTTCGATAACTACCGTAAACGCATGATGCGTGAGCGTGCCGATTTGATTAAAAACGCATCGGAGCGCGTGGTGGTTGAGTTGTTGCCTATAGTCGACGATTTCGAACGCAGCCTGAAAGCGATGGAAACAGCCGATAACGTGGCCGCTGTTACCGATGGTGTAAATCTGATTTACCAAAAAATTCTGACGTTGTTAAAACAACAAGGCGTTACGGTTATCGAAACGGAAAATCAACCGTTTAACGAGGAATGTCACGAAGCGGTAACAACCATTCCCGCACCAACCGAAGAACTGAAAGGTAAAATTGTGGATTGCGTACAAAAAGGGTATCAGATGAACGATAAAGTAATCCGATTCCCGAAAGTTGTTGTGGGCCAGTGATTTACAATGTAAAAAAAAAGGATGCTAAATCCGTACGAATATGGAAAAACGAGATTATTATGAAGTGCTTGGCGTAGCGAAAAATGCGTCGGCCGACGAAATAAAAAAAGCCTATCGTAAAAAAGCTATCGAATTTCACCCGGATAAAAATCCGGGTGACAAAGTGGCCGAAGAAAAATTTAAGGAAGCTGCCGAGGCGTACGAAGTGTTGAGCGATCCCGACAAACGTGCGCGTTACGACCAATTTGGGCATGCCGGTGTAAGTGGTAACGGAGGTTTCGGGGGAGCCGGAGGCATGAATATGGATGATATATTCCAGCATTTTGGCGATATCTTCGGCGGACATTTCGGTTTTGGCGGCGGTGGTTTTAGCGACTTTTTTGGTGGCAACGGAACGCGTGGCGGCCGACGTGTGCGCAAGGGTAGCGATCTGCGCGTGAAGGTGAAATTGACGTTGGCCGAAATAGCATCTGGCACCGAGAAAAAGATTAAGGTCGGCAAGTATGTTGCTTGTTCGCATTGCGATGGCACAGGCTCGCGCGATGGTCATACCAAGACGTGCTCCCATTGCCATGGCTCCGGTTATGTGACACAAGTGCAACGCACTATTCTCGGTCAGATGCAGACACAAGCACCGTGTCCGGTGTGCGGCGGCGAAGGCCAGGTCGTTGCCGACAAATGCCCTTATTGCTCGGGCGAAGGCGTAGTACGTGGCGATGAGGTGATTACCATAAAAATCCCGGCCGGCGTAGCCGAAGGCATGCAACTATCGATGTCAGGCAAAGGTAATGCGGCGCGTCATGGTGGTGTGAATGGCGATTTGCTGATTGTGATAGAGGAGGAGAAGCACCCGGATTTGATTCGCGATGAGAATGATTTGATTTACAATTTACTATTGCCATTGCCGACTGCGGTGTTGGGTGGTACTGTCGAGATTCCGACTGTTGATGGCAAGGTAAAGGTCAAAATAGACAAAGGCACTCAACCCGGTAAAGTTTTGCGTTTGAGGGGAAAGGGCTTGCCTGATGTAAACCGTTATGGCACAGGCGATTTGTTGGTCAATGTGGGTGTTTATATTCCCGAGAGTTTGTCGTCGGACGAACGAAAAATGTTTGAAAAGTTGGAAGAGTCCGATAATTGTAAACCTTCGGCATCGGCCAAAAATAGTTTCTTTGCACGTTTTAAGCAAATGTTTGGTTAGAAAGAGTGATGCTAAAGTACAAAAGGCAACCTACAGAGTTGCCTTTTTTTTGTTTATGTGCGACGTGCCAAGTGCATCATTTTGTCTTGCGTAATTTTTTGATTGTCAAGTAGTTGTCTTACAACAAACATGACTTGTGTTTCATCTTCGTTGAGTGCGTCGATGAGTGCGTTGATAGAACATGGCGCTGTGTCGAGTTGTTGCAGAATGCGTTGTTCCAACTGACGGAATTTTTCGGTTTCGAGGTCGCGTTTTTTGCGGGAAATGCAGGTGTCGCACAAACCACAATCGTGCGAACTTGTTTCGCCGAAATAGTTGAGTAGCATACGGCTGCGGCATACGTCAGGTTCGTTGGCGTATTGCAGTACGGCTTCGATGCGACGTACATAGCGTTCGCGCCGTTCTTCGTAAACGGCATTCGGAATGTATAATTTATTGCTGTCGACCCGTGCTTGTGTGTAGATGAGTAGTGGCGTTTTTTTGAACGGAATGTACTGCACGATGCCGTTGTGTGCCAATAGTTTCAGTTGTTCGTACACTTTTTGGCGATTCCATCCGAGGCGTTGCCCGATAATTTCTTCGTTGATATGTACAGAATCGGCAAAAACGCCTGTGTATGAGCGTAATAACACTTCGATGAGTCGATCGGCATCACTGTTTTGAGACCTAAATTCGTAGAGACGGTCACGTGTAATGGTGAACATCAGTTTCGACGGATTGTCCATCTCGTCCGTTACTTCGATATATCCGGATAACTCCAACATTTTCAGTGCATTGAATGTCGGATTCAGAGGCAGATGGCATGTCAGGCAAAATTCTTGCAAATTGAATGGAAATATGGCTTCGAAACCGGAGCCGACACCTATTTCGTAGTAGTTGGCCAACGATTGATAAACCTTGGCAATGAACTCCTTCGGTGGAAATTCGTCGTTGATGCGTTTGCGCAGTTTGGTTTCGTCGGTTTTGTTGTAGAGCAGAATGGCGAACGCACGTTTTTCGTCGCGTCCGGCTCGTCCGGCTTCCTGAAAATAGGCTTCGAGCGTGTCGGGCAGGTCGATGTGTATCACGGTACGCACGTCGGGTTTGTCGATGCCCATGCCGAAAGCGTTTGTCGAAACGATGACACGGCACGCACCGCTTTTCCATGCCTGTTGCTTGCGGTCTTTCTCCTCGTTGTCGAGGCCGGCGTGGTAGTAGTCGGACGAAATATTGTTCGATAGCAGAAAGTCGGAAATCTCTTTTGTGCGTTTGCGGCTGCGCACATACACGACCGATGTGCCGGGTACGCGCTGTAAAATATGCAGCAGTTGGGCGAGTTTGTCCTCGACGTTGCGCACGACGTAGGTCAGATTCGTGCGCTCGAAACTTTTGCGAAAAACGTTTTTCTCGGCAAAGTGCAGTTTCTCTTGTATGTCCTCCACCACTTCGGGCGTGGCGGTGGCCGTCAGTGCCAATACGGGTACATCGGGCAAGAGTTCGCGTATGTCGGCAATTTTGAGGTACGATGGTCTGAAATCGTAGCCCCATTGCGAGATGCAGTGCGATTCATCGACTGCTATCATGCTGATTTTTAATGATTTGATATGTGTTTTGAAAAGTTCGGTGCCTAATCGTTCCGGCGACACATACAGAAATTTGTAATCGCCGTAGGCGCAGTTTTCGAACGCGGTCAGTATTTCGCTTTGCGACATGCCCGAATAGATGGCGGTGGCTTTGACGCCGCGTGCGCGCAAATTTTCTACTTGGTCTTTCATCAGTGCGATGAGCGGCGTTACAACGATGCAGAGGCCTTCCAGAGCCAATGCCGGCACTTGAAACGTGATGGATTTGCCGCCGCCGGTCGGCATCAGACCGAGCGTGTCGCGGCCGCTGCCGACAGACGAGATGATGTCGAGTTGCAACGCGCGAAAATCGTCGTAGCCCCAATATTTTTTCAGTATGTCGTGATAGACGGACACGGCGGTTTATTCTTTCGAGTTGGGCGTATCCGGCACAAAAGTTACAGCGTTTGTGTCGGTGGCACATTCTGTCGTATCTGTCGTTGGCGCTGCTACATCGCCCTGCAATTCATCATTCCATGGTTCTTCGCCTTGCAGTGGCTGATTTTTGCACGAGGAGAGCATGGGCGCCATGGCTGTGGTGCAGGTGGCCAAACCGATAATGGCTACCGCTTTGCCAAGTCGTTGGCGTGCGTTTAATTGACGTTCGATGTAACGCACTTCGGCTTCGCATTTTGGACAAGTGCCCATACAATCGTCCTCGTGTGTGCATACTTCGGGGGCGTAAGGGATATCGTTGGCTTCCGCAATTTTACGCCGCACCTCTCTTAATTCGTTACAAAGTTTTTTGCCGTTTTTCATAATTTTATAGTTTTATTTATTTGGAATAATGTAATTAAATTGATCAAAATTACTCAATCCCATAGCGGACAATTGTGCTACACTCTGTTCTATGTCTTTTGCCGTGTTGAAATCGGGAATATGCGGCACACGCACTATGACAGCATCGGCTTTCCCTTGTGCGATAAGCCAATGTAAATTACTGATTACTTGTTTGTTGGTGCGGCCTGTATATTGTTTGTAAATGGTATTGTTCATCTCTTTGATGTCCACATAATAGTGATTGACGACCGGCAACAATTTTTTCAGATGTGATTGTGAAATATTCAACGAAGTTTCGACGTTGATTTGCCAATGCGTACCACAAATCCGACGAAATTGGTCGATGAAAGCACTTTGCAGACACGGTTCTCCACCTCCAAACGTAATGCCGCCGCCCGTTGCCAAAAAATAGATATTGTCGATTTTTACTTGGTTGTATAATTGTTGTGCAGTCTGCCATGTGAAAGGCGTTTGGTTGTCCCAAGTGTATGGGTTGAGGCAATAGCGGCAGCGCAACGAACAACCTTTGAACAAGACCAGCGTATTGACACCTTGTCCATCAAGCACGATACGATGACGAGCAATTGAGATGATTGGTGCACGGTGTTCGGCGGACATGGTCATACAAAAAACGACTAAAACTCCAAAATGGCGGCGTTCATAAATTGATTGAACGGCAACATGGCACGACACATCGGGAGCAGATTTTCCAAAAAATCGGGGGCGCACACTTCGTCGTCCGTCAAATGATGCTCCACGAAGAACTCTTTGAATTTCAGATATTTAGCAGCTGGCGAGTCGGCCAAAAAACCTTGTGGTACGCGCTGCAAGGTGTTGTTGGCAAACACCGCCCCGAAATGGTGCCTGAAATCGTCGTCCGCAGTGATGCGCTCAAATGCGTCGAAATCGATGTCGATGGCGGCGCGCACGCGCTTCAGCGTCTCTTTGTCGGGACAGTAAACGCCGCCGCACAGAGCGGAATGTCCGGGTTCGATGTGCAGATAGTAGCCGCTCAGAATGCTGCGATGCCCGCCCTGCGCGCAAATATAGGTGCCGAAATGCCGTTTGTACGGACTCTTGTCGGGCGAGAAACGCGTGTCGCGGTAGATGCGGAACAGACACTCTTTCGGCTCGAGGTAGCGCACCGTGTCGTCGAACTGCCCGATGCGGGCAATGAGCCACGCCGTCGTGTCGATCAGATGCGCACGCGCAGCATCGTAACGCGCCTTGTTGTCCTGAAACCACGGTCGATTGTTGTTGTCGCGCAACTCGGCCAAAAATTGCAGTATTTCGCGGTTCTTATTTTCCATTTTCGCTGATGACAAAACGCGCTGTCAAGCGGTTGCGTTGTTCGACAAAGACGAGTTTTTCGCCCACCAATTTGTCCACAATTTCTTTGGTGTAGTGGCGTATGGTAATCAATTCCACATCGGTGTTGTACAGCACTTCGTATTCGTCTTGGAATTCGGCGACCAGATTTTTGAAAATGGCGGGATTGTGGTCGATGCACAGCGAAAAACTAATGGCCGAGGTTTGTATCAAACTGACTTTGGTGCGGTAACTTGCCAAGATGGCAAATATTTTGCTTAATTTTTCTTCGGCGATGAACGAAAAATCGCGCGGCGTCAGTGTCAGCAGCACTTGATTGGCTTTGTTGATGTACACAGGCGGTAAATCGAGTTTGCCGACCACCTCTTCGATAACCGAACCTGCTTGCGTCGGGTCGATGAACGACCGTACGAAAAGCGGGATTTTCTTGTTTTGAATCGGTTTCACGGTTTTCGGATGAATGACGCTCGCACCGCAGTATGACAGTTCGATAGCCTCTTTGTACGATAATTTCGGTATCACCTGCACTTCGCTGTAACGTTTTGGGTCGGCGTTCATCACGCCCGGAACATCTTTCCAGATGGTAACGCTTTCGGCATCAAGCAGATTGGCCAACAAAGCGGCTGTGTAGTCCGAACCTTCGCGCCCGAGTGTGGTGGTTTGGTTGGTCAGCGTGCCGGCTATGAATCCTTGTGTAACGTACAAATCGTAACTTTTGAAGTTGAACACGTCGTTTGTCAAACGGTGCGATAGTTTCATGTCCACGTTGCCTTCGCGGTAGTTATCGTCGGTTTTCAGGTAGTTGCGAATGTCGATAAATTTGACACGTACGCCTTGCGTATGCAGATAAGCGGCCACAATGGTTGACGAAATCAACTCGCCGTACGACACAATGCGGTCGTATTCGTAGTCGTAACTGAGCGACGGTTGCAGATTGAGGTCGGCACGCAAGTTGTCGTAAAGTTGTGCCAATTGTTCGTTGATGGCATACCGATTTTTGTCCGTGAATAGTTCGTCGATAATGGCGTTATGATATGCTATTACGGCCTCGATGCGGGCTTCGAGATCGGGTTTGCGATTGAAAAAACTGTCTAAAACGGCTTCCAGCGCATTGGTGGTTTTCCCCATAGCTGATACTACCACCACTAATTTGTCGTTCACGCTTCCGACGATGCGGCATAAATTGCAAACACCTTCGGCATTTTTGACTGATGCGCCACCAAATTTGTAAATTTTCATACAAACAGCAAGTTACGATAAAGTGTAAAGAAGTATAATTTTGCAAAAATACGAAATAATCTCGTATGTACGATGCGTATAGGGTGCGAATTTATCAACAGTGTATGTGTCGTTCGTCGGCGATGTTAAAGTGCTTTTTTTGATTTTTTTTGTCAAAAAACTTGCATACAACAAAAAATAATCGTACCTTTGCACTCCGTTTCGTGTAGCCGCTGATGCGGAAAAGAGAAGCCCATGTATGCTGCACTAATGTTTATTGTAAAAACCTGTTAATCAATGGATTTAATTAAAGTTGCGGAACAAGCTTTCGCGGTAGAAACCAATTTCCCCTCGTTCAAAAGTGGTGATACCATTACGGTGGCCTATCGTATTAAAGAGGGTAACAAAGAACGTATTCAGCAATATCGCGGTATCGTGATTAAAATTGTCGGTCATGGCGACAAAAAACGTTTCACGGTACGCAAAATTTCTGACAACGTTGGTGTTGAACGTATTTTCCCGATCAATTCGCCGTTTATCGAGAAGATTGAGGTTAATAAAGTAGGTAAGGTACGTCGTGCTAAATTGTATTATCTGCGTAACCTCACCGGTAAAGCAGCCCGCATCCGCGAAAAACGCATCTAATCATTGTGCGTTTTTTGAGGATAACGCTCAAATCCCATTCGTACGAATGGGATTTTTTGTTGTAATGAAGACTATAGAAAGCGTTTTGATGTGTCAGGATTCGGCTTGCCGTGGCACGAAATTGTCGATGGCGATTTGGAATTGTAATTTCCTTTCCGACCAAAAACAAACATGCGGTACTGCACAAGCGGTACCGCATGTTTTTGTGGGGTAGGTTAGTCTAAGGTTCGGGTTCATCAGTGTTGTTAATATTTCTGTTTTCCAGGAATAACTCCTCTTACTCCTCCTTTTGGGTTTTCAACATCGCCTTTGTAGCGTGGAATCAAGTGAATATGAACGTGAAAAATACTTTGTCCTGCGGTTTCGCCAACGTTGATGCCAACGTTGAAGCCGTCGGGAGTGAAACGTTCCGTTAATAACTTTTTACAATGGTTCACCATCAACCACAATGCTCGTTGCTCGTGTGTTGTCAAGTCGAAATAGTTGGCAATGTGGCGTTTAGGAATTATTAGCGTATGTCCTTTGCTAACGGGATAACTATCGAAAAACGCCACAGCTGTTGCAGTTTCGCATAGCAACTCAACTTTAGGATTCAAGTTGCAAAATGGGCATTCATTGGCTATTTCGTATTTCTGTTTATAATCGGTCTTGTTGAAGTGACGATACTCGTAAATTTCGCAGTTCTCGTTTGCAAAAACGCTTTTGTATGGCAGCACCACATTGCATTGATATGTAGGCATTTTATGCACAAAATGAGTGCGAAAACCTTCAACCTTCAAATCGCGGCGGACGGTGAAATAGGCTGCCCCTGTTGGTTTTAGCAGTTCTGAAACAGACATCAGCACTTCGGCCTGCTCTTCGGGTTCGAGAACGTTCAGCACGTAGTTGCAAATGATTGTATCAAAACGTTTTGACGGATATTCGGGGCGATAATAATTGTCGTAGCCGACAATATCGAAACCTTCTTTTTGAAGTTGGTCGGTGTCGAACCCGAAACCGCAGCCGAAATCTAAAATTTCATCTTTCAGAAAATTATTTTGCTTCAGCCAATGAGTTGGAAACGATATTGTTGTGCGCTCTTTTGCTGTCAAATGCGGATTGTTTTTAATTTTTTTCATGGTTGCCAAATTTTAAAACCCATATTTTCTGCAATCTGCACCATTGGCATGAATGTTTTCCGAAACACATTGCAAAAATCGCCTGAAGACATGCGAACCAACTCAGAAACCGAATCATATACATTAAGATAATCTTCAAGAATCGTATTGTTAGGATTCAGTGGATAGAGCGTTTTCAAAGCCTCGTGATGCAATTTTGCATAGGGCTTCAAATAAATATCCAAGGGCGGCAGATTGTTGCTTTTTGAAGAATTGATGCTTGAGTCGGCAGGAATCAGATTCCACAAAAGATTGTGCGAAACAAAACTCCATGGCACAAAATGGTCGAGGTCGTATTGCTTTGCGAATATCTGTTTGCCTGTGTATATGCAATTTATGCTCCCGATAGTTTTGATATATGAATCCCAAAACTTATGCTGTTTTGTCAGTGCATCGCGCTGTATCGGTTTGATGAGTTTCGACGGGACATCGGGCACGTTCGGATTGCGTTTTTGCAGAAACGCCGTCAGATTCCAAAAAGCAAAATCCCGCAGAATTGCATAATGTTCGGTCAGATAGTCAATCCAAATTTCGTTGATAACAATCTCGTCGCCATAAATGGCATAAAGACAATTGTTTTCCAATCGTTGCGACTTTGCTACCACATCTTCGTCATAAGTATATCGTATCCAAGGCGAGAGAAAACGGTAAGGTACATTCAACGTAAATACTCGCATCAGACTCTTGATGCGATTGTCGCCGAGGCTGTTAAGCAGCAGTTGTTTGATTATGCTTTTATCAGCATCAATTGGGATATTTAATATTTGCTGCAACTCTAATGATTTGTTGTATAGCGAGTCGGATTTGCCGAACGAAAGTTTGAAATAGTGAATAGAATACCATGATTCTGCTACCATCCCGGCGATAATTTCCCAAAATGAGATTCTTGTTTTCCGCTCCTTAACAATAATATTCATCATCGCCACAAACCAGTAGAATTTATATGTGGCCGTGGTGTTGCTGAAAATTCCGGCAAGTGTGGAAATTGGGAGTTTTGTATTTTGTGGCAGTGTCATTCGATATTCCTGTTTTATTTTTAATCAAATAAAGTAACGATAATCGTATGTTTTACCTTCGTATTTTGATAATAGTTTTCCTATTCTTGCCAAAATTGAAGAACTATCAATTGTTGCAGGAAGTTTTGTGTATAAATTAAATGAATTCCAATTCATTTTCGTGAATCCAAGGATTTCATTGGCTATTGTATATAAATCACCATTGCCATAATGTTTGACAATTTTCAAAGGTGCAGGGATACTTCTTCCCCCAGAATAATATCTATAATTTTCACTTCTGATAGATGGGACAATTCCGTGAGTCCATAACAATGCTTGGTATGGGGCAATCTGAATGCATGTTCCGCGAGATAATGGGAAACTATCAGTTTCCATATTGCCATACTTGATTTTTTGTGCTATAAAGCGGATACTATCTTCAATGTTTATTTCAATTAAATCAATATTGTCAATTCCTGCTCGTTTTAAGGCGTCAGTAATACCATTTATTTCTTCTTGCTTAAAGGGTGTTCGTTTGTGAACAACAACCCTTTTGGGCAGTTCATTCATCGATTTCATAAACAACTCCCTTATTGATACTCCAAACTTAAAGGCTTCGTCGTATGTCAAATAAGGATTTTTTTTGCTGTCAAAAATAGGATTCTCCACTTTTGATAATTTATATTTCAACCCTTCGCCTTTTGCATTGTAAATATGGCTACAACCCAAAACAATTTCAGATTTTCCTAATGGATTCTTTTTTATTCCGTAACTAATGCCTGCAAAAGCTGTATTGGATGACATATTTGCCAATGTCCAAGGTGTTCGCATAGCTTTCACATAAAACGCTAACGAAAGCCACCAAAAAATCTGACAATAAGACTTCGAATCATGCAGTGTGTTTTCTTCGATTATCTGAGTGGTAATATTTCTTTGTGCGGCAAAAGCTTTTATATAATCGTGCAAATCAAATTCTTCTCCATCTCTCTTGAAAGACCGAAATGATTCCCATTGTGTCGGAATGAAAATCGTAATTACAATTCCTGTATGATTGCTGTATAAATCTTCTACTTTTTTACAAATATCATGTGCGAGTTGATAAGCATTTGTATATGTTTCGTTTATTGTAATCCATCTGTCCGAGCCAATATCAGGGATGTTAATATTAGCCTTATATATGTTAGAAAAGCCACTATAATCAATGACATAATCTGAATTTGCATTAGTCTTTATTATTTTGTTAAGATTATTTAGAAAAATGCAGAAGTCATTGGATTTAGAATTCGGACAAATGACGCCCACATCTATATTGGATGAAAATACATCTGCAAATAGCAATGCATCATATGGTTTGTGATTTGTCAAACCACGCATGGGGTGATAATCTTTTGATATGGATCCTGCCGCATTTATAAATTCCAACTGGGGTTCTAATAACTGCACTCCATTGTATATTAATTTTTTTTCATCAAAAGCATTAGGTTGATATGAATGATAATTTTGATTCGGTACACATATAGATGCGAACGCGTGATTCCTACCTATACGAAACTTGAAATCACTTTGAGAATTTAATGGAATGTCAAAAACAACCTTTTCGTTTTGTCCCCAAAGTAGATTTTCCCATTCTAGCAGTTTTTTATCATACAGCCCATTGTATAACGGATGCATATAATCCATGCTTATTTTTAATAGTTCTTCCTTGTTTGTATTGCTCTGTTCATCAATCCATAACGAAGGTTTTAAAGACAATAAAATATACTCCTTGTTTGAAAGGAAAACAAGGTCGCATTCAATAGCTTCGTATACTTTGGCACCGGAAGAAGTCGTTTGCTTTGGTTGTGTTTTCCAAATCTTATGTTTTTTATCAGTGTTAAGCCCACGGCTTGTGGCAAGTCCATAAAGAATAGCAGAAAGATACAACCGGTTAAATGCAGGGACTTTACGAATATCATTGATAGATATGGGTGTTCTGCGAATCGTATCTTTTAAGCGAGTATCAAAGACTGCTTTGATTTCCGTTGCAGTTGAAAAAGCATATATATTCCCCTTGAACGGTACTGCAATAATTGGATGATTTTTTAATAATCGCCAAACTCTTTCCTCTGCTTTCAAACTAATATTAAACATACATGTTTCTACAGGGATTCTTACTGGATAAAGATTACTTTTAAGGTATTTATCTTTCTTTGTGTGATTAATTTGAAATTTGGTAGTGCTTGATTCGTCAGAAGCGACAACTTTTAAGAGCTCTTCAACTTCAACGGCTTTATTATTGTCATTTTCACTACAAACTTTTGCAAGAGAAATCATGGTTTTGTCAAAACCATCAGTCGCAATATAATAACACTCCCGTCCATTTTGTTTTATTGAAAGTAAAAATTCACGAACGTTTGTAGGAATCTCCTCGCCATATCCGCACCAGTATACACGTCCTGAGCCTTTTTCTGAAAATGCTGAAGTAAGGGCTCTCATTAAAGATTTGTCACGGCCACTATAGCCACAAACAATAAGGTTTTTGTCCAAAAAATAGTGTTTTAATACATTTGCAAAAACATCGCTTTCTGTATCTAATTCGTTTGAAGTGTTTTTGAGTTTGGAATATTTGTAATCACCGTGCAATGCAATATACAGTAATTCCGAATCACAAGCGTTCCTATAAATGCGGTTTTCATTATCTAAATTAATCTCAATTGGAGTTATATTTAGTTGTTGTGCCGCTCTTGGAATCAATCCGTCAAAATTCGTTGACCATACAGATTTGACTATACCAAATTTATTCAACAAGCATAATAACTTATAACCTATATAGGGCGATTTGTCCTTGGAAAGTCCAGTAAAATATTTGACTCTATCTCCTTCAATAGGATATGCTTTTTCTGCATAGAATGAATATTCATTTTCATCTCCTAATTGAGGATAACTTCCTTGTCTATTCAACCACTCTTGAATTATCTTTTGTATGGTTTCTACCTTATAATTTTGAATAGATTTACTTGCATCATAATTATTAGAACAATATATATCTTTTTTCCACTCCCAAATACAATCAACTGCAGATTGAATGCCAGAAGTAATAGAAGCTCCTGCTCCTATTAAAAACGAATTAGCAACGTCTTTGTTCTGCTTGAAAGAGCGAACGAACGCATCGAAAGGCAATGTTAAATTATTAGAATTGTTCATATTTTTTTCTTTCTTTTTGATCGGGAACGATAAGAATGCCGCGTTCCCTTTTCTGCTAATGTGATTGTTTTTCTCGTTTCGCAAAAATACAAAAAAAGTGTACATTGCAAATATGGCGCACCAAAAAAGTGCAACCCTTTTTAGAGTTGCACTCTCGCGTTGTGTGATAAACTATTGTTTATCGGTTTATTTCACTTCTTCGAAATCGGCATCTTGTACGTTGTCGTCGTTTTTGGCGTTGTTGCTGCCGGCTTGCTGTTGCGCATTGAAGTCGGGTCCGGCTTGCTGACCGCCTTGTGCGCCTTGCGCATTGGCAGCGTTGTACATGTCCTGACTCGCAGCGTGGAATGCCGTGTTCATTGCTTCCATTGCCTTGTCGATGGCGTTCAAATCTTGCGCTTTGTGAGCCGCTTTCAGGTCTTCGAGGGCTTTCTCGATAGGAGCTTTCTTGTCGGCCGGAATCTTGTCGCCCAACTCTTTCAGTTGTTTCTCGGTTTGGAATATCATACCGTCAGCCTGATTCAGTTTGTCAATGCGTTCGCGCTCTTTTTTGTCGGCGTCGGCATTGGCTTCGGCTTCGGCTTTCATACGTTTGATTTCTTCCTCGCTCAAACCGCTCGATGCTTCGATGCGGATGGTCTGTTCTTTACCGGTGGCTTTATCTTTTGCCGATACTTTCAGAATGCCGTTGGCATCGATGTCGAATGTAACTTCGATTTGAGGCACGCCACGCGGTGCAGCCGGAATGCCGTCGAGGTTGAACATGCCGATTTGTTTGTTTTGGCTGGCCATTGGGCGTTCGCCTTGCAGCACGTTTATTTGTACCGACGGTTGGTTATCGCTGGCTGTCGAGAATATTTCCGATTTTTTGGTCGGGATGGTGGTGTTGGCGTCGATCAGTTTGGTCATCACACCGCCCATGGTTTCGATACCCAACGACAATGGCGTAACATCTAACAAAAGCACGTCTTTTACTTCGCCGGTCAGGACACCGCCTTGAATGGCTGCACCAACGGCTACTACTTCGTCGGGGTTGACACCTTTTGAAGGCACTTTGCCGAAGAATTTTTCCACCAATTGTTGGATGGCCGGAATACGTGTCGAACCGCCTACGAGAATCACTTCGTCGATGTCCGATTTGCTTAAACCTGCGGCTTTCAATGCGTTTTCGCACGGAACCAAGCAAGCCTGAATCAGACGGTCGGCCAATTGTTCGAATTTGGCGCGTGTCAAGGTTTTAACCAAATGCTTCGGCACACCGTTTACCGGCATAATGTACGGCAGGTTGATTTCGGTTGCGGTCGAACTCGACAGTTCGATTTTGGCTTTTTCGGCAGCCTCTTTCAGGCGTTGCAGGGCCATAGGGTCTTGACGCAAATCGACGCCTTCGTCTTTTTGGAATTCGTCGGCCAGCCAGTCGATGATGACATGGTCGAAGTCGTCGCCGCCGAGGTGCGTGTCGCCGTTGGTCGATTTTACTTCGAATACGCCGTCGCCAAGTTCGAGAATCGAAATATCGAACGTGCCACCACCAAGGTCGAATACGGCGATTTTCATATCTTTGTTCGATTTGTCGAGGCCATAAGCCAAAGCGGCTGCCGTCGGCTCGTTGACGATGCGACGTACTTTCAGACCGGCGATTTCGCCCGCTTCTTTAGTGGCTTGACGTTGGGCATCGCTGAAGTATGCCGGCACGGTGATAACGGCTTCGTTTACCTCTTGTCCGAGATAATCTTCGGCTGTCTTTTTCATTTTTTGCAGAATCATCGCCGAAATTTCTTGTGGTGTGTACAAGCGACCGTCAATATCGACACGCGGCGTGTTGTTGTCGCCTTTGACAACTTTGTAAGGCACGCGCTCAATTTCTTTGCCTACGCGGTCGTAGGTTTCGCCCATGAAACGTTTGATGGAGTACACCGTTTTGTGCGGGTTCGTAACTGCTTGACGTTTAGCAGGGTCGCCTACTTTACGTTCGCCACCGTCGATGAATGCGACAATGGAGGGTGTCGTGCGTTTGCCTTCGCTGTTAGCGATTACGACCGGTTCGTTACCTTCGAGGACGGCCACACACGAGTTGGTCGTACCCAAGTCAATACCAATAATTTTTCCCATAGTTGTATTGTTTTTTATTTGTTAATATTCGTTTGTATTACCCACAATTTGTGGGCGACAATTTTGGTTACACAATTTGCGTGCCAGACTTGTCTGCGGGTTGCGGTACGGCAAATTGGCATTGCGTGGTGGTGTGAAACGGTATTTATGTGTCAGTTTTGCTGACATTTTGTCATAAAAAACGGAGGCGTTGTGTTACAATGCCTCCGGTGTGTATGTGCGTGTTGTTGCTATGGCACGACGATTTTCGTTGTTATCGTGCTCGTTTTGACGATAAAAACGCCGTGTAATGAACCGTTTCGGTAGGTTATATCTCGGCCGAGCAGGTCGTAAATGCGGTAGTCGCCATCGCAGAAGATGCGACCATGGTCGGCGTACAGTGTCGGGCGGTCATTTATGTCGGGTAGAACGGTTATTACCGACGGGTTTTTGATGCAGCGGCATGTGGCTGTCGAACGTTTGCTGCGGCTGTCGATGGTTATTGAGGTAGTAGTTTTGGTTGTGTCGGCCTCAATGGAAAAAATGTAGGCTAACGCACTATTACTTTTGTCGGGCGTGGCCAAGAATAGGCGTGCTTCTTTGCCTATGTTGATAAAATTTTTATTGTCCTGGAAGTAATATCCGGCGGGCAACAGCCCGAAGCCGAAATGGTTGTTGCCGCTTACTTTGTGCCAGCCGAGCGAGTCCATCAGCAGTGTTGGTTGTTGCTCGATGTAGGTGCATAGGGTGTTGATTTCTGATTTCGTCGGTACATGGTATCCGTTCGGGCAAATGCCTTGCCGATAACCGCTTTCTTCGTAGGTTTTGTTGCTGGCAACGTCGGCTGTATAACCCATTATGGCTGCCCAGTTGTAGGTTAATCCCAAATGGTTGCGCAGACTGTCGGTCAGATTTTTGTCGGTTTTTGCGGTTGCGTGGCGTCCGTCATAATAGTAGGGTGTAGTGCCACCATTGCTTTGTCCGGCTTTATTGTAGTTGAAAATGGTGTCGCCGTAGGCCTCACTTTGCGTGTCGTACACGCTGTCAGTTATGTTTTCGGCTGTCCAAGTCTGTGTACCGATGGTAACGATGGGGTAGGCGCGTCCACTGACGGTGTTGCGCACGGAGTCGGTTTGTGCTGCGGCTGTGAGTGTTAGGCATACGCCGGCCACGACGAGTGTGATGTTTTTGTTCATAATAATTTTGTTTTTAACGTTGTAAAATTTATTTTTACATTTTAGGAGTGCAAAAGTACAAGTTTTTTCAGGATAATATATTTGTTTTGTGGTTAAATAAAATTAAATATAGTTAAATAGATTGATAGAATGCTATTTTTGATAATTTATTTGTGTAATTGTAAATTTTGTATATCTTTGCAGCAATTTGTTATTATAATTTTTTGTGTAATTTTGAAAAATGAGAATGAAATGAAACGGAATGTTTTTTATTTGCTGCTGCTTGTAGTGGCGATGAGTTTGCAGAGTTGCAATTACAATGCGTTGGTCGAACAAGAGGAGTCTGTGGACAAGGCTTGGGCTGAAGTCGAAAATCAGTATCAACGACGGATGGATCTGGTTCCGAGTTTGGTAGGTGTGGTGGAGGGCTATGCGAAGCACGAGAATGCCACGCTGACGTCGGTTATCGAGGCGCGATCCAGGGCGGCGAGCATCACGTTGCAGGCCGACGAACTGAACGAGGAAACATTGGCCAAATTTCAGGCTGCGCAGGACGAGTTGAGTCGTGGTTTGGGACGTTTGATGGCGGTGGCCGAGTCGTATCCCGAGTTGAAAGCCAACGAAAACTTCATAGCTTTGCAAGATCAGTTGGAAGGCACCGAAAACCGCATCACGGTGGCACGGCGCAACTTCAACGATGCGGCGCAATCATTCAATGCCGCTATACGCAAATTCCCGACTGTGATTTATGCCGGTTGGTTCGGGTTCGAAAAGAGAGCCTATTTCAAAGCGGCTTCCGGTGCCGAAGTCGCACCGCGCGTGCAATTTGATTTTTGAATAAAATCAATATAAGTAATCACTCCTGTCCCGTAAAAGTGGATAAGTTGGTCTTTGAAATAATTGAAATACA
>JBJEJW010000013.1:0-82889 GCA_051878315.1 Paludibacteraceae bacterium | reverse complement strand
ACTTCGTCGAGCACTTCGTTCATGAAACGCACGCGATTTTCGAACGAACCGCCATACTCGTCGTGGCGATGGTTGGTACGCCGACTGATGAATTGCGAGATGAGATAGGCGTGTCCTGCGTGAATCTCGATGCAATCGAAACCGGCTTCGCGACAAAAATCGACTGCTTCGCCGAATTTTTTGACAAGTTGCTTGATTTCTGCCACTTTCAGACGGCGATGAATGGTGGGCGAATAGAGGTTAAATCCGTTCGACGCACTCACCGGCATGCAATGGCAGGTGTAGTAGTGGGTCATGTTGCCGCAGTGGCCGAGTTGGATGCTGGCCTTTGCGCCTTCGGCGTGAATGGCGTCAGTCAGTTGTTTGAGGCCGGCAAGGCTCTCCGGCGTTACATACAGTTGTCCGTCGAACGAAACACCGCTCAAATCGACAGCACAATAGGCTACCGTTGTCATGCCTACGCCGCCACGAGCCACGCTTACATGGTAATCCTGCAACTTTTGGGTGGGCATATTGCCACGAGCCATGTTTTCGAACGCTGCCGAGCGAATAAACCGGTTGCGCAGTGTTATCGGACCAAGTTTGTATGGTGTAAAAAGTTTTGATTCCATAATATATAGTTAAAGGTTTCTAAATCAGAGATTCAATAATTCAAACGGTTGTGTTGCGATATGCTTGTTTTTCCGCAGTTTTGCTCTTTTAGTAGATGAATGGGAAGACGCGTTTGAGCGGTCGTTCGTAAAATTCGTCACCAAATTCGGCTTGATATTTTTTGTAGATGCTGTTGGCGCGTGGCACGAGGTTGGCGCATGTCCAAATGACGAACATCAAGCCGGACAGACTCCAAGTAAGAATGGCGAAGCCCGTCCATTCTACAATCTCGCCGAAATAGTTGGCCGATGTAACATATTTGTACATACCTTTTTTGGGCAAGTAGTGCTTGGTGTCGCCCGGAGCGCGCAGATGGCGAATGACGTGGTCGCTGTGCAAATTGATGTCCATGCCGATAAAAAACAGCAGTACGCCGATGATAAATTGTGGCGTAGTGAGCCATGCGGCGGTGTACATATCGTCCGGCGCGATAAAGAAAATCCATTCGCCTTGCAAATAGCCGTTCAACGTATTGAATATCATTCCCATTAACATAATGATAATCGGCATTTTGCTTTTGCCTTTCAATAGAAATGGGAATATGAACGACCGCTGAAAATAGTGCAATTCGAACAGCAGGAAAAAGATGAGTGGCGCTGTGTCGAATTTGCGCGGACTCATCGCCCAAAAATACAATAATACAAAAAAGACGGGACATTCCATCAAAATCCAAGCGGTTTTATTACTGATGGCAGGCCCCCATTTTGCGGAAATCATCTTGCCGTAACCGGCATTCACAAAATATAGACACACAAACACCACGATGGCTGTGATGCCCATACCACCCAATAACCATAAAAATTGTTCGGGGCTGAGCAAAAGTCCTTGTTTCCAATTTGTTACGTCGATTAAATTCATATTTGTTTAATTTAGGTTAATATTATTTTTCGCAGCAGGCTATCAGGTTGCGGTCGCCCCAACCATTGTCGATGCGTGCTACCGAAATCCAAAATTTGTTATCGCGTACCCACGGTAGCGGGAATGCAGCTTTTTCGCGACCGTATGTGTGTGTCCACGTGTCCGCCGCAACAACATAGTCGGGATGCGGCGCATTGACCAACACATTGTCGTTTTTGTCGGCGGTACCGAAGGCTATTTCGTCGATTTCGTCGCGAATGACAAGCAAGGCTTGTACAAAACGTTCCAATTCGGCTAACGATTCGCTTTCGGTCGGTTCTATCATCAGCGTGCCATGTACGGGGAACGAAAGTGTCGGTGCATGGAATCCGAAATCCATCAGCCGTTTGGCGATGTCGCTTTCGGTGATATTGGTGTCGGCTTTGAAATGTCGGCAGTCAAGTATCAGCTCGTGTCCGACACGGCCGGTTGCACCCGTATAAACGATGCCGTAATCGTTCTCGAGCCGTTTCGCCAAATAATTTGCGCTCAAAATGGCTGTTTTAGTGGCGTTTGTCAGGCCTTCGGCACCCATCATGCGGATGTATGCGTAGGTAATCGGCAGTATGCCGGCGCTGCCCCATGGTGCTGCGGCTACGGCGGTGTTGGTGTTGCAATCGTCGATAAAGTTATGACTTGGCAGGAATGCTGCCAAGTGCGCTTTGGCGCAAATAGGCCCTACGCCCGGTCCGCCACCGCCATGCGGGCTGGCAAAGGTTTTGTGCAGGTTCAGATGGCACAAATCGGCACCGATAACGCCCGGCGAAGTCAACCCGACTTGCCCGTTCATGTTGGCGCCATCCATGTACACCTGACCGCCGGCCGTGTGAATGATATTGCAGATTTCTTTAATTTCCGGTTCGAATATGCCATGCGTCGAAGGGTAGGTAATCATCAAAGCGGCCAAGTCGTTTTTATATTCTTCGGCTTTGGCGCGCAGGTCGGCTACATCGACGTTGCCATGTTCGTCGCAGGCTGTAACCACGACGTCGAAACCGGCTTGCACTGCGCTGGCAGGATTAGTGCCGTGTGCCGAGGCCGGTATCAGCACTATGTGCCGATGGCTTTCACCGTTGGCTGCTTGATAACGACGAATGGTCAGCAAACCGGTGTATTCGCCGGCGGCTCCCGAGTTTGGTTGCAACGTGCAGGCGTCGAAACCTGTGATTTCGCACAAATAGTGCGATAAATTTTCGATTATTTCTTGATAACCAAGTGTCTGTTTTTGGGGCGCGAACGGATGAATGCCGGTAAATTCTGGCCAGCTGAGTGGTAACATTTCGGCGGCGGCATTCAGTTTCATCGTACACGAACCGAGCGATATCATCGATTGTGCCAACGAGATATCTTTGCGTTCCAATTGTTTGATGTAACGCATCAACTCGGTTTCGGTATGGTATTTTTCGAATACTTCGTGGTGTAGTGCTGGCGTGTGGCGCAGCAGGTTTTGTGGCATGGCAATGGTTGTAACGGCGCCGAATTGCGTCGGCATCTCCTTGCCAAGCACATTGGCAAAAATGGCAACAATTTTTGCTACGCCGGTAGTGGAGGTCGTTTCGTCGGTGCTGATGCCGATGATGCCGTCGGCCAAGTGTCTGAAATTGACTTGGTTGGCTTCGGCTGTGGCGTGCAGTTTTTCGGCCAACCGACTGTCGGGCAATGCGATACGTAGCGTGTCGAAATAGTTGGCATTCAACTGTTTGCAACCGAGTTTTTCGAGTTCTTGGGCGATGAGAACTGCCATGATATGCACATTCATGGCTATCTCACGTAGGCCGTCGTTGCCGTGGTGAATGGCGTAAAAACCAGCCATGATGGCGGGTAACGCCTGAGCTGTGCAGATGTTCGACGTGGCTTTTTCGCGTTTAATGTGTTGCTCGCGTGTCTGTAAAGCCAACCGATAGGCGGGTTTGCCGTTTGCGTCTTTCGATATGCCGATGATGCGGCCAGGCATCGAACGTTTGTATTCGTCGCGCGTGGCCATGTAACCTGCCGACGGACCGCCAAAGTAAAGTGGCATACCGAACCGTTGAGTGCTGCCAACGGCAATATCGGCTCCGAAGTCGCCCGGAGGCGTCAGTAGCGTGAGAGCCAAAATGTCGGCTACGACGGTCAATTTCGCATCGTGAGCATGGCAGGCTGTGGCAAATGCTGCGTAATCGCCTATTTCGCCGAAGTTGTCGGGATATTGTACAATGGCACCGAAAATCGGTTCCCCGAAATCGAATGTTTCGGCCCGACCGAACAGCAGTTTGATACCTTGTGGTAGACTGCGTGTTTTCAGTACATCGATGGTTTGCGGAAACAGCCTCTCATCGACGAATAGCGTGTTGATGCCGTTTTTCGCCTGCTCGCGGCTACGTAGGTTGAACATCATCGTCATGGCTTCGGCTGTTGCCGTGGCTTCGTCCAATAGCGAGCAGTTGGCCAATGGCAGTGCTGTCAAGTCCGAAACCATAGTCTGAAAGTTGAGCAACGCTTCGAGACGTCCTTGCGATATTTCGGCCTGATATGGCGTGTACGATGTGTACCAACCCGGGTTTTCGAACACGTTACGCAAAATGACGGCAGGCGTTATAGTGCCATAATAGCCTTGCCCGATGTAGTTGTCGGCCAAAACGTTTTTTTGTGCCAGCGAGTGAATGTGTTTCAAAAATTCCGCTTCGGTCATGGCCTCCGGCAAATCCAATGGTTTCTCAAGACGGATGTTGGCGGGAATGGTTTGCTCGATGAGTTCGTCCATCGACTTGACACCCACAACGTTCAACATCTGTTGCAAATCGCGGTCGGTAATGCCGATATGACGGTGCGAAAAAAGGTCTGTTTGCATAATCAGTCAGTGTATTTGGATATAACTTGCAAAAATAACATTTTTTTTGCAAAATCAGCCTGTTTTTTTCGCAAAAAAAAGACGTTGTAACATGCAACATCTTTTCTTTCTGTGAATTGGCGTTATAAATTATTATTGTCGGCAAAACTATAAAACTCCTGTCCGGCGATGATGATGTGGTCGATTAACCGCATATCGAAAAGTTGACAGGTTTGTTGCACCTTTTTTGTGATGTCGTAATCGTTTGTGCTGGGTTGCCGGTTGCCACTAGGGTGGTTGTGACATAGTATCAGCCCGCTGGCCAACTGTTCGATGGCGTTGCGCATGATGAGTTTCGTATCGACAACGGTGGTGCTGACGCCGCCTTTGCTGATGCAGTTGGTTCCGATGACTTTGTTTTGACGGTTGAGGGTCATTGTCCAAAATTCTTCGTGCGGCAAATCGGCCAACATGTGCTGAAAATAGCGTGCGACATCTTCGCTGCAATGTATTTGCAAACGTTCCATGGCTTGTGCCAATTTGCGTCGTCGTCCGAGTTCGAGTGCCGCTATCAGGGTGATGGCTTTTGTTTCGCCGATGCCTTTGAAGTTTTTTTGCAGTGTGCCGATAGTTAGTTTGCCGAGTTCGTCGAGGTTGTTGTGCACCGAAGCGAGCAGACGACGTGCCAATTCGACTACGGTTTCTTGTGTAGTACCTGTGCGTAGCAGTATGGCCAATAGTTCGGTGTCGCTCAATGCGGCAGTACCGTGTTTGAGGAGTTTCTCGCGTGGTTTGTCGGCGTCGGCCCACGATTTCAGGTTGGCGTGTTGTTCCATAAAAACAAAAAAACGTTGTGCTACATACAAAAAAAGACTCTTTCGCGGGAAAGAGCCTTGTTTTTAGTCAAACTGCAATTAGGCCAATTTGTTGACGTGCAGGGTCAAT
This sequence comes from Paludibacteraceae bacterium, assembly GCA_051878315.1. Lineage (GTDB taxonomy): Bacteria > Bacteroidota > Bacteroidia > Bacteroidales > Paludibacteraceae > W0P28-013. The sequence continues at coordinate 77,587 of JBJEJW010000013.1, read as the reverse complement.
TTCGATTTCAAGTTGCCGGCTTTGTTTTTGTGGATAACGTGGCGTTTTGCCAATTTGTCCAACATCGACGTAACTTTTTTCAGCAATTCTTCGCCGACTGCTTTATCGGTGGTTTGGCGTAAGTCGCGAACGGCATTGCGCGCAGTGCGAGCGTAGTATCTATTGCTCAAACGATGTTTGGCCGTTTGACGGATTCTTTTAACTGATGATTTGTGATTTGCCATTACTATAACAAATTTATGCGTTTCTTTTAGTGTAGCCCATAGCAGAATCGAACTGCTCTTTCAAGAATGAAAATCTTGCGTCCTAACCGATAGACGAATGGGCCAATGTGCAAGGATTTTTTGCGACTGCAAAGTTAAGGCTTTTTTTTTATTCCGACAAATATTTGTGCGAAAAAAATAAAATATTTTTGTAAAACGTTTGTTTTTAACGTGTTGCGCCTGTTTTTGCAATGGCGTAAATATCCTTAATATTGACGATTTAGGCTTCGCGACCGTAACGCTTGCGGCGGATAACGTATGCTGTCGGCGCCGTTATCAGCAAAAGAATGAGCGGTATCAGTGTGTTCGACCATTGCCAAAAGCGACGGTTTGTTTGTGTCGCGACTTTGTTTAGCAGGCGCAGTTTGAATTGTCGGTTGCGCAACGATAGCCAATCTTGGTCGTCGGTCAGGTAGAGCAGTGCGTTGAGCAGAAAGTCGCGGTTGCCGAAAGTCATGTGTGTGATGCGGTCGTAGCCGAGCGGTACGACGCGCCAACCTTGCGATGTCTGTTCCAAATCGTTGCGTATGATGTCGCCGTCGGCTACTACCAACATGCGGGTATCGACACTGTTGTCGCGATGCGGACGTGTGCCGACAATGCTGTCGGGGATGGAACGGCTGCGCGATGGAAAAGTGGAGGTGAAATGTCCTTGCAACAATGCTGCGACGGGTTGGTAGCGCGTGAACCAATAGTTTTCGTCTTGCGCTTCGTTCATCAGGGTCTGAATGTCGATGATGCAAGGCGTGTGGCTGATGTGCGTGGCGTTGGAGGTGATGAGCAGTATCTCTTTTGTGACAAGGGTATCGGTATTGTTTGTGAAATCGATGACCGATGCAAAGTCGGCTTTTACCTGCATCAGGTTGCGAGTTATCGGCGAGTTGGGCGAAGTGAGCAACAGCGGTGCGTAAAACCATGGCATGGCTTCGAACTGCGGTTGCTCGCCGGGCATGGATATGTTGACGGGCATATAGGTGCACTGCATGTCTTGCACGACGGTTGATGTGATGCGTACGCCATAACGAAAGAGTTGATCTTGCAGATTAACGTCTAATGGAATGATTGCGCTTTCGTCGGCTTGGGTGAGTGCGTTTTGTTGCATTTGGATGCCGTCGATGAGCCACATCACGCGACCGCCGTTCATGATGTATTGGTCAATAATGTATTTTTCGTGTTCGGCAAACGGCGTTTTGGGTGCGGCTATAATGATGGCTTTGTAATCGGCGAGTATGTCGGCGTTGTGTCCGATGCTGCCGCGGTCTATCTGAAAGTAGCGGCTGAAGGCTTCGGAGGCGGCGTACACTTCTTCTTCGCTCCATTCGTCGTGCCCTTCGATGAAAGCGATTTTATCTATGGTGTTTTTGCTGAGTATGCGTATGGCGTCGGTGAATTCAAATTCCAGATTTTCGATGGCGTTGTTGATGCCTTGTTCGCCTTCGCGGCGACCGTCGGGTTGCAGCATGCAGACAGCCATAGTGTCGTTGCACGTAACGACTTCAGCCCAAGGAAATACGATGTTTTGCGTAACGCGGCCGTTGGCGTCGCGCGATGCTACCGACATGCCGCGCAGACCGCGTTGCTCAAGGGCAAAATAATTTTTGTGTCGTTCGGTGTCGTTGTCGGCCTCCGACGGATTGATAAATTTATAGGTGATGCGTCGGTTGGCAAAGATGTTCAATTCGTCGATGAGTTCGGCGGCGGCGCGATTCAAACGGGCGAAATTGGCATCGATGTCGCCTCCAGAATAAAATGTAATGGTTACGTCGTCGGGCAGATGCTGCACAAGTTGTCGGGTTTGTTCGGCAATGCTGAAACGTTTCTCGGCGGTGAGGTCAAGGCGAAAAAACGGCAATAGTGGTAACGCTCCTACGAGCGCAACGGCAATGATTGTCAGTATGAGGTCGCGGTATTTTTTCACGATTTTTGGGAACGTTTTTGGTTAATGTTTTTTCTTTTTATTGCCGGTCAATTCGGGATAACTGACACGTGAATGGTAGATGCTTTTCAATTTGTCTTTGAACACATTTTTGATTTGTTCCACGTCGCGGAATGCAATCGGCGAGTTTTGGAACGAACCGTTTGTAATCTGACCGTCGATGATGCGATCGACCAATTCGTCAATGCTCTTATCGTCGTATTTTTTGAGGCTGCGCGAGGCTGCTTCGACGGCATCGGCCATCATGACGATGGTCGTCTCTTTGCTGCCGGGTTTGGGACCGGGATATGTGAATTTTGATTCGTCGATTTCGGTTTCCGGACGACTGTTTTTGACCATATTGTAAAAATAACCGGTTTTGTTTTCGGCATGGTGTGTCAGAATGAAAGCTTTAATACGGTCGGGCAACTTGTTCTTGTCGGCTATTTTGACGCCATTGGCCACATGTGCAATGATGATTTGTGCGGCATCTTCGGGTGTCAGCTCGTTCAGCGGATTGATGCCCGAGGTCTGATTTTCGGTGAAATAAAGCGGATTGACCATTTTCCCGATGTCGTGGTATAGTGCGCCGGTACGTGCTAACAAAGTGTTGGCGTTGATGCGTGCGGCAGCCGCGGCGGCCAAGTTGGATACTTGTAGCGCATGCTGAAAAGTGCCGGGCGCTTTACCCGAAAATTCCATCAGCAATTTGTTGTTCACATTGGATAATTCCACCAACGTCATGTTCGACAAAAAACCGAACGTTTTTTCGAAAATAAAAATGAGTGCGTAGGCTATCATTTGCAGTAGCGAATTGACGGCGAAAATGGCGAAAGTCCACCAATCAATTTTATCGAACGATGCGTTTTGAATGAGTGCAAATGAAATGTAAATAATTGAGTATGAAACGAATACGAGTAATGCTGTACGCACAAATTGCGATCGTTGAGTCATCTCTTTCAGGCTCGATACGACGGTCATACCGGCGGTGATTTGCAGTAGCAAAAATTCAAACGGTTGTGACGCCATAAACGAAGTTACCAGTACGGTGATGATGTGCGCAAAAAGGGCTGTACGCGAGTCGAAAAATGTGCGTACAATGATTGGCAACAACGCAAACGGCACAATGTAAATGCTTAATTGGGTGAAATGTACCGTCAGCGATGCCAACCCGACCATGCTCACCACCATCAGCATGATGAACAGAATATCGCGGTTGGAATTGAAAATGCGTGGTCGAAAGAGGCGTAGGTAGAGAAAAAACAGCAGTAACAATCCGACGATTAACAAAAGTTTTCCGGCCACAATCCAATTGGAATTGCGTTCGGGCAGGTCTAATTGTTCGGTGGCTATTTTGAGCGAGTGTAGAATTTTATATGTTTGATAATCAATAATTTCGCCACGGTCGATGATGCGTTGTCCGGCCTGTACCATGCCGGCTGTCGGCGAGATAGAGGCCAACAATTCCTGTTTGACTTGCTCCGATTTGTTTTTGTCGAGCGTAAGATTGGCCGTCAAATAATGGTTGAGGTTGGCTGCGCGTAAAGCGTTGGCATTGATGTCGGTTGTGCAGATAGCGTCGTAGGCCGAACGTGCTGTGTGGATGTCGGTCAAAGCGGTTTCATGGGCGGTTTTGGTACTATCGATGATAGAAATGCGTGTCACGCCCATGTTTTGCAGGTCGTTATAATCTTGTGCCGACATGATGCCCGTTTTGTAGTACGCTTGTAACGTATTGGCTGTGTGTTGGCGTTGCTCGGTTGTCAGAGTGCCGGTCGCGTTGCAGAATTTTTCGATTTGTTTATCGGCAATTTCCTGATTGATAGTAAAGTATGGTACGAAATAGCGGAGTATGCTGTCCTGCTCGCGTTTGAGTTCCGCTTCGTCTTTGTAAATCGGGAAATCAAATTCGGCTGTCAGCAACTCGTTTGGCCACGGCTTGCCCAACATGAATTGTTTGTCGAATTTCATCTGGTGCGGTATGCACTCGTACACCAATATGACGGCTCCTACAAACAATAAAGCGCGCAATGTGTAGCGCAGAGGCTTACTTGCAAAATTGAATTTCATGTCGCAATGCGTTTTTTCCAATCTGCAAAGATACGTTTTTTTTTGCTGACGACAAAATGTTTTTTTTGAGAAGACGGCTTTTGGCATTTTGTTGAACGGAATATTTTTTATAACTTTGCAAGTTATTATTTTTTTGTAGTAATATGTTGAACATTGTTATATTTGGCGCTCCGGGTTCTGGTAAAGGCACGCAGAGCGAGTTGATTGTAAAAAAGTATAATTTGGTGCATCTGTCGACTGGCGATATGCTGCGCGACGAGATAGCGCGTGGTACCGACATCGGAAAATTTGCCGATGCACTGATTTCGAAAGGTAACTTGGTGCCTGACGATTTGATTATCAAAATGATAAGTGCCAAAATAGATGAACGCAAAGAGGATTGTAATGGATTCATTTTCGACGGATTCCCACGCACGGTGGCACAGGCTGAAGCCCTTGATGCCTTGTTGGCGTCGTTTGGCAAAAAATTGACGTTGATGTTGGATTTGCGGGTCGAAGAATCGTTGCTGGTAGAACGTTTGTTGAAGCGTGGCGAAACATCGCATCGTGCCGACGATAATTTGGAGGTCATCAAAAAACGCTTGCAGGTGTATCACGAGATAACGATGCCCGTTATTGAGTTCTACAAATCGACAGGACGTTATGTGGCGGTGGAGAATTGTACAACCATCGAAGAGTATTTTCAGGCTATCGTGCAGTTAATCGAGTTCTCGATTTGCGGTTTCTGAGTGTTTGCAGCAGTTTTTTTTGATCGTCTAAACGCCGTTAGTTATGTCAAGTTCCAATTTTGTGGATTATGTAAAAATTTTTTGCCGATCGGGTAAAGGCGGAGCCGGCTCCGCACACTTGCACCGTGCCAAATATCTGCCGAAAGGCGGTCCCGATGGTGGCGACGGCGGTCGTGGCGGACATGTCGTATTGCGTGGTAACAAAAACTATTGGACGCTGATTCATTTGAAATATGCGCGTCATGTTTTTGCCGGCGATGGTGGCTGCGGTGGCGAGAGTCGCAGTTTCGGCAAAAATGGCGAAGATAAAATCATCGAAGTGCCATGCGGAACTGTTGCTTACGATGGCGATACCGGCGAATTTCTTGCCGAAATCAGCGAAGATAAACAGGAAATCGTGTTGCTGAAAGGTGGTCGTGGCGGTTTGGGCAATTGGCATTTCCGCTCGGCTACAAACCAAACGCCGCGTTACGCGCAACCGGGCGAACCGCGTGTCGAGCGTAACATCATTTTGGAACTGAAAGTGTTGGCTGATGTCGGTTTGGTCGGTTTCCCAAATGCGGGAAAATCGACGCTATTGTCGGTGGTTTCGGCTGCCAAACCCGAGATAGCCAATTATCCGTTTACCACATTGACGCCGAATTTGGGTATCGTATCGTATCGCGATAATCAGTCGTTTTGCATGGCCGACATTCCCGGTATCATCGAAGGCGCGGCCGAAGGCAAAGGCTTGGGATTGCGTTTCCTGCGTCATATCGAGAGAAATGCCATTTTGTTGTTCCTTGTTCCGGCCGATAGCGACGATATTGCCAAAGAATATGGAATTTTGTTGCACGAATTGGAAAAATATAATCCGGAATTGATCGAGAAACAGCGTATTTTGGCTATTTCGAAGTGCGATATGCTGGACGATACGCTTATGGCGCAGATGCAGGAACATTTGCCACAGGGTGTGCGCACGGTGTTCTTTTCGTCGGTGTCGGGCTTTGGACTCGAAGCACTGAAAGATGCGTTGTGGGAAGAACTGAACAAACCGGAAAATCGTGTTGAAACCATTACGCATCGCAACCTCGACATCGCAAAAATCGAACGCGAAGAAACAATTGACGATGAGGAAGAATTTCACACTATTTATGGTGTGGAGCGGCGCGAACCGAATATCCCGTACGATATAGCGTGGGATTCGCCCGAAAATCTGAACAAGAAAGAATAAATAGTTTTTTGTAATGGTTTCGTTATCAGAACTTTATAAGTTATTTTGCGAACACTCGCAGGTTACGACCGACAGCCGTGTGTGTCCGGAAGGTTCGTTGTTTTTTGCACTGAAAGGCGACAATTTCGATGGAAATCGTTTTGCACAGGCGGCGTTGGACAAAGGCTGCGCCTATGCCGTGGTTGACGAACCCGAATTTGCTACCAATGACCGCATTTTGTTGGTGGACAATGTGCTGAATACGTTGCAGCAGTTGGCGCGTATGCATCGCGAATGGCTCGGCATTCCCATTGTGGGCATTACCGGCACCAACGGCAAAACAACGACCAAAGAATTGGTGGCGGCTGTACTGAAAGAAAAGTTCAACGTGCATTACACGCAAGGCAATTTCAATAACCATATAGGTGTGCCGTTGACGCTGTTGCAATTATCTGATAAACATGATGTTGCCGTTATTGAAATGGGCGCAAGTCATTTAGGCGAAATAGCCGAGTTGGTCGAAATTGTCCGCCCCGATTGCGGATTGATTACCAACGTGGGTAAGGCACATTTGGCTGGTTTTGGTTCGCTCGCTGGCGTGTTGCAGACCAAAGGCGCATTGTACAATTATCTGCGTGAGCACAAGGGAAAAGTGTTCATCAATGCCAAAAATGATTTGCTTCAGAGTATATCGCATGGGCTGAACGCTACATCATATGCACTTGATATAGAGGCCGATGTACAAGGTACTGTGGTCGATTGCTCTCCGTTTGTAGTCCTCAAATGGCAACGTAAAGGTGGCGTAGAACATATAGTAAAAACCAATTTTGTGGGTATTTACAATGCCGAAAATATGTTGGCGGCCATAACTGTCGGATTGCATTTTGGCGTGGCCGAACCCGATATTTGTCATGCGTTGGCGACGTATGTGCCGCACAATAACCGTTCTCAGTTTGTCGAAACGGCGCACAATCGTTTGGTTGTCGATGCCTACAATGCGAACCCTACCAGCATGATGGCTGCGCTCGAAAATTTTGTTGCCATGCAGTTGCCGCACAAAGTGGCTATTTTGGGCGATATGCTCGAATTGGGAGCGCAAAGTCGCGATGAACATCGCAAAATTATTCAATTTGTAACGGCCTGCGGGTTTGATCTGGTGTTGTTGGTGGGCGAACAATTTGCGCAGGTTGCCGACGATACTTGCCTTACGTTTGATAATGTGGCGTGTTTGTCCGAATTTTTGCAGAACCATCCGCTGACCGACAATACGATACTTGTGAAAGGCTCGAACGGCATTCATTTGACAAACATTGTTCCATTGTTATGAGGCCGCGTTGTGTAATAATTGTCGGTGTTGTTTTGTCGGCGGTGTTTTTGTCGGGTTGTAAAAATAATGTGGTATCGACCATTCCGTCGGCTCCTGTATCGCTGGAGTTCAACATTTTGCGCGATGCACCTACTTTGAATGCCATTGGTGGCGTGGCGACTTTTGTTACGCCAAAATATGCTTATCAATATTTGGGTTATGGCGGCATTGTGGTGTTTCACGATTTCGAAGACCGTTTTGTGGCGTTCGATTTGGCTTGTCCCAACGAGATAGACCCCAATGTTCGGGTCAACGTAGATAGCATTCCCGAGGCTATTTGCTCGAAATGTGGTGCCATTTTCGATATAGGGTATAGTCGAGGTTATCCCATTGCCGGCGAATGTCGCTATCCGATGAAACAGTACAATGTGATGGTTGCCAATTACGATGTACATGTATATAATTGATTGTCAAATAAATAAAAGAATAAAAAAGTCATGCCGACTCCTTCGCAACGCGGTTTGTTGATGCCGCAATCTCCTATCCGTAAATTAGCGCCGTTGGCCGATAAAGCCAAAGCGCGCGGAGTGCAAGTATATCATTTGAACATCGGTCAGCCCGATTTGAAAACGCCGCAGACCGGTCTTGATGCGTTGAAACACATCGACCGAACCATCTTGGAATATAGCCCGAGCGACGGTTACAAAAGTTTGCGGATGAAGATGCTGAACTATTACAGCAAGTTCAACATCGATGTCAGTGTCGATGACATTATAGTAACGGCCGGAGGTTCCGAAGCCGTGCAATTTGCTTTTATGAGTTGTCTCGACCCCGGCGACGAAATTATTGTACCCGAACCGGCTTATGCCAACTATACAGCATTTGCCATAGCCGCCGGCGCGGTGGTCAAACCGGTGGTTTCGTCGATAGAGGAGGGCTTTGCACTGCCGCCGGTATCGGAATTTGAAAAGTTGATAACGCCCAAAACCAAAGGCATTCTCATTTGCAATCCGAATAATCCGACCGGTTATTTGTACACGCGCAAAGAGATGAACCAAATACGCGATTTGGTGAAAAAATATGATCTGTATCTTTTTTCCGACGAAGTCTATCGCGAATTTTGCTACACGGGAGCACCTTATATTTCGGCGTTCCATTTGGACGGTATTGAAAATAATGTTATTCTAATCGATTCTGTTTCAAAACGTTATAGTGAATGCGGCATCCGGATAGGGGCGTTGGTTTGTAAAAATAAAACGGTACACGAGAGTGTCATCAAATTTTGTCAGGCACGTTTGAGCCCACCGCTTATCGGGCAGATTGTGGCCGAAGCCTCAATGGATACGCCGCAGGAGTATTTGGACGAAACGTACAACGAATATGTCGAACGGCGCAAATTTTTAATTGACGGTTTGAATCGCATTCCCGGCGTCTATTCGCCGATACCGATGGGTGCATTCTATACGGTGGCCAAGTTGCCGATTGACGACAGCGACAAATTCTGCGCGTGGCTACTGTCCGATTTCGACTACGAAGGTCAAACGGTAATGATGGCGCCTGCATCGGGCTTTTATACGTCGAATGAGTATGGTCGCAACGAAGTGCGAATTGCCTACATACTCGATAAAGAAAAATTACGTAAGGCGTTGATTGTCTTAGAGAAAGCATTGGAAGTTTATCCGGGACGTGTCGATAAATAATTGAGCGATTGTACCTTCGGATAGTGTTGTAACAACATGGGTAACCAATAAAATATGTTTTGTGGAAAAACGGGAAACAGAAATATATGAAGAAAATGCCGTTTTGGTCGGTTTGGTAACGCCACAGCAAAACGAGGAACGTTCACGGGAATATTTGGACGAGTTGGCGTTTTTGGCCGAAACGGCCGGTGCGCAACCGGTGCGGCGTTTTGTGCAGAAGTTGGATTATCCGAACCCGCGCACATTTGTCGGACAAGGCAAATTGGACGAAATACGCGAATTTGTCGCGACGCACGAAGAGGTTGGTATGATTATTTTCGACGACGAACTATCGCCGTTGCAGTTGCGCAATATCGAAAAAGAGTTGAAAATCAAAGTGCTCGACCGTACGAACCTGATACTTGACATTTTTGCCAAAAGGGCGCAGACAGCACACGCCAAAACGCAGGTTGAATTGGCGCAGTGTCAGTACATGCTGCCACGCCTTACGCGCCTATGGACGCACCTCGAGCGCCAGCGTGGCGGCATTGGTATGCGTGGCCCGGGCGAAACACAGATTGAAACCGACCGTCGTATCATTCTGAACAAAATTTCGTTGCTCAAACAACAGTTGGCTGCCATCGATAAACAAAAAGCTGTACAACGCAAAAACCGTGGCAAAATGGTGCGTGTGGCGTTGGTGGGCTACACCAATGTCGGCAAATCGACCTTGATGAATCTGATGAGCAAAAGCGACGTGTTTGCCGAAAATAAACTTTTTGCGACGCTCGATACGACAGTGCGTAAAGTAATCGTCGATAATTTGCCTTTTTTGTTGACGGACACGGTCGGATTTATCCGAAAATTGCCTACGCATTTGATCGAATCGTTCAAATCGACGCTCGACGAGGTGCGCGAAGCCGATTTGTTGGTGCATATCGTCGATATTTCGCACCCAAATTTTGAGGAACAATATGATGTGGTGAATGCCACGCTGGCCGATATTGCCAAAGAAACGAAACCGACCATTCTCGTATTCAACAAAATTGATGCGTTCACCTACACTCCGCAGGATGCTGACGATTTGGGCGAAAAACGCCGCGAAAATTACAGTCTCGACGAGTTGAAACGCACATGGATGGCCAAATTGGGTAACGACTGCATTTTCATTTCGGCCAAAAATAAAGAGAATATCGATGAATTGAAACAACTGCTTTACGACCGAGTGAAACAGATTCATGTAACACGATTCCCGTACAACGATTTTTTATTTCCCAAATACGACGAAAACGATTTTGCAAATTGATGCATCGGAATGGACACATATATTTTGTGCTGATTGTCATAATTCTGATTCTTGGTCGATTGGGTGCTCGGGCGAACGATACGTTACGCATGAGCGACGATGAGGTGCGTCGTTGGTTCGAAGAAAACGAGATACGCGATACGGCGACGACGGATACAACGGCGTACGAGCTGTTACCCGATTCGGTATCGATAGCGTTGTCGGCAGGCGATTCCGTGTGGTTGTCGTTACTCACCATCGACGATTTGGTACAGATACATGCGCATGCTGTTGAACGCACAGCGTGCAATCCGTTGTTCATTGACGAGTGGGTAGCCTCGACTGTGCGTATCGGCGAACGCAACAATGAAACGGTAACGGAATTGCGGCGACGTGCGCAACAAGCGGTTTTCCGCGAATATCCCGATGTGTACACCTATCACGAGTCGCAGTTGCCAAATATCGAAGAGATAAAACGGCGTCGCATGAAAGTTGAGACAAATCAAATCAGTGTCGATGTTATTCCAACTATCAAAATTGATAAATTAGCGAAAATCAAGCCGGCAAAATCGCCGTGGACGTATGGCGGCGATGCGCAAGTGCAGTTTTCGCAAAATTACTATTCGGATAATTGGTACACGGGTGGCGAAAGTAGTTTGGCAGCCTATTTTTTCTTTAAGGGGAAAGTTAATTATTCGTCGCATAAAATACAGTGGGATAGTCAGTTAGATGCAAAGTTTAGTTTCAATACCGCAGCGTCCGATACGTTGCGCAAGATACGTACCAACGACGACCTTGTGCGTTTGACCTCGAAACTTGGTGTGCAGGCGTTCAAAAGCGATAAGTGGTTTTATTCTGCCGATTTTGAGTTGTCAACGACGCTATTCAATACATACGTCAAAAACACCTACGAGCGTGTAACCGGGCCGGCATCGCCATTGCGCTTGTATTTATCGTTGGGGTTTGATTTCAAATACAAAAACGAATTGTCGGTACAGATGTTGCCGTTTTCGTATAAAATGCTGCATGTGGCCGATACGGCAAAACATATTGGCGTAACACAGAGCATTGCCGATAAGCAGGGTATTCCTGTCGGACAAAAGACCAAAAACGATGTCGGCAGTAAGGTGAAAGTGCGTTGGGAACACAGTTTCATGCGCGAAATCAAGTTGGAAACGACCTTTTCGCTCTACACCAATTATCGCGGTGTGGAGGTCGATTGGGAGGTTATCGGTTATTTTATCATCAATCGTTTCTTATCGGCGAGGGTGTCGTTAAATCCACGCTACGATTCTACGGTGGAATTGCCCGATGGCGAAGACCCGCGCTTGCAGTTCAAAGAGTTGGTCAGTGTCGGGTTTCATTACAAATTCTGATGGTTGGAACAAAACACAAACGGCCTTTCGCGAAAGGACGTTTGTGTTTTTGGTGTGTTATTGTTCGAGCGATTGGATGATTTCGTCCATTTCGCCGACAAATTTTTTGTGCCGTTTCCAGCCAATCAGTCCGCCGATGAGTGCACCTACGGCGCAACTGATTATTATGCAGACGGCTAAAGTTATGTTTCCGGCGTGTGCAAAGTAGATCTCGCAGAATAACCATACCAACCACGGAATGATACTCGGCCATCCGAAGCGTTTCCAATCGTGATAGAGTTTTTTGAGGCGGCGAACTTGCTTGGCTACGGTCAGCAGGTCGCCGTGGTTGATGTCCTGTTGTTTTATCCAATTGTGCGGAATGATGGTGGCCAAAAAACAGAATAGCATGTAGGCAATGGTGCCGCCCACAAACCACCAACTGCATCCTAATTGTCGGAAGGCGTAACTGCCAAAGGTTATCACAAACAAGCAGGCGATGCCTTCTTGCCATACATTTCGGTTCAGGCGATGTACACGTTGGCGTGTTACTTCGCGCAACAGACGTTCGTTCACTATTTCTTGTTTGTCCAATTTAAGTTTGAGCAAATTCATTTGCTCGCGCATTTCTACTAATTCATCCATAAGATTGTGATTTTTTTTTGAGTTATTGTTTTTTTAGTTGTTCGCGTATGCGTACCAATCGTACCGATACGTTTTTGGTGCTGATGCCTACTATTTGTCCGATTTCGTCGTAACTGATGTTTTCGAGCCACAGTAGCACGATGGCGCGGTCGATGAGATTCAGCCGGTGAATGCGGTCGTAGAGCATTTGCACTTGGCGACTATCGTCGTCGTTGTCGGCAAAAAGATTGATGTCCATTGTTAGTGGAATACTCTGCCTACGCGACCGTTTTTTGCGGTCGGCCGATATGCAGGTGTTCATGCTCACGCGCCAAATCCATGTTTGCGGACTGCTCTCGTGGCGGAACTGCGGAAAACCTCGCCACAGGTTGATTAGTGTGTCCTGAAAGTAGTCGTTTACCTCATCAGTGTCGTTCGAAAACATATAACACACGGTGTAAATTGTCGTTTTGTGCTTTTTGACGAGTTGTTCAAATTCTTTTTCTAATTCGTTCATTGTTGTTGGTTTGTTTTGTTTTTTCGTCTGTTAGACGCATGGCAATGGTTCAAAACTACAAAAATCTCAAAAAAAATAACGCCTCGCACAAAAAAATACGAGGCGTATGCTGCAAAATGCTGATTATTAGACTATTTTATGGTGATGAATGGTAGTTGGTCGCCACTGAAATAGGTTGGCATGTGACCGTCCCATTTGTTGATGGCCATCTCTTGCAACACCATAGGCGAGAGCGATGCTTGTTTCACTTTTTGCGCTTCGGCTTCGAGTTTCATGCGTTCCAATGTGAATTTTGCTGTCAGTGCGCCCTGTTCGGCAATTTTTTTGTCCTCAATGGCTTTGTTGAAATCGTCGCTGAAGTCGTGGTTGGTTATCAGCAGACTTTTGACTACAATGCCACTCCCGGCTACCTGATTGGCAAAAGTGCTGTTGATGCGGCTCGATATTTCGGCGCGCTTTTCAACAAATGTTTCAATCGGATACTCGGCTATCACGGCGTTGATTTTTTCCGACAAAGTGGGGCGAATCAGCGTGTTTTCGATGTCCATGCCGAAAGTTTGGAAAATGCGGTCAACCTGTTTGCTGTCGAGCGCATATACCAGACTCACATCAACGGCTATGGTTTGGATGTCGCTCGATGATACTTCGGTGTGAATCGACAAATTGTGGTCGCGAATAGACATCACTTTGACGGCGTCCACAAACGGGATTTTAACATTCAGGCCTTCGTCGGCAATAGTTGTCAGGCGGCCGAAACGCAACACTACGCCACGTTCGCCGGTATCGATGGTATAAAATGCCGAAAATAAAATGGGGAGCAATACAAGGAGGGCTACGCCTAACCAAATGTACTTGAACCAAGCGGGTCTGATGGTTTGTTGATACTGCATAACTATTTGATTTTTAGTGAATAATATGTTTATTTAATTTTCATCGGGTCGAAACCTTGACCATAGACACCAATAGCCGACGATTGCGACACGAATGCGTTCGGGTCGAGGTCTTTCACTATTTTGAAGATTTTGGCCGATTCGTTTTTGCGCGCCAATACGGTGATGACTTTAACCGGTTGTTTGGAATACCAACCTGTGCCGTCGAGAATGGTTACACCGCGGTGCACCTCGTTATTGATGGCATTGGCAATGTCTTCGTATTTGGCCGAGAATATTAAAAATTGAACCGATTGACGTACACCATTCACTACCATGTCGAGTGTAAATGTAGCGATGGCCATCGTTGTCAAACCGTACACCACTTTTTCGATGTTACCTGTGGGTAGAAAATAGGACGAACTGATTATCAGCACGTCGCAATAGAGTAGTGCGCGTCCCAATGTGATGTTGCGGTATTTGTTGATGATTTTTGCGATGATGTCGGTACCGCCCGAACTGCCATTGTTCAAGAACATGATTCCCATGCCCGAACCGGCCAAAATGCCGCCAAGTACGCAAGCCATAAAGGGCTCATTTTCAGAAACAAACGTACCGATTTTTGCATCCGGTATAATAGCAAAAAACAGTGTCAGGCAGGCTACGCCGTAGATGGTACGCAGGCTGAATTGCAAACCGAGTTTCCAAAGCGAAAAAATGAGCAAAACACCGTTGATGATGGCGTATGTGATGGCAACCGGAATGCCTGTGCCATATTGTACTATGGCACTCACACCTGTGGCGCCACCGCCTGTAATCTGATGTGGTAGCAAAAAGGCTTTCCATGCCGTGGCGTACATCACTAAGCCCAACGCGATCATCAGATATTCACGGAGTGCACTCCATTTGATGCGTGAAAATAGTTTCATAGTATTGGTCGGTTATAGTACAATATTTACAATTTTCCCCGGTACAACAATCACCTTTTTGGGCGTTTGCCCATTGGTGTATTTGGCTGTCTGCTCGTTGGATAGGGCTGCTTGCTCTACGGCAGCGCGGTCGAATGCGGCCGGCAAATCGAGCATGAAACGCACTTTGCCGTTGAACGAAATCGGGTATTTTACGGTCGATTCTGTCAAATATTTTTCGTCGAATGTGGGAAATGTTGCATCGCAAATGGTGGTGTTATGTCCGAGAGCGTGCCACAATTCTTCGGCGATGTGCGGTGCAAATGGCGATAAAATAATCAACAGCGGTTCCAAAACAGCACGTTTATTGCAATGTTGTTGTGCCAATTCGTTGACGCAAATCATAAAGGCCGAAACCGACGTGTTGAATGAAAAATGCTCGATGTCATAACCAATTTTTTTGATGGTTTTGTGTAGCGTTTTCATCTCATTTTCGGTTGGTTGTTCGTCCGATACGGAGAATGCCTCGCCGGCGAAGAATAATCCCCACAGTTTTTTCAGGAAACGGTGTACACCGTCGATGCCGTTTGTGTCCCACGGTTTCGATTGTTCGAGCGGGCCGAGGAACATTTCGTATAAGCGTAGTGTGTCGGCACCGTATTTCTCGACGATGTCGTCAGGATTGATTACGTTGAACATCGATTTTGACATTTTCTCGACCGCCCAACCGCAAACGTATTTACCATCTTCGAGTACAAATTCGGCATCTTTGTATTCCGGTAACCAATTCCGGAAAGCATCGATGTCCAAAATGTCGTTATCGACGATGTTCACATTGACATGAATCGGTTGTGTTTCGTATTGGTCTTTCAGATTGTACGACACAAATTTGTTGGTGCCTATGATACGGTACACAAAGTTGCTTCGTCCTTGAATCATACCTTGGTTGATCAATTTTTGGAACGGCTCGTCTTGACATACGAGGCCGAGGTCGAACAAAAATTTGTTCCAAAAACGGCTGTAAATCAAATGTCCGGTAGCGTGTTCGGTGCCGCCGATGTACAAATCGACGTTTTGCCAATAGTCGTTGGCCGATTTACTAACCAGTGTGTCGGTGTTGTGTGGGTCCATATAGCGCAGGTAGTAGGCCGATGACCCTGCGAAACCGGGCATGGTGCATAGTTCGAGCTGGAAAATCGTCTTGTTGTCGATGGCGGCGGTGTCGGCCAAGCAACGGTTTGCCTCGTCCCATGCCCATTTCTTGGCGTGGCCGAGTGGTGGCTCGCCCGTTTCGGTTGGCAAAAAATTGTCCACTTCGGGTAATTCAAGTGGTAACTTATCTTCGGGAAGCAGATATGGCATACCGTCTTTGTAATACACGGGGAATGGTTCGCCCCAATAACGTTGACGACTGAAAACGGCGTCGCGCAGACGGTAGTTCACTTTCACGCTACCGATGCCGTGCTTGGTGATATATTGTTTCATGGCGGCGATGGATTCGGTTACGGTTTTGCCGTTCAGGAATCCCGAGTTCATCATCACGCCTTCTTTGGCGTCGAAACTTTCATGGCTCACGTCGGCACCTTCAATCAATGGAATGATGGGCAGGTCGAAGTGCTTGGCAAACGCGTAGTCGCGGCTGTCGTGCGCCGGCACGGCCATGATGGCGCCGGTGCCATAGCCGGCCAAAACATAGTCCGAAATCCAAATCGGTATCTCTTTGCCTGTCAGTGGGTTGATGGCGTATGAACCTGAAAAGACGCCGGTTACACGACGATCGGCGATGCGTTCGCGTTCGGTGCGGCGTTTCACCATATCGAGGTAAGCATTCACGTCGGCCTGTTGTGCCGCAGTGGTTACTTGGGCTACATATTCGCTTTCGGGTGCCAGCACCATGAAGGTTACACCAAAAACAGTGTCGCAGCGTGTGGTGAAAATCTCGATTTTCTTATCGCTGCCGACTAAACCGAAAAACATTTGCGCGCCTTCCGAGCGACCAATCCAATTGCGTTGTGTCTCTTTCAACGAATCAGTCCAGTCGAGGCGGTCAAGTCCGTCGAGCAGGCGTTGTGCGTAGGCCGATACGCGCAGATTCCACTGACGCATTACGCGTTGTTCTACGGGATAACCGCCACGCACCGACAAACCTTCGCTTACCTCGTCGTTGGCAAGTACGCAGCCCAATTGTGGACACCAATTCACTTTTGTGTCGGCCAAATAGGCGATACGATAATTCATCAGTATTTCTTGTTGGCGGTGTTCGTTCCAACTTTTCCACTCGTCGGCGGTGAAAATGGGTGTTTCGTTTTGTGCAGCACGCACTTTGGCGTTGCCTTGTTCGTTGAATATGTCTATCAGCATCGAAATTGGGCGTGCGGCGTTGGCGCGTTTGCAATACCAATGGTTGAACATTTGTATAAATGCCCACTGTGTCCAATGATAAAATTGTGGGTCGCAGGTACGCACTTCGCGGCTCCAATCGTAGCAAAAACCGATTTTGTTCAATTGCTCGCGGTAACGGGCTATGTTTTTGCGTGTCGTTACTTCGGGGTGTTGTCCTGTTTGTATGGCGTATTGTTCGGCCGGCAATCCGTAGGCGTCGTAACCCATTGGGTGCAACACATTGTAGCCTTGCAGGCGCCGATATCGGCTGAAAATGTCGCTGGCGATATAGCCCAACGGATGTCCGACGTGCAAACCCGCTCCCGATGGATACGGAAACATATCCAATACATAATATTTTGGACGTGTCTGGTCGATATTGGTTTTATAGACAGCGTGGTCAATCCAATATTGCTGCCATTTTTGCTCGATTTCCTTGAATTTGTATTCCATAGTACCGCAAATTACAAAAAGTCTGCAAATTTACACAAAATTCTTGGATTTCCCAATTATATTTCGATATGCTTTCGCACAAAAAAAATTCAGAAGGCGCGCTCCTGAATTTTCGGTAACTCGTTCGACTTATATTTTTTTACGACGTTTCAGTAGTAGTCGTACCAGTCCGATACCCAGCCCGACAAAACCTGCCGATGGTGCGATGTACGATAGCGCACTGCCAATGTTGTCGATGATGTGGGATGCCGTGTGCAACGACCGACGAATATGTCGCACGTCGTTTGTCAGACGCAACTCCTGCACATCTATTTGCTGACGCAGTTGGCGTTTGCAGCGGTGCAGGTCGCTCAGCGAATGCAGATGTGCCATCTCAGGCTGTTTGTTCGGTTTCATTGTTCTCTGATTTTGGTGTTTCGTAAAATAAAATATGACTCAGTTGCGAAACCAACGGGTTGATAAACAATTGTTTGCGGAATATAATGCCCACAATCAGCAGCAGTACAAACACGCCGCCTACTATACACAGTGGTACCACTGTACCCAACCAAGGTTTGAGCCATGCCACAAAAGCGAATGTAAAATAAATAAACGCTGCCAAGCCCAGAACCGTGGACACCATGACCAGCAAAAGAAGCGCCACGATACGCGACAACTTCTCGAGTAACTCGAGGCGAAGCATATCGTAGCGCATACGCAGATAACGTTTGCTGTCGTCAATCAAATGCTGATAGTTGTTGTCGATCATGACGATTATTTTTGGTTGACGACCTCATCGACAGCAGCCTGCAAATCGTCGTCTGTAAAATTGTGATGCAATTTGGCAATCACTTTGTCGACAAACTGCGACAGCGATTCGCGGTCGAGCGCAATGCCTTTTTCTTTCAGCATGTGAGCGATTTTGTTGCGCGTGTTTTCGCCCGAATCGGGTGCCAACAACAAGCCGAGCGCGGCTCCGGCCAAAGCGCCGCCGGCAAAGGCAAACAGATGAGAGAGTTTCATGGTGCGTTTCCTCCTATTATTTAAGTTAGACAAAAAAATTAGTTCACTTTGTAGTGTGCAAAAGTCGTGCCAAACAAAAAATGGTACTGCTGCGATTTGATGATATTTGCGTAATTGGCGGATTATTTGTATTTTTGTCGCTCGATGGCTGCGAAGCAAAAATATTATGTAGTGTGGCAGGGACGTACCAGCGGCGTTTTCGATAGTTGGGAGGCGTGTAAGGCACAAATCGACGGTTACGAAGGTGCGCAATATAAGTCGTTCCCGACGGAAAATGCCGCTAAAATGGCATTTGCAAAAAATTATTGGCAAGTGGTTGGTTCCCACAAAACGATGTCGTTGTCGGCGTTTTCCGATGCCGATGAACGACCGTTGGCCGGGTGTTTGTCGGTAGATGCGGCGTGCAGTGGTAATCCGGGTGTGATGGAATATCGTGGTGTGTTGGTCGATACGGGCGAAGAGGTGTTCCGTCAAGGCCCTTTTGCCGCAGCGACGAATAATATTGGCGAATTTTTGGCCATAGTGCATGCGTTGGCGTTGGTGGAGCAGGGTAAATTGGCTGTAACAGCCATCTATTCCGACAGTGTGACGGCGCAGGCGTGGGTACGGCAACGTCGTTGTAAATCGAAATTGGAACCGAATGCCGCTAATGCGCCTGTGTTCGATTTGATAAACCGTGCTAATGTGTGGTTGGCAACTCACACAGTTACTACCAAAATTTTGAAATGGCGAACTGATAGTTGGGGCGAAATTCCTGCCGATTTCGGACGAAAATGACGGCTGAAAAAGTTAGAAAAGTTTAAGAGTTTCAGGCGTAGGAGTAAACATAAAAGTAGGGACGTGGTCGCGTCCCTACTTTTTATTGTCTCGGTTCCGGTGTTATTTCACCACTACCTTGACGGTGTTATTGTCTGTTTTTACCACATAAACGCCATGTAACGTGCCGTTGTTGCGCGTTACGTCGCGGCCGGTCAGGTCGTAGATTCGGAAGTCGCTATTGCAAACCACGCGACCTTGTTCTACTACGATGGCGTTGTCGGCATCGGTCGTTGTCAGTGCGGTGGTTGTTTGGTCTTCCTGCACACCATAAGTGCCATCGCCATTGTCTTTCGGCTCGAAGTCGTCGGCACATTGGTCGGCCGGTATGGCGTGCGAATAGATGCCGCCCGACACTTGTGTCGTAGGCACCGGATAGTTGCTATCATATAGATAGTTGATGTTGTTGTTGCCCTCCGGTGCTGTGAATATGCCGCCGGTAATAGCTATGATGGCATTTTCGTATTCGCTGTCGCCGGGATAACCTTGTTGTACGTTGGCGCTATTTTCGCCGGTGGCTGTGAACGTACCGTTGTTGATGACTGCCTTGTTCCAATTGAGTACGTTGCCGGCTCCGGTGGTGGAGTTGTTAAATGTGCCGCCGTCGATGGTCAATAGGCCATAGTCATCGTTTTTGACATTGTACAAGCCACCATCGAAGGTGCCGCTTTTGATGACGAGTATCGAAAATGCTTTTGTCGTGTTTTGTTCAGGATAATACCACCCGTTTTCAATCATCGATGAGTGCTCACCTGCATTTTTGACTATGCTGCCGTCGATGGTCATAGTGCCTTGATTCACAATGGTGTAGTACGTGTTGACGTTGCTGTCTTCGTTCGAACGTTCGAAGGTAGCACCCAAAAGTTGGGCTTCGGCGCCAACGTTGTTGTATAGAGCGGCGTTTTGGTGTGTGAGCGCATCAATAGTGCCGTTGCCGACGATGGTCAGTTTGCCGTTGTTGGTGATGACGTGTGCGTTCTCGGCCGACAATGTGTGGTCGTTCGGGTCGAATACAATCTTGTCATCGTCATCGATTACGATGGCTTCTTTGACGTCGCACATTAGGAGTATGGTGTCGTTGTTTGCGGCGGCGTTAATGGCTGCACTCACTGTTGCGTAGAGCGATGTGCCTTCGGCATTTTTGCGACCGGCTACATACGTTGTGCCGGTAAGTGCGGCCAAACCGGCAGCAGCTTCGTCTGAGAGAACGGCCGCGGGGGCAATGCTGACTATGGCGTTTTCGGCACCGCTTCCCACGCTGATGGTTCCGTTGATATTGCCGGAGTTGATAACCAACGAGAATCCTTCGGAGGCTTCTGCATTATTACTTTGCGCCAATTCAATTGGTCCGTTGATGGTGGCGTCTTCGACGGTAACCGTCACTGCATTGTAACCAGCTGAAACCCAGTTGTATACATCGAATGCAATGTCGCCTTCTTTGGCATTGATGACGGTGCCTGCACCAATCAGTATATTGCCATTGTTGTTCGATAATACATAGCGTCCTGTACCGCTTAACTTGGTGCCGTCGAGTGTAACGTTAAGTAGGGTCAGGTTGGCGTAGTTTTGTATCAGCATAAGAGCTACGCTCGACGTGATGGTGCCATTTTGAATGGTGATGTCGGAGTTTTTCAGTAGTTGGAAGGCTTGGGTTTTTGTGCCTGTAGAACCGGCCAAATTACCGGTAACTTCGTAGGTGTATCCACCCAAATCAAGCACCATTTTAGTGCCGGAAGGCACAATAATACCATCGCCTTGGGCATTCTCCAATAGTTGAACGGTGGTAACGTTTTCGACGTCGATTGGTACGGCGGCTACGGCCTCGGCCAGAGTTTCATACTCGGTTTCACCGATTTTTGCTGTATTGGCGAGTACGCTTGCACTCACAAACAACAGCAGAGTCCCAAAAAAGTTTTTTTTCATCATAATAATTTTTTGTTTTTGATGTGCAACGGGTACGATTCGGTGTGGGGACTCGCGCCTGTTGACATCGTTGTTTTTTGAAAAAATTTTACTATAAAATGGAAAGCACACACACCGCATTGTTGCGTATTTGGCAAACAATTGTACTTTCATTTTATCTTATTTTAAATATCATGCCGTTTTGTGGTAAAATGTAACCCATAATTTCACACAAAAAAGCGGGACTTGCACTATTGCTGTTCCGCTCTTCAAGGCTCTGGTACTGCCATTACTAGTAAAACAAGCAATGTAAAGTCCACGCCAAACACGATATTGTCGGTTGTGTAATCGGCAGTTCGTGTTTTCGCAGACATCTACACATGCTGTGTCTTGACTAGTTTTATTGAATTTACCAGATTCAGAAGAGCCAAAACAAACGCTGTCAGACGTCTTTTGTTATATGTTTGTTTGCGCCACCACTACGAAGGGGTGTTTCGCGCTGACAAAGATACGAAAAAGTTTGTAAAATACAAAAAAGTTTGTGAGTATCCACTCGATCAGGTGTCAAAGAATAGTGGCTATTCAGTTCTATAAACCTCACTCGTGTGTTGTTTCGCCGAAATTTTCGATAGCCATTGTTTTACCGTCGAAGGTGGCGTATGTAAATTCCTTTATGAAGTCGCCGAGTATCAGCACTTGGCTACCGCCGTTCAGCATCAGGTTGAGGACGATGTGCCGATGCCCGAAGATGTAGTAGTCGATGTCGGGATGCTGCATGCTGTGTTGCTTTGCAAATAGTACGAGCGGTTCGCGATGTTCGCCCAAGAATCCGATGTTTTGGCGTTCGTGTCGGCGGCGGTTGTTTTCGCTCCATCGTTGTCCGAAGTTGATACCGATGGTGGTTGGCAATAGGTTTCGGAATGCCCATTGACAAGCGTGATTGTGGAAAATGCGACGTATCAGTGAAAATTTACGGTCGTTGTCGCCGAGTCCGTCGCCGTGTGCCATGAAGAAACGTTTGTCTTCGAGTATGAAGATTTGCGGTTCGCGATGTACTATCAGTCCGATTTCTTGCTCGAGGTAACCGAATGTCCATAAGTCGTGATTGCCGACAAAAAAATGAACGGGAATGCCCGATTCGGTGATTTCGCGCAGTTTGCCGAGCAAGCGTGTGAAGCCTTTGGGTACGACAGTGGCGTATTCGAACCAAAAATCGAAAATGTCGCCGAGCAGAAAAATGGCCGTCGCATCGTTTTGGGCCATGTCAAGCCAATCGACTAATCGTTGTTCGTGTGCATGCTGGTCGCTTACGACGCGTGAACCCAAATGGGCATCGGACAGAAAGTAGTATTTCGGGTTCATGTTGTTTTGTGTGTTTATAGCAGACCGAGTTCGAGTTTGGCTTCGTCAGTCATGCGGTCTTGTGTCCATTCGGGTTCGAAAACAATGTTGACATTGACGTTTTTAACGCCTTCGATGCCTTCTACTTTTAGTTTGACGTCTTCGGCCATGAAGTCGGCGGCAGGGCAGTTTGGCGCGGTCAGTGTCATGTCTATTTCCACGTTTCCATCGTTGTTTTCGATGCGGTAGATGAGCCCCAGATCGTATATGTTGACGGGAATTTCGGGGTCGAAAACGGTTTTTAGTACCGTTACGATTTTTTCTTCAATGGCTAAAAATTCGTTGTCCATTTACAATTCGTGTTGTTTGGCTTCGTTCCAAATGGCGTCCATCTCGGCAAGTGTCATTTGTCGCAGGTCGCGCCCTTGTTTGATGGTTTTTCCCTCCAAGTAGTTAAATCGGCGGATGAATTTTTTGTTGGTGCGTTCGAGTGCGTTTTCGGGATTGATGTTGTAGAGCCGCGCAGCGTTGACGAGACTGAAGAATAGGTCGCCAAATTCAGCTTCCATGCGGTCGGGGTCGTTGTGGTCGATTTCGGCCTGAAATTCGGCTATTTCCTCTTTTACTTTGTCCCACACTTGTGTGCGTTCTTCCCAATCGAAGCCGATGTTGCGCGCTTTGTCTTGTATGCGGTTGGCTTTGATGAGTGCAGGCAATGTGGTCGGTATGCCACTCAAAACTGACTTGTTACCGTCTTTTTCTTTGGTTTTCAGTTGTTCCCAATTTTGCTTGACGTCTTCGGATGTGTCGGCCGCGACGTTGCCGTAGATGTGTGGGTGGCGGTAGATGAGTTTCTCGACCAATGCATCGCACACGTCTTTAATGTCGAAGTCGCCTGTTTCGCTGCCCATTTGCGCATAGAATATGACGTGTAACAATACGTCGCCCAACTCTTTTTTGATGTTCTTTTTGTCGTTGTTGACTATGGCTTCGGCCAATTCGTAAACTTCTTCAATCGTGTTGCAGCGCAGCGATTCGAATGTTTGTTTTTTGTCCCATGGACATTTTTGGCGCAGTTCGGCCATGACGTCAAGCAAGCGCGAAAAGGCGGTTAGTTTTTCTTCTTGTGTGTGCATAATTTTCAAAAAAACAGATGTTTATCTGACATCGCATATACGGAATGTGCCGTTATGTGTGCCTGTTATTTTGTTGCCAAGTTGGTCAGTACAATCGAATGTAAATGCGTATTCCCCATTGTTGTTGGTCAAGGCAATGTTGCCTGTCAGTACATTGGCTTTGGTTTGAGATGTGGCCGTGAGATAGTTGGTCCAATAGGTGCCCCAACTGCTGTTCCCGCTTCGGTGTCCATACATGGCCGTTTGGTTGAGATTTGCACTACCGATAGGGTAGGTACCGTTGGTGGGCGCTTCGGTATTGGCCGAGTGCAGGCCGACCACAAAGGCAATCCCTTGTCGGATGGCGCCGGCATCGGTATGGCGCAGGTTGCACGAATAGAAATAAAATTCGTAATAATGCAAATCATCGTCGAAAATGGGACCCCACAATAATAAATCGCCTGTTTGCAACGGCACGATAGAGTCGTTTATGCTGATGTGCCCGCATGGTGTGCCGTCGATGTCGTAATTGTAGGTGTATGTGCCTATGTACGAGCCTGTGAAATCGCCGGCGCTAAACGTATATTGCAATCCGTTGTCGGTGGCGGTTACATCAAGCGTCCCACCATCGATGTGGTAGCGCGTGGTGTCGGATTTGTCGTCGGCTACGATGATGGCATACGAGTCGGGCAGTATGTCGTATTGGCCTGCGACAAGATGTGCCGAATCGCACTCGACAGTGAGTACTACCAATATGCCTGTTCCTGTCATTTTGCTATCGGCAAAACTCATTTTGGGCGAACAGAATGCGGCATCAATACGTTGTTGTCCCGACAAAGTGTCGCGGTAGCAATGTTGACGAGCGGTTTGCAGCGTGTAATTTTGGCCGTTGTATTGTAGAGAACCACCGGTAGCGGTAGTCGGCGTCTTTTTGCAGGCAACGACGAGGCTTGTCAGTAGGCAACCAATGGCGACAAGACGTAATGTGTTGTAGCGTAACGTCTGCATTGTTAAGGCGTTTTGAGAATTTTGGTCGGCTGACAGCCTGTTATGTGCAAGATGAATATACCGGAGGCCTTCAACGGAATGTCGAGAGCGTAGTTGGTGTTTTTGCGCATGGTATAAATGATGTGTCCCGCAAGGTCGTATAGCATAATGTCGGTGTGGGCGGGCAGTTGTTCCAGATGTAATACATCGTGTCCGATGCTCCACATAATGCTGCCGGCCTGTAACTGCTTGATGGCAGTTGGTGTTACTACCACTTCGAACGGGCCGAATGTCGTGTCGTAGGTACCGCCTTGTGGTTGTATGGTGTACCAATAATGCTCGTCGGTTACAAGGTTGCTCACGGTGTAGTGGGTGTCGGTGGTTGTGGCCGGAAATTCGTCGCGTATCAGCACTTGCGATTCGATAGCAGCGTGTGTGTCGATACGCACGGCATCAAGCCAGACTTGTTTGCCTTTTTTGGCAGTGAACCGGAATGTAAGTGTAGGCTGCGTGGCAATAATAGTGTCTGTAAATATCTGAAAATCAGCTGTTATTTGATGCTCGACAATGTCGATTTCGTTAGCGGCAATGGTTAGTGATACATTGGCGGTGCTGTTATTGTTGTATTGTGCTGCGCAAGTGCTGATGATTACGGTGTCGCCGACGGACAAAGGCGGCGTTTGTATAAATCCGTCGTAGGAACCTGATGCGAGTTTCACATATTTTTGATTGAGTTCGACCCCAACGCATGTCCCCTTGCTGTTGACCGAATAACTCCATGTGTCGGGTACGCTTTGCCAAACGAATTCTTCATCCAAAATGTTTATCCATGCCATTTCGCCGGTATCGCGTGGCTGAAAAACACTGATTGCATATCTGTCGGCATCGGCCGAAGCAGTCCAGCGCAATGTAAAAGCGTTGTCGGTGATGATGGGTTCGAGTACTCGAAATGTGTCGAATGCTTCAGCGGTCAGTGTGATGACGACCGGTGCTGCCAATTCGTCGCTGACGAGATACAACTGAACGGTATCGCGTGCCGGTATGCTCGATGTGTATTCTAATGTTAGAATGGCACCATTGGTGGCTTCGGCGGCGGTCAGGCTGCTTTGCGGTAGGGAGAATTGACCTTTGGATGTGCCTACGATTTGCAATGCAATAGGTTGCGACACATTGTTAGCCCTGAACTGCATTTTCAACCGTTGTGTGGTATTGATGCTGTCGCCTTTGAATGCGTATTTTTCGCCGTTTTTCGGCATGCTGAAGAAGGCTTTGCCTGTAATCAGTGCAATATCAAACGGTTCATTTTTTTTGTCGCCCCAAATGTAGTCGGCAAAATCGGGACAGTCGATAAACGGATTTCTATTCCCTTGTATGCTGTAAATGATTTCGTTACGGTTCAATTCTTTCTCGCTGACAGGGTCGTTGTGATGCCATTCGAGCAGCATTTGGGCAGTCCAATCGGTCAATAGAGGATAGGTATCGCTGCTGTTCCACGTTATTTGAGTGCTTGCGCCCGATGTACTCGACCATGCCGGTCCGTTTGAATTGGATGCGTACGAAATGAATTCGTAACATGTTACTACATACATATAGGTACGCGCGAAATCGCCTTTGTATTCGTCGGCCGGTTCCCACGCCGTGTGCGGTTGCGATTCTGGATAGGCTCCGTGCAGTGTGCTGGTGCCTTTGCGCACAACACCATTGTCGGCCGTTACGCTAATGTCAATTTCGGCCATGGGGAGTGCGCTTTTTATTTGTTGGTTGGCAGCAGCATCGGCGGGGTTCAGATTGAACAAGTCGCTATAACAATCGAAATAGTCGGCTTTGAAATCCGATGTCCACCAACTTTTCGGGAATGCATGTTCTTTATCCATGCCGGTGGCAGCCGAAGTGCCGTCGTCAGGGAAGTAGTAGGTGTTATCGGAATACATGTCCCACACGGTACCATCGGCTTTGCGGTCGGTTTGCGGGAAATATTGCCACAAATTGTCGTATCCCACTACGCGCGGATTTTTGATGATGTTGTACAAGGCTGTTTTCAACTCGCCCTGATTTAATCCTTGCGTGGTGGCGTAGTAGGCCGATAGGCTCTCGGTGTTGTCCGCAGTGCTGCAGGCAGCGAGTATCAACCCGAAAAACAATATGGCAATGCGTTGTTTCATCTGTTACAAAGCGTGGTGCATGTTCAATCGTTGGGTTAGTCGAAAATCTCGTGCAGTTTTTCGGCTAAGGTGTTGTCGTACAGGTTGCGTGCCACGATGATACCGTCATTGTCTATCAACATCAGATGCGGTATGCTGTTGATACAATAGATGGAGGCGGCTTCCGATTGCCAGCCTTTCAAATCGGACATGTGATGCCAAGGCAATTCGAGCGTAGCGACGCATTCTTTCCAAGCCGTATCGTTTTTGTCGAACGATACACCTACGATATCGATTTGACTATTGTACTGTTTGTACAAGGCTTTCAATGCCGGCATCGAACGGCGGCAGGGACCGCACCACGAAGCCCAAAAATCGACTACAATATATTTACCCTTTCCCACAAAATCCGACAATTTAACACGATTCCCATCGAGATCGTCCATTTCGAAATCGGTAAATGGTTGACCAACAGCAACTTTTTTCAACTGTTCGATGCGTTCGGCGATTTTTTGCACTTGAGGTTGTGCTTTGAATGTCGCACCGGCTTGCTGCAGTATTTCGGCTTGTTCCGCATCGCTTAAATCCGTTTGGGTGAACACAAATGCGCCGACAATATTGTCGCTGTTATTCAATACGAATTGTTTGTTCAGTTGTTGATATTCGGCATCGATGCTGTCGAATGTGTACTCAATGGCTTTGCGTGCGCTTTCGTCTTCGGTGACCGACCATTCGTTGAATAGCGCCGACAACTGCTGTTCGAAAGGCACTGCTTCCTGTAAATGTGTGTTGGCCAGATCGTTGAGTTCTGTGCCCGATATATGGAAACCATCGCCGTCGGACGTGATTGTAATGTTACCTGCTTCCAACACGACGTAACCAAGCGCATTGCGATTATCCCCTTTCTGTATGCTGACTACACAGACTGCCGGTGTGTTACAGGTGCCTTTCATGACGAATGTGCCGTCTGCATGAACAATCGCGCTATCCAGCGGGTCGGCATGATTGTTGGTACCTATCGGTGTGCAGTAGGCTGTGCCGTCGGCCCATTCCTCGCCAACGCGACCATCAAGTTTGTACTGATTGCATTGGCAACCGACGAGTGTGGCGGCTATGATGCCTGCCGACAGAAATTTGAACGATTTTTTCATGATTGTTTCTCCTATTTTTGTGTTTTTATTAGCGAATCTCATCAAATTGACCATTCGAAACCGTCTTTAGTGTCTTTTATGGTGAATCCGATGGCTGTCAGTTCGTTACGTATTTTGTCCGATGTTGCCCAATCTTTGTTTTGTTTGGCTTGCAAGCGTATGTCGAGCAACAAATCGACTGCTTTTTTGTAGGCTTCGTTGTCGTTGCCGGCCGGTGTGGTTTGCAGTCCCAAAATATCTTCGACAAAGAGTTTGAAAACGGATTTCAACTCTTCTAAATCGTCGGCCGCAATGGTACCTTTGCCGTCGTACACGGTGTTGATGGCTTTGCAGGCATCGAATAGGTGTGAGATGACAATCGGCGTGTTCATGTCGTCGCACATGGCCTCTTCGCAGCGGTCGCGCAGGCCTTTCACGTCGATGGTCGATTGCGCCGCCGGCGATAGTTTTTGCAGACGCTCGTAGGCTTCCATTAGGCGCGCCAAACCTTTTTCCGATGCTTGTAATGCTTCGTTGCTGAAATCGATAGTCGAACGGTAGTGTGCTTGCAGAATGAAAAAACGAATGGTCATTGGCGCATAAGCCTGTGTCAGCAGTGGATGCGAACCGGTGAAAAATTCGTCGAGCGTGATGAAGTTGCCAAGCGACTTGCCCATCTTTTGTCCATTGATGGTTATCATGTTGTTGTGCATCCAATAATGCACGGTTTCGTGGCCGAGCGCAGCCACGCTTTGGGCTATTTCACATTCGTGGTGCGGAAACATTAAATCCATGCCGCCACCGTGTATGTCAAATTCTTCGCCGAGGTATTTAGTACCCATGGCCGAACATTCCATGTGCCATCCGGGGAAACCTTCGCTCCACGGGCTTGGCCAGTGCATGATGTGTTCGGGCGCGGCTTTTTTCCATAATGCGAAATCAATGCTGCGCCGTTTCTCGGTTTGTCCGTCGAGCTCGCGTGTTGTTTCGAGTAACTCATCGATGTTGCGCCCCGATAGTTTGCCGTAGTGGTGCTCTTTGTTATACTTTTCGACATCGAAATAGACCGATCCCTCGCTGACATAGGCGTAGCCTGCATCGAGAATTTTTTGCACAAACGCAATTTGTTCGATAATATGTCCCGATGCGTGTGGCTCGATACTCGGTGGCAACACATTCAGTTGTTCCATGGCTTTGTGATAGCGCAGTGTGTAGTGTTGCACCACTTCCATCGGTTCGAGTTTTTCGAGGCGTGCTTTTTTTGCTATCTTGTCTTCACCCTCATCGGCATCGTGTTCCAAATGACCGACATCGGTGATGTTGCGCACATAGCGCACTTTGTAACCGAGGTGTGTCAGGTAACGAAATAACACATCGAACGTGATGGCCGGGCGTGCATGACCGAGGTGTCCGTCGCCATAGACGGTCGGACCGCAAACGTACAAACCGACGTGCGGCGCATGCAGCGGTTTGAATAACTCTTTGCAACGCGTCAGCGTATTGTAAATAAAAAGCGCAGTTTCCATATCAAACAAGATTGTGCAATAAATCAACCCACAAAGGTAGTAAATTTTGCGATATGTTGCAAATGGTTGTTTTTTTGTCATTTTTTTTGTACGATTTTTGCAACGTTTTGGGTGTTCGAAGCATCATCTTTTATGAAAACAATCTCTTATTTTTAGGCGGTTATGAAAAATTATTCAAAAAAAATGCTGTTGTTGGCAGCCGTTTTGTGCGGCTGTGTGTCGGTGGCGCGCGCTGCCGATAGCGACGACGACGCGATTGTCGTACGCGACATTCCGCGCCATTATGTGCAGTTCTCGGTGGGCGACCCGCTGATGAACGGGTGGTTTGGCGGCTATTTCGGTTTCTGCGACATGGGTGACCCTTTTGTTGGGAATCCCGGCGCTTGGTTTACACCCGATGTCTATACGCGTACTGCGGCTATATTGCCGTCGTTTGCTGTCAACTATCGCTATGCCATCAAATATTGGCTACATCTTGGTGTCGAAGTCTATTATGGGGGAAAATACAGCCGTCAATACGACCGCGTTACCGATGAGTTTGTCGGGAAAACCGATATGACGCAGTTGTCCGTTTTGCCGTCGATACGGTTTCAGTATCTCGATCGTCCCGTGGTTGGATTGTATTCGGGCGTGTCGTTGGGTGTGCTTTTTGCTGTTGAGCGCGATTATCTCGACTCGAAACCGCGCCTCGATGCCGTGTTACCGGCGTTTCAACTGACGGCGCTTGGCGTGCGTGTGGGCAATCGCGTGTATGGAACGGCCGAAATCGGCGTCGGCCACAAAGGCTTTGTCAATATTGGCGTTGGCGCTCGTTTCTAATGGTTTAATGCTTTATTTCGGGAGGATATTCGTATGAAAAAGAGTCTGTATATTTGTAGTTTTTTGGCGGTGTTGCTGCTCACGGCGTGCGAACAGAATGTGCCGGTACATCGCACGCAACGCGGTTGGGAAATCGAAAATCGGTGGTATTTGTGCGCGCGGTCGATGACGAGTGAGTTTATAGCCGAAATGTTTGATATGAATGCACTTTTGTACGGCGATAGTTTGACGCGTGTGCAGATGGCTTCGCAATTTGCCGATTATGCAGTGTTCGAGTCGGTGGGCGATACGCTGTTTGTGTTGCAGCGTTATCATGGTGCGATGCCGCATATCGTCGTTATCGATAATCATCGGTTGACCGATGTGGACGCTACGTGGACATTGATACTCAATGCTGATAATAACTTGATTATCGGTCAAAAAATGTATTACGACTCCGGTCGTGTGACTTCCTGTGCATCCGACATCGGGCAAGTGGCGGCAAATACGCCGGTTACGATGACGTGTACGGCCGAACGCACATGGACAATCGCCAACAACGCTACCTCTGACGTCACCGACGCTTTTGCGGCGGAATGGCAGTTGCAACAACAGAACGATACGCTTGTTTCAAACTTGTACACAACACGTTATGTGCTGTCGGGTAAGGGTGTTTTTCTACTCGAACAGAATGTGGCGCTGGTTTACGAAATGGACAGATTAACGGTGCGCTCGTTGTACAATCCTGACCGATTTGAAACCGGTAAGGTGCAAATCACGGCGCATCAACTCGGCACCGGCGAAACGCTTGATGTGGCGGTCGCTTATGCCGGTACGTCGAAAGAAATTACGTATCGTGGTATAACCGAAACGTATTAACCAAAACGGGTTTGTTTTCCCGTGGTAAATCCCGTCGCTGGACGGGATTTTTTTATGTGCAAAAAAAAATGTATTTTTGTCGCCGATAAAAACTGATGTTGCATGAATAAATTGAAATTTTGGATCAAAAATGCACGCGACATTGCATTGCCGCAAAGTGTTTTGCCGTCGTTGTTGGCAGTGGCTATGGCGGCCACGCACCCCGATTTTTCGTGGTGGTTGGCTCTCATTGCTTTGTTTGGCGTTGTTTGTGCGCATCTGGGTTTCAACTTGGCCGACGACTATTTCGACTATCGGCATAACGATGTAGAAGCCCGTAAAAAGGTAACGGCCGAAGGGTTTCGCACGCACATGGAAAAGTGCCACTACATCGAGTCGGGCGAGGCTACGCCCAAAGAATTGTTGGTGGCGTTTTGTAGTTTTTTGGCAGTGGCGGGTGTGGCCGGCGCTGTGGTGCTTGTGTTTCGCGGTTGGCAAATTGCTGTCATAGCGTTAACGGGCTTGCTGTTGGGCATATCTTATTCGGGCAAACCGCTCGAGTTGGGCTATCATGGTTTGGGCGAATTGGTTATTGGCATTATGTTTGGTCCGTTGTTGATGATAGGTATGCAATATGCGGTCTGCGGTGTGTTTGATAACGAAATCGTGTGGGTGTCGGTGTCGGTTGGATTGCTGGCAACCAACATTGTCTATTCGCACGCAGTGCTCGATCTCAAAGCCGATGCGCAGGCCGGTAAGATGACTTTTGCACGTCTGCTTCGGACGCGTGGTGCGATGTTGTTTTTTGCCGGCGTGTTCAATGTGTTGCCGTTTGTCATACTGTCGGTTGGCGTGGCCGTGGGGCAGTTGCATTGGGCGTACTTGTTCGTATTGCCGTTGTTGCCGATGGGTATTTATCTGATTTATTCGCTGGCGGCGCACTTGGACGATAAGAAAATCCCGTTCGAACCGCGCTGGTGGATGGGACCGATGGGCAATTTTGAACTCTATCGCCAGCACAATATGGATTGGTTCCTTATCCGTTGGCTCGTGGCGCGTAATCTGGTTACGTTCTTCTGCTTGATTTTGGCTGTCGTTAATGTGGTTTTAGCATTAGTGTGCTGATAATCAGTAACTAACGAATACGTTTGTTGAGTTGGACGGTTTTGCGGGCTGCTTGACAAATTTCTTGGCGCAACCAATGCGGTTCGAGCACTTCTACCGATGCGCCTATCGACAATAATTTGTGTTGAAAGTCGTTGGTCGGACTTAAAAAGTAGTTGAATACGGCGTAGTTGTCGCCGCATTCGGTTTCGGTTTGCGACTGATGCAAGGGCAGTGTGCGCAGATAGCAGACTTGCTGATTGTATACTTTCAATTTGACCGTTTCGGGCGGATAGTTTTCGTCCACGGTTACCCCGAACGCATGCCTGAAGTAGGCTTCGGCGTCGAACTCGGGCGGCAACGTAAAGCGATGGTCGGTCGTTTCCAAATCGAGAATGCGGTCGAGTGCATAGATGCGCGGATTGTCGTAGGCGATGCACCTGGCCACCATGTACCAACGCTGCCGGCAGACCTTTACGCACCACGGCTCGGCTTCGAATGTGGTCGGTGTGCTTTGCGAAAATCGCTGATAGGTCAATGTGATTGTGCGACCATCGCGCATGGCTGCAATGATGGGTGTCAGAAATTGTTGCCCTGACGGAATGTATTCAAACAGAATGCGCTGTTTGAGGTGATAACTTTCGTGTATCAGATTGTTTACGGCAAAGGTGTTGATGAGCCACGTGCGCAAATCGTTGCGTTTCAGGTCTTCGGCGTTTTCGATGTAGTAACGGTAGCCGTTGTGCGGATTGCATTCGATGTTGATGTCGAACAACTCCTCGATGGCCATGCGGTGGTTGTGAAATGTGCGCAACGCCAAATTTTCGCCTTTCGGATTAAGGCTCTCGTTGCGTTGCCACTGCTCGTTGATCTCCTCGTAAGTAATCTGTTTGGCGCGCGAAATCGTATCGACCAGCCAAATGTAACGGTTGAAAATGTTGTTTGCCATAGTTGTGTGCGATTCTTCGATAAAAGTCATGCAAAGATATGCAATTTTTTGGCATAGTCTATGCATAATTTCGGCTCAAAGCGATAATTTGCTCTAAAGTTGTTGTTAGTTGTCGGATGTTGTTTGCGAACGCTTGCGTTCGATAATTGCAATCTATTGTATGCGGACACAATTTTGTAATCGGATTGTAGAATGCTTTTGTTCATTTTTTTGTTTGTTTTGCGATACAAAGGTAGTTATTGCCTATGCCAAAATATGGCATAGGCTGCGAAAAAATGTTGAAATAGTTTGTAGGGACGTATCGGAGCGTCCGATAGAGAAAAAACGCAGGGACGCCGCAAGCGACGCCCCTACTGTCTATGTTCTTACATCTCTGTTCTTGCTTCTAATCACACACCGGACGGACAGAGCATCCCAAATCACGGCTGGTGTAGCCGTCCTCGTTCACGCCGTATGATTCGAATTCCATACAATATGCCGAGGTTGACTCCGAATAGTATGATGATGTGTAGAGCGAACTTGACCAATAGCAGCCGTAGTCGTTTGCGCCATAAAAATCACCATTTTCGTGCGAACCGGCCGAAGGGAGGAAAATGGAGTTGCCGTTTGGTCCTTTTACTTCGTAGCCGTTTACGTTATTGCGTGTTGTCCAAGTCCACGTGCAGTTGGTGCGCAGTTCTTCCCATTCTTCAACGGTAGGCAGGCGCCATGAACCTTCCCAAGCAGCGCGGGCTGCATCGTCTTCGGGGTCAAGTACGGTTTTGTTATCATAAGTAGGATTATACTCATACTCATAATTATAATATTGGTATTTGGTGATTGTTTCTAAATCCCATTCGTTATTTGCGGCATCGTAGGTGGTAGTTGCCCATTTATAGGTTTTCCAAGAGTAAATCTGTTTGGATTCGGTTTCGCCCCACGCGAAATAATTGCCATAGCCTGTTGGTTTGGAGGCGCCTACGTTGCAGGTAGCCCATTTTAGGCCGCTGGGCAGTCCGAGGTCAACCCATTTGTGGCCTTTCGAAATGCCGGATGGAGACCCTACATCGTTTTTCTCGCATGCGGCAAATAGAGCTGCCACGCAGCACAAGGCTGCAAAAGTTTTCAAGTGTTTCATATTTTTGTTTTTTTTAGTTTGTAGATAAAGTTTAATAGTTTAAGAGTTATGGTGGTTTGTCTATTGTTACACAACAGAAATCTATGCTCTTACATCCGTGTTCTCGGTTCTATTT
This sequence comes from Paludibacteraceae bacterium, assembly GCA_051878315.1. GTDB lineage: Bacteria > Bacteroidota > Bacteroidia > Bacteroidales > Paludibacteraceae > W0P28-013. The sequence continues at coordinate 43,140 of JBJEJW010000013.1, read as the reverse complement.
CATTACCGCTCGTACGGATAGGCCGTAGTAACGGCAGAAATAGGTATTGTCAAAGCCTAACCATGCGCGACTTGGATATTCCGTGTTGAGTGAACTCGACCAATAGTAGCATCCGGAACATGAATTAACCAATGTTTCGTAACCGTAAAAACCTGCTGCAGGGAGAAATATAGAGTTCCCGTTGGTGCCTTTTACTTCGTATCCATTAATGCCATTCAGAGTTGTCCATGTCCATGTGCAGTTGTCTATCAGTTCACGCCATTCAGCATCGGTAGGCATACGCCAAGCACCGCCCCAGTTGGCATTAGCCGCATCATCGGCAAGGTCGAGCACTATTTTTTTGTCGGTGAAACCAAGCTTACCATACGAGTCATCGCTACAATATTTGGTTAATGTTGTTTGAGTTCCATCGCACCAATTGTATGTGTTCCAATAGTAATTGTCCTTGGGTTGTGTTTCGCCCCAAGCGTAGTAGTGGCCGTAGCCTTCGGGCGTGGTGGCGCCTATGTTGCAGGTAGCCCACTTTACGCTCAGTCCGAGGTCAATGTAGTCGTGGCCGTTGGCGTCGCCGACTATAGGTTCTACATCGTTTTTCTCGCAGGCGGCAAACATGGCCGCCACGCAGCACAAGGCTGCAAAAGTTTTCAAGTGTTTCATCGTTTTTGTTTTTTTTAGTTTATAAAAAAGTTAAATAGTTTAAGGTTTAATGGTTTAATAGTTTTAGAGATTTGCTTATTGTTACACAACAAATTATCTATGTTCTCGGTTCTAATCTATCTTTATTACCGGGCGGACGGATTTATCGTTGTAACGGTATTCGTAGTCCCTGCTCACGTAGTTCGATTCGACGTCCACGCCCCACGCATAGTGCGCGTGGTCCGTGCAGAGCGAACTCGACCAATAGTAGCCGTAGTAGCCCGCGTCGAACGAATTCCTCCAATAGATGCCTTCGCGGTACATGATCTTGATGTGATAGCCAGCCGCCGGTAGAAAAATGGAATTGCCGTTGATTTTGCTCTTCACCATGTAACCGTGTATGCCTTTCACAGTGCGCCATTTCCATGTACATTTTTCGCGCAGTTCCGTCCATTCATCGTCGGTGGGCATACGCCACTTGCCGCCCCAGTTGGCATGGGCGGCATCTTGATCCAAGGGCAAAACATCCAAATTCGCAGAATAAGAATAATTATCCTTCGAGTACGAAGATTTTGGCGCTGTTTCTCCCCAAGCGAAGAGGTCGCCCTTCTCCTCGGGTTTGGTAGCACCCACATTGCAGGTTGCCCACTTTACGCTCAAACCAAGGTCAACATATTCGTGGTCGTTGGCGATTGTGCCGTTATCGCCGTTTGGGGCGTTTTGTAGTTCGCAGGCATCAAATTCTGCCAACAAGTTCAATTGTTTCATTTTTTTTGTTTTGTTTATAATCAGCGGGTTAAGGGTTCGTTTACTTATGGATTGTTTGTTGTTTTGTCTATATCATTTAACAATAACCTTAACGGCAGCGTTACCGCTTTTAACTACATAAACACCATACAGTGAGCCATTTAGGCGTGTTACATCGCGGCCGAGCAGGTCGTAGATGCGGAACTCGCCTTCGCACACGATGCGGCCGGCTTGCGTGTAAATGTTTGCCAATTCTATTTGATCGAGGCCGACATAACCATCGGTGTTAAACTCGCCGGCATAATGTTGGATTACGCCGCCATCGGCATCTTTGGCATCGAAAGTATAGGTGTAGTGCGAAGCTTCATCTAAGCCCGTAACCGTAAATTGGAAGCCGCTTGTGGCCGTTGTTTCGGCAGTGTTTGCACTTGGCGCAAAGGCTATGCCCATCAGTTGGCCGTTGGCATTGAACGTGAGCGTGCAGAACACCACGCCATCTTTGCTGATAACCAACTCGTAGGTGGCTGCATTGGGTTCGGCCGGCCATGTAAATTGCGCATCGTTAACCGATGGCGTAACGTTGAACTCGGTTACTTGTACCTCTTCGCTGCCGATGCACGAAATGTAGTCGAAGTTGCGCCATACGTCATACATCTTGTACGCATCTAAACCGCTGCAAGGTACTTTCAGATAGACGTTGTAGGTCGAGAACGGATCGGTTCCGACGAATGGCGGTTCTTCGGCATAGCAGGTGAAATAGAGCAATCTGTCGCAGCCATAAAAGGCGCCGTCGCCAATGTTTGTTACCGCATTTCCGATGACAACCGTTTTGAGTTTGGTACAATCGGCAAAGGTGTTCTGTTCGATGCTTTTTACCGAATTTGGTGTGCTAATAGCCGTAAGTTCGCTGCAACCGTAGAACGCATACTCTCCGATGCTCGTTACGGAATTCGGAATGGTTACCGATGTCAGACCGGTGCATTCGGCGAACGCATCCTCTCCGATGCTATCTACGGAGTTTGGAATTGTTATCGAAGTCAGGCCGGTGCATTCGGCGAACGCATCCTCTCCGATGCTTTCTACAGAGTTACCAATGGTGAGCGATGTCAGACCGCTTCAACCTTCGAACGCACTCCAGCCGATGCTTTCTACAGAGTTACCAATGGTGAGCGATGTCAGACCGCTGCAACCTTCGAACGCACTCCAGCCGATGCTTTCTACAGAGTTACCAATGGTGAGCGATGTCAGACCGGTGCATTCGGCGAACGCACCAAATCCGATGCTCGTTACGGAGTAAGTTTTACCACCATAGGTTACGGTAGTGGGAATAACCACATCGCCCGTATATTCGTTGGTGTATTCGTAGTAAGTACTTCCGCGGTAGGTAACTTGGGCAGTGAGAGTGGCGTCGTCAAAGTCATAATAAATGCCATCCACGGCAGTTTCGCTGGCAAAGAGTGTACTTGCACCCAATATAAGTGCGGTACACATGGTAAAAATTTTTGTTTTCATAGTAGTAAAAATTTATTTGTTAGTATTGATTTCGATTTTTTGGCACCACACAGCCGGCGCGGGTGTTTCGTTTGCAAAATTAGAAACAGCCTATGCCAAAACACGGCACAGGTGTCGGTTTTTTGCAGGTATGTGTGCATTAAATTTGCATATCAGCCATCAAATAGATGTTTTTTGGGGCATTACTATCTATTTCGCACGGCACACAAAAAAGAAATGTGGGTTTCTTATCGCGTACCAAGGCAACCGACCAAGGAGACCTTCGCTCTGCTAAAAAACTCACACAAATAGTGTAAGCACTCTAAAATTGCAGAGCCAAAACATCTCGCATGCGAAATGCCTTACTTGTTATTTGTCGTCTATCTCCTAAAAAAACTTGGTCGGTTTTCGGTAAACGCGAAATAATAGTTAATGCTAAAAAAACATGTCGTTGCACGCCTGCAACGTGTGGCAAAGATACACATTTTTTCTACTTATGCAAAAAAATGGCAAGTGTTTTTTGCCACTATTTCTTTTGGTGTAATTTAATATGCTGATTTACAGTGGTTTGTATATTTGTTTCGGTGGCGTACCTGAACGACGGCGTGCACCCGATTTTTGCAAATAGCGTGTGTTTGTGCGCCTGTTTGGCGAATAATTACTATTTTTGCAGTCGAATCGGATGCGCACCGTCCGGCGACATCCGTGTGAGTACAACTACGTCTTTTGCGAGTAAAAAACTATGAGAACTGCATTATTCCCCGGTACGTTTAATCCGTTTACGCGCGGACATCAGGACATTGTGGCGCGCGGCTTGCGCCTATTCGACCATATTATTATAGGTGTCGGGCGCAATACTGCCAAAAATCCGCACGACGATGCCGACGAGCGTGCCGTCGCCATCGCAGCATTGTATGCCGCCGAGCCGCGTGTGACGGTGCGGGTGTACGATACGTTGACTGTGGATTTCGCCAAAGAGGTTGGCGCACGATTTGTGTTGCGTGGAGTGCGTAATGTGGCCGATTTCGAGTACGAACGCCAAATGGCCGATGTCAATCGTATGTTGGACGGCCTCGAAACGGTATTTTTATTTGCGGCTGCCGACAAAGTGGAAATTTCGTCGTCGTTGGTGCGCGAACTGCAAGCGTTCGGCAAAGATGTAAGCGACTATTTGCCGTCGGCAGACGATGCGGGTGCCTCGCTTTGAAGGTCGCGCGTTATCTCCTGCCACAAACGCTCGGCCGGTACCGGTGCCGTAATAGTGATTGGTTTGCGCGAAACGGGGTGTACAAAACTGATTGACCGCGCGTGCAACGAAATACCGCCGTCGGGGTTCGACCGTGGAAAACCATATTTCAAATCGCCTTTGATGGGACTGCCTATTTTTGCTAACTGGCATCGGATTTGATGATGCCGGCCGGTTTCGAGGCGTATTTCCAATAGGGTGTAATGCTCCGATTTGGCAATGGTCTTATAGGTCAGTTTGGCCAATTTGGCACTTGCTTTGTGTGTTTCGTAGGCATACGATTTGTTTTGTTGCTCGTTGCGCACGATGTAGTGTTCGAGTTGTCCGGCCGGTTCGGCAGGCGGCGTTTTCACTATTGCCCAATAGATTTTTTCGACGTTGTGTTTTTGGAACAGGTCGTTCAGGCGTGTCAGTGCTTTGCTGGTTTTGGCAAACAGCACCACGCCGCTCACGGGACGGTCGAGGCGGTGTGTAACGCCGCAAAACACATTCCCCGACTTGGCATACGTCTCCTTCAGATATTTTTTGAGGGTATCGCACAGCGGTTCGTCGCCGGTTTTGTCGCCTTGCACAATTTCTGAACACGTCTTATTGACGGCTATGATATGATTGTCTTCGTAGAGTATTTCCACAATTTTATGGTGTCTGTTTGGTGTTGGCTGATTAAAGGGTGGTGGTGCGTTGTCGCACGGCTTCGTAAATAACAATGCCCGCTGCTACCGATACGTTGAGCGACTCTATTTTGCCGCAGATGGGAATCGATACCATATCGTTGCAGATGCGCAGAATGTCGGGCGACACGCCCACGTCCTCGGCACCCATTACGATGGCTGTCGGTACGGTCAGTGCGGCTTGCGTGTAACTGTGTGTGGCGTGTTCGGTGGCAGCCACAACCTGTATGCCACATTTTTGCAGATACGACACGCAGTTATGCAAACTTTGTTCGCGACACACGGGCAGAGTGTGCAGTGCACCGGCCGAGGTCTTTATGGCATCGGCATTGACGGCCGCTCCGCCGACGGCAGGCACTATCAGCGCATCGACGCCGGCACATTCGCAGGTACGGGCTATGGCACCGAGATTGCGCACATCGGTAACGCCGTCGAGCAGTACCAACAGCGGTGTACGGCCTTGTTCGTAGAGCAGCGGCACAAGGTCTTCGATGTGCTGATATTCAATCGACGCAATGAAGGCCACTACGCCTTGATGATTCTTTTGGGTCAGCCGGTTGAGACGCTCCTGCGGAACGCGTTGCACGGGAATGGTGCGACGGCGCAATTTGTCGATGAGTTCGCGTGCCAATTCGCCGTCAAGGTCTTTGCGAACGAACACTTTTTCCAACTCTTTGCCGGCATCAACTGCCTCCATCACGGCGCGGATGCCGAACACCATATCCCGTTCTTTCGGTCGTTTTTCGTACATAATCAGTGTGGTTTCGATTCCGATAATTTTGCGCTGCAAAGTTAATGAAAAAAATGCACATGGAAATAACTTTTGGAATCTAACTCTTTTTTTTGTACCTTTGCAAACTCATTCTGCATTTTTTAGAGGGACAAAGACGATATGGATACGGAAGCAAAAAGACTGCGCTTTTTGAGCATGGGCAGCGGCAGTAGCGGCAATTGCTATTATATCGGCACGGGCGAATACGGTTTTTTGGTCGATGCCGGTGTTGGCATTCGCACCGTGAAACGCGAATTGAAAAAACATCACATCTCGCTCGAACAGATTTGGGGCATTTTTATCACGCACGACCACACCGACCACATCTGCTCGGTGGGCGTGCTGGGCGAAAAATACCACATTCCCGTCTATGCCACACGCGAAATACACACCGGCATCAACCGCAACTATCGCGTTACCGAAAAACTCTCGTCGAGCCGAAAATACTACAAAAAAGGCGAACACATCGTCATTCGCGATTTCACCATACAGTCGTTCCCTGTCAGCCACGACGCCTCCGACTGCGTAGGCTACTCCTTCACCTACGAAGGCAAAACCTTCGTCATTGCCACCGATCTCGGTTTCATCGGCAAAGAGGTGGCCGACCACATCGCTCGGGCCGACTATCTGGTCATCGAAGCCAACTACGACGAAATGATGCTGAAAAACGGACGCTATCCCTATCCGCTGAAACAACGCGTACGCAGTTACACCGGCCATCTGTGCAACGACCACACCGCCCGATTCCTCGCCGACAACTGGCCGCCGACGCTCACGCACGTCTTTCTCTGTCACCTCAGCCAGGAGAACAATACGCCCGAATTGGCGTTCAACACGGTGAACAATGCGCTGGCGCAAAAGGGCATCACGGTTGAAGTGCTGCAGCCGCTCGACCGCATCGCCGCATCCGATTTGTACATATTCTGACGCACACCGCAACGCACCTGTTTTGGTGCGGCTTTTAACATTCTTTTGTAGCCTCACGCCACCACCTGCCGTGTGTGTGGTTGTGTATTTTAATCAACTGATTTTTAATTGTTTATTAAATTTTTTATTACTCTGCAATAGACTTTGTATTTTTGTGTTATGTGTTAGTAGATATTATTTTAATATAAATAATGCAAAATCAGAAAAACATACAAAAGTTTTTCATAAATTTGCTGCTGAAAAACACAAAATAACAACCGCCTATAAATAGGCGGCGCGAACCTTAAAACGAAGTACCATTGTGAGAACACGATTCCTGATTGTGGCTCTGTTTTTCTGCACATGCAGTGTGTGGGCATATTACGGCTCCGGCGATGCCGTATATGGCGGCGTTGCGGCTCCGGCTTATGCCGGCAGTGCGGCGACCTCGGCGGCACAATATGGTACATATTATAATAGTGGTGTAAACACCGCCGGCACGGTAGCGCGCAGTTCGCGCGTGCGCTTATCGGAAATAGGTGCGGCGCGCCCCGACCTGATGGGCGACAAATACACACCCTTTGCAGGTAGCAGCCGCCCCGGCACCACCATACACGCGCGCAGTGTTACCGACGGCGGCGGTATGGGCTCTAATCCAGGTGATGACTTTAACCGCGACCCGGAATCGCCCATAGGCGATGCAGTGCCGTTTTTGGTGGCGGCAGCCTTGCTGTACGGCCTGATTATAAGACGCAGAAACCTTAAAACCAAAAAAATACATACGCCATGAAACACACTATACAAAAATCTATCTTCTGCACACTCCTGCTTCTGTTGGGAGTAAGCCATACCGCGTGGGGAGGGACAAGAGATTTATATCTAGTTCCTAATTCCAACTGGCTACAATCTAATGCTCGTTTTGCTGTTTATTGCTTTGATAATGGAACCACATGGGTAGATATGGTGGCCGTGGACGGAGAAACCAATCTTTACAAGGCAACCATTGATGATGCGTATCCCAAAGTAATTTTTGTCCGTTTGAATCCTGCCACAACTGAAAACAATTGGAATGATGGCACCAAGTGGAATCAAACAGCAGACTTGACTTTGGCTGACGCCGGCACAAACAACTGCTACACAATTACAGATGGCACTTGGGATAAAGGTGGCGGCACTTGGTCAACCTATGAAGTAGTTATTCAACAATATGTTGTTGCCGGTAATGGTAGTGACTACAGCGATTGGGTAAATGGCAAAAGTTGGAGTAATGGTGCAGATGAGAACCAAATGGACTATACAGATGGCGTTTGGTCAAAAACATACACAAATGTAGGAGTACATAGTAATCTACAATTCAAAATTTGTAAAAAAGGCTCTTGGGATAATGCGATTGGACATAGTGAAAGTTATAATGATTGCTCCAATGTAACCTTATCATCTAGTGATGGCAACATCAAATTTGCCACAACTGCATTGAGTACAGTTACCATAACGTATGATGGTACTAATGTTTGTGTACAAGTAATTCCAGTTTCTTCCTGCACCACGCCGCCTATTGCGTGGAGTACGGCGCCGGCGGATGGTACGGTCGGCGGGAGCATGACGGCAGGTGTTACCACCAACGAATTGGCACCGACCGTTACATGGAGTTCGAGCAATACGAGTGTGGCTACCGTGGATGCCAACGGTAAGATTACGTATGTGGCCGCCGGCACAACCACCATCACCGCCTCCTATACCGGCGATGGCACCACCTACTGCGCAGAAACCGTTTCCGTGTCAAAAGATATCACCGTAACAGCAGCCGCTACGGCATTAAATATATATGTACAGGGGCGTTTCAAAGTGCGTACATCTAAAGGTGGAAGCGAATGGAAATATACAGGTAGTGCCGATGATAATAGTTGGAACACAAGTTCCACCAACATCAAGTTTGAGTATGAAGAAGCCACAGGATACTACAAACTGAATACGTATTGTTCAGTAAGTGAGTTGGCGGCAACCATCAGTAATACGAATTATTACTTCCACTTCAAAGAGGGCAGTACGGAATATGGTGCAACGGAATCTAACGTTAAGCCCGCTTTAGAAGCCGACAAGAGGACTATCCAATCTGGTTCTAATAACTTCATATTTACAACCGCTGATTGTACAGAAGGAGACAATGTTGTATTGTACCTTGATTGGAGCAATAAGAAGTTTTGGTATGCAGTAGATGCCCCCACCACCTACACCGTAACCATTTCCGCAGGCGAGGGCGGTAGCGTAGAACCAAGCGGGGCGCAGCAAGTGGGCAGCACGGCGGTTGCCATTACTGCCACAGCAGATACCGGCTATGCATTTGATTCGTGGACGGTAACATCGGGCAATGTAACGATAACCGATGCCTCTGCCGCTTCCACTACCATCACTGCCACTTCCGATGGCGAGGTAACGGCCAATTTCAAGAAAAAGACCTACACCGTTACATTCCATGCCAATGGACATGGTTCACGTCCTGATCCACAAGATGTAGAATCAGGCCAAACGGCTTCTGTCCCCACGCCGCCTACGGCCGAAGGCTACACGTTCGGTGGTTGGTACACCGAAAGTAGTTGTACCAATGCCTACAACTTCGACACGCCCGTAACGGCTGATTTAGACCTTTACGCCAAGTGGACGCAGAACGCCTCTGCCGTTACCTACTATTTCATGGGCGAGATTACCGGCTGGGGCGATGGCAACGGTCGGGCAATGACCTCAACAGCCGAATATGCTTATATCAAATTGTCTGATAATCAGGCCGAAAAAAACTTTAAGATATACAACGCCAACCTAAACAACGATGCGGCGCAGTACCTCGTCGGGTGCGACACGACGCTGTTCGATGCCGAGTGCGGCATGGACGAGTCGTACAAGGGCGATATTGAGATTAAGAGTGCCGGCGACACGTACCATAATATCCAAATGCCGGCATCGGCACCGAGTGCGTGCATCATTTATCTCTATTATCCGAACACGTCCATCAATCCGAGTAACGGATATGTGGTTACAGCCAAAACCATTCAACCGAAAGATAAAGAGTATTATTACATGAGCGACAAAACCGGTTGGGGAGAAAACAAAGGTGACCAGTTAACTATTGATAAATCGGGTGTTTATGCCTATATTGAACTCACTGCCGACGATGTGGCGAAGTTCAAAGTGCTTGAGGAAAACAACAATAATAGTTCGACCGTTTACTATGGCGGCGAGAATCTAAACAATGGTTTCAATGGTTCGAACATCAAATTAGGTAACGATACCGAATGGCACAATGCCACTGTTGTAGATGAGGTTACAACAACTTGGTTTGTCATTCTTTACTTCCCGAATACGCCTATCAACACGACGAACAACTATTATGTGTGCGCTTCCTATACGTTGCCGGTGGTTTCCGATCCCTATCCGGTTACATTCGGTGTGGTGGATAACATAGGCGGTACGATTACGGCCAAATCAGGCAGTAGCACTATTACTTCGGGGTCGTCGGTCAATGTGGCCACCTTCACTGCTACGCCCGAAACGGGTTATGCTGTCGAGGGTTGGTACAGCGACGAGGCGGGCACCGTCAAGATTGAGGCTGCCGGCACAAGCACCACCTACACCCAAGCCATCTCCGAAGCCAACAATACCGTTTATGTGAAGTTCGGCAAAGTCTATGCCATCTATTTCAAACCGAATGCACCTATCAGTTGGGGAGAAGCATGGGCATATATATTTGGTACTACTACGGCGTGGGATAACGATAAGGGTGTCAAGGCAAATGACAAGAATGGAGAAACAAAGACCCCGAAATACGCCGAATACGGCCAGATGAACAAACTGAATGATAGCGTTTTCTACTATAACCTGCAGTCATCCAGCGACCAAAATATTTATTTTGCATTGAATAGTTCCAATCAGAGTGGTTATGAGTATTTTTGGCAATGCGATGCCATCTATCGTGGCGATTTCCATAAGGATATGCCGGTGTTCATTGCAGAAAAAGGGCAAAGTGCAAGTGTTACGAATGAAGTAAATTACTACGGCAAGGGCGTATGGATGAAGTTCAACGATACCGATCCGGGCTACGATTTGGGCTTGCGCACGAATGACGGTGAAAATATGGATTTTTATCGTTTCACTGCCGCCAAAGCGGGCGACTATATTTCGACGGTAACACTCAATTTGGTGGCAGGTACCAAATATAGTTTCCTCGTGAAGAACGACAAATCGTACTATTTCAAAATAACCGACCCGACTACATGCACGTCGGATAACCATCACTTCGAACTCTATGTGCACGAATCGGGCGGCAATGAAGTGGTGATTCAACCGACCATCACCGGTGTCTATACGTTCCAACTCAACTTGGCAAATGGTAAGGTAGAGATTGATGTCATCTATCCGACGACCGAATATCGCCTTGTATATGTGGAGAAGGACGGTAGCACTATGGAGAAGTTCCATCCGTCGCATACTATCTCTGTACACGACGCAGGATGCGATACGGTCAGTCTGCATGTGCGCCCGAACGTGAAAAGCGCGGAGGGTACCGAATCGGCCAACCCGAACACTTGCGAAGTGTGGTTGCAGCAATTTGTAACCAACGAGGCCGGCACCGGCATGGAGTGGGTAACCAAGCAGGAAATCGACGTAAAAACTACGGCTACGATAACCGATAACGGCGTTTACAATTTTGTAATTGAGCAAGCTGATGGTAATGCAACCGTGCCTGTCGAGAAAATTCACCTTTACACGGGCAACTACTTCATTCGTTCCGATGCGTCGAAAGCCGGTTGGGATTTTGCTTCGGCACAGGGCAATCTGCAAAACCGTTTCTGGTATTCGGATTATGCGCGTCAGCACGAAACCTTCGACCACTATTGCTGCCACTGGACGACTAGTGGTACCAACCTGAATTTTGTCGTGGCCAACGATTATAGTTACTGCCTCACCGACACGTTGGTGCAAAACGCCTACGAAGCCGAACACAACTATGTGGACGCTACAGGTCAATTGTTGAATAGCGCCAATATCCGTTTCATGTGGAATAGTTACGACAACAGCACCGACCGCGCCTATTTGGCCGGTGCCGGCGACAACCTCTTCTTGTTGAGTCAAGAAGGTATCTACGATCTGAACGGCAATCAACAGACGAGCCTCAAATTCTCCGACCAGCAAAACTGGGTTTATCGCCTCGACATCAAATCCGACCCGAACGCATTCATCAAAATCGAAGCGCCTTATGCCGGTTATACTCAATACTTCAAAGGTTCGTCAACGGAATATTCGTTCCAACTGATTAAAGGATTGGAAGGCAAAACATACAACATTCGCGTGATTTACGACTTCAAAACCAATCACTTGATTTGCGCTTGGTTGCCCGAAGGCGAAATCACTGATAGTGTGTCTATCGAAACCGATATGATGATTATTCGCCAAAATCAGGGCGATGCGCGTCAGTTGACTTTTAATCCTACCGACCGTGCTGTAGGCGAGGTGAAAAACGTCTATTGCGTGCTGACCTTGACCAAAGATTATTTGAGTACCGACACCATTGATGCCCGCGAGAAGAAATTCTATTGGTTGTCGTTCCCGTTCGATGTGCGTCTGTCGGAGGTGTTCGGTTGCGGTGTTTACAGCAAAGATTATGTCATTCAATACTACGATGGCGCCGAACGTGCCGAAAAAGGCTGTTGGGCCGATTCGCCGACCTATTGGCGCTACTACTGGGATCCCAGCGATGTGATTTTGAAAAAAGGTATGGGCTATGTACTGTATATCGATTGGGAACAGATTTTGGCGCAACAATTTACGCACGGCAACACCGAGGTGAGTATCTATTTCCCGTCGGCCAATACCGAACCGATGGACATCAGCGGTCAGTTGGAAGCGGTTACTATACCGGAATACAAGTGCACCATCGAGCGTTGCGACCGCTACATTTACGACTCCAACTGGAATATTATCGGTGTGCCGGCCTATGCCAATATTGATAAGTTTGGCAACCCGATGATCGCTCAACAGATAGAGGATGCAGCCCATGGTTTGACGGTTGGTTTCATGTACGTCTATCAGCCGGAGAAATATTCGTACTATGTGGCAGCCTGCTCCGATACCACGTTCCGCAGCATGCAGGCCTATATGGTACAGTTTGGCGGCACTATCTCTTGGCAGGAGAAATCGGTTACCGGCGAAGTGGTGCCGTCGCAACGCATGATGCGCGCCGCCACGCCCGACGAAGAGGCCGACCGCCACACCTTGCGTCTGGTGCTACAAAATGCTGCTGCTCAACAAGTTGATCATACCTATATCCGCACGCAAGAGACGAACGTAACCAACGCATTCGATTTGAACTACGACCTGACCAAACAATTCTCGTCCGGTGCCAATGTCTATTCGTTGGCGGGCGAAAACCGTATTACATTGGCAGCCAACGTGTTGCCGATGGCCGATGCGCAAAAAGGTGTATCGATTGGTGTAACATTGGCGGCCGGTGGCGTCTATACGCTGGCATTGCCCGATGGCACCGATGGCCTGAATGTGGTGTTGTACGACCGCGGTTTGGGCACTTATACCGATTTAAGTCTCGCCGGTTATACGTTCGAAGCCGAAGCAGGTACGTTGGACGACCGTTTCGAACTGATTGTCAAATCGTCGTCCGTTACCACACAAATGACCGATGCCACCGCATCGTATGTGGTTTATGTCGATAACGGCGTAGTCAAAGTCGAAGGAGTGGATGCGGGCACCATGGTGCGCCTGTTCGACACCGTAGGTCGTTTGGTATGGACACGCCTTGCCGATGGCAACCTCGAAATACCGGCTATGGCCGCCGGCACCTATCTGTTGCAGATTGGCAACGCTGTCGAAAAAATTGTGATACGATAAACCTAACAACTAAATACAGAGTTATGACTAAAGCAAAAATAATCGCATGCGCAGTGGCGTTGTTGCCATGGTTGGCCGTGGGTGCTACCGGCGTGGTCGAAAATCGTGGCGTCTATGCCACCAACCCCAACAATCAGTTTGGTCAAGAGAAAACCATCACCGTCGATGGCGACCCTTCCGATTGGACACAAGCCATGTGCATCGCGCAAGGCAGCGCCAACGATATGTGCAACTCCTTCAAAGGGCAGCACGAAAACTGCGTGCTTGATTGCTATGCTCTCTATGCCGCATGGGACGATGCAAATCTCTACCTTGCGTGGCAGATGGTTAACACCTTCGACACATGGTGGGAGCAGGACGGCAATGGTCCTATCTCCGACGACGGCTATGTGGGCGATGTGCCGTTGGCTATTGCTATCAGCGTGGACCCCGCCAAGACTATGACCGGCAGACTGACAGACGGCGGCATGCTGTGGGGAGTAAATGTGGTATATGAAACACCCGTGGACCACCTTTTTATGATGAGTGGAAAGCCAGGGCTGGGCAGCCCTGCGATGTTCACTGCTGCCGATGCGCAGGGCAACACAAACTATGGCGATGCCTGCAAACTCTACTCAACCCTCGGCATCTCCTACAAGATGAGCCATAAGTTTTTGGGCAACAGTCTGTTACATCTCTATCAGCCGCAGTCGCCCGACGATGTGTATAATGGCGGTTCTACGTGGCTTGATGTGTTGGATGCGGCCGCTTGTCAGGGTAAGGTGCGACGCAATCATCAAACGAAATACGATTCGTTCTACGAAATGCAAATTCCGTTGTCTGCGCTCAACATTACCAAAGCAGATCTTACTACAACGGGTATTGGTGTGATGATGATCGCTACTCGTGGTGAGTCGGGCATCGATTGCCTACCGCACGACCCGAGTATGTTGGACAACGTGTATGGCACCTATGGCTCGGATGCATCGACGTCGCACGAGAAGGACGACTCCGACACCATCCGTTGCCAATTGGCCGACATCGGTTGCCGCCGTGCGGGTAGTGCGCCGGCTCCTGCGCCCGAAGCGTTTGTCAGTGTGCCCGACGGCTACACCTACCATGCCGATGCACTGACCATTGCGTTACGTTTGAAAAATGCAACTGCCGGCTCGTATGCCGTTGATGGTGGCACGCCCGTCGATTTTGCCGATGCCGCCTCTGTCACTATTGGCGAGTCGGTGCCGGTTGGCTCGGCGGTAACATTAACCGTAACTGCAACCAACGGCACAGATAATACTTCGACCGACTACGTTTATACCAAAGGCGCCGGCTTCGAATTGGCGAAAGGCACAGCCATCATCGTCAAACCGGACACTTGGGCAGAAGCTTATTGTTATATGTATAGCGGTTCGAAAGAGAATGCTAAATGGCCGGGAGTGGCTATGACGCACATACACGATAACTATTATTATAGCACGTTGCCGAGCGGGTGGAGTAGTGCCAATGTGATTTTTAATAACAATTTGTCGGAAGATGACGGCAAAGAACAATATCCGTCGGGTAACGGTTTGAGTCTGAAATCGGGCGAAGTGAAATTATGGGATTGGACGCGCTGGTACGATGTAGCCAACACGGCTCCTACAGCCTTGAACCAAGTAGCAATCGAACCTTTGCAGATGGTTGTGCTGGGCAATACCCTATATATTCAGTCGGAACGTGCGTGCGATACCTATTTGTACACCATCGGCGGGCAAATGGTGGCACGTGTGCATTTGACAGCCGGTGTTACCGCAATCGGCGGCTTGACTACCGGTGTTTATATTATCGAAGGCCACAAAATTGTCGTGATGCCGTAATTGAAATGTATTAACCTTAAAAAATATCGAATCATTATGAAACTTTTCAAAACAGGCATTATGGCGGCTTTCTGTTCACTGCTTTTTGTGCAGGGCATGAGTGCCGCTATCCCGTACATTAGTCGCACCGATTTTCGCGACGAGCAAATCTATTTTGTGATGACCACCCGTTTCTACAACGGCGACCCTTCGAACGATACACAATGTTGGGATGCTCAAAATTACAATGTGGGCGATCCCGCTTGGCGCGGCGATTTCAAAGGTTTAATCGAAAAACTCGATTACATTAAGGCGCTTGGCTTTACGGCCGTGTGGATTACGCCTATCGTTACTAACGGTTCCGGCTATGATTACCACGGTTATCACGCCTTGAACTTTTCCGAGGTGGACAAACGCTACGAAAGCGAAGATGTTCAGTTTCAGGATCTTATTGATGCGGCGCACGCACGCGGCATGAAAATCATTCTCGACATCGTGTTGAACCACACGGGCAATTTTGGCGAGGAGAACTTGTGTAAACTCTTTACTCGCGATTGGAATGCCGACCAATCGAACATCAACGAGTGCATGGTGCCCTACACGAAGAAAGACGGCGGTCGCCTGCCTGATAACTATTTGTCCTTGGCCGACGGCTCGCAGTATGCTGCCCGCTTGGCGGAGATGAAGAACACCGATGGCGTGAACCACGATGTGAACAATTATTGGCACCACTTCGGTTCCTTCAATTGGGACGACGACACCCGTTGGTGGGCGCAAATAGCCGGCGATTGTGTCGATCTTAATACCGAGAACCAATACGTAGTGGACTACCTGCTCAAGTGCTATGGCGAGTTCATTAAAATGGGTGTGGATGGTTTCCGTATTGATACCAGCGGACACATTTCGCGTCTTACGTTCAACAATAATTTCATTCCGCAGTTCAAAGCATTGGCCGAACAGTACAAAGACAAACGCAACGGCGGCGACTTCTTCATGTACGGCGAGGTGTGCGCACGCGACCGCAACGTAACCTATCGCAACCACGACAACCTCTCGCCCTATTTTTATACTTGGACAGAAACTAAAACTTATGCGTGGGACACCGACCCGCACTCGTGGGATGGGCAGTTTGTTGCCGAAGGCAGCAAGGGTACGCATACCAATGTTACCTCTGTGGACCAACAGGCTGCGGACTATTTGGGCGAACATAGCGACACCCGCACTTCGGATAACGCATTCCTGAAAGGCAATGCCTACCATACGCCCGACTACAGCCAATACTCCGGTTTCAGCGTTATCGACTTCCCGATGCACTGGAACTTCGAGAGTGCTACTTCGGCTTACCAAGTGCGCAGTGGCGATAAATACTACAACGATGCCACTTGGAACGTGGTCTATGTCGATAGCCACGACTACGCACCGGACGGTGCGCCCGAAAGCCAGCGTTTTGCCAAAGACCAATCGACGTGGGCAGAGAACCTCTCGCTGATGTTCACCTTCCGCGGCATTCCGTGCATCTACTACGGATCGGAAATTGAGTTCAAGAAAGGAAAAGATATAGACAAAGGCCCGAATATCGCGCTACAAGAAACCGGTCGTGCCTATTATGGCGGCTACTTGAGCGGTTATGTCGAAACCAGCGATTTTGGCGAATACAACGAGGCGTGTGGTAATATGGCACAAACGCTTCAACATCCGTTGGCGCGCCACATTCGCCGCTTGGCAAAAATACGTCTGTCGGTACCTGCTTTGCGCAAAGGTCAGTACAGCACCGATGGTTGCAGCGGTTCGTTCGCTTTCAAACGCCGCTATACCGATGCCACCACCGATTCGTATGCGTTGGTTACCATTTCGGGTAACGCCACTTTCAGCGGCATCGAGAATGGTACATACATCGATTGCGTAACCGGCGATGTTAAAACCGTTACAAATGGTTCGCTCACGGCTACATGCTCGGGCAAAGGCAATATGCGTGTGTATGTGCTCAGTACGGCTAAAACTCCGGCTCCAGGTAAAATAGGTACCGATGGCAACTACCTTTACGGTAGCAGTACAGCCAATATCGCTGATCCGAAGTGGGACGGCAAAGAGGAAGCCCTCGACCCACGCTTCGGCGATGGTGGTAGCACAGGTGGTGGATCTTCGGAAACGCCCGCTACGCCTTGTCTCGAGACTGCCGACGAGCGCTGCGTATTCTTCCAAGCCGATGCCACCTCCTTTGGCAGTAGCGCGTACGCTTATATTTGGGATAAGAACAATAGTAACAACAACATCACCAACGGTTGGCCGGGTACCAAGGCTACTGCATTGGGCGGAGGCGTATATAAATTTGTGATACCCGACGACGCGACTGCAGATACAAGCGGTTGGATGATTATTTGGAATCCTGGAGGAGATTCTAATAAGTCGGCTGACCTCACATATAAGGAGCGAGGCTTGTGGGTCGGACATGATTATAACAGCATTGCCTACAATAGTCAGGTTACCACTCTCTGTGCCGACGTACCGCAACCTGAACCGGATCCCGAACCCGAACCTGAACCGGATCCAACGCCCGACTATCCGGAAGAAGATCCTTGCACAGGCGCATTGCCCGATCCGGAACCGCACTATGCCGGTAGTTCGACGGTTATCGAAAATATAGAGTTGCCTACTGCTAATATGCTCATTTATGTTCACAATGGCATCCTCTACATCGATACGCCCGAAGACCTCGAAATGAACCTGTACACGGCCACCGGCATGTTGGTACGGCATCTCGAGTTGCATAGCGGTGTGAATGCTGTCGAAGGTTTGCAGAAAGGCGTTTACATCGGTGGCGGACAAAAAGTGATAGTTTATTAAAACAATAGCAAAACCATGAATACACGTCTGTTTTCCATATTGCTATGTGTATTGATGTCCTTTGGCTCTGCTTTTGCAGCGCCAAAGGCATCGGCACATAAAAAGATAACGAAATCGTATGTAAATGTACAACTGACCGAAGTGCTCGACGACATAGGCCGTCGCAGTGGCTATACGGTCGATTACACCGACGCCAATATCGACTTTGAACGGATGGTAACCATCAAATTCAAAGATGTGAGTGCTACAAGTGCCATAAAAAAATTGCTCGGCAAAAAATTTGTTGTCAAAGCCAAGAAAAACGACATTAAAATTACCAATCCGCCGACGCCGCCGACCGTTTATAAGTCGCCCGGCGTAGAGCCTGCCTCCACCGTAGAAGACGACGAAAAAATTGTCCATACCTATCAGGATACGACCTTCTCGGTAACGTGCCACACGCAAACGTTGCGGCTCGACTCGGTAGTCGTTGTCGAGTCGGCGCCTACGCGCAAAGGCCACTATGTGCAAGCCTTGCTGGGACTTGGTTATGGTTCGATGGGTTACTCGTTGCGCGATGCTGCCGGCGAAAAAGTCGGTAAAAATTTGGGCGACTTACAAGGTTTGTTGCAGGCGCAGTATGCCTACTATTTCAACGAGAATTGGGGCATAACCGTGGGCGTCGGATTTGCGGGCTACGGTAGTTACGGCGTACTCAACAACACCAATGTGTGGGAAGGACAGGGCGATACCGATGGCGAGCGGTATACGCACTATGCTGTAACGCACGATTGGCGCGAACAGCAGATAACGCACATCGTCGAATTGCCAATTGGCGTGCAATGTCAGTATCCGATTACGAAGGACAATCTGCGTCTGTATGCCGGCGTAGGTGTACGCGTGGGTGTGCCGGTGTACAACAAATGGTCGCTGAAGAGCGGTTCGCTCGAACATCAAGGCTACTATCCGCAGTGGGAGATGACGATTGTAGACCAGCCCGACCGCGATTTTTATACGGAAGAGATTGGCATCGATTTTTCGAAAGAAAGCCACAACTTGAATCTGAAACAGGTAGCACTGACCGCTTCGGCTGAAGTGGGTGTGATGTATCCGTTGAACGAACGTCTTGACTTGATGGCCGGCCTCTATTTCCAAATGAACTGCCTCGACCTCAATAACGAATCGCAACAAGCCATCGGTTGGAAACAACCGTCAGCCGACGACTATCACCGGCACGACTTTATGAATATGTATAATGGCGAGTTGGCTTCGGATTTCGTGTCGGGCGTGCGCCCGTGGGGTGTTGGTGTCAAAGTTGGCATCTCGTGGCATCATGTCGAAAAGAAGACCGAAACACGCTCGTTGTTCGAACATGTAGTTGTGTGCGACACAACCGTGAAACTGACGGCACGCACCGAAACTGTGCTGAAACCCAAGAAAGAAGCTGCCAAAGAAATAGTGCGTCTGATGAAAAAATCGGTTATCTGGTTCGATCTCAATTCGATTGTGCCGAAACTTGAACCGGCCGACATCATCGATCAAATTGCAGCGGTACTGTTGGAAAATCCTGACCAAAAAATCATTGTTTCGGGACACGCAAGTAAGGAAGGTAATGCACGTAAAAACCGCATCTTGTCCGAAAAACGTGCACAAGCCGTGGCCGATTTGCTGTTGCAGAAAGGCGTGAAAGCCGAGCAACTGCGTGTCGAAGCGCATGCTGCCGACATAGCTTACGATGCAGGTAGCGGAACGGAGCACTCCATTGCACTCGACCGCCGTGTCGAAATCATACCGATAGAAGAATAATTGTTAACACACAAAAAAACAGATACCATGAAACGTATTTTTAGTCTTATAACAATAGCATTGACCATGGTCGTTACGGCCATTGCCGGAGATATTCCTGCCGGTACTACCATTTATCTGGATGTAACGCAACATTGGTGCTGCAAAAAAACGTACTATATCTTTTTTAGTGGCGACCGTACCGGACAATTGGCGGGTTCTTATCGTATGGAGCCTGTGGTTGGCCAAGATGGCATATATACTTATACAACCACGACACAAGCTACTTCTCAAGGCAATATCCGTTTCGGATATAGCATGACTGAAACTGCCCAATATTTAACTGGTCAACCTTCTATTCGTACTGAACCGGATGTGCAATGGGTATCGCGTTCGACACCATATTACGTTATAGATGATGAATCAGGTACATCCGGTCACTGGGCTGCGGCACCGACTTCCACGGGTGTATCGGGCATTGCCGATGTTGATGCAAGTGTCAACTACGACTGCGCCACCACTAAATATAATATCAATCTGACAGTTACGCTCAGCGGCGCGCCGTGTGGCATGGTTATCAGTTGCCCGGCGACCGGCGTATCGAAAAAAGTGCGCACGCCAAAATCGCCCTATCAATATGTGATAGAAGATGTGCCTGCCGCCGAAGGCGATGCTGTTGCAGTCTATGTGTCGGTCTATGCTGATGTGGCCTGCACGCAGTTGATAGAGAGCAAACCGCTTTCGCTGACCGTACCGGCGCCCATTTGTACGCAAACATCTTCTTCTGAAGAGTGTCAAGCCGACGGTGCAACCGTTACGCTGTCGTCGTCTATAGAGGCCGATTTCTACAAGTGGGAATCGACTGACTTGACGGTGGACGGCGCTACATCGCGCGAGGTCGAAGTGCCGATTAGTAATATCGGCACATGCACCTACAAAGTAACTGCATATAAAAACAATATTGTGGCTTCGAACAACCTGATGGCCGGCGGCGAGTTTGAAGCGAATGTCGGATTTACGTCAAGTTATCAGTATGTTGACTATCCTGCCAATGATGGTGATTATTATAATAGTTCGGGCCATTTAGGGAGTAATCTTTATACGTTGACCGAAAATGCGAGTGATTTTTGGAGATTATTTGAACCTATCGAACCACACGGTGGCGACAAATTTGGTCTGTTTGATGCAGGCTCATCCGGTTATGCTTGGAAAGCCGAAACCGAATGCTCCACAGACCATACGAAAGATAATGAGAATTTGATAGTATTGGCAGGCGAAACCTATTATTTCTCGTATTGGGCGGCGATGCCGAATACGGCCGGCGAAGCGGGTTCTCCGGCGATACTGCAGTTCTATATTGATCTGAATGATGGTACCGGCGAACAACCATTGGGCGAACCCTACACGCTGCCGATCGACGATAATGAGTGGCATCAACAATTTGTAACCTATACGGCACCAAAAACATCGACCAATGTGATGATTGGCGTGAAAAACTTGAACGACAATGCCGGCGTCGGTAACGACTTTTGTTTGGACGACATCATGTTCCAAACTATTTCGACCGAAACTTCGGTAATAGCTTTTACCGACACCTATATTTTGACGGTGAAAGATTGCTCCGAACCGCCTACACCACCCACACCGCCGTGCGACACGCTGATCTATCGCAAATGGACCGATTTCTTGTTTGTCAGCAACAAGGACAAAGGCTACGTCGCCTATCAGTGGTACCTCAACGGCAATGCCATTGACGGAGCAACGGGGCAATATTATCGTATACCCGACACCTCGAATATTACCAACACCTACTATGTAGAGGTTACAACACCCGATGGTACTGTCATCGAATCGTGCCACGTTACGTTTGATGAGGCGGCACCATCAGCAGCCGAATATCCTGCCTCACAGGCCAAAACGGTGGCCGCTGTACGCGAATATCGTATCTCAGCCAATTTCCGTGTGATTGTAACCACCTATAGCGATGGTACGGTAGATGTCGAAAAACGCATAGATTTGTATTGACACCATGATGAAACGCGCTCATTTCGTTGCACTACTCGCACTGTGCACGGTCGTTCCGACTGTGTGCAGTGCTGACGTTTCCGGCACCAACACGGTTGTAACCAAACACGACACAACGGTGTGTATTGGTCGCAATGTTATTCTGACGTCCGACCAACGTGTGTCCGATAACGAAACGTATCGCTGGATACGCGTCGATGAGAATGGCTCATACGATACGCTTTGGGCAGAAACTAATCGCAAACTCGTACTTGTGGGCGATGCGCCGGCAAGAACGGTAACATATATATGCGAGGTGGTGCGCGATGAAGTGCAAGCAAAAAACAACCTGATGGCCAATGGCGATTTTGAGAACAATCCGCCCACCAATTTTTCGTCGGATTACAAATATGCCGGTTGGGATCCGTCTCAATATTATACTGATCATGGAGGAGCGGCCAACTTATATGCGATTACACATGATGCCTCCTATTTTTGGAAAGATTTTTATCCTGTTCAACCGCATGGTGGCAGTTATTTTGCTTTGTTTGATGCCGGTAATTCCGGTTATGCGTGGAAGGCTTGTACTAAACAGACGACTGATAACAATGGTAATGTAGTTGCAGGCAATCCGCAACTGAAATTGGAAAAGGATTCGACCTATCTTTTCTCCTATTGGGCGGCATATCCGAATCAGAGGGCTAATAACTCGCCGGCGCGTTTGCAATTTGTAATCGTATGTACGCAACCCAATGGTCAAACACCCTCCTACAATTTGGGACAGGAACATACGTTGGGGCAAACGTCGCCGTTGAATGCGTGGGAATTGCGCGAAGAACGCTGGAAATCGCCTATAACGTGCGACGATGTGATGATCGGCGTGTATGATAGAAATACAGATTCCGGTGGCAATGACTTCTGCTTGGACGACATCATGTTCCAAAAAACGACGACGGTGGTTACGAAAGTGGTTTATCAGACCATATTTTATGTAACCATTCAAGATTGCAATCCGCCGTGTGAACCGGCGGCAGCCAAGTACGATTCGATTAAGGTTTGTAAAACAGATTTGCCGTACACGTGGGTTTACCAAGGCCTAAATGTAAAGTTCGAAGCTCCCGGTATTGTGGATACGGTGGTGACAGATGCAAATAATTGTGTTATAGCCCATTATATTTTGAAGTTGGATTTGAAATTATGTAATCCGGAATGTCCTGATGTGATAACTATTACCGACGAAACGACCGTTTGCGAAAATCAACTGCCGTTTATTTGGAAGGGTTATCAGTTCGATTATTCGGGCGAAAAATACGAGTATATGGAGAAAAGTCCGCGTGGCTGCGACAGCATTTGGCATTCGTACACCGTCTATACCAAACCATGTGACCCGCCTTGTTACGAAGGTATGGTGTATGCCAAATGGGACGATGTGCTCTTTTGCGATAACGCATCCGACCGTTATGTGTCGTACCAATGGTATTGTGATAGCGTGGCGTTGCCCGGCGAAACGCGACAATTCCTCTATTTCCAGACTACCGGCGGTGTGGCAACGCACGATAAGAGTTATTATGTGTGCGCGCAAACTGTCGAAGGAACTACGGAATGTTCGTGCGAACAGGCTTATGTTGAAATTATTCAAACGGCTATTGCATCAGCACATTTGTCGCCGGCCGAAGTCCTTTATTTGGATAATCGGCTTATAATTAGTGTGTTGCCAATGACCTATGTTGAGGCACGTGTCTTCTCTGCACATGGCTGTTTGTTGGCGGCGGCATCGCTTACCACTACCGAAACGCAATGGCGCTTGCCGTTAGACAAAGGTGTTTATTTGGTGGCTTTGTACACGGCCGAAGGTGCTCGCCGAACAGCAAAAATAGTAGTACGTTAACCGCAAAAAACAGAATAAACGATGAATAAACGCGCGTTATTGGTGTTGTTATTGCTCGTCCCGCTGATGGTGGCGTGGGGACGCCCGCGTTTTTCGTCATCGCGTCATAAACGTGGTGCCGGTTCCGAATTTGAATTTTCGCTTGGTGCCGGTTGGAGTATGCTGAATTATCAACTCACCGGCGATCAACTGCGCAATAACGGTTCGTATGGGTTGAAAGCGCATTTGGGTTACGCTTATTTTTTCACGCCGAATGTGGGATTGCGTTTGGGAGCCGATTTCTCGCGTTATGGCACGACGCTTCTGCTGCCCGACGAATTGGTGTGGTCGTCTGTCAACGCTAATGGCGGTGGCGTGTACGACCACTATGTAATGCTCGACCATTGGCGCGAACAACATCATGCCGTATATGCCGAAATCCCATTGGCATTGACGCTCTCGTTTCCATTGGCGCATATGCGCGTGTGTGCCGAAGTGGGTGCAAAATACGGTTTTTTGTTGGGCGGTGGCACTAAAGCGAGTGGTGGCATCACGCATCAAGGTTATTACGACCAATTTCATTTGTGGTTGTACGATACGCCCAATCACGGTTATTATACGACAGAGGCATTTCGACCGCAGAGCGAATTGACTTTCAAACCGATGTTTTCGGCTTTTTTCAAAGCCGGCGTGGCCTTCCCGCTGACACGCTATTTGGAGTTGTCGTGCAAGTTATATGGCGACTTTGGCATTACCAACATTATGCCCGATGGATGCGCATCAAATCCCATTGGTTTCCGCAATGATATGGAAGGTATGGAACAGATGCACGGATTTATGAGCGATTATAGTAATCTTTTGAATACCAATCAGATAGGTGACAAAGTAAATGCGCTTTCGGTAGGTGTCGAAGTGGGTGTGTGCTATTATATCCCGAACAAACGGCGCGGTGCGTGTCATTGTCTGCGTGGCTCAAGTCATAGTTTTGGGCGTGGTTCAAAGCATGGTTCGCGACGTAGTTCCAAACGGTTTGGGCGGCGGCGATAAACTGCATATCGAAACTAAAAAAGGCGGGAAATTTCCCGCCTTTTTATTATTTTTGTTGATAGACTACTTTATTTGTCTTTCAGTGCTTCCATGATTTGTGCTTCGATTTCGGAGGCCAAATCAACATTATCGGCCAGCACTTTTTTTGCACCTTCGCGGCCTTGCGCCAACTTCTCGTCATTGTAACTATACCACGAGCCACTTTTTTTGATAATGCCGGCTTCGACACCTAAATCGACCAATTCGCCGGTGCGTGAAATGCCGCTTCCGTACATAATGTCGAACTCGGTTTTGCGGAACGGAGGCGCTACTTTGTTTTTCACCACTTTTACGCGCGTTTGATTGCCCAAAATCTCTTCACCTTCTTTGATTTGTCCGATTCGGCGAATGTCGAGGCGTACCGATGCATAGAATTTCAGGGCATTGCCGCCGGTAGTGGTTTCGGGGTTGCCGAACATCACTCCGATTTTTTCGCGCAGTTGATTGATGAATATGCAGGTGGTGTTTGTTTTGTTGATGCTGGCCGTGAGTTTGCGCAATGCTTGCGACATCAAACGTGCCTGCAAACCCACTTTTGAGTCGCCCATGTCGCCTTCGAGTTCGGCTTTCGGTGTTAGCGCAGCTACCGAGTCGATGACGATTAAATCGACGGCCGACGAGCGTACCAATTGGTCAACGACTTCGAGTGCTTGTTCGCCGCTGTCGGGCTGCGAAATCAACAAGTTTTTTATGTCAACGCCCAATTTTTCGGCATAAAAACGGTCGAAGGCATGTTCGGCATCGACAATAGCGGCAATGCCGCCGCTTTTTTGTACTTCGGCAATGGCGTGAATGGCCAATGTGGTCTTACCACTCGATTCGGGACCGTAAATTTCGATGATGCGTCCGCGCGGATAGCCGCCTACACCTAACGCCAAATTCAAACCGACAGAGCCTGTCGGAATGATGCTTACTTCTTCGATGTTCTCGTCGCCAAGACGCATGATAGTGCCGCGCCCGTGGTCTTTTTCGATTTTTTCCATCGCCAATTGCAACGCTTTCAGTTTGTCGGGCGATGGTTGTTTGATTTCTACTGCCATATTTTTTTGTTTTTTTGCTATTTCGACTGATTTGACAAAGATAGTTGATATTTTGCAAACTAAAAAGGAATGTTGATAACTTTTTTATTTGTTTTTTTCGACGAAAATCCGTAAATTTGCAACGTTTATTTTTCATTTAAATCTAAATATCGTTATGTTAAACATTCAGAAAAAGATGAGCAATACGTTTTTTGCGTTGCTCAGTTTGCCGGCTACAGCCATGGGCTTTGGCTTGTCGGTGCAGATTTCGGCGTTAAGTTGGATTCTTTCGACACGCTACGGCTTGGATATCAGCCAAATAGGTATTGTGTGGGCGGCCGGTCCAATTGCGGGCATCATTGCGCAGCCCATCGTGGGCATCATCAGCGATAAGTTGTGGTTTATGGGCGGGCGTCGCCGTCCGTGGATATTTTTCGGAGGTCTGCTCACCGGCTTGATGCTGTTGGCGTTGCCGAACATTCACATTATTCAAAGCATGTTTGGCGCTACCGGTGCCGAAGGGTTGCTGATTATTGCCGTGGTGGTGGCGCTTACGCTCGACCTTTCTATCAATGTCAGTTTCAATCCTACACGTTCGCTCATTGCCGATTGTACGTCGAAAGATCAACGCTCGAAAGGCTACACATGGATGCAAACCGTATCGGGTACTTGCGGTGTGTTGGCTTATTTGATAGCCGTCATTTGGGGCAACATTGTGCTGATTTATGTTGGTGTTGCTGTGGCGTTGCTCTTTACTATTGTGCCGATTTTCTTTATCGAAGAGCCGCGCCATTTGGAAACCGAAACGGTGCAGCAAGTAAAATCGAAGTCGTCGGTACGCGATATTTGCAGCGCGCTGCTGCCACTGCTCGGTTTTTTGATTTACGGCGTCTATGTGATTATTGCCAAATTGTTTGGTTTGCAGGATGCAGCGCTGTTTCAGTTTGGCAACGTAACGCTGTCGGTGGTCGAGGTTATCTGCATCGTGGTTGAACTTGTCGCTATGGTGATGGTGTTGACTAACGTGTTGCGCGAGTCGTCGAATAACAACGAATTTCAGAAAATACTGTTGGCTCATTCGTTCAGTTGGTGGGGCGTACAAACGATGAATGTTTACATGTTCTTTTATGTTTCGACCAAAATCGCCGGACTCGACGAAAGCGCGATGCAATCAGTCAATTCGTGGGCATTTCTTGTGCGCGACTTGGTGGGAGCCATTTTGCCTGTGTTGGTGCTGAATGTCATTGCCAAACGTCGCGGCATGACGCTGACGCACACTGTTTCCATCTTGCTGATGGCGATTGGCTATGCTCTGATTTGGGCGTTTGGTTCGCAAATCATCGTGTTCTTTGCTGCTTTATGCATTGTGGGCATTGGTTGGGCTTCGTTGGTGTCGTTGCCGTTTGCCATTATGAGCGAAAAGGTCGATCAGTCGAAAATGGGTTTGTATATGGGCATTTTCAATCTATCGGTTGTGTTGCCGCAGTTGGTGGCTTCGTTCAAAATGGGTGAAGTGGTGAATGCTGCAGCCGATAAGTCGATTATCTTTGCCATTTGTGCCGTGTGTCTGTTCGTTTCGGGCATATTGTGGGCGTTTGTCAAAAATGACAAATAAGTATCGAAAATTATCGAGAAACAAGTTCATTCCGGGGTGTGCAGGCGTACACTGCGGAATGAACTTAATTATTTGTAAATCAACATCGTAAAATTGAATAGATAAAATAACATTGTAAAATAGACAAATACCAAATAGAAGATTATAGCGTTTGCTATTTATTCACGACATTCCGAAAATTTGCCGATTCGACGAACAAGTCAACGAATAAGTTCTGTAAGCGTCTGCACTATGAGTGTGGACTGAACTTATCTGACTTGAAGGTTACGGCAAATACCTCGGAATGCAATAAGGAAAATCCACACTTTTTGCATGCCGAACATAGCGCAGATACATATTGGGAAAGTTATTCGTAAGAAACTGCACGATCAAGGTCGTTCGACCGTGTGGTTGGCGCAACAAATTCCGTGTTCGGCCAATCATCTCTATAAAGTTTATCGTAAACCCGACATCAACACAGGATTGTTGCGTCGTATTTCCGAAGTCTTGGAGTATAATTTTTTTGAATTGTATAAATAGCGTGTGTCAAAGTTATGGCTCGTAGGCGTTAGCCATGCGGTTAAACGGGCTCATAATGCGGTTTATCTCTTCGGACACGATTTGGGTATATTCAATCTCGTCCTGAAAGGATAGATTCATGCTGCTCAGTTTTTCGTCGGCGTATGCGTTGGCAGCATCGAATGGCTCCTCTATCGCAAATTTCATCTCCTCGGTATAGGAGGAATATTGGCTGTAGAATGGTGCATATATGGAGTCGAATGCGTGACGAATGGTGGCCCGAAATTTATCTTGTTTGGTCAATACTTTTGGTGGTGGCAGTGTTACAATGGTGTCGCGAATGACGATAGTGTCGGTGATGGTTGTTATGGTCGTTACGGGCTCGGGACGTGGTTGTAACATATAGAGCGTAGGTGTGGCTGCCAGCAGTATGATGCAGGCGATCGTGGTCGCTATGCGTCGTGGCAGTGTGGTGCGTTGGCGCAGGGCTTTTTGTAGCGATTCGATATTTTGGAAACGCTGATTGGCTGTGGGCTTGGTACAACGGGCAATGATGCTTCTCGGAGCAAGTCCAAACAGGTCGAACATTTTGCCGATAGCGTAGATGTCTGTAGCCGGACTGATGCTGCCCACCGTTGTGTCCAATTGTTCGGGTGCACAGAAATCTTTGGAACAGCCGTTGTGGCTGCGATATGCTTGTGTCCACGCAAATCCCAAATCGATGAGTTTGACGTGGTGTCCGTGTCTGGTAATCAGGATGTTTTGCGGCTTGATGTCGAGGTGGAGCATCTCGTGTGCGTGCATATAGGCGATGGCTCCGAGCAACTCGTCGATAAATTGGTGCCGATGGCTCCGTTTCCTGAAATAATCGGGATTTTGCTGCACAAATGTCGTGAGGTTTTCGCCATCGACATAGTCCATACGGATGAATATGCCTTTGTTGTCCTTTCCCAAATCGTAGTAGCGCACGATGTTCGGGTGGTCGAGTTGTATGCCCAAATCGAACTCTTTGTGAAATAGTTGCAGGTATTCGGCATTGTCGGCGTAGATATCTTTGGGCCGTTTAACGATGTAGAATCTGTTGCGTAGGCTGATTTTGTAGCAATCGGCCGTGCCTCCCGAGTTAATGAGTACTTCGTTTTGTGTGTCCTGTATGGACGTTTGTGCAGTGTATTCCGATTCAATCATAGAAAATGGGTTGTAAGAGTTGATATACCGTTTTGTTTGCCGGCTATATAGGCCGTGCGTGTGCCGTCGGAATTGACGAGCAGTTGTCCTTGGCGTACAATGTTGGTTACCGTCAGTGGGTGGTGCAGGCGGAATAGTTCGATGTGCAGTTGGTCACCGATTTGTAGTTTGCCATTGATGCTGCTGCTGACTTCGAATGTTTCGTCGCCGATGCATAGCAATGTCAGTTGCCGGTTGGGCTGCCACGTTACTGTTACCGATTCGCCTTTTTGTATCTCGTCGGCGTGAATACATGTGTCGTCCCATTCGCTGTCGCCCGGTTCGAGGTTCATCATTAGGTCCCATGTTTCGAATCCTAAATATTGTGCCAATAGGTTGAGTGTCGAGCGACGTGGCTTGGTGGTGTCGGGCGTGTAACCGCACAAGCGTTTCAGGGTGTTGATCCCCAAGTTGGTGCCTGCCGACAGACTTTCATAGTCGTTGGCAGAGTCGAGTGCAAGCCCACTGCGCTGTTTTATTTGGTCGATGACGGTATTTGGTAACATCTTATTTTTAGGGTGTTGCTTTTTGTTATTATTCGGATTGCAAAGATAATAAAAAATGTTGAAATATACCGCTATACGAAATGGATGAAATGGATGATGGTTTCGGATAGGTTTCATTGTACTTTTGTAGCGAAAAATCAATCCGTAAAATATGGAAAATGTTGTTTTTATCGGTAGAGAAATACAGCGCGAGCTGAAACGTCAAGGGCGTAGCGGCGTGTGGTTGGCGCGGCAGTTGCCATGTTCGAACAATCATGTTTACAAACTGTTTTCGAAAAAGACGATGGATGCCGACCTCTTGTGGCGTATATCGGACATTATGGATGTCAATTTCTTTCGGTTGTATATGGAAAAATGGGCGCAGCGCGGCACATTATCCAAAACGGATAGTGATTTATGGATAAAATAGATAGGTTTTCCTATCTATAGTGGATATGCAGTTTTTATGATTTTTTGATACATATAAACTAACTTTGCAAGGGCATAAAAAACGAAGATGGAGCAAGCCGAAAATCCGAAGAAGAGTAGGCACAGATAAATAGAAATACTTATGACAAATTCTAATACTACATTCTATCGTCCGGAGTGGACGTGTGGCAGATATAACGCCGAAAAACATGTGGCAATCATGTATAATCTTTTGGCCGGTTTTAGTTTTTTCTTTGAACAGCAGTCGGCTGATGTGGTTGGACAGATATTGAACGCCGGCCGTAATGGTTCGGTTGATATCATCGATTTGGCGCGACACACCGGCATTGCCGAGGAGTCTGTTCTAAAATTTGCAGACGTATTAGTGCAGCAAGGTTTATTGACTGACCACATTTGCACCCGGGACGAAATTGTCCACTATCGGCATGCATTGGCCAACGACAGGCACAATCAGCCTGCGTGGGTCGATCAATCGACGACAGAAAAACTACCGATGGATACCTCGAATGCCGAACAAGCCTATTTTGATGCAGTGAATGATGGCAAAACGGTTTGTTCCGTGATGTTTGAACTGACCTATCGCTGTAGTGAAAAGTGTATTCACTGCTATAACCCCGGTGCAACACGCAATGACGAGGAAGTAAGCCATCGTGGCGATGTGCAAGAGTTGACGCTTGACGAGTACAAACGTATTATCGACGATTTGAACGAGCATGGTTTGGTGAAAGTTTGTTTGAGTGGCGGCGACCCGTTCTCGAATAAAAATACATGGGATATAATCGACTATCTCTATCAAAAAGAGATTGCCTTTGATGTATATACCAACGGGCAGCGCATCACAAAAGAGGTTCAGCGATTGGCCGATTACTATCCGCGTTTGGTAGGCGTGAGCATTTACAGTGGCGTAGCCGAAGACCACGATGCCATTACGCGTATTCCCGGTTCGTGGCAGCGTTCGATGCAGGTAGTCAAAGAGTTGTCGGAACTAGCGGTGCCAATGAACTTGAAATGTTGCGTGATGCAACCCAACTTGCATACCTATTATATGGTGGCCGATTTGGCGCGACAATTTAATGCCGTACCTCAGTTTGAAATCAATATCACAGAATCTAACACGGGCGACCTATGTGCCAAACAACTGCGACTGACCGAGGAGCAACTGCAAGTTGTATTGCGTGATAACAACCTTGCCTTGTATGTCGGAAAGGAAGCACCGAACTATGGAGGACAAAAGCGCGATCTATCTTTATGCAGTTGTGGAAGTGGTAAAACAGGTTTCTGTATATCGCCGAATGGTGATTTGAGAGCGTGTCCGGCATTTACTATGGTGTATGGCAATTTGTGTGGTCGGACGATAGTGGATGTGCTGACCAATAGTAAAACGCTGGCAGAGTGGCGTGCAGCCGTGGTAGCAGACTACACCGAGTGTGGAAAATACGACTATTGCGACTATTGTAATCTTTGTGCCGGTGTGAACTATACCGAGCACGGCGACTTCCGCAAACCGGCGGAAACCAATTGTTTTATGGCTAAATGCAGGTACAATCTTGCCCATAAACTGATGGAGCATGATGCACCGATGAACAGAGAAGAATTTGTAGCGGCATTGCAACAATTACCGAAGGCCAAGGTAACCTTGCAGCGTCAATATCATACAAAGGGATAAGTGGTGTCTCCCGCAGTACACCTATAACCATCTAATTTTTACGACTATGAATGTAAATCTTGGAATCAGCACTATATCTAATGTAGTCACAATGGGTCATTGCCCTGAAGAGGCAGAATACAAATGTGGTGTGATGTATAGAAATCGCTAAAAAGCCAATGTTTCTTTAGGAGGGGTATAACTCTCCTAAAGATTTTTGTTGTTTTTTAAATCGTTAAAGTAATATGTACTCATATAAAGTTATTAATGGAATTCAGGTTGATTGTAATTATATATTGAATGAAGAAAATTTAAACAATCTTGCTAACGTTGTTATTACATTTTATTGGAATGGTCAAAATGTAAACTATCCGAATGTTGGCGGAAATTTTACTCTTGAAGAAATTGATGAATGGTTAAGCAATATAGTAAAATAATGCATTACAATAACGATTTGTTTAATAATTTGATCACTCACCACCAAGGCAATGGGCAAAAATTAATGCTCATTGCCCATGCCGATGTGGTAAAAATGATGGTAACCTACATAGATGAATCAGGATTCATTTATGTAAAGCCCTACGGCGGTATAGATGTAAATATCCTGCCATGCCGACAAGTGGAAATCCATCATGGCGATACGAAAGTCGTGGGCATTATAGGCAAAAAACCTATTCACTTGCAAAAAGAAGAAATGGGTAAACTGTCGTGGGAAAATATTTGGATAGATATTGCTGCCAAGAACAAAGCAGAAGCTACCGCTATGGTTAGTGTTGGCGATTATGTCTATTATCAACCATTGCGCATAGAGTTGCCCAACAATTATATGTCAGGCAGTGGATTAGATAATAGTTGTGGTGTGCAGGTGATGAATACTGTGGCAGAAGCACTAAAAGACAAACAAGTAAATTTTGATGTTTATTATGTGGCATCTAACTACGAAGAAATCGGTATGCGCGGTGCTATAGTCGCAGCCAATGCCATAAAACCAGACATTTGCATAACAATAGATGCAACGCATGCTACCGACTACCCTGGAATGAATCCCATAAGGCATGGAGATATTGAATTAGGAAGTGGGTGCGTGTTGGCATTGGGACCAGATGTAGATGAGGGCCTTTATAGCAAACTAAAACATATTGCAGAACAAAACAACATAGCATATCAAATTGAACCATCGCCAAGTCTGACGGGTACAGAGGCTTATGTAGTCCAAGTGTCAAACGAGGGCGTGCGTACCGCTGTTGTTTCTATTCCGTGCAGATATATGCATACTCCTTATGAAATGGTGTCAAAAGATGATATAGATAGTGCCATCAAGTTGATACAATTATTTATAGAAAAATCTTGATAAAAAATATATGAAAGGTTATAATACATCATTTGAATATACAATTTTATCTCGTAATGGAGATAATAAAGTATATCCTTATATATTTAGTCAAGATGGAGATAAGGATATGTATTGTCTTTCTCCTATTCATTGCCGTAGCTTTATTATTGGGCGCCACGACGACGGCCGATACATAGTGAGCAAAGGTAATGGTTTGGCTTTTTCGCAGCATACCTTTATGTACACCCCCGAAATGCCGACCGATGTGTGGGGGCTGCTACGCAAAGAGGACGCACTGCGCGACTTCTATTGCGGACAAGATGTGCAAGCATTGGGCATCAAAACCAATCAGATGGAGTGTGTACTGGAGTTGGATTATCCGATTTATATTCCGCAGACCAAGGAAACTATCAAACCCTGTTTGTTGCAGTATAGTGTGGAATGCCCGTGGCGCATAGCCGATGCCGGATTTATGGACAGAAACGACATTTGGCTCGAGGTGCATAAATGGGATAGGCTGAACGACAAGAATTTTCAGGAAGATTACTTGATTGCCGCAAATGTGTTGATTCGTAATTTGCGCATACTCCACGACCATGGCGTGTTGCACAATGCTTTGACCTACGAAAACCTGACGTGGGCGTTGGAACTGCTTGATTTTGAGTTGTGCCATACACCACAACATCCATACACCAAAGCAGATTATGCCCGCCATGTACCCACATTATTTGACAGGGAGGTGATTGATATCTATAAACTGATCAATTACATTGCCGGCGTTTTACATCAACCTGTCGATTATCAAAAAATTGACACTCTTTTTGCAGAGTATGGATTTGATTTGAATAAGTATCTTTTATGAAATTTTTATAATCTAAAAACGGTACTATTATGATTTATGATTTTATCATTGGTTATTTAACAAGCATTTTTATATTTTATAATTTAAACAACGCTATGATGATTTATTATTGATTATTATTTTAATTATTATTTTAATAAGCAGCCTTATATTTGTTATTGTTATGAATCGGAAGGCAAAGAAACAATCGCAGAACGATAGTGAAGTAATTGACGGAGAACTGAACGGCCACGAATACGTTGACCACGGTTTACCATCCGGCTTGAAATGGGCTACCTGCAATGTAGGCGCCACCAAGCCGGAGGAGTATGGCAACTATTACACTTGGGGCGAAACCACTGCGAAAACCACTTACAATTGGAGTTCCTACCAATGGTGCGACGGAAGTGACGTTACTCTAACCAAGTACAACACAAGTCGTCGTTATGGTATCGTGGACAATAAAACCATGCTTGATCCCGAAAACGACGCTGCACGTGCCAACTGGGGCGGCCAATGGCGTATGCCTATTGACGAGGAATGGGAAGAACTATTGGGTAACTGCGAATGGACATGGACAACCCGCCGTGGTGTGAAAGGCTACGAAGTGAAGAGCAAAATCAACGGCAACTCCATTTTTCTCCCTGCAGCGGGCTATCGCACCGACGGTGACTGGTTCGGGGAGGACTACGAAGGTTACTATTGGTCGTCTTCTACTAGTCCTTGGTTCAGTGAATCCGTAGCAGCATTGAATTTTAGTTCGAATCGTTACAACTCAGGCATTGGACGCCCCCGTGATCAAGGATGTTCTATTCGTCCGGTTTTCATTGGCAGGTAGTGTTGTACCCTAAAAATTCAAACTAAAAAACTTTTGTGGCGAAATGTAAACGCATTTATAAAAATTGATGTCTTATTTGATGGCAAGTTGATGTTAGCATTGCACTCGTTCGCAAAATGGATGAAATGGATGATGGTTTTGGATAGGTTTTATTATACTTTTGTGGCGAAGAATAATCATTTACGGTGATTACTAAATTAAAAGCGTGAGCAAGGTAAGGTACATAGTAATCGGTTTGGTGTCGGTGTGGAGTTGTGCGCTGGTGGCGCAGGACTTCGACCGCATCAAACGTAATCCGCACTATGTGTGGGGCGAGGGTTTTTCAGCCGATTTGCAGTTGGCCGACGATGCCGCTTTGCACGATTTGATCAGCCAAATATCGGTCAGTGTGGATATGACCACCGAAACATCCATTACCAACGAACAAGTGTATGGCGAGGTGCATTCGTCGGTGATTACGTCGGGCGACATCAAGTCGGGTTCCAATGTAACACTGACGAATTGTAAGCGCCTTGTGTCGGACGAGGGTGGCGTGTATCGCGTGTTGCGCTACATCGACCGCGCCGAGATTGACAAAATGTATGCAGAGCGCAAAACTAAAATTCGCGATTTGGTGGCTTTTGCACAACATGCCTTGGGCGAAGGGCGCGTAGGCAGCGCGTTGCGTCATTACTATTGGGCGTTGAAACTGATAAATGCGCTGCCCGATGAACAACAAAATAGTTTGCGCGATGAGAACAATATACCGTTGTCGAACCACATATCATCGCAAATAGCGGCTGTGCTCGACGGTGTGCAGATAACGCCTTTGCAGCGTGTGCCCAATGACGACAATGTGTTGCAAACCTTGTCGTTCACCTATCGTGGCGAACCGATGGTAGATGGCGATTGTGAATATTTCGATGGCTATACGTGGGTGTGCGCTTCGGTCAAAGATGGTGTCGGGTCGGTAGAAGTACCAACAACGACTGCCGCCTTGTCGATTCGTATCGAATACGAGTATAAGAAGTTGTGGAAATCGGATCCCATTGTTAATGGTGTGTTGAGTCGCAGTGAAGCAAAACTTCCATTTCGGCAATGTAACAAGCGCATCGCTTTGGCTCCCGAATGCAGTGTTGTGTGTATGGTGCCTACATCCAAAGAGATAACCAAAACCGCACAGGTTGATACGTTGGGTACTTGCACCAAAAAAGAGGTGAAAAGTGTGGTATCTGTCGTGGCTGCGGTACTCGATGCGTTGGGAAATCGGCAGTATGAATCTGTCAGAGAATATTTTACCACTGACGGGTGGCGGTGGTTCGAAAAATTGATTAAATATGGCAAAGCCGTGGTGGTTGAGCGTCCCGAACTGCAAGTTACAGCATTCGAAGGCGGCTTTCTGTGTCGGGGTGTGAAAGCATCGTTTGCCTTTCCAAACAACAATAAACGCTTTGTCGAGGATTTGGTGTTTTACGTCAAAGACGGTCGTGTTGATGGTGTTAATTTCGGCTTGGAGCAGACAACCATGAACGATATATTGCAGCACGAAATGTGGAACGATACATCGCGGTTGGTGCTTATCAACTTTTTGGAATGTTATAAAACGGCGTATGCGTTAGAACGCTTAGACTACTTGGATGCTGTATTTTCCGACGATGCCCTGATAATTATTGGTACACAACTGCCGCATACACAGCACAGCGAGGTGGCTTCGCATAATCAGGCGCAATATAAATACGTGCAACTATCTAAAAATCAGTATATTGAACGCTTGTCGAAAATTTTTGCGGCACAGGAGTTTGTCAATATTCAGTTTGAGGACGCTGTGGTCAAAAAGACGGGGCGCAACAACGAACGGTATCAAATCATATTGAAACAAAACTATTATTCGACCACTTATGCCGACAAAGGATATCTGTTTCTGTTGGCCGATTTGAGCAATCCGACACTGCCGATTATTCATGTGCGTGTGTGGGACGCGGACAAAAACGATTTGATGAATTATGCGGAATGGAATTATTAAATATCTGTTGTCGATGATGCTTGCCAGCATGGCGGCCGGCGTGTTTGCGCAATATAAGGTTGAGGTTGTGGATTTTAAGTTCGACCCGACCGACCGTTCGCAAGTGAATTCGCCTATTAAAGACCAAAATGGCGAAACATGCGCCTTGCTGATAGTGGAAAGCCCAATAGCGGATTTGTTGCAGTTTGATTTGGGCAGTTTAGGTATTGAACGCCGCGAAGACAAGGACGAAGAAACGTGGATTTGGGTGAGCCCCGATGCCACGAAAATGACTATCGCTTGCGATGGTTGTACCAAATATCGCGACTATCGTATGACGTTGACGAAAGGCTCGGTGTATCGTATGAAAGTAAAAACCGGTTTGCCCAAAGAGATAAGTCAAAAACAAAATTTACAAATTTATTGTATCAATGTGCCTTTTACGGTGTCGATAGATGGCGCCATGCCCGATACAAGTCGTAATGCACTATACATCAAGGAAGGGCTCGACGTTGGGTCGCATACGATTAGCGTGTCGGCATCGTTTTGCAAGACCTACGAGGGTATGGTGAAACTGAAGCGTAGTGTTGTTCGCCGTGATACATTAACATTGGAACCGTGGTTCGGATTTGTCAATGTGAGCAGCAATGTCGAAGGCGTCAGCGTATTTGTCGATGGCGCGCTGCAAACAGGCAATCCGCCGTACAAGTTATCGCCGGGTGTACATAAATTGATGGTAGAGAAAAAACTTTATAAAACATTTGAAACCGAAATTGAAATAGTACATAATCAAACCAAGCCGGTTACTGTTCGCATGGAACCAACGTTTATTACCATGCAGATAACGAGCAAGGAGAAAGAAACTGAAATTTGGGTTGATGGGGCTTTGGTCGCCATCCAAAAAGCGAAAGTCGATTTGGAGTATGGCATGCATACCATACAAGGTCGCCTTAACGGGTGCGAAACGTGGCAGTGGGAACAAAATGTAACGAGTAAAACCCCGACCGCCCTGACCATTCCCGAATTGGTAAAGCAATATGGTAAAGTGAAAATTTCAGTTACACCGGCTGATGCCGAAGTAACATTGAACGGCAGATTGCTGAATGGCAAGAATGGTTGGTACGAAGAGAATTTGTTGGTTGGCAACTATCTGATTGTGGTGCGCAAAGAGGATTGTAAAACTTTAAGCGAGCAAATACAAATCGAAAAAGATCAATATCAATTTAAGGCGTTAGACCTTGAAAAAGTACGAATCGGTGTGGTTACTATTCGTACCGACCAGGGCGTGTCGATAAACGTTCGCGATATGGATACGGTAATTTATAAAGGCTCGACCGAATGGACAGGCAGACTGCCTATTGGTCCAAATGTTATTGTGCTGAAAAACCCTAACGGACTGACGCTTGAACGCACGATTTTTGTGAACGAAAAACACAATCGCAAACAGCATATCCCATTTTATCGGCCACTGACTGTCAAGACAAATTCGCCGAAGGTAACACTTCAGATGAAAGATTCGAATGGCGTAAACTACGAAATCAAACGAAATAAAATAACCAAGTTGGAGCCTCGCATCTACACGATTACTGCCACTCAGGGTCAGAATTCAGAGGATAAGAAAGTCGATTTGATAAAGCAACGGGAGGCGGTGGTGCGCTTCGATTTGAGCAGCAGCCGATCGTCGCGGTCGTATCATTACCATAACCGTTACTTGAGGGGTAGCAGCCGCAGTTCGAGCAGTTTGTCCCATAGTTCCGGCAGTTCGTCCCGCTCATATACATCGTCGGTTTCGTCATCGTCGAATGGAACCTCAAAATCATCAACAGCCTCATCGTCGGCTTCCAAAACAGAAAGGACAAGCCGTTCCACCGCTTCGAAACCGACGCGCACGTCGTCGTCAGGCTCCGGCGAAAATGTGTTTCAGCGTTTTTACAACGAGTCCGGTACCAAGTTTGTGGGCATTGCCAGTGCAGGTTACATCTATTCCCTCGCAGATGGCGCGCAATGGCTTTCGGTGGGAGTATTACCCTTCCGTTACAAAATGTTTGGTATGAACCTATTGGATATGGAAGTGTCGATAACACCGATGATGGCCGAGTACTTCATCTATAAACCAACCATGCGTTTTTATTTCCCCGTGTCCAAAAACTTTGCGCTGACGGCTTATGCCGGTGCGTGTGTGGATTTGACCGTGCCGGTCGAGAAATATCTTTTGCAAGAAACGCCCACATACGATTTCTATTGTGGCCTTGTTGGCGGCGTGTCGATGTGGTTCAATTTCTTGCCGAAAATACCCATGGATGTGTTTGCCGAGTATCGCTATCCGCTTATCAACGATATGCAGACACAAGGATTTTATTTCGGTGTGTCGTTTCTGTTGGGTGTTGATAGATAATATGTATTTGTGAAATTATTTTATATGTTTAATTTTTAAATTTTATGTCTATGAAAAAATTGTTTGTTTATGCAATGGTGGTGGTGTTGGCCATGCCTTGCGCAGGTGTTGCTCAAGAAAAAACTCAAAAAGAGATGAAAAAAGAGCGTAAAGAAGTTGCAAAAATGTCGCGCGACGAATTGAGCGGCAAAGTTAGTAAAACGACCCAAAAAGAGGCCAAACGTCTGAAAAAAGAGGGCTGGGTAGTATCGCCGGGAGCACTGCCGCTCGAAAAACAACTCGAACGCTCGTATCTCATGCAGTACGAGTACGACGAGAACAACATGCCAAAGTATATAATGTCGGAAGCCATGAGTATTGGCGAAACATACGATGCGGCAAAATTTCAAGCGTTGGAACTTGCCAAACAGAATTTGGCAGGGCAAATTGCAACCGATGTAACTATGTTGGTAGAGAACGAAGTCTCGAATAATCAACTTGCACGCGAGGAGGCGGCCTCTATCGTTGAAAGCGTGTCGGCTAGTAAAAACCGCATTGCACAACGTCTCGGACGATTACTCCCCGTAGTGGAAGCTTATCGTAGCAAACAGAATAAAAATCAGGAGGTCTTGGTGCGTTTCGCACTTGATGTACAATATGCAAAAGATATCGCCAAAAGTGTCATCCGCGAGGACCTGCAAAAGAAAGGCAATAAATTGCATGAACAATTAGATAAAGTGTTTGGATTTTAATTTATTGTCGTGATGAAACAATTCTTATTGATAGGCCTGACGCTGATGATGGTCTTGTGTGCTACATTTGCCGAGGCGATGATTATTGGGAAATGTCATTTTTCGGGTGAGCAACCCCCACATTGTATGTCCTCGGGACAAACTACCATCTATTATCACGAGATGAGTTCGTCATCCTACTCGGAGGGTGGCACCGAATACAAACAATGCACCGGCGATGTTTGGGTTATCTATCGTAATGCCAACGAACCCCGACGCATACAGGTAAAAACCACGGGTGGGTCGGTACAATGTTGTTACGATTTCTGAATGTGATTTGTTGGAATTATTTATTTAATTATTTTTTTATAATTTACTAATTTATTAAACTTAAAAGATTATGAAAAAGATAGCATTTTTTATGTGTTGCCTCTGTGCAGCGCTGTTTATGTCGTGTACAAAGACGACAGGGACCGAGAATGGCCACGATTGGGTCGATCTTGGCCTGCCGAGTGGCACCAAATGGGCTACTTGCAACGTGGGAGCCTCCACGCCAGAAGAGTATGGCGATTATTTTGCATGGGGAGAAACCGAAACAAAAAGCACGTACGATCGTGATACCTACAAATGGATCCATGAGGACAAATGGTTCCATCATGACGAATGGTTCCATGAGGAGGCCTTTATCAAGTACAACACAGATGCTTATTCCGGTAAGGTGGATAACAAAACTGTGCTCGACCCCGAAGACGATGCTGCCCATGCCAACTGGGGGGGCGCATGGCGTATGCCCACCGATCCGGAATGGACGGAATTGCGTGAAAACTGTGAATGGACTTGGACGACGTTGAATGGTGTAAATGGCTACGAAGTAAAGAGTAAAACCAACGGCAACTCTATATTTCTCCCTGCGGCGGGCTTTCGCTACGGCGATGACTTCTTGAGCGACTACGGCAACTATTGGTCGAGTTCGCTCGCTTATGGTTCGGGCTGCGCGTGTAACGTGCTCTTTGTTTCGGACTACTTGGAGAGGGACCTCGACTACGGCGGCCGTTGCAACGGTCAATCTGTCCGCCCGGTATTCAAATAGAGCATAGAACCGAGAACATAGATAGTAGAACAAACAGTAATTAACAAACAAGATTATGAAAAAGATAGCATTTTTTATGTGCTGCCTCTGTGCAGTGATGTTTATGTCGTGTACAAAGACGACAGGGACCGAGAATGGCCACGAGTGGGTGGACCTTGGCTTGCCGAGTGGCACCAAATGGGCTACCTGCAACGTGGGAGCCTCTGCACCCGAAGAGTACGGTGATCATTTTTCGTGGGGAGAAACCACCACAAAAAGTACTTACGGTTGTGATACCTACAAATGGGCTACCTTTCATAAGAATACCTTTATCAACAAGTACAACACAGTTGCTAAGTATGGCACCGTGGATAACAAAAACACGCTTGAACCTGCCGACGATGCTGCCTATGCTAATTGGGGCGGCGCGTGGCGTATGCCCACCGATGCCGAATGGACGGAACTGCGCACAAACTGCATTTGGACATGGACTACCAAGGACGGTGTAAACGGCTACGAAGTGGAAGGAGACAACGGCAACTCTATATTTCTCCCTGCGGCGGGCTCTCGTGACAACGTTGGCTTGGGCGGCGTGGGCAAGCACGGCTACTATTGGTCGAGTTCGCTCGACACTGACTTCCCGATCTCCGCGTGGAACATGTCCTTCTTCCGCTTCGACTCGGACGACGTGGACAGGGGTAACGACGACCGCTGCTACGGTCAATCCGTCCGCCCGGTATTCAAATAGAGCATAGAACCGAGAACATAGATAGTAGAACAAACAGTAATTAACAAACAAGATTATGAAAAAGATAGCATTTTTTATGTGCTGCCTCTGCGCAGTGATGTTTATGTCGTGTACTACTAATACGACAGGTACCGAAAACGGCCACGAGTGGGTGGACCTTGGTCTGCCGAGTGGTACCAAGTGGGCGACTTGCAACGTAGGCGCCTCCAAACCTGAAGACTACGGTAACTATTATGCGTGGGGCGAAACCGAAACAAAGAGATATTACGATGCGTTTTGCAAATGGGAGTCTTTCTATTTCGATGCAGAATATGGCCGCTGGATGCGTTATGGGGATACGTATGG
This sequence comes from Paludibacteraceae bacterium, assembly GCA_051878315.1. Taxonomy (GTDB): domain Bacteria; phylum Bacteroidota; class Bacteroidia; order Bacteroidales; family Paludibacteraceae; genus W0P28-013. The sequence goes on along the minus strand of JBJEJW010000013.1, from coordinate 1,199 downwards.
CGCTATAGAGGGCAAAGGTACGCTCGAACCAGGCGACGATGCAGCTCGTGCCAATTGGGGCGGTCAATGGCGCATGCCCACCGACGAAGAGTGGCAAGAACTGATAGAGCATTGCACTTGGCATTGGGTAAGTAAAGTGTGGCACGAAGTAGAAGGCTATAATGGTTACGGTTACGAAGTAGAAGGCCCTAACGGCAACACTATCTTTCTCCCTGCAGCTGGTAATCGTGGTGACGGCGGCATCGATGGTAGCGATGAAGATGATTACACACCAGACGACGATTTGGGCATTGCGAAGGTCAACGGCAACTATTGGTCAAGTTCGCTCGACACGGAGCGTGGCGCGGGGAGTGTGTACTTCAGCGAGGGGCACGCCGTATACTTTGGCCACGACTACCGTCATTATCGTGGTCAATCCGTTCGCCCGGTATTCAAATAGAGCATAGAACCGATAACATAGATAGTAGAACAAACAGTAATTAACAAACAAGATTATGAAAAAGATAGCATTTTTTATGTGTTGCCTCTGTGCAGCGCTGTTTATGTCGTGTACAAAGACGACAGGGACCGAGAATGGTCACGAGTGGGTGGACCTTGGCCTGCCCAGTGGCACCAAGTGGGCAACCTGCAACGTAGGTGCCACCAAACCCGAAGAATATGGCAACTATTACGCTTGGGGCGAAACGACGCCTAAAGATTATTATGATTGGAGTACTTACAAATATGGTTCTGATTATGATGAACTGACCAAGTATTGTACGGATAGTGATTATGACAAAGATGGTTTTGCAGATTACAAAACCATACTCGACCCCGAAGACGATGCTGCTCGTGCCAACTGGGGCGGTGCATGGCGTATGCCTACTGATGCCGAATGGACTGAATTGTGTGAAAATTGTGTATGGAAATGGACGGATGATTACAACGGCACAGGCGTAGCCGGACGCATCGTGTTCGGTTCTAACGGCAACTCCATTTTTCTCCCTGCGGCGGGCTGTCGCGACGACGATGACTTGTACGGCGCGGGCGACTGCGGCTACTATTGGTCGAGTTCGCTCTACACGGACGGCCCGAACGGCGCGTGGGGCGTGTACTTCGACTCGGACTACGTGCTCGGGTACAACGACGGCCGCTACTACGGTCAGTCCGTCCGCCCTGTTCTTTAAGGGGAATTTTACCTCGTTTTCGTCGGCAGGTAG
>JBJEJW010000012.1:0-5669 GCA_051878315.1 Paludibacteraceae bacterium | reverse complement strand
CCTGCGCCCATATCCGTTTGGAAACGGAAGTTCATCGTCTGCATGCCGAAATAGCCTGCCATCCATTGGAACACAAACAGCCCAAGCGTGGTAGGGACAATCAGTTTGCATGTGCGGGTACGCAGGTACTCGCGCGGCGATTTGCGTTGCAAGGCGTAGCGCGAACTCATGCCCGCCACTACAAAGAGCAGGGGCATCAGCCACGGATAGAGCAGATAGAGTACGGCATCCTGCGGCTGGTAATCGCTAAATCCGCCTATGCCGGAGCCCATGCAATAGGTGTTGAAATAATAAAAGACATGAAAGAACATCACGAGCAACACGGTTACCCATCGGATGTTGTCTAAATAGTGGTATCGCATAGTTTGTGAAACTTATTTTAATTTTCACCATTTTTAGGTATTGCGGACGTTCGTTTTATTGAGTATCTTTGCAGCATAAAACAAACAATAATAAAATGGATAATTTATTTATAAAAAATTCAGTGGCGGAAACTCTCCTTATTCCGCTGTATATGCGTGCAAAAGAAAGCATGCGCGGCGATAAAGCCATTCTTCGAGACACGGATGCGGCAAAACTCGTTGAGATGATTCCATATGATTATTCAAAATTCGACGGAGCGATACTTAGCGAAGTAGGTTGTAATGTACGTGCATGGTATCTTGACAATGTTGTGCGTGATTTTATAGAAGCAAATTCCAATCCGGTAATCGTAAATGTCGGATGTGGTTTGGACACTCGTGCTCAGCGCATAGGTTCTCAATCATCGGTTAAATACTATAGTCTTGACCTTCCGGAAGTTATTGAAACCAGAGCGGCGATACTGCCTGAAACAAAGAATGAAACTTATATTTCCTCATCAATGTTTGATGAAAAGTGGATGGAGGAACTTAAAAGTACTCATCCCGATGCTTCTTTTCTTTTTATAATAGAAGGGGTGCTCATGTATTTTGATGAAGTCAAAGTAAAAGGTTTATTCAAAAGTTTTCTAAAGTATTTCCCCGGTGCTGAAATCTGGTTTGATCTCTGTGGTTCAATCACAGTCAAGCAACAAAAGCGACACGATTCCGTTAAGAATCTTTCTGCCCGCTTTCATTGGGGGCTTGACAACGGACGCGAGATAGAAAAATGGGATGAACATATCAAAATGATTCGTCAATCATCACAAGGACTCTTTTTCAAATACCGTTACCCTTTCTTCATGAGGATAATTGCAGCGTTTCCCAAATTGTTGTTCAAATTCTGCTCCATCGTAGGCTATAAATTGTCTTAGAAATGGTGTCTTTTCGGCATGGAGTGCTTTGCCATACCTTTGTTTACTTTTAGAAGCGGCACAACCGTTTCTAAAAAAACGATATATGAAAATAATCTTTTCTTTTTGCTTAAACACCTACGGTGGAAGATTTATAGGATGTTGTCTAAATAGTGGTATCGCATAGTTTGTGAAAGGCTTTGTGGCATTTTCGTATGTCTCTTTTTGTTAGTTGCGGGTGGGTTTGAACGCCTCCGCGCTCGATGGCGGCTACTATGTTCCAACCCGAATAATGCCCGATTTCTCTCAGTGCGCGGATGGCTCCGTGGGACTGGTTCATAAGGATATTGAATGGGAACGGTGTGGTGCAAGTGCTGATGAATACTGCTTTCTTTCCTTTCATCAGCGGCTCGGGGAAGCGCGGTGTGTCGCGCATCATGCCATAGACGATACGGTCGAAGAGCAGTTTGAGTTGCCCGGGGATATTGCCCCAGAAGCAGGGAGCACCAATCACTATCGCATCGGCTTGGGTCAGCAGTTGCAGCACACGCTGTGCATCGTCTTCCGGCAGTACGCAGTTGTTCTTGGTGCGGCAGACCATACAGCCCATGCAGGGCTTGACATGGAGGTCGTTGGCGTAGATTTCTGTGATGCGGGCACCTGCTTGGGTCGCATCTTCGCGCAGGATATCCAGCATTTGTGCAATCAGTCCGTTCTTTTTCGGGCTGCCGTTGATAATCAGTAGGTTCATATTCAGATTACCGTTAATTATGGGATTACAGCGTTAGTCGCAGCACGCGGATAGGTCGGTCTTTTCCGTTATATAGAGTGGGGTCGTAGCAGATGTCGCCCGTGGGGACGAAACCGCATCTTTCCATCACTCTGCCCGAGGCGGGATTGTCTATAAAGTGTCCGCTGATTAGGGAGCGGATAGGAGTTGTCTGACGGATATGCTCAACCATTAGTCGGAGGGCGTCTGTGCAGATACCCCGGTTCCAAAATGGTTTGGCTACCCAGTAGCCCACAGTGGGCTCGTCTTCCCGCGCGGGGAGGCGGCAGTCGCAGGACGGTCCGTAGCCTATGGCGCCGACAAGCAAGTCGCTTTCGGTACGCAGCACGATAGCCCATGTGGTGGGGTTTCGGAAGACGGTTTGGATGATGTGCAGGCTCTCTTCTACCGATTGGTGGGGTGCCCAACCCGCTCGCGGTCCCACATCGGGGTCGGAGGCATATCGGTACAGGAGCGGCGCATCGTCGTCTTGCCACGGACGGAGCCTTAACCGGAACGATTCGATAATTGGCGACATAAGATGGCTAATCTATTCGTGGATAATGATTGACGCACCGGTGCAGTTGGAGTCGGATGTTACGGCATTGCCGGTGTAAAAAATACAACTTGCGCCCGATACACCGCAGCGAATAGTGCCGTCGCTATGCACATACAACTGACTACTGCCCGACAATGTGCCTGTGATGTCGTTTGCGCAAAGGCTGTATTTATCATCGTTTTTCTCCGATATGAGTTGCGATGCACCACTGATTCCTACTTCCAGCTGATTGATAGTGCCTCGCAAATCGATCACCGAACTTCCTGAAGCGTTAATATCGGCCTCTGCGGACGCAATTGTAGCACTCAATACGGAGGCACCAGACATATCTATATCGACTTCCGATGCGTCGATAGTGCGCTCGATGGTAACGTGCGATGCTCCCGAAACGGCAATTTTGTCAAGTCCTTTTTGCGACGGAATCAGCACGCGATTGACAGTCGTGCCAACCCAATTGGTGCCGTTACGATAACCGATTGACAAACTTTTGCCTGTTTGCGATATTTGTAAATAAGGGAAGAGATTGATGTCGGTTTCGACATGAATGTCCGAAACGCTGTCGCACACAATTACCTCGAGTGCACTATGTACATTTAGTTTCGTAAATTCCGACACGCTAAATGTGCGTTCTTCGGTTGTCCCTGCCAAAGTAACCGGTGCTACTTGTTTTACGCTACAACCATACATCATTGTTGTGGTAAATAGCAAAGTCATTACAATAGAATTCATAGTTTTCATCTTTTATTGTTTTAGAAGTTCAACATATTTATTTATCAACATTTGTTTTATGGTCGAACAGCGACAATACATCATTGTTTTTGTACCATTCAACCTCTGTGGGCAACCATACAAAACCGTAAAATTGATGCTGACTTGCGATCTCTTCGCGAATTTCCTCATCGCTATAATCGTGATCGATAAGATAGCGAATAACAGATGCGCGCACAAGGCTTTCTTCAATCACATTTTCCCACGTTCCATAACCCATGGTGTTTAGTGTTTTACGGTGCTTTTCGAGCAATTGTTTGCCGATTTTCTTGTATTTCTTGTCGGCCAAGATGTACGAATGGCAAAACTCATGGACGAGGATTTTGTCTTCTTCGCTATGGCGGCTGTACCACGGAGTTCCGTCGTTGCGTTCGGCATAGAGCAATACGGCAATTTTTTCAGGAGTTTGCCCGATTCGGGTACGTTCTATTCCGAAACTGCCTCCGCCGTTATTCAGCCCGACTATGATTCCGAATGTCACCGGCTGTTGTGCATTGAAAAATTGCGCAAACCATTCAAGGTCGATGTATTCGGCGATATTGACGCGTACGGCATCGATTGCTGTTTTGTACATATCTTCATGACTGCGATAAAACTCCGCAAAATTACTTTCGCGATAAAAATCGGACAAAAGCGGCAAAAATTCTTGTAATGCTTTTTTCGACCAGCGTCGGTAGTGTGTATCCGAATGCTGAATAACAACAAAACCCTCGTGTGTCCATTCGAGATGAGTGCCCAACCAAGGCACTGCATCGTAACCGATACCATAAATAGGTAATTGTTTCCGCATCCATTCTACGGCAGGATGATTTTTCCATGCCGCAAAAAACACATCGCAATCATGCTGATAACGAGGCGCGAGCGAGTCATTGAACACCGTATTACCGGCAAAACGCGCCACAAGTTCCATCAATTCCACGCCTTCTTCCGTTTTGACGTATGGGTGTCGGGCTGGGAAGGCTGCAAGCGAACAAAAAATACAAAGTGATAACACTAACTTCGCTTTCATCATTCTGTTTTTTTATGATTTCTGACTACAATTAACATGTTAGCCACAAAAATGCAAGCCAATGCAATAGGCAATGAGTACATGTCGTCTGTTTGGGCACTAAACATCGAAAGACAAAGAAATACAATGCCTATGGCTAATAACAAAACGACAATGATAATGAATAATGTATCTTTTTTCATTTGATGTATGTTTATTCGGTAAATAATTGCGTGGGCAAAACTTTTTTCTCTTTTGCAGGAAATGTGGCTTCGTAGGCGGCAAAAGCCTCGGGTTGGTCTGTGACGACGAAATATCCTTGCGGGGGCGTGTAGATGTATTCCTGATGTTGCAGATAACCGACTGTCAATTCTTGCGCGAGAAAATAGGGTACTTCGGTTTCGATGGGCTCGTTGTGGTAATGGATGCCGAGACGACTCGCCACTTGAAAGCCCGCGTGCTTGTAGAAGTCGATATTGCCTTCCATGCAAACAGCACCGATGCCCATTTCGCAGGCGCGTGCCAAGGCATATTGTAGCAATCGTAGTCCGTAGCCTTTGCGCTGGTACTTTGGCGCAATGCTGATCGGCCCGAATGTGGCAATCGGTAGTGAGGTTTCTTTGTCGTGTAGTTGCAAAAGCGTTGTGCGGACGAACATGATGTGCCCGATGAGTTCGTCGCCTTTCTCCATGACGAAAGCCAATTCGGGAATATACTCGGGGCGACTGCGAAAACAATGGAGCACAAAATGTTCTTGGCAGCCCGGCCGATAGACGTTCCAAAAGGTTTCGCGTGTCAGATATTCTGTTGCACGATAATCGGCCGGTTGTTCCAAACGAATCCTAATTTCAATGTCTTGCAAGTTCTGTTTGGCTATAGGCGCATTTTTGTGAATCTCATATAGCATCGCACAATTCTCCATTTCGGAACATTCCCCGCAGTGATCGTATCCGTGTTGAATTACGCATTTGCGAATAGGGCATAATTTTTTGCAATAATAGCACTTCGCACCTTCCGTACGGCAGCCGAGGCAGTTAATACTCTCGGCGGGTATTTGCGTGTGGTTCCACTCGCTCCATTGGCGGGCGACCTTTTGACGCAAGGCATCGTCGTTGTGTAGGGTAGCGGTACGGGCTTCGCAACAGGCGCAGTCGAGACCGCAATAAGCGATAAGCGGGTTCATAACAGTTCGTGTATTTGGCGGAAATGTAATTGCAGGTGAGTGAGATAACTTTTTATCATGTCTTCGAGCGTGATACGGTTACCCTCGTAGTCGAGCCAGTAGTTTTCGCATTTGGTGGTATCGACGGCGCGGATGAGGTGGCAGATATGG
>JBJEJW010000011.1:0-27238 GCA_051878315.1 Paludibacteraceae bacterium | reverse complement strand
GAGGGACTGTTTGATTAAATTTAACTTCGTCCCAATTTTAACGGGACACTAATGTAACCACATTAAAACACTATTCATTATGATTACCGAAAAATTGCAAAATGCTATCAATGCGCAAATTACGCGCGAAATCTGGTCTGCAAACCTCTATTTATCGATGGCTTTCTACCTCGACAAAGAAAGATTCGGAGGCTTTGCCACATGGATGAAAAAACAATCGCAAGAAGAGATGGAACACGCCTACACTATGGCCAATTATGTCATCAAACGCGGCGGAACCGCTGCTTTCGGGCAAATTGATGCCGTTCCAACCACATGGACAACGCCATTAAACGTTTTCGAAGCAGTTTACGCACACGAATGCAAAGTATCGCGCTGGATTGACGAACTCGTGGACATCGCAACCGACGAAAACGACAAAGCGACACAGGATTTTCTATGGGGATTCGTACGCGAACAAGTTGAAGAGGAAGCCACCGCTTCGAGCATTGTTGACCGCATCCGAAAAATGGGCGACACTGCCATTTTCAACCTCGACCAACAATACGGCAGCCGCCAATAAACGACGTTGCACGACAGACGACAAGGCAGCACCACGCCCAATAGGCACGTGTTGCCTTTGTTTGTTGACACAAACAAATCGGCAATCGGCACAACATCTTATGCATTTTTTTCATATCTTTGCAGACGCATAACAAAACGAATAAACCATGAACGTAAAAGAACGACTGACAGCGTTGCGCCAACTGATGGAGCAACATCATGTAGCGGCACTGATAGTGCCAAGCACCGACCCGCACGGCAGCGAATATGTAGCCGAACATTGGCAAGAACGCCAATTCGTTTCGGGGTTCACCGGCTCGGCAGGAACTGCCGTCATCACACAAACCGGAGGCTGCCTATGGACCGACTCGCGCTACTTTTTGCAGGCTGCCGAGCAATTGAAACCATCGGGATTAATCCTCCAAAAAGATGGCGAAATCGGTACTCCAACCATTAGCGAATGGTTGGGACAAACATTGAAACACGGCGATATCGTGGCCGTCAATGCCGCCATGTTCGCCACCAACGACCTCAACTCGTTGCGCCAAGAACTCGCCGATAACGGACTCAACCTCGATACACGACACGACCTGATAGCGCAAGTGTGGCACAACCGCCCTGCACTACCCAAAACACGCACATACGAACTACCCGAACAATTCAGCGGTCGTACCACTGCCAACAAACTACAATTTGTACGCAAAAAAATGGCCAACGCCCATGTGACAGTTACACTATTCACTGCCCTCGACGACATTGCATGGTTGCTCAACGTGCGCGGCGCCGACATTGCCTACAACCCTGTAACCATCGCTTTTGCCGCTGTCGAGAACGAGCGAGTTATCGTTTTCATCGACCCGGACAAGACCGACCTTGCACTAAACAACTATTTTGCACAAAACAACATTCAAACAGCGCCATACGAATCGGTGTACAACTATTTGAACACCTTGCCAACAAGTGCCACCATCGGACTTGACCATTCAAAAGTTAATTATGCTCTTTATCAGGCAGTTACAAACGCCACGATAGTCAACTTGCCATCGCCCGTTTTTGCCGAAAAATGTGTCAAAAATGCCACCGAGCTCGCAGGTTTCAGACGCGCCATGGAAAAAGACGGCGTAGCCCTGACACGCTTTATGATGTGGCTCGAGCAAGCCGTCCCAGCCGGCACCGAAACCGAATTAAGCGTCATCGACAAACTACATGAGTTCCGCACCGAGCAAGATCTTTTCGTTACCGAAAGTTTCGGTACCATTGCAGGCTATGCCGACCACGGTGCCATCGTACACTATAGTTCCACACCCGAAAGCGACGTGCCGCTGAAATCAGAAAACTTTTTACTGCTCGATAGTGGTGCACAATTCTACGACGCCACCACCGACATCACACGCACCATTCCACTCGGAGCTACCACTGCCCGACAAAAACGCGACTACACCCTTGTATTGAAAGGACACATTGCGTTGGCAACGGCACGTTTCCCTTACGGCACACGCGGCAACCAATTAGACATTTTGGCACGACAATTCCTTTGGCAACACGGATTGAGTTACGGGCACGGCACCGGGCACGGCGTCGGGCACTTCCTTGGCGACCACGAAGGACCGCAAAGCATACGCACCGACAATAATCCGACACGGCTCGAACCGGGCATGGTCGTGAGCGACGAACCCGGCGTTTACATCGCCGGCGAATATGGAATCCGCCACGAAAACTTAGTAGCCGTATGCGACATCGAAACAAATGAATTTGGACGTTTCCTCGGTTTCGAAGTACTGACATTATTCCCGTTCGACACAACGGCACTCGACCGTACACTGCTTACCGCCGACGAAGTGGCATGGCTGAATAATTACCACAAAATGGTTTACGAACGCCTCGCGCCGCACCTTACCGATGTCGAACGCGCATGGTTGCACGACAAAACACTGCCGCTGTAAACCAAGTGTACACAAAAAAACACGCTCGAATTGAGCGTGTTTTTTGTATTTATATCAAATTGACTATTATTTAACGACCATCTTGATGGTTTGTCTATCGCAACGCACCACATAAACACCTTTGGCAAGTTGCCCGTTGAGATGCGTAACATTCTGCCCCGTAATACTGTAGATTTGCGCATTCTCCGGCGCCACAATAGTATTGTCGTGTACATACACTCGCATAGCGTATGTTTCTGACAAATTGGTAGTTGCCCCGACCGGAAATTCGACCAACACTTTTGTCATCACAGGCGTTTGAGCCGACACCCACGCAAACAGCGAAGGTACTAACTGCAATGCTGCTACACCATCGCCGGACAATACTATTTGAAATTGTGTATCACCGGCTGATAAATCATACGAAGCCACATCATCAAAGGCGAAACAAGCGCCGTCAATTGTAGAACTTGCATATTTTTCATAATCTTCTTTCGATGCGCACGCATACAAATACAGATAACGCAATTCGGTCAGTGCATCTTTGAACAAAATTGTAATGCGCGTATTTTCAACTACTTTCGACCAATCGTAGGCCTCTTGATTTATTATAATGTGATTATCATAACCATACAGCGGGCTGCTTGTACCCTCCCACACGATAACGGGAGCCTGATACTCGACCGCAAACGACGCCACAGCAAACAGCACGGCGCACAAAACGAGATAAAATTTCTTCATATAGCCAATATTTTTTTCGTATAATTTGCAAATATAGTTCATTTCGGCGACAAAAACAAATTTTTCGGCAAAAAAACGGCAAAAAACATGGCGATTTCCTCATCTTTTTGAGAAAATCGCCAAACAAACTATTTATCAAGCGCTATTACGCGGCTTTGCCGTCGCTACCGAGTACGTTTACAATCTTGTGAATGTAAAGTTTTTTCATATTGTCGCGAGCAGGACCAAGATATTTGCGCGGGTCAAATTCTGCCGGTTTCTCGGCCATCACTTGACGAATGGCGGCTGTCATGGCCAAACGGCTGTCGCTATCGATGTTGATTTTGCAAACGGCCGATTTCGAGGCTTTGCGCAACTCTTCTTCGGGGATACCGATGGCATCGGGCAGATTACCACCGAATTTATTGATGGTTTCAACTTCTTCTTGCGGTACGCTCGACGAGCCGTGCAACACAATCGGGAATCCGGGCAACTCTTTTTCGACGCCTTCGAGCACATCGAATGCCAATGGTGGCGGCACGAGTCGGCCTTCGGCGTTGCGTGTGCATTGTGCAGGTGTGAATTTGTAAGCGCCGTGCGAAGTACCAATCGAAATAGCCAAACTATCGCAACCAGTTTTAGTTGTGAAATCGACTACTTCTTCGGGGCGCGTGTAAGTGTGATGATCGGCCACAACTTCGTCTTCGACACCGGCCAATACGCCAAGTTCGCCTTCGACTGTTACATCGAACTGATGAGCATACTCAACCACTTTTTTGGTCAGTGCCACATTTTCATCGTAAGGCAGATGCGAGCCGTCGATCATAACCGACGAGAAGCCCATGTCGATGCACGATTTGCACAATTCGAAACTGTCACCATGGTCGAGATGCAACACGATTTCGGGTTTTTCCCAACCGAGTTCTTTGGCATAAGCCACAGCACCTTCGGCCATGTAGCGCAACAAGGTTTGATTAGCATAATTGCGCGCGCCTTTCGACACTTGCAAAATAACCGGCGATTTGGTTTCGGCAGCAGCCATGATAATGGCTTGCAGTTGTTCCATGTTGTTGAAGTTGAAAGCCGGAATAGCGTAACCGCCTTTGATGGCTTTGGCAAACATTTCGCGCGTGTTTACCAATCCTAATTCTTTGTAATTAACCATAATATAAATGTTTTTAAGTTAGGTTTTTTCGAAGTGCAAAGTTAGTCATTTATTTTCAAACGGCCTTTGTGTAGCGTGCAAAAAATCAACAAATTTCGTTTTCGATTCAAAAAACCGACTCGCAAATGCCGACAAATAGAGCTTTTTCGGTCGATTGCCACACTGCGCTAAAGTATAAATTGCTGATACTCCAAGATATTTTTGGGCAAATCTATATTTTTTTGTCGATTGTCGAAAGAAATGTTCAAGCATCGACTTGTATTCCTCAAAAAATTGGTTATCTTTGCATTTTGTTTCCGTACAAATTTTATGCCAAACGATTCCGACACAAGTACGATACGTAACCTACTGAACGACAGTCAGTTGGAAGCCGTCACCTATTGCGACGGGCCTTCGCTCATTGTAGCGGGTGCCGGGTCGGGCAAAACGCGTGTGCTGACTTATAAAATCGCGTATTTATTACAACAGGGTTGGCATCCGTCGCAAATTTTGGCATTGACATTCACCAATAAAGCTGCCGACGAAATGAAAACCCGCATCGCCTCTATTGTGGGCGACCACGTCGCGCGTTATTTGTGGATGGGAACGTTTCATTCCATTTTTTTACGCATCTTGCGCAGCGAAGCCGCCGCTATCGGGTTCACACACGATTTCACCATTTACGACCAAAGCGATTCCAAAAGTTTGATTCGCAGTTTGATTAAAGAATTGAAATTCGACGACAAAAGTTATCGCCCGAGTACGATACAAGGACGCATATCGTTTGCAAAAAATCAGTTACTGACACCTGACATGTATCGTGCCAACCACGAACTAATGCGTAACGATGCCAATTCGCGCACACCGCAATTTATCGATCTCTACATGCTCTACTGCCAACGTTGCAAAGTATCGAATGCGATGGATTTCGACGATTTATTGCTGTTTACCAACCTGCTGTTCGACCAAAATCCTGACATTTTGGCTCGTTATCGCCAGCGTTTCGGTTATATTTTGGTGGACGAATATCAGGATACGAACCGAGCACAGCATTTAATAATCAGGCAGTTAGCATCAGACCATCAGCGTATATGCGTCGTAGGCGACGATGCGCAAAGCATCTATTCGTTTCGTGGCGCCAACATTGACAATATGCTGCATTTTCAGACACAATACGCCGGTTGCCGATTGTTCAAATTGGAGCGCAACTACCGTTCGACACAAACCATTGTCAATGCAGCCAATTCGCTGATTGCCAAAAACCATCATCAAATTCGGAAGACGGTCTATTCCGATGGCGCCGTCGGCAGCAAGATACGCGTATTGAGTTCGTACAGCGACTACGACGAAGCCTTTGCCGTAGCCGCCACATTGAGTAACAGCCTGCAAACAACCGGCGATTCGTATAGCGATTATGCCATTCTGTATCGTACCAATGCCCAATCGCGCACGTTGGAAGAGGCGTTGCGCAAGCGGTCCATTCCTTACAAAATATATGGTGGTTTGTCGTTCTACCAACGCAAGGAGGTGAAAGATGTGTTGGCTTATCTGCGTTTGCTCATTAACAACAACGACGAAGAAGCGCTCAAACGTATCATCAACTATCCGGCGCGCGGTATCGGCGAGACAACGCAAAACAAAGTATTGACTTGCGCCCACGCACATCAAGTCGGTGCGTTAACCGTCATGCGCGACATGGAACATTTCGGACTCGACGTCAATGCCGGCACTGCCAAAAAGTTGGCCGCTTTTGCCGAAATGATGGCACAATTCGAGCAACAAAATGCGACACTCAACGCTTATGCCATCGCCGAATTAGTCGTCAGGGAATCGGGCATTATGCGCGACATTTTGGTGGATAACTCGCCGGAGAATTTGAGTCGCAAAGAAAACATTCAAGAATTATTGAGCGCCATCAACCAATTTTGCGAAGACAAAGCCAACCACGGCGACACTGAGTTGCGTTTGGAGGATTTTTTGTCGGAAGTGGCATTACTTACCGACCAAGATACCGAAACCGATGAAGACAAAAATCGCGTTACACTGATGACAGTTCATTCCGCCAAAGGTCTGGAATTCAAGCACATATTCATTGTCGGATTGGAAGAAGACCTTTTCCCGTCGATGATGTGCGACTCCGAACGCGACCTCGAAGAAGAACGTCGATTGCTGTATGTGGCGCTCACGCGTGCCAAAGACGATTGCGTAATCAGTTACGCCAAATCGCGTTTTCGCAACGGACAAACGCAATTTTCGAATCCCAGCCGTTTCATTGACGAGATTGACGAAAAATATCTGCAAAAGCCGATTGGCATGCGTCAGACACCCATAGTCGAACCCACGATGCGACCGCGTTTTACCGGTTTTCGGTCAATTGAGTACCATAGCGATTCCGTACAGCCATCAACGCCACCGGCTCGCATGCGACGCATTACGCCCGGCATGGTCAGTGGCAATACCAAATATCCGTACTCCGTCGGTATGCGCGTGCGACACAACATTTTCGGCGATGGTCAAATCATCAACATCGAAGGCGAAGGCGATGCCACCAAAGCCTTTATCGCATTCGACAAGAGTGGCACCAAACCGTTGCTGCTGAAATATGCCAAATTGGCAATAATTTGAGTACTCGTCCGTTTTTAATAAAGGTAAGCAGTAACTATTTTGAAAAAATTTTTCCTGATACTAACCATTCTCTCCGTATGTAACGCGCTGTCAGCCAAGCGCATATACATCCGCGGATATGTACTCGACCAATCGGACCATGCCATCGAATTTGCCACAGTGCAAATAAAAGGCACCACCCAAGGTACATCGTCGAATGCGCAAGGTTTCTACGAATTGCGGGCCGACGTAACCGACACATTCACAGTCGTTTACTCGTGTATTGGTTACAATACAAGCGAACGCACATTCGGCATCGACGACGATGTATTGAATGTTACCGAGACATTGACCATAACCTCGAACGAACTTGCCGGCGTAGAAGTGCGTGCCTACCAACGCCCGACCAACAATATGCAAACCCTGAACACCGACCAATTTCGCATGATACCCGACGCTTCGGGCGGCAACATCAGCGCCTTACTTACCACGTTTGCCGGTGTCAATTCAAACAACGAGCTCAGTTCGCAATATTCGGTACGCGGTGGCAACTACGACGAGAATAGCGTCTATGTGAACAACATCGAAGTATATCGTCCACTGTTGGTACGCGCCGGCCAGCAGGAAGGACTCAGTTTTATCAATCCCGATTTGGTCGGCAGCGTACAATTCTCGGCAGGCGGATACGGCGCACGCTATGGCGACAAAAGCGCATCAGTGCTCGACGTTACCTACAAAACCCCCGAAAAGTTGGAAGGCTCGGTTTCGGTCAGTCTGCTCGGTGCAACGGCTTATTTGGGCTCCAAATCGAAAAACTTCACGCAAGTACACGGCATACGCTACAAAACATCGTCGTACTTGCTCGGTTCGCTCGACACCAAAGGCGAATACGCACAATCGTTTGTCGATTACCAAACTTATTTGACATTCCGTTTCAACGACAAATGGGACGGCTCTTTTCTCGGCAATTTTTCGCAAAACTATTACAGATTCATTCCCAAGGAGCGCGAAACGAAATTCGGCACCCTTACCGAAAACTACAACTTCAAAGTCTATTTCGACGGGCAAGAAAAAGACGTATTCCGCACCTATTTCGGCGCCTTTACCGTCAACTACCGACCTATTCAAAGCGTAAAACTGAGCCTGATGACATCGGCGTTCAACACCAACGAGCAAGAAACGTACGACATAACCGGTCAGTATTGGTTGTCGGATTTGGACATCAATAACACGGGACACACCAACAACCAAGGCGTGGGTACCTATCACGAACATGCACGCAACCGTCTGTCGGCCACTGTGGTTAACCTATCGCATTTAGGTGAATGGAAATACAAGAACAATGCTTTAGAATGGGGCGTTACCGCACAAGCCGAAATAATCCTCGACCGCATACGCGAATGGGAATTCCGCGATTCGTCGGGCTACTCACTGCCCTACAATCCCGAAAAAGTCGATTTGGTATATAATCTGACCGCCAGCAACGACCTGTACAGCGCACGCCTGACCGCTTTCATCGAAGAGACTTACAAGTTGTATGCCAATAGCGGTCGATGGACATTCAACGGAGGCATTCGCGCCAACTATTGGACTTTCAACAAAGAGTTACTCATCAGTCCGCGCCTTTCGGCCACATACGTTCCCGATTGGAATCCCGACTTCGACTTCCGTCTTGCCGTTGGGCTATACCACCAAGCCCCATTCTACAAAGAGATACGTGTCGAAACCACCGACCAATACGGCAATACCAGCCTGTTGCTCAACAAAAACATCAAAGCGCAACGGTCGCTACACGTCGTATTTGGCGCCGACTATTACTTCAGGCTTTGGAACCGACCGTTCAAATTCACTGCTGAAGCCTATTACAAGCCCAGCGACCGTGTCAATCCGTACTATGTGGACAACGTGCGCATACGCTACCTCGGCACCAACAACGCCGTAGCACAAACGGCCGGCATCGACTTGAAATTGTTCGGCGAATTTGTGCCGGGCACCGACTCGTGGATTTCGTTCTCATGGATGTATTCAAAAGAGAACCTATTGGACGACTCGTACAACGTGTACAGCAATACAGGGACGTTGCTCGGGACTGTCAATCCGGGTTGGATTTCACGACCGAACGAACAACGTTACAACGTTTCGCTGTTTTTTCAGGATTATTTCCCGAAACACCCTGAATACAAAGTCTATCTGAAGTTAGTATGGTCGGACGGCCTACCGTTCGGCGCACCGCACAGCGAACGCTACCAAGCCGTTTATCGCACAAAAGCCTATAACCGTGTGGACATCGGAGCCACGCGCGGTTTCGTGCAGGGACGCGAAAAATTCATGAGTCGGCAAAAAGTCGTCAAAGCGTTTTGGCTGAATCTGGAACTATTCAACCTATTCAATATCAAAAACGAAAATTCGTACTATTGGGTTACCGACATTTACAACACGCAATACGCCGTCCCCAACTACCTGACAGGATTTATGGTAAACTTCAAAGTTACCGTCGATTTTTAATTATCCGCAAATAGGTGTACAAAAAAAAAGCAAAAGCATAGGATAAAAACACAGCATTTTAACCCTATGCCTTTGAACTCTTATTACCGTATTTAACACTCGAAATGCAAAAAAATAGCAGAAAATTTGTCTGTTTCGTATTTTTGAACTACCTTTGCAGTCGGGTAAGTCCTATACGACCAGCTCCCTTTGAACTCCCCCAGGGCCTGACCGCAGCAAGGGTAGAAGGTTGTAGCGGTGCGATATAGCAAGCTTACCCTTCTTTTTTTGATTTACCCCAAAATCGATAATGCTTCTACCTCCAAACAAACCCTCCAGGAGGCTTTTGGAGGCTTGCGATAGCCGGACAGGGGTAAATTAGTGCAAAATGCACAACGGAAAGTGCAAAATAGCTTCAAAGTTTAAGAGTTTAATGCGAAAGGGTAAAAATCTAAAATCTCTTCTATCCCTATCCCCTAAAGGGGACTCCACACAAACGCCAACACAAAAAAAGTCCTCCTTTAGGAGGGTTTGGGAGGCTTTTAAAACATAGGGACGCGGCACGCCACGTCCCTACATTTCTCACTGCTAATTGTAGGTAGGCACATGAGGTTACAAACGCGTCATGACACCACCTTTGATTTCAAAAATTTGTTCACCATTACTTTTGGTATAGATGATCATTTGACCTTCTACATGCACGCGATCGCCTTTGGAAACAGCTTCGTTAACAGTACACTTATAGGCTTCAAAGACACCAACATTTGTCGTTGGATCATCGGCAATCCAAGCAGACTGAATACTGCTTCCGGCATAATCGTATGCAAAGGCCACATACCCCTCAACCACAACATTTTCATTGACATGATTTATGGCTTCGGCACACGTCAGGACTTTATCGGTATTGTCATCATTAGAAGAATCTGACTCTGCGAATGTAGCAACATACGTTACATCGGAAGTTACTGTAATTGTACGCGAATTATCCGTATTATTATCGTTCCATTGTACAAATTTATAACCTTCGTTAGCAAGAGCCGTGATGGTTACTTCTGTCCCTGAGGGGTAAATACCGCCACCACTTACCGTACCCATAAGAGCATCAGCAGTTTTTACGGTTACATAGTAATTAGTGTTTGCATTGGGGCCGTTTTGCGGTTCGCAGGCGGCAAAGGCCGCTGCCACGCAGCACAAGGCTGCAAAAAATTTCAAGTGTTTCATATTATAAAAATTGTGTTATATTTAACAACCAAATTTATAAAGTAGGCGCAAAGGGCATATCTCCACGCCTACTGCTATTATTATTGTGCCACTTTCTCTTTATACGTCCATGTATATCCTAAAACGGTTAAACGGGAATTATCACCTGTGGTATATTTACCATCGTATTTGTCGCCTCGGGATATAAAATCAAACAAAGAGCACAAAGCGTAATCGGCATTGGATTCAACCCATTCCACATGCAAGCCAAAAGAACCGGCATCAAATCCATTCCGTTGAGCTCCGCCAAAGGTTCCGTTTGCAAAAGAGACGCCATTGTCAACCAAAAGTCGCCAAGTGCCTTTATAGTCGAAACACAATGTTGCAGGATACTGACGTCCGGGCAAAGTGGTTTCCCATTGCGTACCGGCCAAATCATTGTGGTCTTCTTCGTATGTTTGTTCGCATGCTACTGCCGTCATCATCACGACCATAGCCGTCAATACATAAATTGTCTTTTTCATTGTTTCCCAAATAGAATTGTGATCACTTCAGTTTATTAACCCCTTTGCCAAAATAGACGGCGAGCCCCAAACGTATGGAATTGGAATAGTTATACTCCACCGTTTCAGTTGATATTTGACCATAAAAATTTTTACCGCCGTCTTTTATGGTTCTACCGGCTGCCGGAGCCAACTGATAGCCGAAGAATACACTCATGGCCGCATTCCTTTTGTTCATCACCATGAAACCGTACGACAAATCAAGATAAGCGCCAAGTTTTGATCCAAAGGCGCCACCAAACTTCAAATCCAAGTACATAGGTACAGAACTGCCAAACGATGGACGGACATCCACAAAAATGGGTACACATATTGATGTATAACCATACATATTGCCACCATCGAATTTATAATGATACGGGAATAGTCCAAAAACACCTACACCACCACCTAAATAAAAGTGTGGATTAAATTGTGTACCATGGGAAGTTAATACTTGGAAGCCACCATGGTGTATGCCAAACGAGCCGCTCATTTCCACCGAGCCCAAATATGCCGGTGTCGATTTCTCCAAGATTGAACTTGTACGCAATCCTGTAGAAGCATAGCGTTGCGCAAAACCACTTGTTACAACTGCACACAGCAGTACAATAAACCAACATTTTTTCATTGTTTATTTCTCCTTTTCGTGTTTTAATGTATAGATAGGTGCTACTTGTTCGGCTTCAATGTTCATTAGCACTCTTGTTTCACCATTTAACGAACTCAACGTATTTACTTTCCATTGGTCGGCCTCAGTGGCAGAACGGAAATTGACATATTTAGCCGGATAACCGGTAACAGTCATAACCAAGAAGCCATCGGCATTGGTAGTTACCTCAACCAACGTACCGATCAACACATCGGAACTGTTTGTTTTCAATACTTTTGCAATCAAACGCTCCTTATACTCTCTGACCGTAAAATCCAGATTTTCCACCGATTTCAAACGAATAGGCAATGTTTCCGTTAATTGCACCTTTAGTTGTGTATGTATGCGCATAAAAAGAGCGTGGTGCTTTTACAAATCTCATTTGATTACTTGTGGTCCTGAACTACCTCATCACTCAAATAAATGTCAAAAAGCCCACGCTTTCGCGTGAGCGCTAATGAGCTTTGACTCGAGTGATTATCGAAATTGTTCAGGTTTCAAGTAATCAAGTTATGGCTTATAACGCTATTTTCAATATGTCTGTTTCAAGATGCGCACACGAAGTTACTCGTGCTTCTATTCCATAGGCAAAAATATTTTTTGTTGTTTGTTTGTGTTTATTACGTTGCAAAGATAGTACAAATCGTGCAAAGTACAAAGCGGGAATGTATAAAAAAGTTGCAAAGTTTAAGGTTGTTTTGCGTTATTTGCGTAAATTTCGTATTTTGGGCGTTCTCTCCTACCCCCTCCGACTCCCCCTAAAGGGGGGAGAGGACTATAAGTCTCCTTTAGGGGAGTTAGGGATAAATCTAAAATCGATATTCTTACATCTCGATTCTATAACTTTTTAAGGGCAAAATTTTCACTCTACGGATATAATTTCATCCGATAATTGGGAATTTCGGATTATTTGCTTAAATTTGCGGAAAAATTTCCACGATATGCAAGAACACGTTAAATGTCTAATAATCGGCTCAGGGCCAGCCGGTTACACAGCCGCTATTTATGCCGGTCGCGCCAATTTATCGCCCGTTTTATACGAAGGTATGCAACCCGGCGGCCAACTCACGCAAACTACCGACATCGAAAATTTTCCCGGCTATCCCGAGGGTGTTGATGCCAACGTGATGATGAGTGATTTTCGTGCGCAAGCCGAACGTTTTGGTGCCGATATTCGTTTCGGTGTCGTTACTGCGGTCGATTTTTCGGGGCATCCGCACCGAGTAGTGATTGACGACAACAGCACTATCGAAGCCGACACCGTTATCATTGCAACGGGCGCATCGGCCAAATATCTCGGTCTGCCCGACGAACAAAAATTTGCCGGCAAAGGCGTATCGGCTTGTGCCACATGCGACGGTTTTTTCTACCGCAAAAAACGCGTGGCTGTAGTCGGCGGGGGCGATACGGCCTGCGAAGAAGCCACATATTTGGCCGGTTTGTGTGAGAAAGTCTATCTGATAGTACGCAAGCCATTCCTGCGCGCGTCGAAAATAATGCAAGAGCGCGTGCTACGCACTCCAAACATCGAAGTGCTGTTCGAACACAACACCCTTGGGCTGTTGGGCGACAACTATGTAGAAGGTGCACGTTTGATCAAGCGTAAAGGCGCACCCGACGAAGAGATTGTCGAAATCAAAATTGACGGTTTTTTCCTTGCTATCGGCCATCATCCGAACTCGGAATTATTCAGCCGTTATGTAACCACCGACGAAGCCGGTTACATCAAGACGTTCCCTGCCGAAAGCCCTTGTACCAACATTCCCGGTGTATTTGCCGCAGGCGATGTAGCCGACCCACATTACCGTCAGGCAGTGGTGGCAGCCGGCAGCGGTTGCAAAGCGGCCATGGAAGCCGAACGTTTCATTGCCGAGCATTCAAAGCAATAATCACCAAGCAATCAAACGCATTTTGGGAGTCATTATTCGACAAAGCATCAAAGGCACCATAGCCAATTACGTGGGTGTCGCCATCGGTTTTGTTACCACATTTTTTGTGCTGACCCGTTTTCTGACGGCAGAAGAAATCGGCTTGACACGCGTATTGGTAGATGCGGCTACACTATTGGTGGCATTGGCACAACTTGGTACAAGTTCGTCGATAGTACGCTATTACCCGTATTTCAAAGACGAAGCGCATGGCGACCATGGTTTCTTCTTTTGGACACTGCTTGTGCCACTCATCGGTTTCGTGTTCTTCGGGGCGCTCTATATAGCACTGCGTACACCTATCGAAGCCGCTTTTGCCGAGAAATCGCCACTTTTTGTCGAATACTATTACGCCGTGTTGCCGTTGGCCTTTTTTATGCTCTACATGGCCATATTCGAATCGAACGCCAACGTGCTGATGCGCATTGTAGTACCCAAAATCACGCGCGAAGTCATAGTGCGCATACTTGCCCTTGCCGCATATCTGCTTTACGCATTCAACGTGCTGACGCTCAACGGTTTTGTCATCATGTTCTGTAGCGTGTACGGCATTGCCACCGTTATCAACCTCGTATATCTGTGTTCGCTCCACCGTATCTCGTTACGTCCCGACACGCAACACATTACGCCAACGCTCCGACGCGACTATCTGCTCTATACAGCCTTTGTGTTGACCTCGGCATGCGCCACCGCTGTAACGCCGGTGATTAGTACGTTTTTTATCAGCGCGCAACAAGGTTTGGCTTTTACCGGTGTGTTTGCCATTGCCACCTACATCGCCACCATTATCGACATTCCATACCGCTCATTAGGCGCTATTGCACAACCGCAATTATCGCAAGCTGTCAAAGACAACGACACTGCCGGTGCCAATCGTTTGTGTCAAAATGTGTCGTTACACCAACTTGTGGTCGGGGCTTTCTTGTTTTTTGTCATTTGGAGCAACATCGATTTGTTTTTTGCATTACTGCCTAATGGAACGCATTACGCTACCGCCAAAAATGTCGTACTGATTTTGGGCATATCGAAACTCATCAATTCGACCTTGAGCATTGGCACATCGGTGTTGAGTTATTCGCGTTACTACTATTTTTCGTTGATCTTTGCATTTCTGCAAACGGCATTAGCCATTTTTTTCAACAATCGTCTGATTCCACTTTGGGGCATTGATGGTGCCGCCATGGCCACCCTCTTTGCGTATTTATTTTATTACATTGCCCTACTGATTGTGGTACGATTCACCGTAAAGACAACTCCATTTTCGTGGCAGCAAATCAAAGTGTTGCTCATTATAATCCTCATGTTTGCGTTAGATGCAATATGCCGTTTTGGCATACGACACCTCTACCCTGCCATTGGCGACAATCTATGGTTGCAGTGCGCCGAAGCAGTGATTTGCACAGCATTAATCGGTCTGTTTGGCGTATGGTGTGTTTACAAATGGAACATATCGGCAGAAATTAGACAGCTGATAACAACCATCTTACACAGACCACACGCATAAAAAACAGGCGAAGTTTCCCCAAAAAGGGATACTTCGACCACTACAAAACCAACAATCGCTAAACCGTTGTTTTATTTCTTCAAATCGAACAAATAACCGAACGACACTTTAATTTCGCCCATCGTTACGTATGTTGTCGTACCGGCCGGCAAATCCAATGTCCACTGATAGTTGTTTTTGTCCAAATTGTTGAACCCGTGATGATAGCCCACCGACCAAATGAAATTGCGATATTTGGCATTTAGACCGATTTCGGCACCGATTTCGAAGCGATAAAGTCGCCCGTCGTCGCCATAAATATCTTCTTCTTCAAGCATCACGGGCTTTTGCCACGCCGTATTTTCCCACGCCATATCTTTGCCATGCAGACCGACGTTGAACGAAGGGCCAAAATAGAGTGCCAACGTCCATTTGAGAAATGGGAAATTGACATACGCATGCACCGGAATATTAAGAAAGTAGAGTTGTCGTTTGAAACGTGTCGTCGTGTCGGACAAGTAGTGCAGATTGTAGTTCGATGTGCGCAAATTGTAGGTAACAGCCGCCTCTAAACCCCAGCGATTGGTGATGTCCCAATCGAACAACACCCCGACTGCAAAGCCTGAACCCGGTGTAGCGTTAAAGTTGACAAGATGATCGGTTGTAGTCTGTACGCCTTGTGTCAGTTGATAACTGACAATGCCACCCAAACGTTGCGCTGCCGCAGTGGCCATGCAACATCCTGCAATCAGTATTAACAATAAGCGTTTGTTCATGTTTCAATGTTTCTGTTCGTTGTCTTCTCCCGAAAGCGATATAGGGCGCATTCAATTATTGGCTACCATTAACAATTCCAAGTCAAAAATCAACGTCGAATAGGGCGGTATGGCGAAATTGCCATTGGCCAATTTCAATCCGTCGGCTCCATAACCCAAATCGTAAGGCACATAAAGATGCCATTTTTCGCCATCGGTCATCATACAGAGGGCTTCCTGCCAACCTGTTATCAGATCGGACACCTGCAATAACGCCGAGTCTTGTACTTCGAACACGGTACCATCGATGAGCATTCCTGTATAGTTGACCAGCACATACGAATCCGGTTTTGGCACATAACCCGTATGATAAACCGGATAAACCACCTTATACAACACGCCTGACGGTGTGGATTTGTAGGCGGTGTCGCTTTGAACCGTCGCCATGACATCGGCATTCACATCGCGCCAAACGCGAAAATCGTTTTGGCAACCGCAAACAGCGATGCACAAGAGAAATATCGGGATAAATTTCTTCATCTACGTATGAGAAAAATATTTGCAAATGTACGTCTTTTTCCTGAATCACGCAACAAACGATGCAAAAAAAATGTTACAACGGTGCATTTGGGAGCAACATTTTCAGCACATATTCCACCACACACGGCAGCACGCACAACCAAGCAGATAATGCGATTGTCAATTGTCCGACTTTGGCGTCGTCGGCATCGACATAGGCTGTAACACCACTATGCAACACAAATATATTGCCAAACGCCAACACATACAAAAACGAGATAGGCATAAATGACAATATGCAATCGGTGGCAAAAACGGTAATCATGCCATAGGAAACGAGCAGATGACCGTCGCGTTGTGTCAGCTCTACATGCGGATAATAGCGTACCAACGGCACTATTCCCCGCACCGACAACCACCATGCACTCCACAAAGCTGCCATACGCAACAAGGCCGACAACACGGGGAAAAACCACATGGTATCGTGGTCAATAGCAAACCCTATCAGTTCGGCTATGCCACAACACACGACACCGATGGCGACGCTATGCGATGCCACTTTTTCGGCATCATCGGCCATGGCCGCCAACCGAAATGCTTTGTCGGGGTGCAACAAGAAGCCAATCCACGCTGTTCCGCGTTGCACAATCCGACTTCCCATGTATTTTAATTGGTGTTTCATCGTCGTTTCGTTACTATTATCGCTACATTGACACTACACGCGACCGGCCAACCATGCTATTTCGTCAGCCCAACGCGTTTCGTCGGGTGTTTCAAGTATAAGCGGTATATCGTCAAAACGCGAATCGCGCATAATCAGTTCGAATAGCGTAGGACCAATCAGTCCGCCATGCAACGATTCGTGGCGATCGACTCGCGAGGCCAATGCCTTTTTGGAATCATTTAGGTGCATACCACGCAAATAACCGATTCCGACAACTTCGTCCAATTCGCGAAAGACCAATTCAAAGCCGGCCTGCGTCGATATATCGTAACCGGCGGCAAACGTATGCGCCGTATCGATGCAGACACCGACACGCGTTTTGTCGTCCACCATATCGATAATGCGCCGCAAGTGCTCGAACCGAAATCCGACATTAGTGCCTTGTCCGGCGGTATTTTCGATGACGGCCGTTACGTTTGCAGTAGCGTTCAACGCCAAATTTATCGATTCGGCAATGCGTTTCAGGCAGTCGTCCTCCGACATTTTATTCAAATGGCTTCCGGGGTGAAAATTGAGTCGATCGAGCCCAAGTTGTTCACACCGTTTCATTTCGTCGATAAACGATTTGCGCGATTTTTCGAGGCTTTCGCTATCGGGCGAGCCCAAATTGATCAGATAACTATCGTGTGGCAAAATCTGTTTGGCCGTATAGCCAAACTCAGCGCATCGTGCTTTAAACAAGGCTACCGATTCGTCGGTGAGCGGTGCAGCAAACCACTGACGTTGATTTTTGGTGAACAACGCAAACGCTGTTGCACCAATGGCATGCGCATTGAGCGGTGCATTTTCGACACCGCCGGAAGTGCTGACGTGTGCTCCAATGTATTTCATATCTCAGTTTTTTTGTTCGTTCACTTGTTTGACAAAATCATCGAACATACGACTGCGACAAAGTTGTCCGTGTTCCACAACCACGCAATCGAAACGTGCCGAATTGCACACTTTTCGTTCGGGCAATTTGTAAATTTTTTGACGGAATACATACTTAATGCCCTCTTGTTCTAACGCGAGTTCCGACACAAACGTATCGCCGGAGCGCAGCGGTGCTCTGAACGCCATTTCCATGCGTGCCACCACGACATCGGTGCCGGCCTCGTGTAACCGTGCAAAACTGATGCCATGTTGCGACAAAAATTCGTGCCGCGTATGTTCGTAATAGTGCTGATAATTGGCATTATTCACGATTCCTTGTAAATCGCATTCGTAGTCGCGCACTTTCATCTCTAATTCAAAAATAGGTTCCATCGGGTGATTATATATCATTTTTTCATCATCAGCGTCAAGCCGTCGCGCAGTGGCAATATCACTTTTTCAACGCGTTCGTCTTGAGCGACAAAATCGTTAAACTTTTTTATTTCAATAGTTTGATGGTCGCCTGTAGGCGGATTCGGTATCAACACTTTGCCGTCCCACAACGTATTGTCGGCCACGATGACCCCGCCTGACGGTACTTTGGGTAACACCAACTCGTAGTAATCACGATAAAATCGTTTATCGGCATCGATAAATACGAAATCGAACATACCGTCCAACTGCGGAATCAGTGCACAGGCATCGCCGATGTGCAACGTAACGCGCTCGGCATAAGGCGAATGACGAATATTTTCGCGGATAAAATCTTCCAACTCGTCATCTATTTCGATGGTATCGATATGGCCATCGGCAGGTAATCCTTCGGCTAAACAGAGTGCCGAATAGCCGGTGAAAGCACCAATCTCAAGTACACGTTTCGGGCGAGCTATACGCACCAGCATTTTGAGTATGCGGCCGGCAAAATGTCCCGACAACATACGCGGGTTGATAGTCCGCACATGTGTTTCGCGAGCCACTGCCGCCAGCCAAGCAGGTTCGGCATCGCTGTGTTCGGCCATGTAAGCGTCAATCAGCGCATCATAATCGTCAAAGTGTGTAGCTTGTTTCAGTTGCATCGTGTCGTATCAATTAAAGATAAGGGTTGACCGTTGTTGTTCGGCAAATATGTCGGCAGCCACTTGACGGAGTTTGTCGGCTGTAACGGCCTGCAAGGCCTCATGCAATTCGGCATTCGACAAGCAATGACCGGTTTGCAAATACGCCTTCGCCAAAGCCAAAATCAAATTCTCCCTATTTTCATCGGCAATCAGCATTTGGCCTTCGAGTTGGCATTTGGCCTTGGCCAAAGCACGTGGCGATACACAACGCGACGATAGTTCACATAATTCCTTATCAATCAGGCGTATACAGTCGCGTTCACGGCTATTGTCGCACCCTACATACACGCTCCATACACCGGTATCGACATAGAGAGTCAAGGTCGATTCGACCGTATAAGCCCAACCATGACGTTCGCGCACCGACATATTGAGCCGACTGCTCATATTTGGGCCACCAAGTATATTATTTAGCAAAAGTAACGCGAACCTATCTTCGTGTAATTGATGATATGCCCGATTGCCAATCATGCAATGCGTTTGACAGGTGTCTTTGTGGCAGCGTTGCAGTCCGGGCACATACATCGCAGGCGGCACGCGTTGGAATGTACGCTGTGTGGCCGGTACGCCAAAATAACGTTCAGCCAAATGTAACAATTTATCGTTACGCACATTACCTAATAGGAAAAACACGATATTATCCGTCGTGTAACAACGCCGGACAAAACGTTTCAGGTGCGCCGACGTGATATGCTGCAAAGTCTGTTCGGTACCTAAAATACTGTGTCCCAATGCGGTATTGCCAAACAACAGATTATCAAATTCATCGTATATCAATTCGGCCGGAGAATCGTTGTAGGATTGTATTTCTTCTAAAACAACACTGCGTTCGTGTTCCAATTCGTGTTCCGGGAAAGTGGAGTGAAACACTATGTCGGCCAACAACTCCATAGCGCGTTCAAGATGTCGCGCCGGAATAGTTGTATAAATATACGTTTCTTCTTTGGTGGTAAATGCATCGATTTGTCCGCCAACCGATTCCAACCGACTAATGACCTGCCAACTTTTGCGGCATTCGGTACCTTTGAACAACATGTGCTCGACAAAATGAGCCACACCATGTTCGTCGGCAAGTTCGTCGCGCGTGCCGGCATTGACAACAAACCCGCAATACACCACCGGCGATTCGGCCGGCACATATAGCAATCGGATGCCATTGGTCAATGTATGTGTTTGATACAACATGTCGTGCATTATTCTATTCAATCGACTTGCAACATGACGTCACCTGATGTCAACGTACGCTGCGTTTGTATTTTTGCACCACAGCAGGTGCGCTCTCTTGTCCGTACCGATTAACCACCGTTACCGCAAACTTATAATGACCATGCAATTTATCGGCGTAATCAGCCAAATTGACACAATTATCGGTGGTGATTGTCAAAATGTTGCGCGGGTCGTCGAAATCGCCGAGTTCATGCCCTGCGAACGCATAAACCACATAATACGCCGGCGCACAGCCTCCTGTTTCGTGAGCGGTTTCCCACTCAAGATGATAATTTTGTTGGGCGCGCACGATACGCACCCGTTTCACAGGCATCGAGCCATCGGCATCGACACCGATTTGCTGCGGCACCAACGCCGGATAACGATAATAGCGACGCAAACTATCGCAAATACCTTGCCGATTTTGCATCAGCGCCACGGTACTGTAAAACATGGCTCCTTGCTGCGGAACTTGTTCCATGTAGCGCAGTTGACGCATCACTTCGTTATCGGTGCGCCATACCGATTTGGCAGTAGCATTTCCTAAATTGGAAGCATACAATCCGACATAATAGTTACGACCGTAAGTATGACAACTCCACCAATCAACCAATGTTGCAAAATCGGCATTCGGATGGCCTATTTCCCAATAGAGTTGCGGCGTTACATAGTCGATGTCGCCACGCTCGAGCCACAACAAGATATCGGCATACAAATCGTCGTAGTTGGACATGGCGCGTGTTTGCGAACCTCGTTCGTCTTTCGAGGCATTGCGCCACACGCCAAAAGGACTAATGCCAAATTCAACCCACGGTTTAATGCTTTTGATGGTTTGCTGCAACTGCGCAATCACCAAATTGACATTATCGCGCCGCCAATCGCTTTTGTCAACAAAACCGCGCGAATCGGCACGGAACGTTTGTTCGTCGGGGAATTCTTGATTTTTATAACGATACGGGTAGAAATAATCGTCGAAATGCACAGCGTCGATGTCGTAGCGCGTTACGATGTCGGCCACCACCCTATTCAGATAATCGCGCGTTTCGGGTAATGCCGGATTGAACAATAGTTGTTCGCCGTAGGTTACAAACCACTCCGGATGGCGGAAATAGACGTGTGTCGAATCAAGTTGTGCGATGCCGCCTTTGAGAATAGCCCGATACGGATTGAGCCACACATGTACCTCGATACAGCGACGATGCGCCTCGCGTACAACAAAAGCCAAAGGGTCGTACAACGGTTCGGGAGCAACGCCCTGCGTGCCTGTCAGATAGCGCGACCACGGTTCAATATCCGACTGATAAAAAGCATCAGCCGTTGGACGCACCTGAAAAACTACCGCATTGAAATTCAATGCTTTGAGCGAGTCGAGTATTTCAATCATACGCTGTCGCTGCGCCGTAACATCGTCGACAGCCGGCGGCCAATCGATACCGACAACTGTGGCAATCCACGCAGCACGCATCTCGCGTTTGCGCTGTGCCGCGATAGGACACAACACCGCCAAACAGACAAGTATGCAGCAAATTTTTCTCACAAACAGGAACTGATAACGCGTATCTTTGTCGCTACAAGCGCAAACCCACGTCATTGTTTTGTTCTATCGACACAAATTTCGTAAAGTAGTCATCGTTTCGGTTTCATGTAGGCAGCAATCTCCCGACGGTAAGCAACACACAGCGCCACTAACACGCCCAACAGATAGCCACCCAACAACCACAATGCGAAACGCACCATGCGCGACAAAGCCGACGTTACCACAATATCATTTTGGAAATTGATATTGTTCGGGCGTTGATTCAAAGTCGTTTCAACCCAACCGCGTTGAGTGATAAGATTCAATATATCGTTGTAATACAGTTGTTTACCTTTCATCAAAAGTAGACCGTTTTTAACTTCGGTCTGTTGCGATTCGTTGTGAAAATAGTCATGGTTAGCCAAACTATCGAGGCGTTGAATTTCGCGGTCGTAAGTCTGCATGTTCATGCGCAGCACTTGCCGTCCCTGTTCCGACAAGGCGGTCAGCTCGGGCTGTGCATCGAAATAAGTTTGCAACCACTGCTGCACGCACGCCATATCGTACAATCCGCGTGCTTCGACACGCAAATACAAGCGATCGTTCATTACCACATCAGTCGTATCCGACCGATAGCGTTTATCGTTGTCGAAATCCACAAAATCGGGCGTATTGTCATGCTTGCAATCTATCCAGCGATAACACTCTATGCTTGAGATTTTTTTCTGCAACGAATCGGGCATTCCCAATGTGGTCGCCATATATGGCACTCGTGCATACAAATCGAGCCGTTGCATATATTCCGCAATCATAGGTGCGGCCTCTTCGACAAATAAAATGGTAGCGCCACCGCGAAAAGTTGTAAACTGCGGCTTGGTCAGGAAAAAGCCGGCTACGCCAAACACGATGACAAAAGCACCGACTATCCAAATATACTGTACCGAAAAACGCACCAAATGCAGCAATGACACCCCGCACCAGCGAAAAAAACGACCGATGCCTTTACACGCCATCACTATCAAATCAAATAAATTCAACTCGTTGTTGTTCTGTTCTCCCATAAAAAAATCTCTATTATTCAGTTTGCAAAATTACAGTTTTTTATACGAACTACCAAATTATTTTATAGTCCCATCGTTGTGCGCAGATAACGCCCCGTGTGCGATGTCGTGCAAGCCGCCACCTCTTCGGGTGTGCCGGCACACACAACTCGTCCGCCGTTATTGCCACCTTCGGGACCTATATCTATCACATAATCAGCCGATTTGATAACATCTAAATTGTGTTCGATAACCACCACCGAATGACCGTTTGCCAACAAGGCATCGAATGCTTTCAACAAAGTGCGCACATCGTGCGTGTGCAAACCGGTGGTCGGCTCGTCGAAAATGAACATCATCGGTGTCTGTTGTTCGTTGGCCAAAAAGGCAGCCAACTTAACTCGCTGATTTTCGCCACCCGACAAAGTACTCGACGATTGTCCGAGTTTGATGTAACCTATGCCGACGGTTTGTAAAGGTTGCAAACGTTTGACGATACGTTTTTCGATAGATCCGTCTGATGCCGCAAAAAATTCGATTGCCTGATTGACCGTCATTTCGAGTATATCGAAGATATTTTTCCCGCGATAACGCACCTCCAACACATCGTTTTTGAAACGCTGTCCGTGACACGCTTCGCACTCCAACACCAAGTCGGCCATAAACTGCATCGGTACTGTTACAGTGCCTTCGCCTTGACACTCGGGACAACGTCCACCCTCTTGATTGAATGAAAAATAAGCCGCCGTAAAGCCCATCTGTTTGGATAACGGTTGTTCGGCAAATAGTTTGCGAATCTCGTCGTATGCTTTGATGTAGGTTACAGGATTGGAACGGCTCGATTTTCCTATCGGGCTTTGGCTGACAAATTCGACATCGGACAGCAAATGCAGACTTCCTTCGACCGCCGAGCAGGCAACTGCCGGCAACGATGCTTCGTCGCTCAAACGGCGTTTCAAAGCATTGTAAAACACATCGCGCACCAACGACGACTTGCCCGACCCCGATACACCGGTTACGACCGTCATTACCTGTAGCGGAAATCGCACATCAATATTTTGCAGATTGTTCACGCAGGCGCCTTTCACTTCGATGTAATTTGACCAACGGCGACGTACTGTCGGTATCGGAATTTGTTCCTTGCCCAACAAGTATTTCAGTGTATAGGAACGTTCGCAATCGGCATCGGTGGCATCGGCGGCACAGCCGCTCCACACCACTTCGCCGCCCAATCGACCGGCTTGCGGTCCCATATCAATCAGATAATCGGCTTCGCGAATGATGTCGCTATCGTGTTCGACCACAACCACCGTATTGCCCAATGCCTGCAATTTGCGCAACACGGCTATCAGACGTGCGGTATCGCGTGCATGCAGCCCGATGCTCGGTTCGTCGAGTATGTAAAGCGACCCTACCAACGCACTGCCCAGCGACGTGGCCAAATTGATGCGCTGACTCTCGCCGCCCGACAGCGTGTTCGACAGGCGATTGAGTGTCAAATAACCCAACCCGACTTCTTGCAAAAACGTCAGTCGGCTGCGAATCTCCACCAATAGTCGTTTGGCTACCTGCGCATCGTGTTCGTTCAACTGCAATGTGGCAAAAAACGTGTTCAACTCGTCGATAGGCAAATCGACCAAATCGGTAATGCAGCGACCGGCTATTTTGACATAATGCGCCTCCCGCCGCAACCGCGTGCCACCGCACTCGGGACAAACGGTTTTACCCCGATAGCGCGCCAACATCACGCGATATTGAATTTTGTATTGTTGTGTCTGCAAAAACTCGAAAAACGCATTCAATCCTTGAAAATACTGATTCCCTGTCCACAGCAAATGCTGTTGTGCCGCCGACAAATCGCAATACGGGCGATGTATCGGGAAATCGAATTTCGCAGCATTATAAATCAAATTTTTTTTCCATTCGCTCATCACCGAGCCGCGCCAGCAAACGATTGCATCGTCGTACACCGACCGCGACTTATCAGGAATTACCAAATCGGGATCGATACCAACGACCTTACCAAAGCCTTCGCACACCGGACACGCACCAAGCGGGTTATTGAAACTGAACATATTTTCGTTCGGTTCGTCGAACACAATACCATCGGCCTCGAACGCCTGCGAAAATTTGCGAACAGTCATATTATCTTTATCGCCATAAGCCACTTCGCACGCATTATTACCTTCGTAGAAGGCCGTTTGCACCGAGTCGGCCAAGCGATTTTGCGTTTCCTTGTCGTGTTTGGCCGTGATGCGGTCAATCAGCAGTTTGACATTTTTGGCTTTGAGGAGCGTTGCATCGGCGAGCACATCGGCAATGCGATAAAATTGTTTTTTTATCGCCACGCGCGAAAATCCTTGTTGCATCAAGGTTTCGAGATGTCGAGGCAGCGGTCGGTCGGCCTGCGGACGGCATTCGGCCAGCAAATAGACAGGTGTACCTTCGGGCAGATTGACAATGAAATCGACCACATCGGCCACGCTGTCGCGCCGCACCTCGATGCCCGACACCGGCGAATAGGTACGTCCGATGCGAGCGAAAAGCAATTTCAGATATTCGTAAATTTCGGTGGTAGTGCCTACCGTCGAACGCGGATTGCTGCTAATCACTTTTTGTTCGATAGCGATGGCCGGCGGAATGCCTCTGATGAAATCGACTTCCGGTTTATTCATGCGTCCCAAAAACTGACGCACATACGCCGACAGACTTTCCACATAGCGTCGTTGGCCTTCGGCATAGAGCGTATCGAACGCCAGCGACGATTTGCCCGACCCCGATAGGCCGGTAATCACCACCAAACGGTTGCGCGGGATTTTCACGTCCACGCCTTTCAGATTGTGAACGCGCGCATTGCGAATTTCGATAAATTTTTCCACGTCCGATTACTGACTGATTGACTTCAGCGCACCATACTCGGTCAACTCCACCCGCGTGGTTTTACCATCGAAAAACATGGCCGGCAAGCAGGCAACACTACCAAATTGCGGCATAATAATCGTGTTTTGTGTCAGCACACCGACACCGTCCGACACGCTCACCACTGCCGTTGCCGGCACATTATAAACGATGCCGCACGGCACAACCGTTTCGACAGGCGCGTGATGCGTCGTTTGTTTCGGTATTTCCACCGACAAATAAATCGGTTCGCCAATCAAATTATCCGCGGCTACAAGCCCCTCGTGGCTTGATATTCTGAACAGCACTTCGCGTTCCATAGCCGCAGTGGGAGTTACCGTATAAGTTGCTGTACGACTGTATGTTATAGTCTTACCGACAAACAATGCAACCAATTCGTGTTCGGCCGCATCCAAACGTTTCAGCATCACTTCGAGAGCCACGCCGTCGGGCAATGTTTCGTTGTCGCCGGACAATAGCGCCGTACGACTTTCACGAATTTGGTAAATCTGCTTGGCCGCCAATTCGGCCATTTTCGGGATAGAACTTGCCACCAACACCTCTTCGCCCAACTGTGTCATATCGAACGTTAGCGCCGTATCGGCACACAATGCGGACGGAGGCGGCGGCAACTGTGGCGATGGCGAAGTGGCCGTTATCGGCACATTGACGGCGGCAAGAATTCCCTCGTCGGTGGTATGCAGATAGCAGGCTGTCGTTTTCTTATTGACCGCCACAGCATAGCATTTCTGCTCGTCGCGCACGGCATGCGCCTGCACATACACTTGCTGCAACCGCCACTCTTTGGTTGGCGCTGTAATCACATCGGTGATGCCCAAATAACGCTCGGCATATTTGTAGAACGGTCCGTTACATTGCACCGTACACACCGCATCGGCAACGATGACGAGTTCTGTTTGAGGCAGATAATAGTACACTGCATTGCCGGCAAAAGCATTGTCAGCAGCAGCCACCACCGCCGTTTGCGCCGCACAACCCGTACCAACCAACAGCCACACAATCAACCCGATAAAACTCTTTTTCGCCATAGTTCGAAACTATTTTGTTACAAACTACAAAGTTAGATATTTTCCGTCAAACACAAAATAGTTACCCTCAAAATTTGCAAAAAGTTTTCAGAATTACAAGGTTTAGAGTGTCAGGACACATCGAATGTATCGGAGAGTTTTTGCTTTTTCGCACCGAAACTGCTTTATCGTGTATCTCCCCTTTGGAAGTAACCGCAGGCGTAGGGTTAAAAACATAGGGGCGAAAATGTTTCGCCCCTACTGTCTATGTTATAAAATCTGTGTTCCGATATTATCTGACCACAATTTTAACGGCGGTGTCGGTGGTTTTAACCACATACACGCCATGCAACGAACCGT
>JBJEJW010000010.1:0-5936 GCA_051878315.1 Paludibacteraceae bacterium | reverse complement strand
GCAACCTCATTTTTGAATATATGTAATTGTGGCATGTTTATTGTATGCCATATTCGTAGTCGCTTATCACACAATCAATTTTTATGTATAACATTTTGCAATTAGAAGAAAAATCGCAAGAGGAACTTCTGGCGATAGCCAAAGATTTGGCCATTAAGAAAGCCGAAACGCTCGATGTACAGCAACTGAAATATGCTATTTTAGACCAACAAGCCATATCGAAAGCGGCTCAATCAACACAAAATGCGCAGCCGCGCAAACGGCAACGCATTGGTGCGCAGCGCAAAACTATGGCGGCGAGTGCTGTAGCCGATACTACCGGCGAAAATACACAAGAAACTGTTAAAGTGGTGTTGAATAACCCGAATAAACAACAGCCGCAAAAGAAAAAAAATAATAAAAAATCGTCGGCTACAGACTCTGTGGTGGCAGCTGCTGTTCCGACCCACAAAACAGAGCCGACTCCGGCAGAAGTAACGCCCAAAATGACTCAGCAAAAACCGACCGTACAGCCGGAATCGGTTGTAGCGCCGATTGAGGTGTCGGCGGTAGCCGTTGAAAAACAGCCATTGTCACAGCAGTCGACAGCGCCCGAACCGGCAGCGAACGATATGCCGGCCGACGAAACAGCGGAAAAACCGCAAGCACATCAAAACAATCGTCCCAAAAATAATCCGAATGGTCGAAACAGCGCCCTCGATAGCAACGAAAAACCATACGAGTTCGATGATATAATCATTGGCACAGGCGTGTTGGAAATAATGCCCGATGGATACGGCTTTTTGCGGTCGGCAGATTACGACTATTTGTCATCGCCCGACGATATTTATGTGTCGCAATCGCAAATCAAACTCTTCGGTTTGAAAACCGGCGACACCGTCGAAGGGCCGATTCGTCCGCCCAAAGAGGGAGAAAAATATTTCCCGTTGGTGCGTGTTACAAAAATCAACGGTTTTGCGCCCGAACTTGTGCGCGACCGTGTGCCGTTTGAACACCTGACACCGCTGTTCCCCGACGAAAAATTCAAATTGACAACCGGTAAAAACGATTCGACTTCGGTGCGCATCGTCGATATGTTTGCACCGATTGGTAAAGGACAGCGTGGCTTGATTGTAGCGCAGCCGAAAACCGGTAAAACGGTGTTGCTCAAAGAGTTGGCGAACGCTATTTTGGCTAACAATCCGGAAGTGTACATGATTATTTTACTGATAGACGAACGCCCCGAAGAAGTTACCGACATGGCACGCAGCGTCAAGGCCGAAGTGATTGCTTCGACGTTTGACGAATCGGCCGATCACCATGTAAAAGTAGCCAGTATGGTACACGAAAAAGCCAAACGATTAGCCGAATGCGGACACGATGTCGTGATTTTGTTGGATTCTATCACGCGTTTGGCGCGCGCATACAATACGGCCCAACCGGCGTCGGGTAAAGTACTATCGGGCGGTGTCGATGCCAACGCACTGCACAAACCGAAACGCTTTTTTGGCGCAGCACGCAATATTGAAAATGGAGGCTCGCTCACCATCATTGCTACGGCGCTGACCGATACCGGATCGAAAATGGACGATGTGATATTCGAAGAATTTAAGGGAACAGGTAATATGGAGTTGCAACTCGATCGCAAATTGGCTAATAAACGTGTGTTCCCCGCGGTGGATATTATGGCATCGAGTACGCGCCGCGACGACTTGTTGCAAGACGCTTCGACGTTGAACAAAATGTGGATATTGCGTAAATATCTGGCCGATATGAATTCGATGGAGGCAATGGAATTTTTGACCGCCCGCCTCGAACGCACGGATAATAACGAAGAGTTTCTCGCCTCGATGAATGACGAGTAATTGATTTGTTATG
This sequence comes from Paludibacteraceae bacterium, assembly GCA_051878315.1. Taxonomy (GTDB): domain Bacteria; phylum Bacteroidota; class Bacteroidia; order Bacteroidales; family Paludibacteraceae; genus W0P28-013. The sequence goes on along the minus strand of JBJEJW010000010.1, from coordinate 4,079 downwards.
AAATAGTTGCGTATCGCAACCGAGAATTTAATGGCGGGTTTCGTTCAAAATGAAATCTGCCATTTCTTTTATTTTTTTGAATCCGGCACGACGCAATGGCGAATGGCTGAAACGTTTCTTGAACTGCGAAGCAGAGAGTTGCGACCAATCCAGGTCAAAAAAATCGGATGACGGTAGCAATGCGGGTGTGTGGTGTGGCTGTGCGCGTTTATTCCACGGGCAAGCATCGAGACAGGCATCGCAGCCAAATAGGTGCCGTCCGCATTGCGCTTTTTCGACATCGGTCAGCAAGGTGTGTTTTTCGATGGTCAGATACGAAATACATTTGCGTGCATCGCATCGATATGCTTCGACGAGCGCCTTGGTAGGGCAGGCATCCATACATTTGGTGCAACTGCCGCAACGATTGCCGATAGGTTGGTCGTAGTCGAACGGCAGCGTGGTTATCAGTTCGCCTATCAGAGTGTACGAACCAAGCGTCGGGTTGATAAGCAGGCCGCTTTTACCAATCCAGCCGAGACCGGCACGTTCGGCCCAGCGGCGTTCGAGTACGGGAGCGCTGTCGCAACAGATTTGACACTGCTGTGTGGCGCGTGTGTCGATAAACTGCTGTAATTGGCGTAATTTTTCTTTTATAACAAAATGATAATCAGTTCCGTAGGCGTATTTTGCTATCTGCGGCTGCATTGGGTTTAATGTATGAGGCGGTGCATAGTTGAGCAGTACTACAATGACCGATTGTGCGCCCGCAAAGAGCAGTTGTGGGTTGACGCGTTTGTCGGCATAGCGTTCCATGTATGACATTTCGCCGTTAAAATTGCCGGCGAGCCATGTTTGCAGATATGCTGCATCGTCGGGCAGATTGCCGGCTTGTGCAATGCCGCAGGCATCGAATCCGAGTTGCAATGCTGCCTGTTTTATCTCTGCGGCGGTAATCAAGGTTTGGCGAGTTGGCGTTCGATGGATTGTTGCAGATTGTCGGCTTTCAGATCGTGGCCGGCCACGATGTCGCCATTGCGGTCGAGCAGAAACCATGCAGGAATGCTTTGCACGTTGTACGACAGCAGATATTTGCAATTTGGTGCCTGTTTGTCGCGCACGCAAACCCAAGGCACGGTGCGTGTTTGTTCCAACCAAAACAATTTGTTTTCGTCGAGCGATATTTGATAAATTTCAAAACCGGCGGCGTGGTATATGTCGTACAACTCGCGCAAAAACAATGTGTGTGTGGTGGCTTGTTCGAGTGCGTATGCCGAAAAATCGACAAGTACGACTTTACCTTTGAGCGACGATAATTTGACATTTTCGCCCAAACGGTTTGGCAATTCGATGTCGATAGCACCGATGAGTTCGGCCTCGGTTTGCAATATGTTTTGGGCGTTGATAGCACCAAGTACATGCTGTTCGAGGAGTTTGGTACGTGGATTTTCGGGCATAAAAACTTTGTAGGCTGTAGCTACGGCACCGATGTAACTGCGGTCAAGACGATTGTCCACTTGAAACAATCTTATACCGTTAACCATTTGGTTTACAGCGTAGTATGAGGCTGTCGAGCGAGTGTCGGACATGATGATTTGGCGTGCAAGCGTTTTGTGTTGTTCTATCAATGCTGTTATTTCGGCGTTGTCCCAAGTGTTGTTGGCGTGCGCCGTGTTGACGGCTCGTTGCAACTCGAAACCGGAATTGCGCAACTGCTGTATTTTTTGCGAGTTTTCGGAGTTGGTAACGGTGTAATTGGTGGCAAATTTCTTTTTCTGTCCCACGATACCGATGGTCTCGCACGAATCGACGGCAAACACGATGCTTTCGCTGCCGATGCGTAAACGATAAAATTCGGGATAATTCGGTTGATTGGCACTGAAGGTGAAATGCCCGTCGGCAGGCAGCACGGCATAATCGATTGACAAAATGGCCGAATCGGTAATTTGCTCAAGGTGCAGGGTGTCGCCGGCTGCAGCATCGATAGTGCCTTCGACGGTGAACTGTGGTGCACGATGGCAAGCGTTGAGAATAATCAAAATGCTGATTATAAGTAAATTGTATCGTTTCATAGTGTTGTGTGTGTTGATTACCAATTTTTATATGGATGGTTGATGAGATTGGCGTTGTAGTAGCGTGGATCGTCGGTAACTTCGTCGCCTACAAAAGCAGGCTTTTCAAAAGTGGTATCGAGGGTCGGCAATTCCAATTCGGCCACGATCAGCCCTTCGTTTTCGCCATGAAATTCGTCGATCTCCCAACATAAATTGCCGACAGGGTAGCGGTAACGCGTTTTGTCGATGACGGGTTGTTGACAGATGTCGCGTAACATGCTTTCGGCATCGGGACGTGGAATCTCGTACTCGAATTCGTGGCGTGCAAAGCCTACAGCTTCGTCTTTGATGGTCAAAAAAGCACGTTCGCCGTAGATGCGTACGCGTACGATGCGTGTTTTGTCGTTGCAGATGTAGCCTTGCACAATGCGTGTACCGCAGGCGGTGCGCTTATAAGCATCGGAAACGACACGAAATTTGCGTTCTATCTCTATGGCCATAGTTGTGGGTTGTTAGTATTTTCGATGCGCCACGTGTTTTGGCACTGAATGCGTGCCATGCAAACAATGCGTCAATGCCGCTCTTGTGCGTGTCTGTTGGCTTGGGTTAATACTGCAAAGATACGGTATTTTTGCCGAATATGAAAGGTAATGATAAAAAAATGCGAAAAAAATTTGGTGGGTAACAAAAAAAGCAGTACCTTTGCACCGCAAAACCGAAAGGAATTGTGGTATTGCCTAATAGTATAATGGCTAGTACACCGGTTTTTGGTACCGAGGATCCTGGTTCGATTCCGGGTTAGGCAACTGCTCGAAGCGACAAATAATTGGTAATCAGTTATTTGTCGCTATTTTTTGCCGTTTTTTGGCGACCGACCTCTTCTCACGTGTGCTATAGTTCTCCGGCTTTTTTTTGCTGTCTTTTTGTTGATAGTTCGAAAAGTTTGTTGTAACTTTGCAGCGATAACCGAAATAAACAACAAAAAAACATTTTTGCCTATGGAATAGAAGCACGAGTAACTTCGTGTGCGTATCTTGAAAATAATGGGAAAAGCGTTTTTGCTTTATTCTTTCTCTTTTGAAAATTTGGCGATTTAAGAAGGCTGGAAAGATAAGTGCTGGAATGCTCACGCTCGTAGCGTGGGCTTTAACTTATCTTGTTAGCCTAAGGTTACGCCAAATACCTCAAAAGAGCGGGATACAGTTTTAAGTACCACGCTTTTTTTATGCGCTCACCTAATACAAAATCTTATGGTACTGCGGAGAATGCCGATAGCCGATTGAAGTGGAGGCAACTGAAAATAAATTGAGACAATGAAAAAACTAAAATTTTTTGCAGCCTTGTGCTGCGTGGCAGCGGCCTTTGCCGCCTGCGAACCGCAAAACGGCCCCGACAACGGGCAAAACGGCAACAATGACCAAAACGGCGATAACGGCACTGCCGCCAACACCGAAAACGGTTACGAGTGGGTGGATCTCGGTCTGAGTGTAAAGTGGGCTACCCACAACGTAGGTGCGGTGCGCCCCGAAGGCTCCGGCGACTACTTCGCTTGGGGCGAAACCGAGCCAAAATCTTCGTACTCGGAGTCTAATTATTCTTATTCTTCTAATCCGTCTGTTTTACCATTGGATAGAGACGCTGCCCGTGCCAACTGGGGCGGTGCGTGGCGTATGCCTACCGATGCCGAATGGACAGAATTGCGTGAAAAGTGCGCATGGAAATGGACGGATGATTATAAGGGTATAGGCGTTCATGGTTACATAGTAACCAGCCTGACCAATGGTAATGCCATTTTTCTCCCTGCGGCGGGCTATCGCTACGACGATGACTTGCGCCGCGCGGGCTCCAACGGCCGCTATTGGTCGAGTTCGCTCTACTCGGACTACCCGGACTTCGCGTGGGACTTGTACTTCACCTCGGGCAGCGTGTACAGGAACGACGACTACCGCTACTACGGTCAATCCGTCCGCCCTGTTCTTTTTGGAGAATAGTACCTCGTTTTCGTCGGCAGGTAGGGCAAATGCCGCGGGCAGCCGCGGCGGTGCT
>JBJEJW010000009.1:0-5944 GCA_051878315.1 Paludibacteraceae bacterium | reverse complement strand
GCAATGCTATTATCGAAACGGCCACCAACACACTTATTGCCGGTTGCCAATCAACCATTATTCCGCACTCAGTAACGAGCATCGGAGAGTCTGCGTTCGAGGAGTGCAGCGGCCTGACATCGGTAACGATACCGAACTCCGTAACGAGCATCGGAGATTCTGCGTTCTCTCGTTGCAGCGGGCTGACTTCAATGGTTGTAGAAAGTGGAAATCTCAAGTACGATTCCCGCGACAACAGCAATGCTATTATCGAAACGGCCACCAACACACTTATTGCCGGTTGCCAATCAACCATTATTCCGCACTCAGTAACGAGCATCGGCTATAAAGCGTTCTATGGTTGCAGTGGCCTGACATCAATAACGATACCCAACTCCGTTACGAGCATCGGAGATTCTGCGTTCTCCGGTTGCAGCGGTCTGACTTCCGTAACGATACCGAACTCCGTAACGAGCATTGGAGATTGGGCGTTCGATGGTTGCAGCGGCCTGACATCGGTAACGATCCCGAATTCTGTAACGAGTATCGGAGATTTTGCGTTCCATGGTTGCAGCAGCCTGACTTCGGTGGTATGGAATGCCAAAAATTGTGCAGATTTTAAATATAGCAATTATGCACCTTTTTATGATATTGCTGCACAAATTACCTCCTTTACATTTGGCGAAGAGGTGGAGCATATTCCGGCAAGTTTGTGTAATAAGATGGCTAATTTGACATCCATAACAATTCCAAACTCGGTTAAAAGCATCGGAGAATATGTATTCGGAGGGTGTAGTGGGCTAACAAAGACCAACTATATGGGTGATATTCAAGGTTGGTGTGGCATTAAGTTTGGAAACGTATATTCAAATCCGTTATTTTATTCCAATAAGTTATATACCAATGATGAGGTAAAAGATTTGGTTATACCGGATGGAATAACGAGTATCGGTGCTTGGTCGTTTGAGAATTGCAGCGGCCTGACTTCAATAACGCTACCGAGTTCGGTAACAAGCATCGGCGAGAAAGCCTTCGAAGAATGTAATGCGTTGGAAACCATTTTTGTGCCGGCCGGACAAAAAGCACGCTTCGTTGCCATGGGGTTGCCTGCAGCCAAAATAGTGGAGCGCGATAACGAGAAACTGAAACAACTGCTTACGTTGGCACAGGTGTACGAAGCCGGTGTTATAGAGCCCAAAGATATGGCCAAGGCCGTCAGGTATTACGAGGGCGCCATCGAGGAGGGCAGTGCCGAGGCGGCATACCACTTGGGTGAACTCTATCGCAACGGCAAGGAGGTGGCTGCCGATTTGCAGTTGGCGGTGAACTATTTCGGAAAGGCTGCCGAAAAACATTACAAAGATGCCGCACAACAACTCGCCGCATGCCGCGAGGCACTTGAACGCTACAATCGCCAAATGGAGCAATTTATGCACACAGAGAGGCCACAGAATGAGCCGTATTATCTGTTTTTCGATACGGAAACCAATGGTTTGCCAAGCAACTACCAAGCCCCCATATCTGCTACGGACAATTGGCCGCGTCTGATTCAGATAGGATGGATTGTTACCGATGCCGAAGGCAACGAGTTGCAAGTCGGTAATTATCTTGTCTATCCCGACGGATTTACCATCCCGAGTGATGTGGAGCGACTGACGGGCATCTCTTACAGTCGGGCGCGTAGCGAGGGCAAAGATTTGAAACAGGTGCTAACCGCGTTTATGCAACAATTCAATGCCGTGAAACATATTGTCGGGCACAACATCGATTTCGATTTACATATTGTCGGAGCGGAATTGTATCGTAAAAATCTGCCTGTCAATACCATTTTGAGCAAGCCATATACCTGTACCATGCGTTCGACCATTGATTTCTGTAAATTGCCACCGTTTACGTATGGTTCGTGGAAATTCCCTAAACTGCAAGAACTCTATCACAAGTTGTTTGGCACTCAATTTGCGCAGGCACACGATGCTATGAATGATATTCGGGCAACAAAACAGTGCTTTTTCGAATTACAAAAGCGCGGTATCATATAAGAGGTCGAGTGCCTGTATCCCGGTGCGAAAATAGACAACAACGCCGAATAATTGTGCAGCTGTAAGTTTTTGAGATAATAGGACTGACTCTTCGTGTAGGGTCAGTCTTTTTGTATTTGTTCGTTTATAAAAAACAAGAAGAAGAAATCTACAATTTCTTCTTCTTTACTTTGTGGTGCCAACGGGAATCGAACCAGTGACACAAGGATTTTCAGTCCTTTGCTCTACCAACTGAGCTATGGCACCATCGCGTTTTTGCGAGTGCAAAGGTACATGTTTTTTCTGATATGACCAAATTTTTACGATACTTTTTTCTTAAAAATCGTAACTCGCTGATTACAAATGCTTAACTGATAATAATTTTGTGTGTTTGTGTGGCCGTTTTCAGTACATAAAAGCCTTTGCGTAAATCAAATTTGTAAGTGCCGGCGGTCAGATGCTCATGGCATACACATTTCCCCGTTGTGTCGTAGATAAAAATGGTGTCGTCGGCAGTCAGCTGCAGATGTAAAGTGTTCGGAGTGGTGTAGTAGCTTGCGTAGTTGGCTGTCGGGTGTGTGGTGCCGGTAGCAGGACAAGCACCTGCTGCTACGGCTTCGCTCCAAGTGGTAGCTACGCGTATGCCGTCCACCACAATCCAATCGTCGTCGCTGTTGCTGCGTAAAACGATGTTTTCGGGGCAGATGTCGGCACACGATGTGGTGTTGGTAACCGACAGCAGCGGAGTAGTGGGCTCTGTGGCTGTGTACGCATCAAGCAAATAGAGGTCGATGCGGTCGTTTTTGTCGCCGTCGATAATCGTGTATTTCAATACTACCAGATAAACTGTTTCATTGTCAAGAACTTGTGTGCCGAATACGGGTGTTACTTCGCTGCTTTTGTAGAACGACAATCCGATCTGATTCTGTTCGTTCAAATAGATACGCCCGACAAAATTGAACGTTGAAGTGCTGATAGCATCGCGCAGACTGAAAAAATAACTTTGTGTTGATACCATGTAAGGTTGCAGCATAAAAGCCACATACACGCTGCCCGACGTTTGTTTCGTAAATGCTTTGTGCGGTTGGGCGCTATTGTCTGTACCGCTGATGAGTGCGCCGTTGCCGATGCCGCAGCCGGCGTAATCGTCGAACGATAGGCCGTTCGTGATGGCTGTGGTCGATGTGCCGCCGTATGTGGCAGTCCAACCGCAGGACGTCAGTGGAGTGCCGGCAGTGTAATCAAAGTTTTCGACCAACAAAACTTCGGCGTGTGCCAACGATAGCGATAATGCTATCAAACATAGGGTAGCGATTTTTCTCATGGTGCAACTTGTTGATAATGTTTTGCAAAGATAGTTGATTTTGCCGACATGGTCGATATAAATTGCACAAAAATGACAATAATGAATAATTATTGGTGCTTCTGTGTCAAAATGACATTATTCCGCATCTATTAATTGACAAAATGTCATATTGTTGGCTTGGCATACGATTTGCGGTGTGTATGTAAACCGCAAACTATTAAAAATCAACAATATGAACTTCAACAAATTTACAATCAAATCGCAGGAAGTCGTTCAACGGGCTGTTGAATTGGCTTCGCAGAATGGTCAGCAGGCCATCGAAACGCCGCATTTGCTGAAAGCCGTCATCGAAAAAGGAGAAAACGTCGTGTCGTTCCTTTTCGGCAAAATGATGGTAAATGAGCAATTGCTGACATCGGTTGTCGATCGCGAAATGGCATCGTTGCCCAAGGTGAGTGGTGGCGAACCCTATTTGAGTCGCGAAACGAACGATGTGCTGTTGCGTGCCGAGGCGTTGGCACAAAAAGATGGCGACGAATTTGTGTCGCTCGAATATGTGCTGTTGGCGTTGGTTGATACGAAAAACGCCATGCAGCGTCCGTTGCAAGATGCCGGCGTAAATACCAAAGCGTTGCGTGAAGCGATAGCCGAATTGCGCAAAGGGTCGAAGGTAAAAGACCAAAGTGCCGAAACAACGTATCAATCGCTCGAAAAATACGCCATCAATCTGAACGAGCGTGCGCGTAACGGTAAACTTGACCCCGTTATCGGCCGTGATGACGAGATTCGACGCGTATTGCAGATTTTGAGCCGACGTACCAAAAACAACCCGATTTTGATAGGCGAACCCGGCGTCGGGAAAACGGCTATTGCCGAAGGGTTGGCGCATCGTATCGTGCGTGGCGACGTACCCGAAAATCTGAAAACAAAGCAGATTTTCAGCCTCGATATGGGTGCGCTTGTGGCCGGCGCAAAATACAAAGGCGAGTTCGAGGAACGGTTGAAAGCTGTTGTGAATGAGGTGATTAAAGCCGAAGGCGAAATAATTCTGTTTATCGACGAAATACATACGCTGGTGGGCGCAGGCAAAGGCGAAGGAGCCATGGATGCCGCTAACATTCTGAAACCGGCTTTGGCGCGGGGCGAATTGCGCGCCATCGGAGCAACCACACTCGACGAATATCAGAAGTATTTTGAGAAAGACAAAGCGCTTGAACGTCGTTTTCAGATTGTGATGGTGAACGAACCCGATGAGGCAAGTACTATTTCCATTTTGCGCGGACTGAAAGAACGTTACGAAAATCATCATAAAGTGCGTATCAAAGATGATGCGATTATTGCCGCCGTCGAGTTGTCGAATCGTTATATCAGCGACCGATTTTTGCCAGATAAAGCCATCGACTTGATGGACGAAGCCGCCGCTAAATTACGTTTGGAGGTCGATTCGGTGCCGGAGGAGTTGGATACGATAGAACGCAACATCAAACAACTCGAAATAGAACGCGAAGCCATCAAACGCGAAAACGACAAACCGAAGTTGGAATCATTGGCCAAAGAAATTGCCAATCTGAAAGAGGAAAGTCAGAAAATGCGGGCTAAATGGAGTAGCGAAAAGGCGTTGATTGACAAAATACAGCAATCGAAAATCGACATTGAGCAACTGAAATACGAGGCTGAACGTGCCGAACGCGAAGGCGATTACGGTAAAGTGGCCGAAATCCGCTACGGCAAAATAAAAGCCGCCGAAGCCGCCATCGAAGAGAGTAAAAGTAAACTGAAAGAGTTGCAGCATGGCGACGCCTTGATAAAAGAGGAGGTCGATAGCGACGATATTGCTGAAGTGGTAAGCCGTTGGACGGGTATTCCCGTAACAAAAATGATGCAGAGCGAACGCGAAAAACTGTTGCACCTCGAAGAAGAACTGCACAAACGTGTGGTAGGGCAGCACGATGCTATTGTGGCCGTGAGTGATGCCATTCGTCGCAGTCGTGCAGGCCTGCAAGACCCGAAACGCCCTATCGGCTCGTTCATCTTTTTGGGAACAACGGGCGTGGGTAAAACCGAACTCGCAAAGGCATTGGCCGACTATTTGTTCGACGACGAAAATATGATGACGCGTATCGACATGAGCGAATATCAGGAAAAATTTTCGGCTACGCGACTCATCGGTGCACCTCCCGGATATGTCGGGTACGACGAGGGTGGGCAACTCACCGAGGCCATTCGTCGCAAACCGTACAGCGTGGTGTTGTTCGACGAAATCGAAAAAGCGCACCCCGATGTGTTTAATGTGTTGCTGCAAGTGCTCGACGATGGGCGTTTGACCGACAATAAAGGGCGCACGGTGAATTTCAAAAACACCATCATCATCATGACATCAAATCTTGGATCGCAGTTGATTCGCGAAAATTTTGAGCATCTGACTGACGCCAATCGCGAGAGCGTAATAGAGAAAACGCGTACCGAGGTGTTCGAAATGCTGAAACAGACGATTCGCCCCGAGTTTCTAAACCGAATCGACGAACTGATTATGTTCACGCCGTTACAGGAGAATGAAATTCAGCAAATTGTCGAATTGCAACTCGGCAGCCTGAAACGGACGTTGGCCGAAAACGGTCTGACGCTCAACGTAACCGACGAG
>JBJEJW010000008.1:0-28830 GCA_051878315.1 Paludibacteraceae bacterium | reverse complement strand
GAACGCATCCTCTCCGATGCTCGTAACCGAGTTCGGAATCGTTACGGAAGTCAGACCGCTGCAACCGGAGAACGCCCAATCTCCGATGCTCGTAACCGAGTTCGGAATCGTTACAGAAGTCAGGCCGCTGCAACCACAGAACGCAGACTCTCCGATGCTCGTAACGGAGTTGGGTATCGTTATTGATGTCAGGCCACTGCAACCATAGAACGCATCCTCTCCGATGCTCGTAACCGAGTTCGGAATCGTTACGGAAGTCAGACCGCTGCAACCGGAGAACGCCCAATCTCCGATGCTCGTTACAGAGTTGGGTATCGTTACGGAAGTCAGACCGCTGCAACCGGAGAACGCCCAATCTCCGATGCTCGTTACAGAGTTGGGTATCGTTACCGAAGTCAGGCTGCTGCAACCCCTGAACGCAGAACCACATATTTGTGTAGTACCCTCGCGCACAACGATAGACGTATTCGCGGGCATTTCACCTTTGTAGGTATAAAGCGATTGGTTGATATAAACGACGCCATCAGGCTGATTGCTCAACCAAGCAGTACCATCGAACGCACCACTGCCGATGCTCGTTACAGAGTTTGGTATCGTTACCGAAGTCAGGCTGCTGCAACCATAGAACGCTTTATAGCCGATGCTCGTTACAGAATTACCAATCGTTACCGAAGTCAGGCTGCTGCAACCCCTGAACGCAGAACCACATATTTGTGTAGTACCCTCGCGCACAACGATAGACGTATTCGCGGGCATTTCACCTTTGTAGGTATAAAGCGATTGGTTGATATAAACGACGCCATCAGGCTGATTGCTCAACCAAGCAGTACCATCGAACGCACCACTGCCGATGCTCGTTACAGAGTTTGGTATCGTTACCGAAGTCAGGCTGCTGCAACCATAGAACGCTTTATAGCCGATGCTCGTTACAGAATTACCAATCGTTACCGAAGTCAGGCCGCTGCAACCATCGAACGCCCAATCTCCAATGCTCGTAACGGAGTTGGGTATCGTTATTGATGTCAGGCCACTGCAACCATAGAACGCCCAATCTCCAATGCTCGTAACGGAGTTGGGTATCGTTATTGATGTCAGGCCACTGCAACCATAGAACGCGCTCTCTCCGATGCTCGTTACACCCTCTTTAAGGTATAGTTGCCCTTTGTAATCTTTAGGACAACGCACAAACGTCTTTTTGTCGTCGGAGTATTCACAGCCGAAATCATCAATGTAAGCCATATTGTTTGTATTTAAGGTTTAGTATTGTTATTATTCGTTGCGGCGGATGAGTTGCACCACATTCTCCACATGCTGCGTGTGGGGAAACATATCCACGGGCTGCACGGCCGCCACACGGTATTTGGCATCGAGCAGCGCCAAATCGCGCGCCTGCGTGGCGGGATTACAACTCACATACACAATGCGTTGCGGCTCGGCGGCAAGTATCACGTTCACCACGTCCTCGTGCATACCGGCACGCGGCGGGTCGGTTATTATCACGTCGGGGCGTCCGTACTCGGACACAAAATCGGCTGTGAGAATGTCTTTCATGTCGCCGGCAAAAAAGAGCGTGTTGTCAATGCCGTTCAGGGCGGAGTTTACCTTGGCATCTTCTATCGCTTCGGGCACGTATTCGATGCCGATGACGCGTTTTGCACTGCGTGCCACAAAGTTGGCAATGGTGCCGGTGCCGGTGTAGAGGTCATACACAAGTTCGTTGCCGGTGAGCGAGGCAAACACACGCGCCACCTTATAGAGTTCATAAGCCTGTTCGCTGTTGGTTTGGTAAAACGACTTCGGCCCGATTTTGAATCGTAGCCCTTCCATCTGCTCGTAAACGGCTTCGCTGCCTTTGAACAGATGTACCTCTTGGTCGGTGATGGTGTCGTTGCACTTGCCGTTGATGACGTACAACAGCGACGTGATTTCGGGAAACGTGTCGGCAATGTGATTCAGCAAGGCTTCGCGTGCAGCGGTATCCTCTTTGAAAAACACGACTACCAGCATCAATTCGCCCGTCGAAGTGGTGCGCACCATGAGTGTACGCAGGAAACCGGTCTGTCGGCGTAAATCGAAAAATTCCAAGCCGTGCTCGAGGGCATAACGCTTGATTTCGTTGCGCAGTCGGTTCGAAACGTTGTCCTGTAACCAGCATTTGCGAATATCGAGCACTTTGTCGAACATGCCCGGTATGTGAAATCCTACGCCATTCAGTTCGCCTGCGTCGGCATCGACTATTTCGTCGGAAGTCAGCCAGCGCCGATTGGAAAAGGTGAATTCCAATTTATTGCGATAGCCGTATATTTTTTTCGAGCCAAGAATGGGCGACACTTCGGGCAACGCGATGTGTCCCAAGCGCGTGAGATTATCAACCACTTGCTGCTGTTTGTAACGCAACTGCTCGTCGTAAGGCAGAATCTGCCATTTGCAGCCGCCGCACACACCGTAGTGTTCGCACACGGCTTCACAGCGTTTGTCGGCGTAATGATGCACCTGCACCACGCGCCCTTCGGCATAGTTTTTTTTCTTCTTATACAACTGAATATCAACCACATCGCCCGGTACGACGTATTGGGTGAACACAACCATATCATCCACTTTGACCAACGCTTTTCCTTCGGCGGCGACATCGGTAATGGTTATATTTTGCAAAAGCGGTAATTGTTTTTTACTCATTACACTGATTTTTTTGCAAAAATACAAAAAAAAATGCCATTTGCCATTTTTTTACTAACTTTGTGGTTAAAATTTGTGATGTTTATGTCAATGTCCTATCTTACTTCAGACAGAATTACGTTGCGTGCCCCCGAACCCGAAGATTTGGATTCCTTTTATCGTTGGGAAAATGACACGGCATTGTGGGCTTTCGGCAATACTATCGAGCCATTTTCGCGCTACACACTGCGCCAATATATCGCTACTGCCGACCAAGACATTTACACAAAACGTCAGTTACGCCTAATGGTTGAACGCAAGGCCGACAAAATGGTCGTCGGTGCTGTCGATTTGTTCGATTTTGACCCTTTGCACCAACGTGCCGGCATCGGTTTGCTAATCGATAAGACTTGCCGACGAGAAGGCTTTGCGGCCGAATCTCTGACACTACTCTGCAACTATGCTTTCGGCGTTTTGCATCTGAAACAGGTGTATGCACATGTACCAATCGACAATACCGCTTGCTTGGATTTTTTTGACAAAGCCACGCCGTTTGTACATACAGCCACATTGCGCAGTTGGCTGCAACGCAACAACATCTACGTCGATGTAACAGTGTGGCAACTCATCAATAACAATCTATAAATCAACATTTTGAAATATTTACAAATAAGACTTTCGGCAACGGAAGTTTTTTTTTATGCAAAAATTTGGAGAATATGAACAAAATTCCTAACTTTGCATGCAAATTTAATAGACCTATTAAATAACCCTATTAACACCCAATGAAATCACAAAAAAATACATTTAGTCTTGGCGTTGACATCGGTTCGACCACATTAAAAGTGGTGTTGCTCGACGCAAACGATCGCCTTATTTTTTCCGATTATAGTCGCCATAATGCCGACATACGCCATGCAGCGTACACCGTTATCCGCAAACTTTACCATACATTCGGCGATGTGCAACTGCATATCGTCCTGACGGGTTCCGTTGGCATGGGTTTTGCTGAACGGCTCGGCTACGCATTCGTGCAAGAAGTGGTGGCCGCTGCCGAAACGGTCAAGCGCCACTATCCCGAAGTGCATACTTTCATCGATATGGGCGGCGAGGATTCAAAAATGATTTTTTTCGAGCAAGGAAAAGTGCCTGACATACGTATGAATGGCAGTTGTGCCGGCGGCACGGGTGCATTCATCGACCAAACGGCTACTCTACTCGGAGTCGAAACGGCGGAATTGAATGCCCTTGCAGCACAATCGGAAACGCTTTATCCAATCGCTTCGCGTTGCGGCGTTTTCTCAAAAACCGATATCCAAAATCTGATAGCGCGCAATGTCAGCCGCGCCGACATCGCTGCATCGGTATTCAATGCAGTGGCTATGCAGGTAGTAGCATCGCTGGCACGCGGTATGGACATCGTTCCGAAAGTCTTTTTTTGCGGCGGACCGTTTGCCTTTCTGCCGCAATTGAAACAGCACTTCATGCAGGTGCTTGGTTTGAATGAGGACGAGTGCATACTGCCCGACAATGCGCAATATGTGCCCGCCACAGGTTGTGCCCTACTGGCCAAGCAACAATCGAAACGGACGGTGCGTTTAAGCGAACTTGTGTATTTGGTTCGATTTGCACACGATGTTACTCCGCCGGATTTAACCAACCGTTTGCAACCGCTATTTACGACGAAAACGGAATATGACGCTTGGTTCCAAACAAAACAGGGACGTTGTGTGCCGCGCGCCAAGTTCATCACCGACCAACAGGCTGACTACTATTTGGGCGTCGATTCGGGCAGCACAACCACAAAATTGGTACTGCTGAATAGTGCGGGCGACATTGTCTATACCGACTATCGCCGCAACCAAGGCGACAGTTTCAAAACATTTGCCGAAGCGTTACAAAAACTATATAGTGTAACGGAACATCCTGAAAATGTGAACATTGTAAAAAGTTGTGCTACCGGTTACGGCGAAAATCTGTTACGTACGGCATTCAACCTCGATTACGGCATTGTAGAAACGATGGCGCACTTTTCGGCTGCCGCACACATCGATCCGAACGTATCGTTCGTACTCGACATCGGCGGACAAGACATGAAAGCCATATTCGTTGAAAACGGTGCGATTCGCCGCATCGAAATCAACGAAGCCTGCTCGTCGGGTTGCGGTTCGTTCATCGAAACGTTTGCCAATATGCTCGGCTACCAAGTAGCAGATTTTGCGCAGTTGGCCTGCACAGCGGCGCATCCGTGCGACTTGGGTACGCGTTGTACCGTGTTTATGAACTCGAAAGTGAAACAAGCCATGCGCGAAGGCGCTCCTGTCGCCGACATCGCAGCCGGATTCAGTTATTCGGTTGTCAAAAATTGCCTTTTCAAAGTGCTAAAACTTAAAAATATCGACGAACTCGGCAAAAATATTGTAGTACAAGGCGGCACTTTCCGCAACCACTCTATCGTGCGCGCGTTGGAACTGATGACGGGTTGCGAGGTGTCGTTTTCGGATATTCCCGAATTGATGGGTGCCTACGGAGCTGCCTTGTTTGCAAAACAAGAATACAAATCACCATCAAAACAATAACACCATGGAACTGACAGACATCATCAAATTGCGTCATTCTGTACGCGCCTACTCCGACAAAGAGTTAAGTGCCGATGTAGTGGCAACACTGCGCACTCGCATCGAGACTTGCAATGCCGAAAGCGGTTTGTTCATGCAACTCGTTACTGATGAGCCAAAAGCGTTTAGCGGAATGTTGGCACACTACGGCAAATTTTCCGGCGTTAGGAACTACATTGCGCTGGTGGGAAAAAAATCGCCCATATTGGACGAATTGTGTGGCTACTATGGCGAACAAATTGTGCTTTTGGCGCAACAACTCGGTCTAAACACCTGCTGGGTAGGCATGACATACAGCAAAGTGCCCGACCGCATAGCCATACACAAAGGCGAAAAACTATGTGCCGTCATAGCCATTGGCTACGGCCTTACGCAAGGCGTGGCGCATAAAATCAAAACGTTCGACGATGTGGTTGAACATGCCGACAGCGCCGACTTCCCACAATGGTTTCGCCGTGGCGTGGAAGCCGCCTTGTTGGCTCCTACGGCGGTCAATCAGCAAAAATTCAAATTTGCGTTGCACGACGACCATACCGTATCGCTGAAAACCGGTTGGGGATTTTTCGCCAATGTCGATTTGGGTATAGTTCGCTACCATTTTGAAATTGGCGCCGACAAACGGCATTTTAATTGGGAAACACCATTATTATAATTTCAACAGAAATTATCAAATCAATTAACAACATGAATCTCAAAGATTTAGTAAACTCAAACGCCTACGAAACGACTTTTGAAACTTGTAGCGGCTGCGAAAACCACTGCAACGTCAAATTGTTCCGCTTTGCCAATGGTAACACGTTCGCTTCGGGCAATAATTGCGAAAAAATCTATTCCAACGCCAAGGAATCCGTACGCAAAGGCATCAATATGTTTGCCGAAAAACAAGCATTGTTGTTTGGTCGAAAATCGAAGAAAGTACCTCACAGACAACAAGTTATCGGCATTCCGCGCGGCTTGGGCATTTACGAAAATTATCCGTTTTGGTATACGCTCTTCACCTTTTGCGGATTCAAAGTGCAACTATCGAAACCATCGACCAACAAATTGTACGAAAGCGGTTTGCGCACCGTCATGGCCGACAACATTTGTTTCCCTGCCAAACTGATGCACGGACACATTTTCGATTTGGTAGCACGCAAAGTCGATCGAATTTTTTATCCGTGGGTGGTGTACGAACAGAAGGAAGATGCTTGCTCAAAAAACAGTTTCAACTGTCCGATTGTCAGTGGCTACAGCGATGTACTGAAAAGCGCCATCGACACCGAAACACATTACGGCATTCCGTTCGATGCTCCGGTCGTATCGTTCAACAACGACAAACTACTCGAAAAATCGTGCGTTGACTACCTACACACGCTTGGCGTAACCAAAACAGAAGCCAAACAAGCCGTTGCGGTAGCCAAAGCCGCCCAGCAAGCGTACATCGCGCAGTTGACCGACCGCGCCAACGCCATTTTGGAACGTGCCACGGCAGAACACCGTATGGTCATTTTGCTGGCTGGCAGACCGTACCATACCGACCCACTCATCGAACACAAAATAGCGCAAGCCATCGCCGACATGGGCATCGACGTGATTACCGAACACGTGGCAACCCACAGCGGATCCGACGTGTACAACGAACTAAATGCTTTGAGCCAATGGGCGTATCCGAACCGCATTTTCAAAGCAGCATATTTTGCCGCCAAATATCCGCACGCCAATCTGCAATTCGTCGAACTAACAAGTTTCGGTTGCGGTCCCGACGCCTTTATTCTCGACGAAGTAAATGCCGTACTGCGACGATACAACAAAAACCTGACTATTTTGAAAATAGACGACGTGAACAACATCGGGTCGCTGCGCTTGCGCATACGCTCGCTGGTCGAATCGACAAAAACAAATATACAACCAATACCGACAACCCCGAAACCTTATATCACGACCAAAATTTTCGATATCGACGACAAACGTCGCACACTGCTCGCTCCCTACTTTGCCGAAGGCTATTCCGAATTTTTGCCATCGATACTCAAATTGGCAGGCTACAAACTTGTCAATCTGCCGACCGGCAACCAAGAAGCCGCCGAAACAGGCCTGCGCTTTGCCAATAACGACATCTGTTATCCGGCAACCATTGTCGTCGGCAGCATCATGAATGCGCTCGAAAGCGGACAATACAACCGCGACGAAGTGGCTGTCATCATCACGCAAACAGGCGGACAATGCCGCGCCAGCAACTATTACGCACTCATCAAAAACGCCATGGTATCGGCCGGATTTCAGGATATTCCCGTCGTGTCGATGGCAACCGGTCTTGGCATCAACAACAACCAACCAGGATTCGCACTCGCTTGGCGTAAATTGGCTGCTATTGTGATAGACTTGATGTTATATGCCGACTGCATCGCCAAAATGTACTATGCAAGTGCCGTGCGCGAAATCGTCAAAGGCGATGCCAAACGCTTGCGCCAACACTATATCGAAGCCGCATTCCCGTGCATCGAGGCAAACGATAGCAAATCGATGAAACGGCTTTTGAAAGAAGCGGCTTGCGCTTTCGCCAAAATTACAGATACCTCGCGGCGTGTACCGGTTATCGGACTTGTCGGCGAAATATATGTGAAATACAACGGTTTCAGCCACAAATTTGTGGTCGATTGGTTGGTCGAACAAGGTGTGGAAGTGGTGCCGCCTGCATTGACAAGTTTTTTCTCGACCTCGTTCGTCAACAACCACGCCAACCGCCGACTAAACATCAAAGCCGAGAAACGCCCGTTGTGGCTCACCGACACGCTCTACAAATACATTTTGCACCGTTCGCGACAATTCGACGACCTATGCCAACCATTCCCATTTTACCGCAAATTCGTAAGCATTTTCGACTATGCCCGGCTCTCCGAGCAAGTCATCAACACCGCTGCCGATTTTGGCGAAGGTTGGTTTCTGCCCGGCGAGATTTGTCATTTAGCCGAAAGCGGCATACAAAACGTAGTCAGCCTGCAACCGTTCGGCTGCATCGCCAACCACATCATTTCCAAAGGCATTGAGAAAAAAATCAAACAAGTTTATCCGCAGTTAAGCCTGCTGTTCCTCGACTTCGACAGCAGTACATCCGAAGCCAATGTGTTCAATCGTCTGCATTTTATGGTCGAAAACTGCAAAAACCAATTAAAAAACGACTAATTTCCCTACGAACTATTTGCGTATGAAAAACAACACCTCCCTCGAAGAACAAATTTTGGCTGCCGCCGAAGAATTGTTCATACAAAAAGGCTTCACCGAAACCTCCACAACCGACATTGCCAAAAAAGTGGGCTGCAACCAAGCATTAGTGCATTACTATTTTCGCACTAAAGACAATTTGTTCGAACAGATTTTTTTACAAAAAGTCGAATTTGCCTTATCTTGTGCCGATTCATATCGGTTCAACGGCAACTTCAAAGAACTCATCACCACGATGATTACAAACTATTTCAAGTTGTTGGACGAAAATCGGAAACTACCGTTTTTTGTACTGAACGAATTGATTATCAATGACAAACGACGTGAACTCATCAAAAAACACATCATCGAAAACCGACACAGACAAAAAATCTACTATGCGCTCGATCAAATCGTACAAAACGAAAGTCGTTGTGGCCACATCCGCCCTATCGAAACACTCGATTTACTGCTGAATATCGTAGCCTTAACCATCTCTACTTTCATATTCTTGCCAATATACGCCGATTGGCTGCAAAAAAACGAAGAAGAACAAACCGCATTTATCGAACATCGAAAAAACGTTATCATCAATCTGATAATGACCGATTTAGAACCGTAATCGCAACCTTTGGCACGCATTTTGTTATATGGAAATCATCTTTATTAACCCAAAAAACTAATAATTATGCAAAACATTTTGATGCATGCGGCCGACAAAGCGCGCCGTGTAGTAAGAAATTGGTGGCTGATGCTGCTGGCAGGATTATTGTGTATAGCAGCCGGCATTGTAGTATTTTGTTTCCCTGTGGAAAGTTATGTAGCTTTGAGTCTGTTTTTCGGCATTGCTATGTTAGTATCGGGCATTGTACAATTGGTACTTGCCTTAGACAGCCGCAACTATTTCATGACACGCGGTTATGTCGTAGCAGGCGGTATTGTCGATTTGCTATTGGGCATTTTTCTGTGCTGTAAACCCGACCTCACACTGATGATTTTGCCGTTTATACTTGGCTTTTGGATGTTGTACCACAGTTTTATGATCATTAGTTTTGCCGACGATTTAAGCACGTTTGGCGTACGTGGCAGTGGTTGGACTATTTGCGGCGGCATTTTGCTGCTTCTATTGTCGATTCTGATTTTGGTTAAACCTTTTGCCATTGGCACATCGGCGGTGGTAATCCTGACAGGGTGCGCCTTTTTGGTGGCCGGCGGCGATATGTGTTACATTGCCTTCCGTCTGAAAAACATACACAAATACATCAACGAACGTTTCAAAGAGTATGGCATCGAAGATGCGAAAATTATAGAATAACCCTTACAACTAACAAATTAGTACGGGCGATATGGTACCATATCGCCCGTAGGTTTTTGTAGCAAATTATCAGCGGTGCTATTTTTTCACAGGTTTCACTTTGTAGCCGGCCTTGCGCAACAAGGCAATAAGTCCGTTTTCGCCGGGCAAATGCAACGCTCCTACAACTATAAAACAAGGTTGATCGTTCATGAGTTTAGGCAATGTGCGTGCCCATGTATCATTACGGTCGCCCAACATACCGAACATTTCTTGTTGCGTGGGAGCATATTTGGTCGTGTCGTTTTCGTAGAGCGACAACAGACCGTCCAAATCTCCTTTTCTGTATAGCCGGTTGAGTGCTACTATTTCGTCCGCGGCACGGTCGGACTGCTCGACCATACCGACCAACAAAAATGCCTGTCGTTCAAGCGTTTGCGAATTATAGAGCAATGCTATTTGGTCATCAACAGTTTCTAAGCCCATCACCGGGATATTGTTTTGTTCGGCTATTTGCTGAAAAAACGAATCCAACTGCCATTCATTGCTTTCGCGCGGAAACAACTGCTGATAATAGGCCAACATATACAAATTGGAAATCATAGCGGGTTTTAACAACGCCAAATCGGATAAACCCATATTCAGCACCACCCTCAACGCCGAATCAACCTTGGCATAATCCGTTTCCGAAAACAAACTGCGCATTTGTGTATGCGTCGGCATACGCGCACCGTCCGTTATACGTTTCAACATGGTCGGGTCGTTCACTACAACCTCGCCAACCACCATACGACAAGCATCAAACGCTTTGAAAACGCCGGGTATCGAATCCAAAAAATCGACCGACACTAAATGATGCGTACCAAACAAATACGATTTTTTCGACAAACCGTTACCCGAAATTTCCCACAGAAGTTGCGCATTCAATGCGGCTGCAGTAAACAGCACAAAAGCAACACATAAACCGAAACGTTTCATAGACAAAGTGTAAAAATCAAGCAAAGATACATCTTTTTCGGCAATATGCAAGATTATCATACGTTTTTCTGTAAAAAGCAGTAACTTTACGCCATGAAAAAAACGTATGCCATTATCCTCGCCGCATGTACATTAACAGCATGCGAACACCCGACTGATATTGATTTCAGACAAGAGATGCGCGATTTTGTCATCGCCATCAGCCACACCGCCAAACAACAAAAAAGCACGTTTATTGTCATCCCGCAAAACGGCATCGAACTCGTAACGCTGAACGGCGACAGCGACGGTACACCGGCCACAGGCTACTTGGCCGCCATCGATGGATATGGGCAGGAAGACCTCTTTTATGGATACGACGGCGACGACCGCGCCACTACCACCGAAAATACCAATTACCTAAAAGCATTTCTGAAACGTACGCAAACATTAGGCAAAACAGTTCTGATAACCGACTACTGCTCTACACCCGCCAAAATAAACGACTCATACGCCCAGAACCACGCCGAAGGTTTCCTCTCATTCGCCGCACACCGACGTACGCTTGACCAAATTCCGACGACACCCGTATATAACGAAAATAACGATAAAATTACCAAACTATCGGAAGCCAAAAATTTTCTGTACCTCATCAATCCTGAACAATTTGCCACCAAACAAACTTTCATCGAAGCCGTATGCGCCACCAACTACGACCTCGTCATTATGGATTTATTTTTTCAAGACGGCACTGCATTCACTGCATCAGAAATAACCCAACTGCGTTCCAAAGCCAACGGCGGCAACAGGTTAGTCATAGCCTATATGTCGATAGGCGAAGCCGAAGACTACCGTTACTATTGGCAAGCCACATGGCGTACACACAAACCAACATGGATTGCCGCCGCAAATCCCGATTGGGAGGGCAACTACAAAGTATGCTATTGGGACCAAACGTGGCAAAACATCATCTACGGCGCAACCGATTCGTACCTAAATCGCATCTTAGCCGCCGATTTCGACGGTGTCTATCTTGACATCATCGATGCTTTCGAATATTTCGAATAAAAAAATCCTACGGGAAAAACAACCGCAGGATTCTTCTAAAAACTATACACAAATATTTTAAAACTTGTACGACAAGGTCAATACGGCATTGTGCGCATGCGATTTGATAGTGGCTTCGGTAGCGCTGTCGGGGAATGGGCGGAAACTTTCGCGTTGCAAACGATAGGCATAAGCAAGGTCGAATCCAAAGCCTTTACGGCCGCGATAACCTAACCCTAACGAGCCATAGCACATACCCTTATCCGCAAAATACTCCATATCCGTACGCGTCGTATTCAGTGGCACATTTTTCACTGCATCATCACTCACGCAAGGCATACGATAAGCCGCTCCGGCACGCACGGCAAAACCGTCGGTAATGCGGTATTCTGCACCAAGTTTAAACAAATGTCCGTTCGACACAAACTCCTCAATATCGCTCATCACATCGGCATAGGCATCATTCACACTCAACTGCGCTTGGTCTTGCGAAATCTTCGTTTGCTTGTAATTGGTAAATTGATAATCGAAACTTACCAATGCCGATTTACCGATGACAAACGCCGCACTCGCCTGTAAACGCAGCGGTGACTGCATTTTGTAATAGGCCTTGGCAACCGGCGTTTCAAGATTGCCTTTCGTATCCGCAGTGATGGTATAATCCATCGTCGCGTAATGGTAGTCCGACAACGTATAATAAGTAGGCGTATGCACCGAAAAACCTAAACGCAACCACGAAACAGGACGCGCAATGAAACCAAACTTGAAATTATAACCGGCACCGGAGGTCTTCAGCGTATTTTTAAGCGTAAATTCGCCATCCTTTTCAAAATTCTCGTTGTACAACGACTGCAACGAATAACTGATAGTCTGCAAATTGAAACTTACGCCCCAATAAAACACATTACTGATGTTGGCTCCGTATGCAAACGAAAACTCATCGACATAACCTGTTTCCACGGCTTTATAATTTGCCTGCGCCTTCTCGTCTTTTTCCAACAACGAATACCATTGTCCGGCATTGACTGTATCGGGATTAATCAGATAACCCTGATAAGCCAACTCCGACAAATAGGGAATATTCACATTATCATAAGGGTTATTTTCAGTCAACAACGCACTTTCTTCGATACCGGCAGTGAAATTGGCCATAAAATCGGTCATCGACCTCTGCGCCATCGCATCGACAGCCAAAGTGGTGCGGTTAAAATTTTTCAAACGGTTGTATGTAAAACCGATATTATTGGCCACCCAACCTTTTGTTTGTTCACGGTCGATAAACGACCACACAAATGCGGCATTATTGATAGCGAAATTAGCCAACGTCGCCGACGCATCGGTACCCCACAACGACTGTGTTTTGGTAGCCGTAACATCTGCTGTCAGCGTGGCTTCGGCCATCCGATAAATGCCCAATCCGGCCGGATTGTCGATGATGGCCGACGCATCGCCACCTAACGCGCCGAACGCACCGGCCATACTCATGTAACGCGCCGTACCGGTAATATCGGTGCCGGTATAACGCATCACATCGAATACCCCTTGCGCCTGAAGCGACAATGCCACGATGAAAGTTGCCAAAAATAGACTATAACGTTTCATACTATTGCATGTTTTTGTAATATACCATAAAATTGTATTTATCGACGCGTGTTGCTGCTGCTTCCTCCATGACTACCCGACGACGAACGCGTACCCGACGAGCGTGTACTTGACGATGACGAACTGCTGCTGCGTCCCGACGACACGCTGCTCGAACTCGACGAACGAGTGCTGCTCGAACTGCGTTGCGAAGCCGACGATTGTGTTTGACGCGAAGTCGATTGCGCATTAGTACGCGTGGTGCTCGACGATGACGACGACGAAGTGCGTTGCGATGTCGATGTAGCACTACTGCGTGTGCCCGACGATGACGAACTGCTGCTTTGACGCACTGCTCCACTCGTTTGTGTGCTGTTGTTTACAGTGCCGCTGCTGCGTGTGCCCGTATCGGACGACACGCGTACCGTTTGACGCGAACCACTGTTTTGAACCGAAGTTGCTGCCGGTCTGCCATTACCATCGCGCACCACTTCAGAACGCGTAGTCTGCGTACGTGTCGTCGATGACGATGAGTTTTGTATCGTGGTGCCACGCGAACTAGTCGAAGCGCTGCTGCTTACCGCCGTACGTGTGCCGCCATAACGACCTGCACTATTGTGCTGCAAACGATAGGTTTCGTTCGATGCGGAAGCATAGTTGTTGCCAACATTGCTGTGCGACCCACCGCCATAGTGCGGTTTGTGATATACCGGATGATGATGGTGGTGATAGTGATGATGATACGCATACGGATGATAATAATACCACGGACGATACCAAGCATCGTAATAACTCCAATACCACGGATTGTAGGCATAACCATAATAATAATAACGATACGGACGATACCAATAATTCCAGCCGTAGTAATCCAAACCGTAATCGAAGTTGTTGACATACACATTGGTTACCGAACTATTGTCGGACGCGTTGTACGGTTCTATCTCAACATCATTGCCAAGCGATACAATGTAACGCCCGTTTTCGATGTCGTAAATCGTGGTGTCGTTGCCATCGATATGTACCAACAAGTTTTGGCTGTGAAATTTATTCAACCTATTAGTATAGGTGTAATCTTCTTCGGTCAGACTGATGTCGGGATCGGCGGTTGTCGTAACCGAAACAGTGGTTTTAGCCGCAGCCGACGAAGTGGTACTAACCGTTACCTTCACGGTTTTGATATCAGTCTTGGGATTGAAATAAATATCGTCGTACTGAGCAAAAACGGTTACTGACGCGAGCAAACTTACTGCAAAAAATAGACTAAAGCGTTTCATAATAACCTCCTTTTTTAAAGAAATTCCACATTAAACTTTTTATAAGATGCGCAAATATTGTGCAAAACAGATATGATTAAATTTATTTATATAAAATTTACAACATTTTGTATTGGATGCCCAATTTTTATGACAAAATTAGATAAAAAAAATGATATTTGCAATACTTTTTGAACTATTCTTTATTTTGTCGTTGATAATCAAACGCGCCGACATAAACAACTATTGTTTCGTATGGCGGTGTATATGTTTGGCCGTAGCGTGCAGCGGCATATTTGAAACGGCATTGGTCGCTGAGCGCCAACGAGTCCAATTCCGCTATCGACAATCGCTGTGTGATGTCGGTCATGGCCTTGTTACAAGCGCTGTCGCACCCATACATACTATCGCTTTTGAACCGCATAGTGACACCGCCAAGCGGGCATCCTTTATCTTGCAGATACTTCAACACCAGCACCGAATCGTTGGATGTAAACTCCGATTCAAAAACACCGACGCTGTACACTTGTTCTATCGAAATTTCCATTTCGGATACGCAACCGCACAACAAAACGGCTACGGCTGCGAGGCTTGTTACGAGATGTTGGTTTTTCATACGTTGTCTATTAGTTTAATGTTCATATTTTGTGTCAACAGATTGATGACCATTGGGGCGAACGATTGGCGCACGGAAAATCGCAATGTACACTCCAAACCTTGCTGTTGTTCGACGATGGTCAGTCCATATTCTTTGACTATCCGCATCACCACATTCAGTTGTGCGTAATCGTAGCGTATGGTATGTAACACTTCTACGGTGCGTTCTACAATCGTATTGTTATTTAATGCGTCGGCGGCAGCTGTTTTGTAAGCTTGAACAAGTCCGCCGGTACCTAACAATATGCCTCCGAAATAGCGTACGACAATAATCAGCACGTCGGATAATTGGTGTGCATTGATTTGCCCGAGAATTGGTTTTCCGGCCGTGCCTGTCGGTTCACCATCGTCGTTAGCGCGAAACTCGGTGCGTTCGCCACCCAACATATAGGCATAACATACATGCCGTGCATCGTGATAGGTTTTGCGTGCCGACTCGACCAATGTTTTTACCTCTTGCACGGTGCGCACCGGATGTGCAAAAGCTAAAAAGCGGCTGCCTTTTTCTTTGTAATATCCTTCGGATGTATGCGCTATGGTCAAATAGGTATCGGCCATGTGTGTCTGTGGTGTTGTGCTTATTCCCTGAAATAAACGCGTCGCACGCGCGAAGCGATAGACGTAAGGACTTCGTACGGAATGGTACCTAACAGGGTGGCAATATCGGATATACGGTGGTTGTCGCCAAACACGACTACTTCGTCGCCCACTTCGGCATTTAGTCCTGTAACATCTACCATCATCAAATCCATGCAGATATTGCCTACTATCGGTGCTCGCTGTCCATGGTAGAATACGACTCCAACGCCGTTGCCTAGTCGGCGATCCATGCCATCGGCATAGCCTATCGGCAACAGAGCGATTTCGGTATCGTGTTCGATTTTCCCGCGTCGATTGTACCCTACCGTATCGCCGGCTTTGACTGTTTTCAGTTGCATGATATGTGTACTCAGCGAACAGACGTTACGCAGTTTCTGTTCGTTTACGCAGTTCATACCCCACAATCCGATGCCCAATCGTACCATATCAAATTGATAGTCGGGGAAACGTTCGATACCGGCGGTGTTCAGCGTATGTTTGATAACGGTGTAACCGAGTCCGTGTTCTAACATTTCGGCATTTTGGCGAAAAAGCGCAATTTGCCGTAACGTGAACGCATCCATTTCCGGTGTAGGCTCATCGGCGGCAGCCAGATGCGAAAAAGTCGATGCGACGCGTACTGCCGTTTGTCCTTGAAGAATGGCGCATACTTGTGCTATGTCGTCGGTTTCAAAACCGGCGCGATGCATACCTGTGTCGAGTTTAATGTGAATGGGATAATCGGAAAGTCCGTGTCGTTGTGCTTCGGCAATAACAAGTTTCAAAAAATGGAACGAGCAGATTTCGGGTTCAAGTTGGTATTTGAACAGATGATGCAATGCCGTTTCCATCGGGTCAAGCACAATGATAGGCAGATTGATGCCGGCTTGTCGCAGTTCGACACCTTCGTTGACAAATGCCACACCGAGATAATCGACACCATGATGCTGCATCGCTTGCGCTACTTCAATAGAGCCACTGCCATAGGCCGATGCTTTCACCATACACATCAATTTGGTGGTCGCTTTCAGTTTCGAGCGGAAGTAGTCGATATTGTGAAACATGGCATCGAAATTGATTTCCATGACAGTATCGTGCGCCAGCAAACGCAAATGCGCCAAGATGCGTTCAGGATCAAATTCCGGCGCTATTTTCAGCAAAATGGCTTCGTCTTTGAATGTTGAAACAATATCCGACCCTAAAAAGTCAGCTGTCGTGCCAAAAAACGCTTTGTTCTGAATATCAAATAGTTTCGAGTGCGAATACAGGTCGTTACCAACAAAAATAATCCTATTCACAGTATGCGATTCTATCACTTGCCTAATGTTGGCATAAAACATTTCGCACACGACCTCGTCGCCATTTATATCGGATACGATGAGAGTGCGGCGTAAGTTTTGGTTGGCCGACTGTTGTTCCAGAAATCCGAGTGCGTGCTTGGTAAGCGATGTCAAATCGGAGTCGTGCGTATCGCGTACCAGCAAACAACCGTTGATGCCGGCTTCGACTTCAAAACGTGGCGTTTTTTGCGTTACATTCATACGTTGTCGATTAACTAAAGCAGATTATCGGCATTCAGGTTATTTTTCTCAATGTCTAGGAAATAGCGATACGTTCCGACTTTCAGTTCGTAGCACGCTTCGTAGTCGCACACGATGATACCTTTTGGATGCATCTGCAGTGCACTCACGGTCCACATGTGCGAAACGCCCTCTTCGACAGCGTGTTGCAAAGCGCGGGCTTTATTGTGTCCGTTGACGATGATGAGCACCTCTTTTGCATCGAGTACCGTACCGACACCGACAGTCAATGCCGTTTTCGGTACTTTGTTTACATCGTTATCGAAGAAACGCGAATTGGCAATAATGGTATCGGTTGTCAACGATTTTTGGCGCGTGCGCGAGGACAACGACGATCCCGGTTCGTTGAAAGCGATATGCCCATCAGGGCCGATGCCGCCAAGAAACAAATCGATACCGCCAACCGCTTTGATTTTGGCTTCGTAGCGTTCGCATTCGGCCTCCAAATCGTCAGCATTGCCATTCAGGATATTGACATTTTCGTGTTTAATGTCGATGTGTTTGAAAAAGTTGTTCCACATGAACGAATGATAACTTTCGGGATGTTCTTCGGGCAAGCCGATGTACTCGTCCATATTGAATGTAATGACATTTCGGAACGAAACAATGCCTTGGCGGTTCAGGCTGATGAGTTCGCGATACATCCCCAATGGCGAAGAGCCGGTAGGCAATCCAAGCACAAATGGTTTGTCGGCTGTAGGCGATGCGGCCAAGATGCGTTGAGCGACATAACGCGCAGCCCAGCGCGATACTTCAGCGTAATCCGGTTCGATGATAACTCTCATAACAGTATGTTTATTAACGGTTTGTATCGCTGCTATTCGGCCGTAACGTTAGGATCAATCTTGTGAATCAAGCCTTGCAATACAGTACCGGGGCCCAATTCTTTGAAATAATCGGCGCCATCGGCAATCATATTTTGCACGCTGTACGACCAACGCACAGCGCCTGTGAGTTGTGCAATACAGTTGGCTTTCAATTCGTCGGGAGCGGTATGTGGCATGGCATCGACGTTTTGATAGACCGGGCATATCGGTTGACGGAACTCGGTTGCACGAATAGCCGTTTCGAGTTCGGCACGTGCCGGTTCCATCAGTGGCGAGTGAAAAGCACCGCCTACGGCAAGTTTGAGTGCGCGTTTGGCTCCGGCTTCTTTCAGTTTGACACAAGCCGCATCGATGGCTTCAACCGCACCGGAAATAACCAACTGACCCGGACAATTGTAATTAGCCGGCACTACCACGCCATCAATTGTTTTCAGAATGTCTTCGATTTGTGCATCGGGCAAGGCAATGACGGCAGCCATGGTGCCGGGTTGCATTTCGCACGCTTTTTGCATGGCACGCGCCCGTGCGGCCACAAGTTTCAATCCATCATCGAACGACAAAGCACCGGCAGCCACCAATGCAGAATATTCGCCCAACGAATGACCGGCCACCATATCAGGACAAAAATCGTTGCCCAACACCAATGCCGATATGACAGAATGGAGGAAAACGGCCGGTTGCGTCACTTTGGTTTGACGCAAATCGTCGTCGTCGCCGGCAAACATTACATCGGTGATGCGGAAACCAAGAATCTCGTTGGCTTGTTCGAATAAGTTTTTAGCAAGGGACGACGATTCGTACAAATCTTTGCCCATGCCTACAAATTGAGCCCCCTGTCCGGGGAATACATACGCTTTCATAATGATATAAGTTTTTTGTTATTTTATTTATTTAAAAAATTTGTAACAATATTTAGTATTTCTGTTTGTGCTGTTGCCAAATCATCGTTGACGATAACGGCATCGAATTGCGGTGCAAACTGCATTTCCCATGTGGCTTTTGTCAAACGTTTTTCTATCATTTCGGGCGAATCGGTAGCGCGGCCGACCAAACGACGACGCAATTCGTCTGTTGATGGCGGTTGCACAAATAGTGCCAATGCCCTATCGCCATACATGCGTTTGATGTTGAGTCCACCTTTCACATCGACGTCGAATAACAAGTTGGCACCTTTGGAAAGTTTGTTATCCACTTCAGATTTCAGTGTGCCATAGAAGCAGTTTTCGTACACTTCTTCGTATTCGACGAACGCATTTTCGGCGATTTTTTGATGAAATTCGTCCGGCGACAGAAAAAAATATTCCACGCCGTTGCGCTCACTACCGCGAGGCGGCCGACTGGTAGCCGATACCGAAAATTCGATTTTTTGGTCACTTTGTGCCATCAGATATTGTTCGAGTGTGCTTTTTCCGCTACCCGATGGTGCGCACACGATAATGATTTTGCCTTGCTTGTTTGCCATGACAGGAAGTGGTGATGTTTACAATACGTTCAATACTTGTTCTTTAATTTGTTCCAACTCGTCTTTCATTTTGACGACAATGATTTGCATTTCGCTGTGGTTCGATTTGGAGCCTAGCGTATTGATT
This sequence comes from Paludibacteraceae bacterium, assembly GCA_051878315.1. Taxonomy (GTDB): domain Bacteria; phylum Bacteroidota; class Bacteroidia; order Bacteroidales; family Paludibacteraceae; genus W0P28-013. Next base: position 9,007 of record JBJEJW010000008.1, on the reverse strand, counting down.
TCGCGCCCCATTTCTTGGGCGATGAATCCGAGTTTTTTGCCGGCGGCATGTTCGTGTTCCATTGTTTCGGCAAAATATTTGAGATGGTTGCGCAGGCGCACTTTCTCTTCGTTCACATCAAGTTTTTCGATATAGTAAATCAACTCTTGTTCGAAACGGTTACGATCGACGGCTACTTTGGCCTCAATTTCTTTCAGATTGTCGAGCAGATGTGTGCGTATTTTTGTGATGCGTTCAGACTCGTATTGGTCAACTTCGATCAACAATGCGCCGATACGCTCGAGTTTTTCGGCGAACATCCGTTGCAAAGCCGCTCCTTCTTGTTGGCGAAAAGCCACTAATTGTTCTATAGCACATGAAACCGTATCGAACACGACTTTGTATTCGTCAGCATCGACTATCGGAGTATCGGTTTTCAGCGCATCGGGCAGACGCAAAAGTGTATCGAACAGGTTGGCTTCGGCCGGCAATGGTATTTGCAGTCGTTCCGCCATGTCGAGCAATTGTTTGTAGTAGTTGCCCACCACGTTCTGGTTAATGCTGGCGGCAGCAGTTCCACAAGTATCTTCTACGGTCAGCGTAAAGTCTATTTTGCCGCGTTCCAGACGTTGTGCCACCATTGTACGCAAGTCAATTTCTTTGTCGCGATAGGCATTGGCGATGCGTGCCGATAGGTCAACTTGTTTGGAATTTAACGATTTTATTTCAACCGTAATTTTTTTGTTATTGTATTCGTTGGTGGCTTTTCCGTAGCCCGTCATCGAGTGTAACATGATGTTTTGATTTTATTTTAGCGGTTAGGCCTCGTTATTATATCTTGCAAAGATAACTATTTATTGTCATATCAAGTTGTTTTTTAACACAATTAAATACACGGCATATTTTTTTATCAACAAACTTGTTCTATTTCGTTCGTTTGTGCATACCAAATGAATCCGGTTACGTTGTATCCCATGCTTGTTATAAGGTCGGCATAACATTGCACTTGCCGATGGTACCGCGACTCGTGTTGCGCGCCGAATTTATAATCGACCACAATCACTTCTTTTCCGTTCATCATTACTCTGTCCGGCCGATACAGCTGTCCCTGCGGGCTGATGATTTCCGTTTCGTTCAGCACACGATATTTTCCCGAGAACCATTGCCGTGCATGGTCGTTGGCGAGCAGTTGTTCGATAGTGCGTTGTATCTGTGGCTGCCGGTCGGCTGTCAAATGACCGTGCAATAATTGGTATTGTAATATTTTCGGGAGTTCGTCGGCGGTGTGCAACTGGCTCAAGATGTCGTGCATCAACAATCCGTAACGGCGTTCGCAACCGGTGTCGTCGGGCATATAACGCAATTTGAGCCGTTTTACGGCCGATACCGAATTGTATGTAAGTGTGAGCGATGCGTGAGTTTGTGCGTCGTCGTGCGTGTCGATCGATTGCAAATTGCCCATCTGCGCAAAAAAATGCGTATCGTCCTCATTCAAAGTCTGTATGTCGTTACACGATCGCAGATATTGTTCCAACAGATTGACGATATTAAGCGACGCGGAGGCGTTTTGGGTGTTTTTGGCTTTCGGACCGAGTATATACAAATCGTTTTCGGCGCGTGTGAATGCGACATACGCCACGTTAATGGTATCGACCAACGTGTAAAGGCGTTCGGTTTCGTATGCGTTTTTGAAATAAGTATTTGTCAGTAGCGTTTTGGCTTTCAATGGTACAATCGGCAGTTGTCCGAGCAGTTGATGGTCAGACGGTGTTTTGCACCAGATAATGCTTTGGACTTTACAATCCCATTGGCAAAACGGAATGATAACGGCCTTAAATTCAAGTCCTTTCGACTTATGTATAGTCATTATACGAATGGCTTCCTGCGTATCGGAAGCGGGCAAAAAACATTCGGTACCTTTTTCGTCCCAATATTCGAGAAATCCGTTCAAGTCGTTGGTGAAACGTGCCGTGTAATTGAAAACGATATCCTGAAACGCCTGCAAAAAGACATCATTTGTCGCCAAACCGTGTAAATTCAACGCTAAAATCAAGCCTTCGACCAATTGAAAAAGCGGTTGATTGCGCAATAGCGCTATTTCGTCATGGTTGTTGGGAAATACACGCTGCATCCAGATTTCTGCTGTTTCGTTACGGGGTTGGCAGACCGTCGTGCCTGATGTCGTTTGCGTCTGCAGAAGCGTTTCTATCAGTTTGCGATTCAAGGTGTTGTCGGGAGCCACAAAAAAGCGCATTACCGCCACCAGCAAACGTATGCAGGTCGCATTAGCCACCTGCAAAGCCTCGCTCGACACCACCTTGTAGCCGGCAGCCAGCAGAGCGTCAGCCACTTGTACTGCCTCGTTGTTTTGGCGCACTAATACGGTTATTTGACTAAGCGTATATTTATGTTGAAGCAATTCATCGACAATAGAAGGCAAGCGTTGCAGAACACGTTGTTTCCATGTCGCGGTGTCGTCGTTGGCCAGCAACTCCACGCTGACACGACCGGCTGTCGTACGATGCGGTAGCTGTGCTACCTCGTCGTATATATCGTGCACCAACGAGGCGTATTTCTCCGATACCATAGTTTGCACACAAGCCGAAATCTGCGAGAAAAACGCGTTGTTGAATGCTACAATATTTTTGGCACTGCGCCAATTTGTATTTAACACTTGTTCGCCGACATAATCGCCAAATTCGGTTTGTATACCCGACTGCAATAGTCGCCAATCGGAACTTCGCCAGCGATAGATGCTTTGTTTCACGTCGCCGACTATCAGATTCCGATTGTTTTCGCTCACGCTGTTGCGCAACAAAGGTTTGAAATTGTGCCATTGCAACTGCGATGTATCCTGAAATTCGTCCAACATAAAATGATGCAGATAAGTACCGGTTTTTTCGTACACGAATGGTGTGTCGCATCCCTGAATGATTTGATTCAGGAAATCGGTCGTGCTACCAATCAGCATGACATTTTTGTCGTTGCAATAGTCGGAGATTTGCCGGCGCACATCGTTCAAAATGCCGAGTATGTAAATTTGTTCATACATGGCGCACACCGACAAATATTCTTCCACATTCAGTTCTGTAAGTTGTTTTGCACAGTCGTTCAATCCGTCACGGAAAGCTGCTTCTATGCAAGCCTTGCGTGGCGATGTAGCAGTAGTCCATTTGTCGATATTATCGATGGCTTTCAAAAACGTGGCAGTGAGTATAAAATTCTTCGATTTGAGTTTTGCAAAATCAAAATAGGTTGTGAAACTACGATCTTTGCCGCTAAAGTCATTCCATTCCAAATTATGTTTTTGCCGTATGTAGCAGGCGGTGTCGCAAATCTTTTTTGCCTTGAGTTCAAATTGTTGTTTGGCCTGTTGCAGTTGTTTTTGATAGTTGGCAAAAAATGTTTTATCGGCCAATTTTTTGTCTAATATTGTGGCAAATTGCAAGTACGATTCTTTGAAAATTTCTCCGCCAAGCGTTTCGATATTGGTCCGAAAGCGCGTCCACGATGCCACCGGTTTCTTCGAATCGGCTTGTGGTGTCAGATTCTCGCTAATATATTGTTTCAACCATTCCAAAAGTTGTTGATTTGCGGATTTGTCGAGTTCGAACAACATATTATCGATCGCCATTTTCAATACGTTTTTGTGATCGAGTTCGACGCCAAAATCGCCCTGTAACCCGATTTCGCGCGTAAAAGCTCGTACAATTTGCTGAAAAAACCGATCAATCGTAGAAACATTGAATGCGCTATAATCGTGCAAAATGTCGCTCAAAAAGCGTTGTGCCAACTGCTGAATATCGTTTAGCGACAAGTTGTCGGGAGCCAAATCTTGTGTCAATTCCGCCAAAAAAGGTGCATGAGTATCGTACGTCAAAGCAAACAATTCGCGTATGATACGCCGTTTCATTTCGTCGGTGGCTTTGTTGGTAAACGTTGCAGCCAACGTACTACGGTGCGGATGCACACACGCACGGTTGCGAAACAGCAACAACACATATTCATAGGCCAAACGATAGGTTTTTCCCGATCCGGCCGAGGCTTTGTAAATTTTGATATTCTCAAACATAAACCGTTGCGTAAAATCATACAAAAATACAAAAAAAGCCATGTTATTCCAAACTTTCGACCGTACGAGTTATCAACAAGCACAAAAGAGGCGACTTTTGTTTGCTGCATACCATTTTTTTTGTACTTTTGCAGTGGCAGAAATGAGCATCAAAATTATGGCAACCATTTTACACATCGAAACTTCGACCACGGTATGCTCGGCAGCACTCTCATACGATGGCCGATTGGGTATGTCGCGTGTATGCGCTACAGGCATGTCGCACGCCTCGAAATTGCCTGTTTTCATCGACGAAATTTTACAAGAATGTCGTCGCCGCAACCTGCAATGCGATGCAGTCGCCGTCAGCGCCGGTCCCGGTTCTTATACAGGTTTGCGCATAGGCGTGTCCACTGCCAAAGGTATCTGTTACGGTCTGAATGCCAAATTGTTGGCTATCGACACACTGCAACTGATAGCACGCGCAGCACTGCCAAAAATTGCCGATGAAAACGCGTTGATTTGTCCGATGATAGATGCACGTCGCATGGAAGTTTATACCGCCCTATACGACACGAAATTACAAAAAATACTCGATTGTACCGCCAAAATTATTGATGCTGACGCGTTTTCGGACATTTTGTCAACGCGCAAAATCTATTTCTGTGGCGACGGTGCCGCCAAATGCCAAGCGGTCATTACGCACGCCAATGCCGTTTTTCTCGACGGAATAGTGCCGTTAGCCGATAATATGTTGTTGCCGGCCGAAGCACAATATGCAGCATGCGCATTCGAAGACGTAGCCTATTTCGAACCCTTGTACTTAAAAGAGTTTCAAACAACAAAACCAAAGACAATGAATTTGTAAACAGTTAGTTATAAGAAATATCAAAAGTTACACTTTAACCATGAGCAATACCATACATTATGCTCCGAAATCGGAACTGATAATGCCCGAATACGGACGCAACATACAACAAATGATTCAATACGCCATGTCCATCGACGACCGTGCCGAACGTACTCGTTGCGCACGTACCATTATCGACGTGATGGGCAATATGTTCCCTTATTTGCGTGATGTCGAAGGGTTTAAGCACAAGTTGTGGGATCATCTGTACATCATGTCGGGGTTCAAACTCGACATCGATTACCCGTTCGACGTGAAAAAACCGCAGGACATGCCACATCCGGAGCCTATTCCGTACAACACGCAAAACATCAAATACCGACACTACGGACGTTGGTTGCAAACGCTGATAAAAAAAGCGTCGGAATACGAAGAAGGCGAACAACGCACAGCCTTGATTCGGCTCATTGCCAACAACATGAAAAAGGACTATGTAACATGGAACAAAGATTTGGCCGATGACAATAAAATTTTCGACGATTTGCGTGAATTATCGCACGGCGCCATCGACATCAAAAGCAACAGCATGACTCTGACTTGCATGCGCAACGGCAACAATGCCTATAAAAACAACAAAAACAACGGAAAAAACGGGAAAAAATCAGCGAAGTAACAGCGTATAATCGGGAATTTCGGGCTGAAACACATAACGTTTATTCACCCAATCGACCTGACAGAAAATATGCTTCAACCCATTGCTGACCAAAAGATACGGAACCTGCAACCGCAAGTTGTAAACCGCTATTTGATCGAAAGTTTTTTGGGTTATTTCGACAGTCGGCGCTTTATATTCGACAATCATCAGCGGTTGAAATTGCGCATCGTAGACAACTGTATCGCAACGTTTTGAAAGGCCGTTAAAGCGTATAGGCGTTTCGACACTGATGCGCGTTGCAGGCACATGCAGAGCCACTATCAGATGCGACACCATATTTTGACGCACCCACTCTTCGGGCGTCAACGCAACATACCGACGACGCACAGCATCGAAAATTTGCTGTTTCTCGCCATTTAATCGGATTTTTTGCTCGTAATATGGAAGATTCAGTGTTTGCATCAAAAAAAAATCGGTACAAAGATACAAAAAATAAAAGAACAATTATCAGACAATAGGGAAAAACATGAAAACTCGCGAAGAAATCGTTAAAAATTGGTTAGTGCGTTATACACAACGCCCGCTACAAGAGTTCGGCGAATATATTTTGCTGTGCAATTTCAATAGTTATGTCGAAAAATTTGCCGAAATCTTCGGTGTCGATGTTGTTGGGGCGAAAAGCAATATGCCCAATGCTTCGGCCAACGGCATCACTATCATCAATTTCGGTATCGGCAGTCCGAATGCGGCGCTCATCATGGATTTGCTGTCGGCTATCAACCCGAAAGCCGTACTATTTTTGGGTAAATGCGGCGGTTTGAAGGACAAAAACCATGTTGGCGACTACATTTTGCCAAGTGCAGCCATACGCGGCGAAGGCACATCGAACGATTACTTCCCGCCAGAAGTCCCGGCATTGCCGGCATTCAATCTGCAACGCTCGGTGTCGTCGAACATTCGCGATTTCGGACACGACTATTGGACAGGAACAGTTTATACCACCAACCGGCGCGTATGGGAACACGACGAGCAGTTCAAAGCCACGTTGCGTCGGGTGCGTTCGCTGGCCATCGATATGGAAACCGCTACCCTGTTCAGTGTCGGATTTTTCAACTCTATTCCGACAGGAGCTTTATTGTTGGTGTCGGATATGCCGATGCACGAAGCCGGTATCAAAACCGAAGAGAGCGACAAACAAGTAACGCGCCTGTATACCGAAGAACACCTGAATATAGGCATTAAATCGTTGCAATCGCTACAAAACGACAGTAAAACCATCAAACACCTGCGTTGGGAATAATGGCAAAACAAGCTATCACATACGAACAAATAATGGCCGCTTTGCAGCGTAAAGAATACAAACCCGTCTATATGCTGACCGGCGGCGAGCCTTACTATATCGACAAAATAGCGGACTACATCGAAAACAACGTGCTGACAGAAGAGGAAAAAGCGTTTAACCAAACTGTGGTTTACGGCAAAGACACCGATTTGCGCGAAATCATCATGGCGGCCAAACGTTTCCCTATGATGGCCGAGCATCAAGTCATCATCGTCAAGGAAGCACAAAGCATCAAAAATTTCGACGACCTCGTTTTCTATCTGAAACAACCGCAACCATCGACAATTTTGGTATTTTGTTATAAATACGACAAACTCGACGGACGCAAAAAAAGTACCATCGAAATAGCCGAAAAAGGTATTTTGTTCGAATCGAAAAAACTGTACGACAATCAAGTTGCCGGTTGGATCGAGGCTTACGGCAAGTCGAAACAGGTCATCATCGACACGAAAACATCGAACATGCTGGCCGATTTTTTGGGCAACGACCTATCGCGCATCGTCAGCGAAATCGATAAACTGCTGATTATCACCGCCAACAGAAAAACAGGCAGAATAACGCCCGAATTGGTAGAACAAAACATTGGCATCAGCAAGGATTACAACAACTTCGAACTGCTCAAAGCTTTGGGCGAACACGACATTCTGAAATCCAACAGAATTATCGATTATTTCGGAAAAAATCCGAAAAACAACCCGCTGGTAATGACCATTTCTGTCGTGTTCAATTTTTTCGCCAATCTGCTGCTCTACCATTCGTTGAAAGACAAAAGCCAAATGAACGTGGCCGCCGAACTGAAAATCAATCCGTATTTCGTGCGCGACTATCAACAAGCCGCCCGCAATTATAATACTGCGAAAACATTACAGATAATCAGCGACTTAAGACGAGCTGACGCCCAAAGCAAAGGATTCAGAAACGCGTCAGCCAACGACAATGAAATACTCAAAGAGTTGGTCTTCAGAATCTTACACTAACCACACACAAAAAGCCGATGAAAATTGTACTGACCACCAAATTGCCGTTCGAAGGTTTTGCCGCATTGCACGACCACACCTTGATTTTTCCCGATGAAAGCGCCTTTACACGCGACGAACTATTGCGCGAAATTGTCGATTGCGACGTGCTGATACCCACCTACGACTATCCTATCGATGCCGAAATCATAACCGCCGCCAAACAGTTGAAACTGATAGCCAATTTCGGCGTCGGATTCAACAACATTGATTTGAAAACAGCAAAAAACCACGAAATAATCGTAACAAATACGCCGGCACCCGTCATCGACCCAACCGCCGAGCAGACATTTACGCTGATGTTGGCATGCGCACATCGCACCGCCGAACTCGACCGCAAAATGCGCCAAAACGACACTATAAAAATCGGCGTGATGAACAATCTCGGTATCAGCATCTGTGGCAAAACACTCGGCATCATCGGTATGGGGCGCATCGGGCAGGCTGTTGCACAACGCGCTGTGGCCTGCGGTATGAACATCATTTACCACAACAGACACAAATTGCCCGATGAAACCGCGAAAAAATGCCGGGCACGCTATGTGTCGCAGGACGAACTGCTACGAACTGCCGATTTCATTGTACTGCTACTGCCCTACACGCCCGAAACGCACCATTTAATCGACAAAAAAGCGTTCGACAGCATGAAAAAAGGTGCAGTGCTGGTAAACACAGCGCGCGGTCCCATAGTGGACGAACAAGCGCTCATCGAAAACCTACAAAACGGTAAGTTGTGGGGCGCGGCACTCGATGTATTCGAGCACGAACCGCACATTCCCGATGAACTCAAGCGGTTGGACAACGTTGTCATGTCGCCGCACATAGGCACCGGCACCATTGATGGGCGCTTGGCCATGTGTCGCTGCGTAGCCGACAACATTCTACACTTTGCGGCAAACGATATAGATAAGATGAATGTGGTGCATTGATGCCTGCCTACCGTGGTAGTAAATAACCAATCACCTTTAACCACGAACCTTTTAGAAAACCCCGCCCGAAAAAACTTTGTTTTTTTCGTTCCCTTTTTGAACCCCGCCCGTCGCTGCGCTCCTCGTCCCCTTGGGAAGGGGACAGTTTTTTTATTTTTGCGCACTGAAATTGCTTTATTGCGTGG
>JBJEJW010000007.1:0-91877 GCA_051878315.1 Paludibacteraceae bacterium | reverse complement strand
AGTTTAACTCGAGGAGGCTTCTTTGTGTCTAATGGAAAATGATTGAAAAAAAACGGCTTACGTGTTGTTTGCCCACAAACCATGAACGTTGCAGTAGATGCGTGCTTTGACGGTGTGTGCCGAGGTCGTAAAAGTGGCTTCGGGCTTGTCAGCGGGTTTTAACTCTTTGCGAAGCACTTCAGTAGGGGTGAGGAGTTCGATCCATTGAATGTAGTGGTCGGGTTGCATAGGGTGCGCTATGGCGCCCACGGCAACGTGATAACCGCCTTCGACTTTTTGGACTACAGGGACATGTTTTTCGCCGGACGCATCGCTGGTGTTGCCGTCCAAACATTTCATCGGTTGACCGCAGCAGACGAGTTGACCGCCGCCGTGGTTCAAAATTTCTACACAATTGCCGCAAATGGCACAGTTGTAAATTTCTCTTCGTTCGGTCATAGTAGTAAAGATTTAAGAAGTTACAATTTATATAAAGCAAATTTAATGCCAAAGGCTGCGGTGTAAATTGATATTTGATACCGGAGCATGTGGTGCGCAAAAAAAAGAAGGCTGCCTAATCAGGCAGCCTTGCTTTTGGGCGGTGAACCGCTAAATCAGCGTACTACGATTTTTTGGGTAGCTTCGGCTGTTTTGACGATGTAAACACCGTTCAGTTGGCCGTTCATGTGTGTTACATCCAAACCGAGCAGCGTGTAGATGCGCATGCCTTCGGCACCGTAGATGCGACCGTCGTGTGCATAGAAGAGCGGTTGTGCGGCCTCAATGGTCTCGATAGCCGTGGTTTGGGCTTCGATAACGATAGTGTCTGTTACTACTACGCCGTCCTGCAGTACGGAGTAGTAGAGAGATTCTTCGTCATCTTTGCCGATTTCGGCACCTGAAGGACTTACGATGTTACAATTTTTCAGCGTGATGCTTTTGAAACGATCGATAGAACCCTGTGACTTACCGAGCGCTGTGACAGAGGACTTGTTGATTGTGAGTTCGCTGCCAAAAGTACCGTAAAGACCCCATGCCTCACCTAAAGCCGTTACAGAGGCGTTAGTGATGGTCAGCGGTTGGTTGTACGAGTTTACTGCGGCGGATGCTTCGATGGCGAGTGTGCCGCTGCCTTGACCGTTGATGGTGAGTGCAGCAGTAGACAAAATACCGTTTCCGCTTGCCTTGGTAGTCTTAATCTTGTTGTCGCCTACGAGTTTGATGGTCAGGTTGCAGGAGTGTTCGATGCCGTTGGACTCGGAGGTTTCGATAACGGCATTGTCCAAGGTCAGCACGTTGTTTTCGTTGTCGAAGGTGATGGTGCCTTCGCTGATGCCTGCGGCCGTGGCGATGTCGTCCTTATTGAGTAGATTGAGTTGCACACCGGCTATGTAAACGGAATAGACGGGTACAATCGTAATTTCCTCTGTTACCACTGTGCCATCTATCTCTACTTGGTGATTGGCGTTGCTCCATTTAGCATTTGTGGGTGCTACAATGTTACAACCTTGGCGTGTGAATGTTTGTAAATTGCAGATGGAACCGTTTGTAGAGCCTGTGGCACGGACGATGGCGTTGTTGACGATCAGTGTTTCGCCTTTTGTGCCATCGCTGCCGGTAATGCCTCTGTTTCCACCTTTCACATCCACTTGGCATTCGCTGATGGTCAGTTGCGATGAGGACGATAGATTGATGCCGTTCTGACTACTTTCGATGGCCAGCGAGCCGTCGCCTGCGATGGTAATCGTGTCGTTTTGACCTATATACAAGGCATACGTTCCGCCGGTTTGTGCGAGGCTGTTTTCGCCGATCAACTCTATCTGGACGTTGTTGTCTTTAGAGATATTGATACAAGCGCTTGCCGAAGAGGTTATGTTGGCATTGTCGAGTGTCAAGGTTTTGGTGTCGCTGTCGTAACTTACTTTGCCGCTGATGCCTTCGCCGGTAACGTTCTCTTTGTTGAGTTCGTGCACCGATACGCCGGCCACCGTAATGCCGTAGGTGCGGCCGATGAATACTTCGGAACATAGAGTACCGTCTTCGTTATATAAAACATACATATCCCAGTTGTTGTAGTATGCGCCTGCCGGCGACAGAATTTGGCATCCGCTCAAATCCAACGATTCCATACCGCCAATGGCTGTCGTTCCTGTCGAACATTTGATAGAAACTGTCGAGTGATCGATGGCGAGTTTGGCAAGCGTCATGTCCATGTTACAAATACCATGTTTGGCCGAAACCACCTCGAGCGATGTGTTGCGTATGGCCATTGCGGCGCCCGACTCCAACTGAATGGCAATTGAAAAGTCGTGCAACAACTCTGACTCAGGTAGTTCGACGTAGAGATGACCATCGCCGCTGATGCTCATAGCCGTATTTGTGTAGAGTAAAATAGGGGTGTCCTTACCACGCACGGTGTCGTTGCCGACGACGTTAATGTGCAGGCTGTCCAACTCTGTGAGTTGTTTGATGCCGAACGTCGCTGTGGCTGCAATCGACGCATTGTCGAGCGTGAGGGTTGAGGTTTCGCTGTCGTAACTGATGGTGCCGGTGATGGCTTCGCCGGTGATTTTGTCTTTGTTTCGGTCGGTAACTTCTACATCGCCCACCACGAGTCCGTATGCGCGGCCGATGACTATATCGTCGATGATTCCATAACCATCAGCGTCCACGACGGTTTTTGCGGTGGCGTTGAATGACGCAGACGCGGGATAGAGAAATTCGCAGTCGGTTAAGTTCAATTCGGAGCAGACGATGGTTTCATTATTGCGGTCGCCGGAGAGCGTAACATACGCTTTGTTGAACGCGAAAGTGGCGTTGGTGCTGGGATCTTCGACGTATAGGCGCTCTGCTGTTACCGTTGTGTTTTTGAATGTCAGGTCGGCGTCAGTAACGATGTCGCCGCTGTTTTCCAACGAGCCGGGACCGGTGATGGTGCCGGCTGCGCCAACGTAGATGCAAGAGTATTGGTCAGGCAAGATGGTGTTTTTCCCTTCCAAACGGATGGTCAAATCGGGCCTGTAGAATTCGATGCCGTGTGTTGTTGATGTGGTGGTGATGGTGGCATCGGAGAGCAGCAGCACGTTGGCTTCGTTGTCGTAGCGCACGGTGCCGGTGATGCCTTCGCCGGTGATGTTGTCCTTGTTCTCGGCGGTTACTTCTATGCCGGCAATCGTGATGTCGTAGAGGATGTATTCAAAACCATTTGTAAACATTTTCCATACGGTAGCTGCTGCGTATGCCGCCGTGTCCGGCACTTGGGGTGAAAGGGTGCTAAACAGATTATCATCAAATGGGTAGACAAAGGTAACTGTCCCGAAATTAAGTTTTGATGCCGTTCCCAAAGTCGGCGGCGTGGTGGCGTGGCAGCGTATTGTGCTTAACGCTGTGCAACTACTAAAAGCATATACGCCAATAAAATTTACCGTAGCGGGAATTTCCACCACTGTGATAGTGCTGCTTTTGAAAGCATTCGGACCGATGGTATCGACCGTGTAGGTGCCTTCGCTGCTGACGATGGTCGATGGAATGCGCACGGCGCCCGTGTAGGCTGCCTCGCCGTCCGGCGGCGCTACGATGGTGGCGTGCCCTGCGACCGTCGATGTGTACCACAAACCGGATGCTGCATCCTGCGTTTGTGCCGTGAGGCTGCATACAATGGTCATCAGCCCCAAAAGTGAGAGAAGTTTACGTTTACTCATAATAAAAAAGATTAAGTTATAAAAAGGTTAAAATAGTTTCAGAGTTAAAAAGTTTAATAGTTTAATAGTTTAAGAGTTTCAAAGTTTCAAAGTTTAATGTTTCAGAGTTTCAAAGTTAATTTTTCGTATTTTTCGTAAATTTTGTTGTTTGCGTATTTTTCGTTGGTTTTGCTGTTTATTTTATAATTAACTGATAATCAACTATTTGCCCCCCCCCCCCCGAACGGTTCGGGAGAGGGCAATGGCATTATTATTCGGCGACAAAGGTAAACAAAGTTTTTGAAATATACAATACGAGAAAACTCGTATTTTGCATCTGTTTTTTGCGATTGTTCATAACTTTTTGGTTGCAGTGTCGGAATTTTTGTCTATCTTTGCAGCGAAAAAATGTTACGGTCTTGGTGTTCGTGCGGTGTTGCCGTGCGAATTGAAGAGGGAATCAGGTGCGAATCCTGAGCAGACCCGCTGCTGTGAGTTCCGTGATACGATGGTTGCAAATACTTTAGCCACTGTTTTTCCGTTGTGGGAGATGGGAAGGCGCAAGCCATCGGGAGCGAGCCAGAAGACCTGCCAAGAGCCATAGTCATCATCACGCTTTCGAGGAATAGAGCGTATGGGTTCGTAGGGGCGTTTGTTGTGAGCGCACACCCACAAAGTTTCATACACACACATCGCGGCACGGCGGACAGTTGGGTTGTCGTGGTTTTTCTCGGGCAGGGCGGTTGTTGGCTGTTGTTTTTTGAATAACTAAACCGTTTTTTATATGAGTTCGAACGAGATTTTTATTGTCAAACGCGACGGAAAACGCGAGGCCTTTTCGATAGAGAAGATCAAGAATGCCATTGCCAAGGCGTTTTTGTCGGTTGGCAGTTTTGCCACCGACGACGATTTGACGGCCATCCTCAGTCGTTTGTCGATAGGCAACGGTTTGAGTGTAGAGGATGTGCAGAACCAAGTGGAGGTGGCGTTGATGGCCGAACGTTACTATGCAGTAGCCAAGTCGTTTATGCTCTATCGTCAGAGCCATGCCGACGACCGCGAGACGCGCGACAAGTTGGATTTTCTCATCAGTTATTGCGACGCAGCCAATGCGGCGACGGGCAGTAAATTCGATGCCAACGCCAACGTAACGAACAAAAACATAGCCACGCTTATCGGCGAATTGCCCAAACAGAGTTTCATTCGTCTGAATCGTCGTCTGCTGACCGACCGCATCAAAGAGATGTTCGGTAAGGAGTTGTCGGACAAGTACTTGAGTTTGCTGAACCGGCATTTCATCTACAAAAACGACGAGACGAGTTTGGCCAACTATTGCGCCAGCATTACGATGTATCCGTGGCTTATCGGCGGCACCATTTCTATCGGTGGCAACAGCACTCCGCCGACGAATCTGAAATCGTTTTGCGGCGGTTTCGTCAATATGGTATTCATCGTGTCGAGTATGTTGAGCGGTGCGTGCGCCACGCCCGAATTTTTGATGTACATGAACTATTTCATCGGTTTGGAGTATGGCGACGACTACTATTTGCAGCCCGACAAAGTAGTGGATTTGAGCAAGAAACAGCGTACCATAGATAAGGTTATCACCGATTGTTTTGAGCAGATAGTTTACAGCATCAATCAGCCGACGGGAGCGCGCAATTTTCAGTCGGTGTTTTGGAATGTGGCCTATTACGATCGTTACTATTTCGAGAGTTTGTTTGGCAATTTTTATTTTCCGAACGGCGAGCGTCCGCATTGGGATTCGCTGAATTGGTTGCAAAAACGCTTTATGAAGTGGTTCAACAACGAGCGCACCAAGACGGTGCTGACGTTCCCCGTTGAAACGATGGCGCTGTTGGCCGAAGACGGCGACGTGAAAGACAAAGAGTATGCCGACTTCACGGCCGAGATGTATGCCGAAGGCCATTCGTTTTTCACCTATCTGAGCGACAATGCCGATTCGCTGTCGAGTTGCTGCCGCCTGCGCAACGAAATTACGGACAACGGTTTCAGTTACACGCTGGGCGCCGGCGGCGTATCGACCGGCTCGAAAAGCGTACTCACCATCAACCTGAACCGCTGCATACAATATGCGGTCAAGAACGGCATTCCGTATCAAACGTATTTGGAAGAGATTGTCGATTTGACTCACAAAGTGCAGTTGGCCTACAACGAGAATTTGAAAACGCTGCAACGCAAAGGTATGCTGCCGCTGTTCGATGCCGGTTATATCAACATCGGCCGCCAATATCTGACTATCGGCGTGAATGGTTTGGTAGAAGCCGCCGAATTTCTCGGGCTCGAAATCAATGATAACCCGCAATACGCCGAATTTGTGCAGGGCGTTTTGGGCATAGTGGAACGGTATAACAAAAAATACCGCACCAAAGATGTGATGTTCAACTGCGAGATGATTCCCGCCGAAAATGTCGGTGTGAAACATGCCAAGTGGGACCGCGAAGACCACTATATGGTGCCGCGCGACTGCTACAACAGTTATTTCTATGTGGTGGAAGACGATTCGCTAAACATTATCGACAAATTCCGTCTGCACGGCCGCAAATATATCGAACATCTGACGGGCGGTTCGGCTCTGCATTGCAATTTAGAAGAGCATTTGTCGCAAGCACAATATCGTCAGTTGCTGCGCGTGGCTGCTGTCGAGGGTTGCAACTACTTCACGTTCAACATCCCGAACACGGTGTGCAACGATTGCGGCCACATCGACAAACGCTATCTGAAAGCCTGCCCGCATTGTCACAGCACCAACATCGATTACCTGACGCGTGTGATTGGTTATATGAAACGCATCAGCAACTTTTCGCATGCGCGACAAGTGGAAGCGGCAAAACGGCATTATGCCAAATGGGACGAGAATACAACATGCTGAAATACACCGATTTCGATATTGTTTTTCAGGAAATTCCGGACGAGGTAACGCTGGCCATCAACATGAGTAATTGTCCGTGTGGGTGTGCGGGATGCCATAGCCCGCAGTTGGCCGACGACATTGGCGAAGTGTTGACCGCAACCGTGGTCGATACGTTACTCGATAAGTATGGCGCGGCTGTTACCTGTGTCTGTCTGATGGGTGGCGATGCCGACCCGGCGGCGGTAAACGATTTGGCAGCGCACATCCGTCTGAAAGGCAAAAAATCGGCTTGGTATTCGGGGCGCGCCGCTTTGCCGGAAACCATCGATACGGCGCATTTCGATTTTATCAAACTCGGCCCTTACGTTGCTGCACTCGGCGGACTGAAATCGCCCGAAACCAACCAACGGCTGTTCCGCATCGAACAGGGGCAAATGCACGATATTACATGCCGATTTTGGCGCAAATAAAATCGTAACAATTTAATAACGATTTAATAATCATTTAATTAACACTCAAAAACAAAAAAACGATGAAAAAATTACATCTCTTCTGCTTGGCTGCATTGGCGGCCACATTCGTTGCCTGCGAAAAGGATAACGATCCGATCGACAATTCCACTGTCATCACTTTCGAGAACGTGGCTTTGGACTCCACCGGCTATTGGAACGGCTCCGACCTCTCGGGCGGCAAAACCGTTGATGGCGCATTTTTTGTGAATGCTTATGTGTTCGACGAGGTTTACAACTACGGTTATTGCGACGGCGGCTTTTATTTCTCGTCGAAAACGGACAAACAGACGCGCGGCTATGAGAACGAATACAGCGTTTATGCCGATGGCGGCGCCGACAACTCCAAACAGTTTGCCGTGCTGTATTATAGTGCGTGGAGTGCGCAAAATTCGCACATTCGATTCGACAAAGCCGTGTCGCCCAAAAGCGTCAGCCTGACCAACTCGACCTATACCTATTGGTCGCTGAAAGAGGGCGACTACATAGCCAAGGCTTGTGCCGACGGCGATTGGTTCAAAGTTACCATCATCGGGCAAAACGGCGACACGAACACCGGCAGCATCGACTTTTATCTGGCCGATTTTCGCGATGGCAAGACCTTTATTTGCGACACATGGACGGCAGTCGATTTGTCGTCGCTGGGCGTTGTTACCGACCTTTATTTCACGTTCGACGGTACCGACCAAGGCGATTGGGGACTCAATACGCCGGCTTACGTTTGCCTCGACAACTTGAAATACGAATAAAAAACGGTTGTAAAATAGGCACGAGGCCTTCCCGACACATCGGGAAGGCCTCGTTTGCGTATGTCGAACGACTTATTTTTTGCCGTGTACCGCTTCCGACACATTGATGATGTAGTCGCCCATGCGTTCCAATTCCGATACGATATCCATGTAATAGGCGCTGTTTTGGTAGGACACAGTTTTGTTGGCCACTGCTTCGTCGCGCAGCGTGTTGCGCAGGTTGTTGATGGCAATTTCGCTGTCGATGGCGGTTTGCAGGTCGCAGGTGTTCCCCAAATTGGCAATCATCACTTCGTAGGCTTTGTCCACTAGTGCAATCATCGAATCGATATTGTCGATGTATTGGGACGAGAAAGTCTGTTTTTGTGCGTTGCGTCGCGTCAGAATGCGGCTGACCGCTTCGCCCGAATCGCCCAGACTCTCCAATTCGCCAATGATTTTGTACATGGCCGTGATGCGCTGGCGTGTGTGTTCGCTGATACTGCCTTCGGGAATGGCACGCAAGAAATTGGCTATTTCGTATTCTATGCGGTCGGCTATCTCTTCGTATTTCACTAATTTGCCGCAGTACATGTCGAATTCTTTAGGTGTGGTGGCTTGTACGGCCGCTTTGATGTACGATAATCCCTTACGCGATATTTGCGCGAAGTGTACTATTTCGTTTTGCGCTTGAGTGATAGCCAATTCGGCCGTTACCATCGGACCGGCCTGAATGAATTTGAGTTTGAAAATCTCGTCTTCGGCACTGTTTTTCGATTTGATAAGGACGGTTACAATCTTCTCGATCTGCGGCACAAACCAAATGAGTATGAATGTGTTGATGGTGTTGAATAGCGTATGCAGCATGGCGATGCCGTAGAGTGCTGCTGTCGCTTCGGGAGCGGTAGGATCGAGTCCTGCCGTATAATTTGTTTCGACCGGATTCGGGTAACCCATTCCGCTGATAATCAATCCTATAAGCGACAGAAATGGTCGATATAGGCATAGTGCCCATATTACACCGAATAAGTTGAAAAAGGTGTGTGCCAATGCGGCGCGTTTTGCATTGATGTTGGCTACGGCTGCCGCAATGTTGGCGGTAATGGTCGTACCGATGTTTTCGCCCAAAACCATGGCGGCTGCCATCTCGAACGGAATCCAACCCATGCTGATCATAATCAGAGTCAGTGCCATGGTGGCGCTCGACGATTGCAGTATCAGTGTCAGCAGTGTGCCGATGACCAAAAAGATGAGTACCGACCAAAAACCAAAGTTTGTCCAGCGTGTGATGAACGACAAAATTTCGGGCGTGCGGCTTAAATCGGGTACCGAATTTTTCATGAGCGATAACCCCAAAAACAGGAGCGAAAAACCGACGATGCACTCGCCTATATTTTTGTGTTGCTCCCGTTTGGCGATGCTCAACACAAAACCGACGGCCATCAGTGGCACGGCCAAGATGGAAATATCCATTTTGAAACCCAACAACGAAATGAGCCACGCCGTAACGGTTGTGCCGATGTTGGCACCCATGATAACGCCGATGGCTTGCCCGAGTGCCAATAAACCGGCATTGACAAACCCAACAACCATTACCGTCGTAGCGCTCGACGACTGTATGATGGCCGTAATGGTTAAACCGGTCAGCACGCTTGTGAAGCGATTAGAGGTCATGGCCGATAAAAATTGTCGAAGACGATTGCCGGCCGCTTTTTGCAAACCGGAACTCATCAGGTTCATGCCGTAAAGAAACATGCCCAAAGCGCCTAAAAGCGTGAAAAATTGCAGTAACATAATCAGAATATTTTTGGTGATAAAACTAAAATTTTACATACATAACAAGTGTGTCGGATAAACTATCAATAGCGTATAATAGTGTGTGCCATGTAGCATGAGTTGCCCATGGTCATGCGTTGTGCGAAACATGATGTCATGAGGTGCGTTTGCGACGAGATGGTCGGTAGCGCTACGGAGTAAACGGATTGGGTAATGGTTGGGTGGTGGCAGGAGCAATCTGTCGGGACGGGAACTATCGTTTGCGGGCGCAATATAGTTCGAAGCCCTTGTCGAAAGCCATGCCAAATCGATGAAAATCAATATCAAAGTAAGCCTATGCCGTAGCATTTCGGTACAGTGAATGTATGTTTTCATACTGCTACAAAGTTAGTACTTTTTTGTGATATGTACTATAATTCTTTCCACAAAAATGATGCCTTGCTGTGTTTTTTTGCAGTCAAATGAGATATATTAGCCGTATTTTTTATAATTTTGCAGCAAATAGGTATAATAATCACGATTATGAAAAAGATTCTTTTCTTTATGATGGCGGTTGTAACAATGCCCGCTATGCTTATGGCACAAACCGATACGACCGCAGTAACTCCTGCCGATTCGGTCGAGGGATTTGTGTTTACAACCGTCAAAGCGAATCCGACGACAAGTGTCAAAAATCAGCATCGCTCGAGTACTTGCTGGAGTTTTTCGTCGATGGCTTTTTTCGAATCCGAATTGTTGCGTCTCGGCAAAGGCGAATACGACTTGGCGGAAATGTTCGTAGTGCATCACACCATGGTTGACCGTGCCGAACGCGCGGTGCGCTTGCATGGCGATGTGTCGTTTGCTCCCGGAGGCAGTTTTTACGACGCTGTCTATTGTCTTCAACATTATGGTATTGTGCCACAAGAGGCGATGCCCGGCATCATGTATGGCGATACGTTGCCGGTACACAACGAATTGGATGCCGTAGCCGGAGCATACGTTAAGGCGCTCACGCACGGTAAACTCAAATCGCTGACGCCCGTTTGGAAACAGGGACTTTCGGCTATCTACGACACCTATTTGGGCGCTTGCCCCGATACATTCGACTACAACGGGCGACAATATACACCGCGTTCGTTCGCCGACATGCTTGGGCTATCGCCTGACGACTATGTGTCGGTAACATCGTACACACACCATCCGTTTTACGAAAAATTTGTCCTCGAAATTCCGGATAATTGGCGCTTGGGCACATCGTATAATGTGCCGTTGGACGAACTCATCGCCATTATCGACAATGCCATCGAAAAGGGTTATACGGTAGCGTGGGGTGCCGATGTAAGTGAAATCGGGTTCACACGCAACGGTATTGGCGTAATGCCCGATGCCGACCGCGGTGCCGAACTCACAGGTAGTGACATGGCGCGTTGGACAGGTTTGTCGAAAGATGATAAACAAAAAGAATTGACCCAAAAACCGTTGCCCGAAATAGAAGTTACGCAGGCTATGCGGCAAACGGCTTACGATAATTGGAACACAACCGACGACCATGGTATGCTCATCTACGGCATTGCCACCGATCAAAACGGCAAAGAATATTATATGGTAAAAAATTCGTGGGGCACGAACAACAAATATAAAGGAACTTGGTATATATCGAAAGCGTTTGCTGCCTACAAAACCATGAATATACTTGTACACAAAGATGCCGTGCCCAAGCCCATTGCCAAAAAATGGCGATAAAAAATACACATACACTTGATAAAGGCGCATAAATTTTATGCGCCTTTATTGCAAAAACGAAAACCACCCCGCAAAAAGTTTGGACATTATAAAATAAATGTTTATTTTTGCAGTGTCAAATTGCATACGGTATCAACGGATATCGAATTTGACAGACATAAATAAGCGTTTAGTTTCCTTTTTCGAAAATCGGCAAAATTTTCATCGCATGAGGAACAGTCCGGACGACTACGCGATTCACAATTCTCTTTCGGGAGGGTTGTGATGATGCGTGGGGTGGTTGTTTATTTCATGCAAGGTGTTTGCCGATACCTCGAAAAAAATAAACTGACAGTCTCCACGCTTTTTTTGTATTTAATTTTTAACCGCCGAACGAGGAGACGGTGAGGCCTAAATACTAAAACAATCATGAAAAAAGTAATTTTAGGAGTGGCTGCAATCGCAACCCTTACGTTGGCAAGTTGTTCGACAGGTAAATACTTGAATACCTCGTCAAACTTGAACATGAATCAAACACAAGTTGTTTTGTCGGAAGCCAATTACAAAGTGGTAAAACATGTACAAACAAGTGTTGTATATAAACAAAAAGTCAACTTTGATGCTAAACAACTGCAACAAAGTGCTTATGCAGCCTTGGTTAAGGAGGCTAATTTGAAAGGTTCTCAAGCTCTTGTGAATGTAACTATCGAACAAGTGAACCGCGAAAAAGCGGCGTTCCTTGGACTTGGTATCAAAAAGTATGAAAGTGCACTTATTGTGAGTGGACTTGTAATTGAATTTACTAAATAAAGTTTTATTTACAAGGTTTTTCTTGTCGTCCCAAGAAAGACCGTTCTAAATAGTAGGTAGGATGAAGAAAATATTGTTAATCATATTGTGTATAGTACCGCTAATCAGTATAGCACAAGAGAAAAAGAAAGTAACTCTGTCGGCTGGAACAGTGGTGTCTGTCAGAACGTTGTCTCCGGTAACCTCGCAGAGTTCAACTACACCACAATGTGTGGTTAATGCTGACGTGTATGATGACGACGGCGAAGTTGTACTGATCACAGCCGGCACACCGGTTGCAGTACAACAAATTATCAGAAAGGCAACTTTGATAGGTGATGCCGGACAAATTATCTTTCAACCCATATCAACTCAAGCATTTAATGGGCGGTTGATAGGTTTTGAACAAAATGACGTGGTGTTCACCGGCAATGATGAAGCCATATTTAAGTCGCGCAAAAAAGCGACTGTCCCGGCTGGGACTGCTTTTCGGGCAACGATAGCAACCGATTATCATTTCACCATTACTATCCCATAATGCTCCATTTGCGACGTATTGGGTTGTACTTATGTGTTACACTGACAGCTACGGTTGTGTTGTACGCGCTTTCTGCCGGGCTGCATGTATTTATGTGTGGTGTCGGTCGGTGGTTCGAGTTGTCGTGGCTATGTTCGATAGCAAACTATTTCCCCACTGATATTTTTGCTATAACAATCCCGGTGGCGCTGTTTTGGTGCATTGCTGGCGTGTGGAGTGGTTTTGCGTGTTATTTGACCAATGTCGTATGGCAACAACTTGAGCAATAACCAACATGTCGGGAGAATAATTGTTTTCCCGACACGTTTTTTTTATTGTCGTACAAGCACTTTGTGGATGCTGTTGCTGATGCGCACCACATAGAGCCCTTGGGTCGGTACGGATATAGTATGGTGTGCTGTCGCACATATTTGTTGCTCGACGAGTAAACCTGCGGCGTTGTACACCAGCACTTGCCGACCTTCGGCATGGTGAATGACAATGTCGCCACGCGTGGCTACCACGATGGGGTCTTGGACAGTGGATGCTTGTATGTCTGTGGGCAGACTACCGCTGACAATATCGGTGGCATAGAGGGCTACACCGCCGTATGCGTCGGAGCCACTTTGGAGGTCGAACGTGCTGTTGTTCCGAATGGCTGTCAGGCTGACACATCCGTAAAAGGCGTTGTTGCCTATGTAGGTCAGCGTGCTTGGCAGATAGATGCCGCAAAGCGACGAGCAGCCGCTGAATGCCGATTCTTCGATGGTTGTCAGCCCTTCTTTGATGGTCAGGTAAGTTAAATTGAAACACCCCAGAAATGCTGATGCCTCGATGGTGCGCATCGATGCAGGCAGTTGCACTACTTGGAGCGCCGTGTCGTTCATAAATGCACTGCGTTCGATGGTGTGCACTTGATTGCCGATGGTGATGTCAACGAGTAGTTTACATTCGCTAAAGGCTCCGTCTTTGATGACGGTAACGCTGTTGGGGATAATCACGCTCTCAATGCTTGAGTTCTGAAATTTTCCACTTGGAATTTCGGCTAATCCGTCGGGCAATTCCAATGCGCCTGTTTTGCCACGTGGCACAACGGCAATGCTGATCAGATCGCCACGATAGTAGAGTAAACCATCGTAGGACATTAAAGCCGGATTGGCGGCATCTACGGTAATGCTTTGTAAAGCGTTACACAGCGTGAAAGCACCACTACCGATAGAGGTGACAGTGGCGGGTAGTGTGAGCGTGAGTAATTGTTTGCTGTTGATAAGTGCATCGTCGTCCAAGCCTATGACCGTATAGTTTTTTTCGTTGTAGGTGACGGAAGCAGGTATAACCAAATTCCCTACATAAGCCAAATCGCCGGTGGAGTCATACATCCAATCGTCTTCGGCACCGCGGTAAGTAACTTTGGCCGTGAGTGTGGCATCGTCGAAGTTGTAGTAAATGCCATCGACGGCGGTGTTGGAGGCTGTGAGCGTGCCGATGTGCCCCAATATCAATAGTAGCAGGCTTGAAATGAATGTCAAACGATGTTTCATAAACTATTGTTTTAACAAAAATTACGATAAACTTATTCAAAGATAGGAATAATTTTTCAAAGCACCAAATCGGCGGACAAAAAAACGAAAAAAACAGACATCAGTTGCGATGTCTGTCCTGTTTCGTAGCACGTTTTGGCTTATAAGAGCGCCGTTTTCAGCGCGTCGGTCATGTTGTCTGTAAAGTGAAATTTCAAGCCTTTTACATAAACATCGTTTATCTCGTCGATGTCTTTTTTGTTGTCGGCACACATCAAAATATCAGTGATGCCGGCGCGTTTTGCGGCCAAAATTTTCTCTTTGATACCGCCGACGGGCAATAGTTTTCCGCGCAGTGTGATTTCACCGGTCATGGCAAGATGTTTTTTTACTTTACGTTTCGTAAATGCCGATGCCAAAGCCGTCAGCATGGTGATACCGGCCGACGGACCGTCTTTCGGTATGGCGCCTTCGGGCACATGTATGTGTACGTCGTGGGTGTCGAACATCGCAGCGTCGATGTTAAAGTTGTCGGCGTGCGCTTTCAGGTATTCGAGTGCAATCATGGCCGATTCTTTCATTACATCGCCTAAATTGCCTGTCAGTGTCAGTTTCGGAGTTTTCGATTTGCTCAGGCTGACTTCGATGTAGAGTATTTCGCCACCGACTGCTGTCCACGCTAAACCCGTTACAACGCCGCAGATGTCGTTGCCTTGGTAGTTATCGTGTGTGTAGCGTGGTGTGCCGAGGTATTCTTTTACGCCGTCGATGTTGATGTTGGTTTCGTATGGCGTTTCTGTCGCTATTTTGCAGGCGGTTTTGCGCATTATTTTGGCAATGACGCGATCGAGTTCGCGTACGCCCGATTCACGCGTGTAGTTATCGACAATGTGCCGCAACGTGTTTTTAGGCAGTTTTAGTTGTTTTTTGTCGATGCCGTGTTCTTTCAGTTGTTTTGGCACTAAATGTTTAGCGGCTATTTCCACTTTTTCTTCGGCAATGTATCCGCTCACTTCTATTAGTTCCATGCGGTCGCGCAGTGGTCGTGGCACGGCCGAAATGTCGTTGGCGGTGGCAATGAACAATACTTTCGACAAGTCGTAGTCAATGTCGAGAAAATTGTCGTGGAATGCGGCGTTTTGTTCGGGGTCGAGCACTTCGAGCAGTGCCGACGATGGGTCGCCGTGTATGTCGTCGGATAGCTTGTCAATCTCGTCGAGTACGAAGACGGGGTTCGACGATCCGACTTTTTTCAGGTTTTGGATGATGCGGCCGGGCATAGCGCCGATGTAGGTGCGACGGTGTCCGCGTATTTCGGCCTCGTCGTGCATGCCGCCCAGCGATACGCGCACATATTTGCGTCCCAAACTTTCGGCGATGGATTTGCCGAGCGATGTTTTACCTACGCCCGGAGGTCCGTATAGACACAAAATGGGCGCTTTCAGGTCGTTGCGTAGTTTCAGCACCGCCAAATGCTCGATGATGCGTTCTTTCACTTTGTCGAGTCCGAAATGGTCGCGGTCAAGAATTTTTTGCGCTTTTTTGAGGTCGAAATTATCTTTTGTATATTCGTTCCATGGCAGGTCCAACAAGGTTTCGACATAATTTTGTTGCACAGCAAAATCGGGTGATTGCTGTGGCATCATTTCCAATTTTTTTAACTCCTTGTTGAAAATGTCGGCCGTTTTCGAATCCCATTTTTTTGTTTTGGCGCGTTCGCGGTAGGTGTCTATCAGTTTGTCGCTGTTTGTGTCGCCCAACTCGTTTTTGATGGTTTTCATCTGCTGTTGCAGAAAATATTCGCGTTGCTGTTTGTCGATGTCTTTCAGCACTTTCGATTGTATGGAGGCCGATACGGTGATTTGTTGCAACTCTTGCGTCAGTATCTCGACCAATAGGTTGGCGCGCTGTTGCAAATCGTGTGTTTCGAGCAATTTTTGTTGGCCGAATTTGTCGATTTGCAGGTTACCGCACACAAAGTTGATGAATGCTTCGGTGGTGTCGCTGTGTTCGATGGCAAACAGCACTTCGTTTGGAATTGCGCTCGATTTGTTGACGATTTTGTCGCACAATATTTTTATTGCTTCCAGCGTTTGTTCGGTTTTTTCATCGATGGTGTCGGGTGCGCTTTCCGGCATCAAATCGACGGTTGCGGTGAGGTATGGACGCTGTTTGACGGTTTCCATAATGCGTGCGCGCCGCCGACCGTGCAAGATAACCATCGTGGTGTTGTCGGGCAGTTCGATGATACGCAGTATGCGTGCCACGGTTCCGTAGTCGAACAGGTCGCTTTGTTGCGGATCTTCTACGGTGTGGTCGCGTTGCATCACGGCCATGAGTTCCCCGTGCCGATCGTAAACTTCGTGTACAAGTTTCAGCGAACTATCGCGTCCTACCGAAACCGGCATCACAATTTGAGGGAACAACACCATGTTACGCAAAGGCAAGACGGGCAGTTCGTCGCCCGAAACGGTTGTTAATGCGGTGGGGTCGCCTTGTTCGTCAATGTGTATCACTTCGCTGTGAACATTGCTGATTTTTGTGTCTGTCAATATGTCGTCAAATTTCATAAGTCAATTGTGTTGCTGACATTTTGTCCTGTTTTTTATATGTCAAAATGCCTGATGAATGATGTGAATGTTCGTGTGTTTTGGCCCGAAACCGTTGTTTGGGCGGCTTTTGCGACTTTGTTTGTCGGTTTGGGTGTTCAATTTGTGTGCCAAACGAGTGTTATTGCCGTATGATTTTCACTTCGCCGTGCGTGCCCAATTTGATGATGCTCGATGGCGTGGCTTTGCGTGTATCGGTTTGGCGTGTGGTGGCTATGTAATCGACGGCTTGTTTTATTTCGTCGGCTATTTCGGCAAAATTTTGCGGTGTCGGTTGTCCGCTGATGTTGGCCGACGTCGATACAATCGGTTTGTGAAATCGTTCGCATAGCGTATGCGAAAACGGCTCGTTGGTTACGCGTATGCCGATGCTTCCATCAGTGGCAATCAGGTTTTTGGCAAGGTTTTTTGCGCCGGAGTAGATTATTGTCAACGGTTTGTTGCTCATGTCTATCAGGTCGAAAGCGAGATCGGGTACGGTTTCGACGCAGCCTTGTAGTTTGGCTGTGCTGTCGATGAGTACGAGCATGGCTTTCGTGTCGGCGCGCTGTTTGATGTCGAATACACGTTGTACGGCTTCTTCGTTGGTGGCGTCGCAGCCGATACCCCATACGGTGTCGGTAGGGTAGAGTATCACACCGCCGCGGCGCAATACGTCAAGTGCGTTTCTGATGTCGTCGTTCATAATCGGAGATAGTCAATAAAAAACGCACAAAAGTACTATAATTTTTCGCGATTCGCAAAAAAATGCGTATCTTTGACCGCTTTTTTTAACCTTAAAGACTATGCAACCTAAAAACACCCAACCCGATTTGAGTTTTTTGAAATTGTGGAATATCAGTTTCGGCTTTTTTGGCGTGCAGATTGCGTATGCCTTGCAGAGCGCAAATATTAGTCGCATATTTGCAACGCTTGGTGCCGATCCGCACGATTTGAGTTATTTTTGGATATTGCCACCGCTTATGGGTATGATAGTGCAGCCGTTGGTCGGTTTGCTGTCCGACAAGACCTGGCTTGGTCCTATTTTCGGGCGGCGTAAGTTTTATTTGCTTGTCGGTGCCGTGATTGCTGTGGCGGTGATGGTGTTGTTGCCCAATGCCGGCGATTTTACGTTTGCGCAGAGTGCCTTTTTGGGGTTGAATGCTGCTATGTGGTTTGGCTTGTTTGCGCTGATGTTTCTTGATACGGGTATCAATATTGCTATGCAACCTTTCAAAATGATGGTCGGCGATACGGTGAACGAGGCGCAAAAAGGTACGGCCTATGCCATACAGTCGGCGTTGTGCAATGCCGGCTCGTTGGTAGGTTATTTGTTTCCGATATTTTTTACATGGATTGGTCTTGCTAATACGGCGCCCGAGGGAGTGATTCCTCCATCGGTGAAATGGGCGTTCTATGTGGGTGCAGCCATTTTGATAGTATGCGTGTTGTACACTTTTGTTACTGTGCGCGAAATGCCTCCTGCCGAGTATGCCCGTTTTCATGGCATCAAAACGAATGATGATACCTCCTCACACAGCGCGTTGGCGGCTAAATCCGACCGGCGTGTTGTTCGTACCTTTGTTACGGTCGGTCTGGTTCAGTTCTTTTGTTGGGCGGCGTTTATGTATATGTGGACATATTCGAATGGCGCTGTTGCTGCTTTGTGTTTCGGTTGGGATGGCAGTAGTACGGCCGATGCGGCGTTTCAGAATGCCGGCGACTGGGTCGGAGTCGTGTTTGCTATACAGGCTGTAGGGTCGCTTGTGTGGGCTGCGTTGTTGCCTGCCATCGAGCATCGCATTGGCAACAAAGGTGCTTACGCGCTTTCGCTGTTGGTGGGTGCTGTCGGGTTTGTGTCGATATTATTTGTGCGTAATCAGTATGTGCTGTTTGTCAGTTATGCTTTGATTGGTGCGGCTTGGGCGGCTATGCTGGCGTTGCCGTTCACTATTTTTACCAATGCCATTCAGGGAAGCAAACACATGGGTACGTTGTTGGGATTGTTCAACTGTACTATTTGTTTGCCGCAGATAGTGGCTGCGTTGTGTGGCGGCGGCTTGTTGCATGCGGTTGGCGGACAACAGGTGTATATGCTTGGCGTGGCCGGTGTGTGTCTGTTGTTGGCGGCGGCATGCGTATGTTTCATTCGCGAAAAGTAAGCATCTCAACACTTTTTTTCGTTGATTATTTGTCGAATGGTATTTTTTATGTAATTTTGCGACGCTCTTTTGTTAATGTTAATTTTTAATAAATAATTCTTATCTGTATGAAAATCAAACTTTTACCTTTGCTGTCATTGTTAATGCTCGGCAGTGTTGCAGTGTGGGCTGATGAGCCAGCAGTCACTGACGGTGCTCCGACAACCGACGAAACCCTTGAATCGACCGAAGCCGTCACTGAACAAGTTGCGCAACCTGTCAAAGAAAAATATTGGAAATGTACCGGTATTTTGTCGTTGAACGCCAGCGCAACCGGTTTGTGGAATTGGGCGGCCGGTGGCAATAACAATATCACGACCGTGGCGGCTGCCAACATCACACTGTTGTATCAGAAAAACAGCATCGCGTGGGAAACAAACTTGGATACCGATTTTGGTATGACCTATTTGGAAAGCGAGTTTGAGCCATGGCGTAAATCGAACGACAAAATCAATTTCACCACTAAATTCGGCTGGGAATTTCATAAAACGTGGTATCTGACAGTGCTGGGTAGTTTCAAATCGCAATATGCGCGAGGCTATAAATATGCTGCTGACGATAATGGCGATTACAAAAAACCGATTGCAGGTTGGTTGTCGCCTTCGTACACCGATATTTCGGTCGGTATCGATTGGAAACCGAACGACATTTTTTCGATATATATTTCGCCGGTTACGGGACGTATCTCCAGTTGCACGCTCGATAGTTTGTCGTATGTCGATGGTGCCGGAGTGGAGCAAATGACAAGCCTGCGTGCCGCATACGGCATTGCTCCCGACAAAACATGTCTGCCCGAACTTGGTCTGTCAGCCAAAGCCGGTGTCAACTATACGCGCATCGAGAATCTGAAAATCATTTCGACAGTCGGCATTTTCACGCCGTATTGCTGGCCAAAAAATATGAGTGATCATCGGCGATTTGGCAATTTCGATGTCGATTGGGATTTTGCCATTTCGTATCAATTCCTCAAAGTGTTGAACGTAACATTGAGCACTTCGCTCAAATATGTCAATGGCGTGATGATTGCCGATAAAGACGGCAATAATCCTACGGAGCGTGTTCAGTTCAAAGGCAATCTCGGACTTGGTATCGGCTATAGTTTCTGATTGTAAGCGTATTTTGGCGTACAACAAAAGGGAGCAGTTTCTGACGGCTCCCTTTTCTTTTCTTATATGTCGATTGTTTTGCGTATTACAACGTATCTGTTTGTGTCAGCCATATAGCCGCTGATGCGTCGCTCGGCATACGCCAATCGCCGCGTGGCGACAAATTGACACTGCCCACTTTTGGCCCATCGGGCATGCACGAACGCTTGAATTGCTGGCTGAAAAAGCGACGTACAAATGTTTTCAGCCAATGTTTGATGATTGTCGGTTCGTAACGGTCGGCAAAGGCTTGTTGTGCCAACATGACGAGTTTATCGGGGGCAAAACCGTGTCGCAACATGTGATAGAGGAAAAAATCGTGCAACTCGTAAGGTCCGACTAAATCTTCGGTTTTTTGGGCAATGTTCCCATCGCGATCGGCAGGCAGCAATTCAGGACTGACCGGTGTATCGACAATGTCGCGCAAATTTTCGCGTGCAGCTGCGGCGAAGTCGCATTCGGCGGCATATTGTACTAAATAACGTACCAATGTTTTCGGGATACCGGCGTTGACGGCATACATGCTCATGTGGTCGCCGTTGTAAGTAGCCCAACCGAGGGCCAGTTCTGACAAATCCCCCGTGCCGATGACCAAACCGCCACATTGGTTGGCTACGTCCATGAGTATTTGGGTACGTTCGCGCGCTTGGGTGTTTTCGTAGGTGGCGTCGTGTTGGTCGATGTCGTGCCCAATGTCGGCAAAATGTTGTGTACAAGCCGCTTTGATACTTATTTCGCGCAAAGTAGCACCAACATTGCGGATTAATTCTGTGGCATTGCGGTAGGTTCGGTCGGTGGTGCCGAATCCCGGCATGGTGATGCCGACGACGTTTTGGCGCGATAAACCCAACTTATCGCAAGTGCGTACACACACCAATAAGGCTAATGTAGAATCCAATCCGCCCGAAATGCCTAATACCAACTTGTTGATGCCGGTGGCTTGTAAACGGGTGCCCAAGGCTGTGGCTTGCATTTCTAAAATTTCGTCGCAGGTATCGCCCATTTTGTGGTGTGGCGGGATGAATGGATGCGGGTTGAATGTGCGAGTTAACGGTGCATGTACTGCCGGTAGCGGCAATGGTTGACGTATGTAGTTGTGTGAAGTTCCCAGCATGAAAGTGCTGTTTTTTTGCCGTTCGTGGCGCAGATATTCTACATCGATATCGCTTATCAATAGTTGGCGTTGCAGGCTGAAACGCGCACTTTCGACTAACATGGCACCGTTTTCGGCAACAAACGCATTGCCGGCAAATACTAAATCGGTGCTCGATTCGCCGAAGCCGGCCGACGCATACACATAACCGGCAATACAGCGTGCCGATTGTTGTATAACGAGGTTACGCAGATAAGCGTGTTTGCCGATAACCTCGTCCGATGCCGATAGGTTGAATATGATATGTGCACCGGCTAAAGCGTGATTGCTGCTGGGTGGGATGGGTGTCCAAAGGTCTTCGCATAATTCGACGGCAAACGTAACATCGGTTGCATCGAATAGCAACTGCACGCCAAATGGCACGGTTTGACCGCATAAGGCAACTTGTTGCGCAACCACATCAGCCCCCGATGCGAACCAGCGTTTTTCGTAAAACTCGTTGTAATTCGGTAAAAACGTTTTCGGTACGACACCTAATATGTCCCCTTTGTGAATGACTACGGCGCAGTTGAACAAACGGTTGTGCAGCCGTATTGGCATTCCGATAATACCGATAATGTCCAATGTTTTGGTTGCGTTCAACAATTGTTGCAGTGCGTTTTCGGCGGCATCGAGCAGCAGGGTGTTGTGAAACAAATCGCCACACGAATAAGCCGTCAGGCACAACTCCGGGAAAACGACTGCTTGCACGCCATTGTCGCACGCCTCGTGCATCAAATCGGCTATTTGCGCACCGTTGTACTGACAATCGGCTACGCGCACCGAAGGAATGCCGGCTGCCACTTTGATGAATCCGAAATTTTCCATATTACAAAAGAGGTCTGTTTAACACATGCCACATTCGCTGTTTGGCGTTCATAATATCGCTTTGACACAGACTATAATGCCGATTATTACCAAAAGTAGTCCTGTTATGCGATTCAAAATCCATAACCCGCGAATGTTGAAACGATGGCGTAATTTGCTTACCAATAAAGTCAATGTCAACCACCAACTGAATGCGCCCAACAAAATGGAACACAAACCGATGACGTTTTCGTACCACGTTTGCTCGGGCGTGAAAAAGTTGAATTGTGCAAACAATCCGATGAAGATAAAAATAATCAGCGGGTTGCTTAAACAAAATAAAAATGCCGATATATAGTTGCTCAAATAACTTGTGTTGCCCTTTTTTACCGATTCCAGCCGGTCGGCAGGGTTACTGCGAAATACATATATGCCAAATACAATGATAATGAGACTGCCACAAACTTGTATCCAAAATTGATGCGCATTGATAAAATCGGTAACGAAACTCATGCTGAATCCGACTATCGAGGCGTACAGCAAATCGGATGTTGCCGCTCCCAAGCCGGTGACTAATCCATGCCAACGACCGTGGTTGAGTGTGCGTTGTATGGTAATAATGCCCAACGGCCCCACCGGAACCGACGTGAACAATCCAATGATAAATCCACTGATGATGATGTATATCAAATTACTCAAAATAGATGTCGTTTTGTCTGTTTATGCGTGCTGCGCCATATAAGCCATTATGTTGCTTTCGTCGTCGGGGTGAAACCAGCGAATGGTGTTGTCGCGATTGAACCACGATTGCTGTTTTTTGGCATAGCGGCGCGTGTTTTGTTGTATCATCTCGATGGCGTGTTCACGGGTCCAAGTGCCGTCGAAATAGTTGAATAACTCTTTGTATCCTACTGTATTTAGTGCATTCAATTGTCGATGTGGATAGAGCGTGCGCGCTTCGTTTTCCAAACCGTCGTCCAACATTTGCCACACACGCCGATTGATTCGCTCGTACAATTCGGTACGTTCGCGTGTCAGTCCTATTTTTACGATGTCAAACGAGCGTTGCTTGACTTGATGTGTGCGTTGCTCCGAAAACGGACGCCCGGTTATTTCTATTACTTCCAAAGCGTGTAACATGCGTTTGACGTTGCGCAAATCGACTTCGGCATAATGTTGCGGATCGAGCAGTTTCAGTTTGCGTCGTACACCATCGATGCCGTTTTGAGCGTAAAAATCCATCACGTTTTGGCGGGTTTCGTCGTCGATGGTGGGCAAATCGTCAATGCCGCGACACACAGCGTCCACATAGAGCATCGAACCGCCGACCAACATGGCGTGACCTGTATGGGCAATTTCGGTTTCGATTATCGGTATGGCATCCAACTCGAATTGTCCGGCGCTGTATGGCTCGAATATCGAACGCTTGCCTACAAAATGATGTTTAACGGCACCCATTTGCGCGACAGTAGGGGCTGCGGTACCTATGGGCAGTTCGCGAAACATCTGTCGCGAATCGCACGATACAATACTACAACCCAAAAATTGCGCCATTTTCAGGCTGATATCCGTTTTGCCGACACCCGTTGGGCCGACTACAACAAATAGTGTTCCGCGTTTGTTTACCACACGCAACAATCAGTACAATTCATTCCCATTCTCGTCGAACGACATATCGCCAAATCCATCTTCGTCCAATTCGTCGGGGTCAAATTCGTCGGAACCATAAAAATCGGCATCGAAATCGGTACGCTGCTTTTCGGCATATTTGTCGATGTCCATCAGTTGCACGGGCGCTTTCCCCTTGCGCGAAACGCAGACCGGCTCGTTCAGTGTGCGATTCGGAACTACGGCTTTCAATTCGATAAAAAAGGCGCGTTCTGTCATATTGTCGTACACATACAACAAACGTTGTCCTACATCTTCGATAAATTCGTCGAGCGGCGTTTCTTCCATCAGATAGGTGTCGGTGGCCGAGTCGGCGCCCATGTCTATCAGAGTGATTTCTTGCTGTTTTTCCCAGTTGTCGCTACAGATGAAGAACGAAGTTATCTGATTTTTGTCGTATCCGACGGCTTCCAAAATTGCATTGTGAAACTGCAAAAAGGTGGCGTCGGACGCGATTTCGATTTCGCGACTGAAGTTATCGACTTCGTCGGACAAAAGTAAAAATCTATAAACCATAATCGTGTTGTTGAATTTGGGACAAAAATACAATATTTTTTCGATAAAGCCAACTATTCTATCAAAAGACGTGCGTTTTTTTCGACGATTCAGATTTCGACGCGCGTTTTTTTCTTCAGTTCAAAGTCGCGGCCGAGGTATTTTTCGCGTACAATAGGGTTTGCGGCCAATTCCTCCGGCGTGCCTTGGAAAAGGATAGTCCCTTCGAATAGCAGATAGGCGCGGTCGGTAATGGAGAGTGTTTCGTCCACGTTGTGGTCGGTTATCAGAATGCCGATGTTACGGTCTTTCAGATGCCAAACGATGTCTTGAATGTCTTGTACGGCAATGGGGTCAACTCCGGCAAATGGTTCGTCCAGCATGATGAAACTTGGTTCGATGGCCAAACAGCGTGCAATTTCGGTGCGTCGGCGTTCGCCACCCGACAGTCGGTCGCCAATGTTTTTGCGTACTTTTTCGAGTCGAAATTCTTTGATGAGGCTTTCGAGTTTTTCGTGTTGCTCGTCGCGTGTCTTGTCAGTCAGTTCGAGTACCGATAAAATGTTGTTTTCCACGGTCATTTTTCGGAAAACTGAGGCTTCTTGCGCCAGATAGCCGATGCCTGCACGGGCGCGTTTGTACACGGGATAGTTGGTAATTTCTTTGTCGTTCAGAAAAATCTTGCCTTGGTTTGGTGTCGTCAGTCCCGTTGTCATATAGAAGGTTGTAGTTTTGCCGGCGCCGTTAGGTCCGAGCAATCCGACTATTTCGCCTTGTTTGACGTTGATGGAAACGTCGTTTACTACCGTGCGTTTGCCGTAGGTCTTCACCAAATGTTCGGTGCGTAGCACCATGCCGAGATTTTCCATAAACCGTATTTTCTGAAAGAGGCAGGAGCGTAGCGCATACGCTCCTGTCTCGTGTCGTTTTTTTATTTTTGTACCGGTGTTTTCGGGAAGAATATCCAGAAAAGGATGGCAACAACAAGGGCGTATGCGGCAAAAATGTACCATGCCGTTTGCCAACCCTGCCAAACTTCGGTGGCCTTGGCTGCTACTTCCGATAGTTGCACTTCGGTCATATTTTCCCATAGTATCACTTTGCCTTTCAGCGTGTTAAGCTCTTCGCTGATC
Source organism: Paludibacteraceae bacterium (assembly GCA_051878315.1). Taxonomy (GTDB): domain Bacteria; phylum Bacteroidota; class Bacteroidia; order Bacteroidales; family Paludibacteraceae; genus W0P28-013. The sequence goes on along the minus strand of JBJEJW010000007.1, from coordinate 66,631 downwards.
CATTGTGCCCAATCAATGTTAGGCACGCATTTATTTACCACGGCTTGTGCCGATAGTGTACCGATGGTGGAACCGATACCGTTGGTCATCATCATAAACAGACCTTGTGCGCTCGAACGCATTTCGGGGCTTGTTTCTTGGTCAACATAGAGTGCACCAGAGATGTTGAAAAAGTCGAACGCAAATCCGTAAACGATACAACTCAAAACAAACATCCATACGCCGTTACCCGGATTTCCGGCACCAAATAGACCGAAACGCAGTACCCATGCAAACATGGCCATCAGCATCACATTTTTGATGCCGAATTTTTTCAAGAAGAATGGGATGAACAAAATGCACAGCGCTTCGCAGATTTGCGAAATGGAAATAAGCATATTGGAGTGTTGTACGCCGAACGAGTCAGCCCATTGCCTGAAGTGTTCGAAACTGCCGAGGAACGGATTGGCAAAGCCGTTGGTGATTTGCAGGCTGACGCCGAGGCACATCGAGAAGATGAAGAAAAGCGCCATTTTCTTTTGTTTGAAAAGCGAGAAAGCACGCAGTCCAAGCGCATCGACCATCGATACTTTGCCGACATTCTTTTTGATGTCGCAGGCTGGCAAGGTCAGTGAGTAGGCTGCCAATAGAATGCTCAGGCCGCCACTTACGACAAATTGCCAAGCGGTGGCTTGCAGACCGCACAAATCGACGCACCACATCATGGCGATGAAACCGATGGTACCGAATACGCGAATGGGCGGAAAATCTTTGACTGTATCGAGCCCGCTTTTTACCAATGCGTTGAATGCCACTGAGTTGCTCAGGGCGATGGTGGGCATGAAGAATGCTACCGATAGGGTGTAGAAAGTGAATAACAAGCCGAATTGTACATTGGCGCCGGCTGTCAGACCATAAGCGCCGGCTGCCAGCATGAATGCGCCGGCCAAAGCGTGGCACAGCGACAGACATTTTTGCGCCGGAATCCAACGGTCGGCTACAATGCCCATTAGCGCTGGCATAAACAAACTGACAACGCCTTGAATGGAATAGAATATGCCGATGTTGCTTCCCATACCATAGTCGGCCAAGTAACGCCCCATGCAGGTGAGGTATGCTCCCCAAACAGCATATTCGAGGAAATTCATGACAATTAAACGAAGTTTCATGTTCATAGTTTTGAAATTTTTAGGTTAAGAAAAAAATTATTTGTTACGTTTATTCAGTTCGTCGCGTATGATGGCGGCTTGCTCGTAGTTCTCGGTCGCAACGGCTTGCTGCAGTTGTGTACGCAACTCATCTTCGGTTAACTCGTTTGGCGTTGTGTCAGCCGTGTTTTGGGCAACGAGTGTTTCCACTTTCTCAAATATGGCATCGTCCATGTAGATGGGACGCCCATAGCATAGCGCTAATGCGACGCCATCCGAGGCGCGTGCATCGGTGATGTAGTTGCGTAAGCCGTTGTTCCATGTTAATTTTGCTGTGAATGGTTTTTCGTCGCCATCAAAAATGTACACGTCGTTGAGTATAATGTCAAATTCTTGTGCTATTTCGGCAAATAGTTGGTGTGTCAGTTTGACGGGGAAAGCCATGCGACGCAAACTGATGGTGATGGCTTGTGCCTCGGCTTTACCTATCAAAATGGGGGCATGTCGGTCGCCGTTTACTTCTTTGAACAGTAACCAATATATTTCTTCGGACGATTTTACTTCGCTTAATCCGACAATTTGTACTTGCACTTTGCCCATGTTGCGGTTGTTTGAATATGCAAAATTAGCGTTTTTCTCGAATATGCCAAAACTTATTGCCGATTGTTTTTAAGTGCCGTTGTCAGAAAATCGACAAAATGTTGCGGATTTTCATCGAATGCAAAAGCACCGTTCAGTGGCCGACCATCGGTGTTGAGTACGACATAGAAAGGTTGTGCGTTGGCACCGAATTTTGTGCGTTGCAGGTAACTATTTTTGTCGCCGATGGTTTTGATGAGACGTGTTGCACCGTTTTCTTCTACTGTAAATGGCTCAGTCAGAGGTGTTTTGTCATCGACATAAAGCGATACGAGTACAAAGTTGTTATGCAATAAATTGGCTACGTCGGCATTAGTCCAAACAGCGGCTTCCATTTTGCGGCAGTTTACGCAACCGTAGCCCGAAAAATCGACTACCAGCGGTTTGTTGTGCCGCTTGGCGTAGTTCAGCGCGGTTTCGTAGTCATCGAAATCGGCTTCTACATGGTTTTGATAGATATTGAAATCCTGTGTCGAAAGTGGCGGCGCAAAAGCACTGACGGCTTTTAGCGGAGCGCCCCACAAACCGGGAACCATATAGATGGCGAATGCAAACGATAGCAGTGCCAAAACGAGTCGCAATACCGATACGCGTTCTACTTTGTCGTCGTGTGGCAGAGTGAGTTTGCCAAGCAGATACAATCCCAAAAATGCGAAAATTACAATCCAAAGTACAATGAATACTTCGCGGTCGAGCAGATGCCAACCGTATGCCAAATCGGCTACCGATAGGAATTTGAGCGATAGTGCCAATTCCAAAAATCCGAGTACGACTTTAACGGAATTGAGCCAGCCACCCGAGCGTGGTAACGATTTGAGCCATGCAGGGAATAATGCAAACAAACTAAACGGCAATGCCAAGGCCAGCGCAAATCCGAACATGCCGATGGTGGGTGCCAAAAACGAATTTTTGGTGGACACTTCAACCAACAATGTGCCGATAATCGGACCGGTACATGAGAATGAAACCACGGCTAACGTGAAAGCCATCAGTAAAATGCTGACGATGCCCGACGTGCGCGATGCGCGAGCGTCCAATTTCGTTGACCACGAAGCCGGCAGTGTGATTTCGAACATACCGAAGAACGACAGCGAAAACACTACTAACAATGCAAATAAAAACAGGTTGAAAATAGCGTTGGTCGAAAGCGAATTGAGTGCGCTGGCGCCGAATATCAACGTTATCAGTAGGCCGAGACCGACGTAGATAACAATAATCGACAAACCGTAAAGCAATGCGTCGCGGCGACCTTGACGCTTATTGTTGGCGCGTTTTAGAAAAAAGCTGACTGTCATTGGAATGATTGGCCACACGCAGGGTGTGAATAAGGCCAATAGTCCGCCTGCCAGACCAAACAGAAAAATGGTCCACAACGATTCGTTGTTGTCAGTGGCAGTGTCGTTGCCAAAGGCGCGCAATTCGTCAATAACGGGCGTATATAGGTCGGATGTGGCAGCCGGTGCCGGTACGTCTATTTGCAATGGTTGAATCGTCGCTGCGGCGGTTTGCCCGAAACTGAATGGCATATTGGTAGATGGCGTGCAGTTGCGGTCGTCGCATGCCATAAATTCTACATGGCCGGCAATGGCGTAGTCGGCGGTGCGCACAACGGCTTTTTGATGAAATGTGATTTTGCCCGAAAACCAATTGAGTTGCATATCGAATGTAGGGTCGTATTGGCTGTGCGGAGCGCGTTCGGCAACGATGTCGCCAACAAGTTCGGCATTTGTAGTCGTGGCGAATGTAAAAATGGTTGGTTGCGGACCGCCATCGGGCAGTTCGGTGCCGTATAGGTGCCAACCCTTGGCTATCTCGGCGGTGAATTGCAAGTCGAGTGTGTCGCCGGTGCGTTGTGTGTCGAATGTCCATCGCACGGGATCGACTATTTGGGCTTGCAGTGTCAGGGTGAAAACCGTTGCGATGAGGCAGAAGATTGTTTTGTTACTCATGGGCAAATAATATTTCTGATTTGCAAAGGTACAAAAAAAGGATTATGTTGTATGACTGAACGTGGTTAAAAAAATAAAACCACGCGAAAAAAACGCATGGTTTGTGGGCAGTGATGGATTCGAACCACCGAAGTCGAAAGACAGCTGAGTTACAGTCAGCCCCATTTGGCCACTCTGGAAACTGCCCAAAATCGTTTTTGCAACGACTTTTGTTGTGTTATTCTGCAGGTGCGGCTTCGTCGAACGGAGCAGCCGGCACTTGCGCACTCTCTTGTTGTATGGCTTCGGCCTGATCGGCTATTTCCGAGGTCGATACAACGGCGCTACCGTCGTGTACTCCCGTTGCAAAAACACAACATACTACGATGAAAGCAATCAGCGTCCATGTGGTTTTTTCGAGGAAGTCGGTCGTCTTGCGCACGCCCATTATTTGGTTCGAACTCGAAAAAGACGATGCCAAACCGCCACCTTTGGAGTTTTGCACCAAAACTATCAGCACCAAAATGACCGATGCTGCAACTGCAAGGATTGTTAAAAGCAAATACATAATGCTATTTGGGTTAAATACAAAAATTCGGACTGCAAAATTACGGCTTTTTTTTGATTCAACCAATTTTTTCGGTCGAAATCTTGCATTGTTTTGCGTAATTTGTTATTTTATAGTGCGTTGCCATGCTCTTTTGTGTTACCAATTGGCTACGGTAGCGTTGAAAATTTGATCGACAAGTTCTTCTATCATCTCTTCGCAGAGTTGGTCTTGCACCTCTTCGAGGGTTGAAGTGCTGGCAAATGTGCGGTTGGCTGAGAATGTACGTTCAAAATCTTCGTCGGGATTAGTATTGTTGGCAAAACGTACGCGCACGCCTATGGTTAGACGGTTTTCGCTGGCATAAGCGTCGGCACCGATTGATAGCGGAGTGATGGAGTAGGTGATTATTTCGCCTTCGACTTGTAAATCGCCATTGCGTCGCACTTGTTCGAGGCGTGTTTGTTTGTTATAAGCGTCTTTCAGCGCATCGTTGAAGTTGTTTACCAACGACGGATTGACCAATGTGGCTTGGTTGGTGAAGTCTATGACGGCAATGCTGCGTACTTTGCTGTAGTCAATAGAGGCACCGTTGAATTTGTACGAAACAGTGCATGATGCAGCGACGATGGCAGCCGCGATGGCGAAAAAAAGGAGACGTTTCATAGTAGTGGGGATTTATTCTATGCCGTATTCTTTGATTTTTCTGTAGAGCGTACGCTCGGATATGCGCAGGTCTTGCGCAGCGTATTTGCGTTTGCCTTTGTGTCGTTCCAATGCTTTGATTATCATCTCTTTTTCGGCATCGATGAGCGATAATGATTCTTCGACGTACTCTTCGGTGTCTTCTACTTGGCGGTTGTGCATTAGTTTTTGTTTGCCGGTAGTCGGCACTATGTTTATGACGTCGGGTTGTGGTTCTTCTGCTTCCTCTGTAAATGTCGGCGTGGCCATTGGGGTGGGAGCGAAGTGTGTTTGGTAGTCGTGTGTGTGTGTGTCGCCGGCCATGATGTCGTTGACCAATTTTTTTAGGTCGTTCATGTCTTTTTTCATATCGAACAGCACTTGGTAGAGTATTTCGCGTTCGTTGTTGAACGATTTGCTCTCGTGTTCGTTGGTGTGTCCGAATAGTGTGGGCAACGCTGTTTGTTCGTTGGCGGGCAAATAGCGGCGCATGGCTTCCGGTGCGATGGTGCGTTCTTGCTCGATGACCGATATTTGTTCTGTGATGTTTTTTAGTTGGCGGATATTGCCTTTCCAATAGTAGTTTTTGAGCATGGCTTGTGCTTCGTCGGTGAGTTTTACGACGGGCATATTGTATTTTTCGGCAAAATCGGCAGCAAATTTGCGGAACAGCAGCGGAATGTCCTCTTTGCGTTCGCGCAGTGGCGGAATGTGTATCGGCACGGCGTTCAGACGGTAGTAAAGGTCTTCGCGGAAACGTCCGTCGCGGATGGCTTCTTGCATGTTTAGGTTGGTGGCGGCCACTACGCGCACGTTTGTTTTTTGTACTTTCGACGAGCCAACGCGCATAAATTCGCCGGCTTCCAATATACGGAGCAGACGTACTTGGGTCGATAAAGGTAGTTCTCCTACTTCGTCCAGAAAGATGGTGCCGCCGTCGGCCACTTCGAAGTAACCTTTGCGGTCGCTTGTTGCGCTGGTGAAGGCGCCTTTTTCGTGGCCGAATAGTTCGCTGTCGATGGTGCCTTCGGGTATGGCGCCGCAGTTTACGGCAATGTAGGCATTGTGCTTACGCGGACTATATTGGTGAATTATCTGGGGAAATTTCTCTTTGCCGACGCCGCTCTCGCCTGTTATCAGTACCGAAAGGTCGGTTGGTGCTACTTGTACGGCAATGTCGATGGCGTGATTAAGCGCGGCCGAAATGCCGATGATACCGAAACGTTGTTTTACGGCTTGAATCTCAGTTGCTTGCATAAATATGACAAGATTTCAGTTAGAACTGACAAAATTACATAAAAAATTGTGTAGTTGCAAATTCTTTGCTATTATTTTTTTTCGTCGTTGCAGTAGATTTGCAATTTATCGTAGGCTATACGGACGTTGTGGGGCAGTGAGGGCTCAATGTCGGCGTGTCGCCCGAAATGGTGACAGATGTGTGTGAGTAAAGCTTGACGCGGCTGTAGGCGTGCGATGTGCGCAAGGGCGTCGTCGAGGGTTTCGTGGCTGGGATGTTCCCAATTGCGTAGCGCGTCAAGTATCAGTGTGTCAAGTTGTTGCAGTTTTGTAAATTCACTTTCAGGAATGGTCAGTACGTCGGTCAAATAGGCCGTGTTGTGTATGCGATAGCCGAGAATGGGCAGTTTGCCATGCAACAAGCGGATCGGTGTAATTGTGTCGCCGTTTATTTCGAATGGTTGTTCGTTGATTTCGTGCAGTTGCAGTTGTGGAATGCCGCCGCCCGGCATCGGTGCGTGAAATAGGTACGATAGTCGTTGCCGCAGAGCGTCGCAAACACGTTTTTCGGCATAGATGTCGATGGGACCGAAGACGCAGAACGGCAAAAGTTCGTCGAGTCCGCCGACATGGTCGAAGTGTTCGTGCGTTATCAGTATGGCGTCGATTTTGCGAAATGGCTGATGGCGCATTTGCTGACGAAAGTCGGGACCGCAGTCGATGAGCAGATGGTTGCGTGCCGTATCGACAAGTATCGAACTGCGCAGACGATCGTCATGCGGATCTGTTGATGTGCAAACGGGGCAGGTACAGCCTATTTGCGGTACACCACACGAAGTTCCTGTGCCGAGAAATGTGATTTTCATGCTGCAAAGTTACGTAAAAAAGCGTTATTCCGAACCGAAATAACGCTTTTTTTTGTGTGGCGTGTTTTTAGAACGCGATGCTGAAGCCGCCGTGGATATTAAAACCGGCTTGGGCGTAATACCATGGTGTGTATTGTTGGCGGTCGCGGGTGAATTGTCCTTCGGCTTCGTAAAAATAACTATATGCACCACCGTTCGAGGCATATTTCGTGTCGAACAAATTATTCATTTGTACCATAAATGTCAATTCTTTAATTACTTTTTTTATCGGTACGGTGTAGGCCAAGTGCAGGTTGCTCACGCAGTAGCCTTTCAGCATAGCGGCTTCGTTTTGTGTGTTGTCGAGGTATTGACGTCCGACGTAGTTGGTTTGCAGTATGGCGCAGAATCCTTTGATGTCGAATTGGAAATTGCTGCCGGCTGTGATGTTTGGCGAGTAGGCGATGTCGGTGGTGCCGTATTCTACCAACACTTGGCCACCGTTGGCAATGACTTGAGGGTCGCTCCAATCGGCGTCCCAATCGTCCACCCAATCGCTGTAATTGATGATTTTGTTCCGACTCAATGTCAGGTTGCCATCCCAACGGAACCATGCGCAGGGCTGTATGCCGAGTGTTATTTCGATGCCGGCGCGGTAACTATCTTTGACATTTTTAGTGAGGTAGGCACCTGTGTCGCTGATTTTACCGGTCAGCACTAATTGATTGTCGTAATCCATCAAGTAGAGGTTGACGCCGGCGTTGAAAATGCGGTGTGTGTAATTGTAGCCGAGTTCGTAGTCGTAGAGACGTTCGGCAGTGGGTACGTCGTTAGGACCGGCTTCGGTGTAGTTTTTGCGGTTTGGTTCGCGGTTTGCAATGGCGAAATTAAAGTAGGCGGTGTGTCCTTTGTCGCTGTACGCAATGCCAGCTTTCGGGTTGAAAAAGTTGAATTTTTCGTGAATCGGAATTTCGGCCAAATCCTCGTCGTTGATGCCGTCGATACGATAGTCAATATAGCGGTATTGTAGGTCGCCATACAGATTTAATCCTTTGATTATTTGCCAATTAGCCTTTATGTATATATTTGCATCGAATTTATTTGCATTGTTGCGGTAGTACTCATGTCCGAGCGGCAAGTGGCCGTAATTGCGCACCCAAATCACGTTACCCCAATGTGCGCCTTGATAGTTGTTTACGGCTCCGCCCAACGATGTTTGTACGTGTTCGTTTTCGTAACCTATGGCCAATACGCCACCGTAAAAGTGATTATCGAGGTATTTCTGTCGCACGAGGTCGGCGCGTTTGACGGTGTTGCCGGCTGTGTCGATAGTGTTTTCCAAACCGTAATCTGCAAATTTTCGGTTTTCTTTGTACTGCTCGTAGTAACCGCCACCGTGCGTATAGTGCAGTGCGGCGTTGAGAGTCCAATTAGGTGTAAACAGGTGCGATACATGTAGTTGCACATGTTGTTGGTCGTAGTTGTCGGTTTGGTTGTCGTAGTAGGCAGTGTTGCCGTTGTCGTCGGTGTAACTGCCGGCGGGGTTGTAACGGCGGTTGGCGCCGTCGATACCGTAGGCGGTATTGTAATCCACACCATCCCAAGCCATGTAGGTTTTTTCGTGGCCGCCAAACAACATCAGTTTTACCATGGTGTTGTCGCCATACCATGCGCCGGAGGCGTAGTACGAATAGAGGTCGGATGTGGCGCGTTCGAGGTAACCGTCGCTATTTACTTTCGAGAACCGAGCATCGAACGCAAATCCGTTGTCCATCAGACCGGTACCGACTTTTGCGCTTTCGCGGAACGTGTTGTACATACCGCCGTTGAAAGTCAGTCGAGCAAAAGGCGAAACGCTTGCTTTGTCGGTCTGCATATTCACCGATGCACCGAATGCCGCAGCACCGTTGGTCGAGGTGCCGACACCGCGTTGTACGTTGACACTTTGCATCGATGATGCCATGTCGGTCATGTTTACCCAAAATACGGTTTGCGATTCGCTGTCGTTCAGTGGCACACCGTTGATAGTCATGTTGATGCGGCTTTGGTCGGTGCCACGTACGCGGAAATAGGTATAGCCCACGCCTAAACCGTCGTCGCTCGTAACGACGAGTGACGGCGTGTTTTGCAGCAGATAGGGCAGGTTGACACCGGTGTTTTGTTGTTGCAAATCGACCGACGACAATTGTTGCGTGGTGAGTGGCGTTGCGCATTGCAAGCGTGTGGACGATACCACAATTTCTTCTAATTCGCCGACACTAACCACACTGTCGGTTTCGGCTTGCGCCCATGCGGTGAGCGGGGCAGCCAGCAACAAGAGTAAAAATGCTTTTTTCATAGAAAAACCTCCAATTTTTTGTGTTACAATGTTACTTTTGGAGGGCGCACGAAACGAGATGCGTGCCGATGGCGGCTTTTTTCCCTTCGCGGCATTGCCCGCGCAGGTTCAAAGGGTATAATCTCAGCCCGTTGATGGGCACCCCCAAAATTCGGTTGCAAAGTTACAAAAAATGTTTGGACTATGGCGTATCAGCGACAAAAAAAGTGCGTTGTTCATATCTTCTGTCCGAAAATGTTGTATAAATCGGCAAAAAATCTCAATTTTGCAACAAAATAATAGTTGCATTTCATCATGGAGCATCAGGAAAAAGGCCGGCAGGAACAAGAAATCATCTTCTCGCGTGCCGTGAAAGCCGGCAAACGCATCTACTATCTCGACGTCAAACGCAATCGCAACCATGAACTATTTGTAGCCATTACCGAGAGCAAAAAAATAGTGTCGCCCGAGGGCGAGAATCTGCCGCCGACGTTCGAAAAACACAAAATTTTTCTCTATCAGGAGGATTTTGGCAAGTTTGCTGAGGCGTTACAAGACGTGATGGCGTTTGTGCATGCGGCCGACGATCAACCCGAGCCATCGACTGCCGGCAAATACGATATTGATATTGACTTCGGTGTTTGAGCCTACCGGCAGAGTAGGGCGCATACGACAAAAAATCCCGTTCAAATCGAACGGGATTTCAAGTATCCTGATTATCGTATCAGTGTGTGGTTAAGCCTCGATGGGAGTAACCGACACGTACGATTTGTTTTCGCGTTTTTTGGTGAACACCACGATGCCGTCAACCAAAGCAAAGAGCGTGTGGTCTTTGCCCATGCCGACGTTTTCGCCGGGGTTGTGGCGTGTGCCGCGTTGGCGAACGATGATGTTGCCTGCTTTGGCGAACTGACCGCCAAATATCTTCAGTCCGAGTCGTTTGCTTTCGGACTCACGACCGTTCTTCGAACTACCTACACCTTTCTTATGTGCCATTTTGTTTAATTTTTAAGGGTTACGCAACAATTTCGTTAATCAAAATCTCTGTGAAGTTCTGACGGTGACCGTTCAATTTGCGATAGCCTTTGCGGCGACGTTTGTGGAATACGAGTACTTTTTCGCCACGCACGTGCGATACGATTTCGGCTACCACTTTTGCACCTTCTACGGCGGGCGCACCCACTTTCACTTGACCTTCGTTGTCGATTAACAATACTTTGTCAAATTCGACTTTCGAGCCGCGTTCGGCTCCTTCCATGCGATGGACAAACACTTTTTGTCCGGCTTCTACCTTGAATTGCTGTCCAAGGATTTCTACAATTGCATACATTTGCTTGTAAGTTTTTGAATGTTAGACCGGGAGGCGAGAGACCGAAAAACACTATCGGTCGAACTGCTTAAAGCCTCTTTACGAATCGGACTGCAAAAGTACGACATTTTTTTTGATTGACAAAATTTTTTCAACACAATTTTTTCATGTTCCCAAAATAACGCAAAATCATGTCCCGCATGCACATAGTGTGTTCCTCCGAATCAATTTCACCATCTCAATTCCACATTCTATGTCCCAAATGTTGGTACATTCGCACATATTTTGTATTTTTGCAAAATGAATTTTTCCAAAATAAGTAAGATTGTTATGGCAACTGAATTTCATTATCAACCGATGTTCCCGCTTGGCGAGGACAAAACCGAATACTATTTGCTGACACGCGATTATGTGTCGGTAGGCGATTTTGAGGGCAAACCCATTTTGAAAATCGAGAAAGAGGGACTTACGCAAATGGCCAATGCAGCCTTTCGCGATGTTTCGTTTCTGCTGCGTCGCGCTCACAACGAGCAAGTGGCAAAAGTATTGAGCGACCCCGAAGCAAGCGACAACGATAAATATGTAGCATTGACGTTCCTGCGCAACGCCGAAGTGGCAGCCAAAGGCAAACTGCCGCTCTGTCAGGATACCGGCACCGCCATCATTCATGGCGAAAAAGGACAGCAGGTTTGGACAGGCTATTGCGACGAAGAGGCTCTTTCGCTCGGTGTCTTCAAAACCTATACGGAAGAAAATTTGCGCTATTCGCAAAACGCGCCACTCAACATGTACGACGAGGTGAACACCAAATGTAACCTGCCCGCACAAATTGATATAGAGGCAACCGAAGGTATGGAATATCGCTTTTTGTGTGTTACGAAAGGTGGCGGCTCGGCCAACAAAACTTATCTGTACCAAGAAACGAAAGCGCGCATACAAAATCCCGACACGCTGATTCCGTTTTTGGTCGAAAAAATGAAAACGCTCGGTACGGCAGCTTGTCCACCTTACCATATTGCATTCGTCATAGGCGGCACATCGGCCGAAAAGAACCTGCTGACTGTCAAATTGGCTTCGACACACTATTACGACGAACTGCCGACTACGGGTAACGAATACGGACGCGCATTCCGCGACATCGAACTCGAACAACGCCTGCTCGAAGAGGCGCACAACATCGGACTCGGCGCACAGTTTGGCGGCAAATACATGGCACACGACATCCGCGTGATACGCCTGCCGCGCCACGGTGCAAGTTGCCCCATCGGTTTGGGTGTAAGTTGCTCCGCCGACCGCAATATTAAATGCAAAATCAACAAAGACGGCATTTGGATTGAGAAAATGGACGACAATCCCGGCAGTCTGATTCCCGCAGAATTGCGCGAAGCCGGCGAAGGCGATGCAGTCAAAATCGACCTCAACCAACCGATGCAAGCCATTTTAGCTGAATTGACAAAATATCCGGTGGCCACACGTTTGAGCCTGAATGGCACCATCATCGTTGGGCGCGACATCGCACACGCAAAACTGAAAGCGCGCCTCGATGCCGGCGAAGACTTGCCACAATACGTCAAAGACCACCCGATTTACTATGCAGGACCGGCCAAAACGCCAGCCGGTATGGCGTGTGGCTCGATGGGACCGACTACCGCCGGCCGTATGGACCCGTATGTCGATGAGTTTCAAGACCACGGCGGTTCGATGATTATGTTGGCCAAAGGCAACCGTAGTCAAGCCGTAACCGATGCCTGCAAAAAGCACGGAGGTTTCTACCTCGGTTCGATTGGCGGGCCCGCAGCTATCTTGGCACAAAACAACATCAAATCGATTGAGTGTGTGGAATATCCCGAACTCGGCATGGAAGCCATCTGGAAAATCGAAGTGGAAGATTTCCCCGCATTCATCTTGGTAGATGATAAAGGAAACGATTTTTTCAAGCAACTGCAACCGCGCTGTGCCTGCAAATAAATAGGCACCCAAATACAATTAAAGTATCAATCCTTGTGGCGATCGCCACAAGGATTGATTTTGTAAATAAAAACAAGGAGCGAAAAAATCTCACTCCTCGTATTATCCACACACAATGTGTCCCTATCTCATGTTAGGGAAATTGTCTCTGGTTTATGGTTTGTCGGTCATGCTATCAGCATGCCTTGACGAATGTTGTCGGCACAAGCACGACCACGCAGATTGGTGACCAATGTCAGCGCAAAATCGAGCGCAAAAGCCGGTCCCTTGGCTGTAACAATGTGATGCGATTGTACCACACCTTCGGGCAAAACCGTTGCGCCGTGCAAATGTTCTTCGAATCCGGGATAACAAGTGGCACATTCACCTTCGAGGATGCCTAACTGACCCAATATAAACGGCGCTGCACAAATGGCCGCCAGCGGTTGTCGTTGGCTGTGATGCGCTTGCAGCAAATTGGCAAGTTGTCGGCTTTCGGACAAATGTTGTGCCCCCGGCATACCACCGGGCAAAATCAGATAGCCGTCTGCTGTGGGATGCACATCGGCCAAAAGTCGGTCGCACACCACCGACACGCCATGCGCGCCACGCACTTGCAAATCGGCATTCAACGACACCATCTCGACCGGCAACTCGGCACGACGCAACACGTCAACCACGGTCAATGCCTCAATCTCTTCGAATCCGTCGGCAAAAAACAGATAATTCATACAAAAAAATTATTTCATTGAAAAATTATACGTTATCGTTCCCATCACGATGTTATCGCCGGCTGTGAAACGAGTCTTTTTTGCTGCAGCCACCGACGCATCACGCAACTCTTTGTTCGTAATGTTCGACAATGTGGGGTCAACAATGGCTTCAGTTACATTACCGCTTCTATCAACCCGAATTTTGACAACTATGCGCCCTTGTTCGTTAGTCGAATAGGCAGGTTTAGGCAGTCCGCCCTGCAAGCTGCGTCCGTTCAACGACCAACCGTGGCCGTTGGATGTGCCGCTGCCGACAGGATTTCCCTGCATCGTTTCGCCCGTAGTGGTGCCGCTGCCTTTGTCAGCTTTTTGTCCGAAAACACTAGCCATGGCATTGGCTTTGTCGGCTTTGGCTTGTTGTTCGGCAGCTTTTTTGGCCTTTTCGGCTGCGATGCGGGCTTCTTCTGCTGCCTTACGCTCGCGTTCGCGCTGTTCGGCCAGCAAGCGTGCCTGTTCTTGTTCCTTACGGCGTTGTTCGGCTTGTGCTAATGCCACCGATTCGTCCTCCTGCGTCATCAGCGGTTGTTCGGTTTGCGGTGTTGGATTGGGCGGTGTCGCTGCCGGCTGTTGCGCTGCAGCGGCGGGCGACGTTTCTTCGGGCTGCGCCTGCGGTTCTTCGGGCACGCCTTGTCCGTCGTCCATATCGCCGTAACTTACCACCATCAGACCTTCGTCTATTGGGTCGCGCGATGCCGACATGCCGCAAAACAGCAGTATCAGCAACACTATGCCACAGACCACGAGCGTGCCGATCGACGCATATATGTCTGATTTTCTTTTCATGTTATCTTTCCATGACTTTGGTGGCAATGACCAATTTCAGTTTATTCTGATTGGCAATGTCAAGCACTTTCACTATTTCGCCATAAGATACGGCCTCGTCGGCATGCAACGCCACATAGAGCGTAGAATCCTGTGCCGCCAATTGTTGCAACATGGGTTCGATGCGCTCGAAATCGACATATTGCGGTGCTTCGCCACCATCGGCAATGCTGTAATCGCCCGTGGCGCTGATGCCCACTTTGACAAGATGCGCTTTGGTGGCGGTTTTGGCTTTGCTTTGCGGCAAATTGACCTTCATGTCGTTCGGTGCCGACATGGTCGATGCAATCATAAAAAACAGTAGCAACAAAAAGATGATGTCAGTCATTGACGACATGCTGAACGTGGCTTCTGTTTTGGTTCGTTTTTTTAGCATAACGGTCTGTTTGAAACGTTATTTATTGCCGGCAGCCGGTTCGTTTAACAAATCCATAAATTCCATGCTGCGCATTTCGAGACGACGCATTACCGAATCAACCTTGCCAACCAAATAGTTGTAGGCAAAATAAGCGCATACACCTATAATAAGGCCGGCAACCGTAGTAACCATGGCCGTGTAGATGCCACCGGCCAGTTGACTGAGGTTGATGGTGTTGCCGCCGGCTTGTTCCATCTCGAAAAAGGCTTGCACCATACCAAGTACTGTGCCCAAAAATCCCAACATGGGTGCGCCGCCCGACACGGTAGCCAAGAGGCCGAGTCGTTTCTCGAGTTTGGCAATTTCCATGTTACCCACATTTTCGACAGCCACTTGCACATCGGCCATGGGACGTCCCAAGCGCGTGATACCTTTTTCTATCATGCGCGCTGAAGGCGAATCGGTGTCTTGGCACAGTTTGATGGCCGCATCCAATTTGCCGTCGTACACATAATCTTTGATGCGGTTCATAAACATCGAGTTTTCGCGGTTGGCTTTGGTGAGTACTACCAAACGTTCGATGAAAATGTACACGGCCAAAACGAACAACAGTGCCAAAGGTATCATCATCCACCCGCCTTTCAGACACATATCCCAAAAACTTAAAGTTACTTCGGGCTGCGACACAGCCACTTGTTGCGCGTCAGCAGTAGCCGCCACAGCCGTATCGGCAATGGTGGTCGGCAATGTTTGCAATAAAATCGTTAAATTCATACTCAAAAAAAATTATTTTGTTTTTGTATTTTGCGAATGCCGAATTATTTTATATCAAGGCAAAGGGCTTCGCAGTAGCGACGGATAGTTTCGGCCAATCCGTAATACAGTGCGTCGCATATCAGTGCATGCCCGATAGATACCTCGTCCAAATAAGGAATCCGAGTGCAAAGATAATGCAAATTTTCCAAACTTAAATCATGTCCGGCATTTATTCCTAATCCGCACCGTTTGGCACAAGCGGCTGCCGCTACAAATGGGGCGACAGCCTTCTCGCGGTCGGCAGCAAATTGCGCAGCATACGGCTCGGTGTAGAGTTCGATGCGGTCGGCGCCGGTTTTAGCAGCCCACTCTACATTATCCAAATCGGTACCGACGAAAATGGATACGCGTATGCCCGATTCGTGGAATTGCGCTGTAATCTGTTGCAAAAAATCGAAGTTCGTGCGACAATTCCACCCGGCATTCGATGTAATAGCATCGGGGGCATCGGGTACCAGCGTAACCTGCTCCGGTTTGACGGTACACACCAACTCTACGAACGATGGCGTCGGGTTGCCCTCAATATTGAATTCTGTCGTTACCAACGGTCGTAAATCGAATACATCTTGCCGACGAATGTGGCGTTCGTCGGGGCGTGGATGTACCGTAATGCCTTGAGCACCAAAATGTTGGCAATCGACAGCGACTTGCTGTACATTCGGGTTATTGCCGCCGCGCGCGTTGCGAATAGTAGCAATTTTATTGATGTTTACGCTTAATAAAGTCATTTTAAACCGTTTTTTTGCCCGTTTATTTCGTGTTTTTTCCGAATCGGGTCATCCGCTTTCAGAAATTATATATACCTTTGCAACACAATTCTGTAATTGCGGAGCAAAATTACACAAATAAAATGAAAATAGCCATCTTTAGCACGAATTATCGTACAGAAATCGACATTCCGTTACGAAAAACGATAAATTTTCTGCGTCAGAACGATGCTACTGTACTAATAGAACGGAATTTATACACACAAATTGCGCAAGCGGTCAACGATTTTCCGACGTGCGACATCATCGATCGCAACAACCTCACAGCCGACTTGGCAGTCAGCATTGGTGGCGACGGTACACTACTGAATACGGCAGCCATTATTGGCGATAGTAACATCCCAATTCTCGGCATCAACACAGGACGACTTGGCTTTTTGGCCGATGCCGCCGACAACGAAATCGAACGCATATTTAGCGAAATTTTGTGTAACAACTATCGCCTACGCGAACGCAGTGTGTTGAAAATCAATGTTTCTGATGGGACTGTCGCTACTTATCCGTTTGCGCTGAACGAGGTTGCTGTACTCAAGCAAGACCTTTCGTCAATGATAACCATCCACGCTATGGTCGATGGCGAGTATCTGAACTCCTACATGGCCGACGGATTGATTGTAGCCACGCCTACCGGTTCTACCGCCTACGCTATGAGTGTTGGCGGACCGCTGTTGATGCCGCAAGTTCACGACTTACTGATTGCGCCCGTAGCCTCGCATAGTTTGAACGTGCGTCCGCTGGTTATTCCCGACTCGTGCAACATCGAATTGGAAATAGAAAGCCGTTCAAAAAGTTACCTCATTTCGCTCGATGGGCGCTCACAACTCATGAATCACCATACTAAAATTCATATCGCCAAAGCCGATTTCACCATAAAAACCGTAGAACTCGAGCACCATTCATTTTTCAACACGTTGAAGAATAAACTGATGTGGGGAATCGATAAACGCAACTGATTTTCAACGTATTATGACAAAAAAGGATTTACGCATCGTATTCATGGGGACACCTGAATTTGCTGTTGCAAGTTTAGATGCTTTGGTCGGCGGCGGATACAATGTAGTCGGCGTAGTAACCATGCCCGACAAACCGGCCGGCCGCGGTTACAAAATGCAATTTTCGGCTGTTAAGGAGTACGCATTGGAACACAATCTGCCGTTGCTGCAACCCGAGAAACTGAAAAACGAAGACTTTTTGAACACATTACGCGCCCTGCACGCCGATTTGCAAATTGTGGTAGCGTTTCGTATGTTGCCCGAAGTAGTGTGGGCAATGCCGCCACTCGGGACTTTTAATCTGCATGGTTCGTTATTGCCACAATACCGTGGCGCGGCGCCTATCAATTGGGCAATCATCAACGGTGAACACGAAACCGGCGTAACGACGTTTTTCCTGCAACAAGAGATTGATACCGGCGATTTGATTTTACAAAAACGTATCGCCATCGCCGACAGCGATAACGCAGGCACTATTCACGATCGCCTGATGACTATCGGTGCACAAGCCGTTGTCGAAACGGTCGATTGCATCATTGCCGGCAATGCGCCAAAAACACCACAACCACAAGGTATTGCACTGAAACAGGCACCAAAAATTTTCAAAGAAACATGTCGCATCAATTGGGCGCAATCGTGTAATCAGATTTTCAACTTTGTGCGCGGATTATCGCCTTATCCTGCCGCATGGAGCGTATTGCATGCCGATAACAAAACCATTGATATCAAACTATTCGACGTAACACGCGAACCGGCACTTCATACGCTGTCTTTCGGTCGCATCGTATCCGATGGGAAAAGTGTTTTGAAAGTGGCTACTGACGATGGATTTATCAAAATTGAGAGCCTGCAACCGGCCGGTAAAAAACGCATGCCCACAGCCGATTGGTTGCGCGGTTTGCATGATGCCGATTTCGACACATGGTATTTTGAATGACCAAAGCGTTCCACTTGAATAAATAATAACCAAGAAAAAGTGTTTCGCTCCCAAGAGAGTGAAACACTTTTATTATGGTGTTTTCATTTATGCACCTTTCGGCATGGCAATGATTAAGCAAACTTATCATTGCTCATGGAATCAGAACGAAAACGTTTGTTATTGTGCAGCGAGAATACGTTGTGCAGCCTCCAAAATAGCGGTGTCGTCCAGCACTACCAATCCGCCATCGGGGCCCGGCTCTATATGAAATCCACAACTATCGCCATCTTTATAGTTTTGTCCGCCAAAATAGTTGCGAACGGTATCGGCATCAAGACCAAGTTCATCGGCAATGCGTTGCATACTGCCTGTCGGAAGGCTGTCTTTAATCTTTCGCAACTCGTTGAAAGTGATTGTTTTTGTCATAGTAATAATGTTTTTAGATGATGAGTAAAAATAAGGTTTCTTTTTGCGGTTAAATTTACGACAATTTTTTTAGGCTTGCAAATTTTTTCGCGGTTATTTTACACAAAATAGTTATATTGTTTATTTACAAGTTGTTACATAGTTACGCAAGTATAGCCCACGCTCCATGGAACACGGCAATGCACAATACCGACACAGCCACTATCGCCACTATCGCATACACGCAAGTGTTCAGATGCGCATCGTCGGAGTGAGTAAGCGTGCGTGGCACAAAGCGTTTCATCAGTGCGAACGCTATCAACGCTGCCACTATCCCTATCAATGCACCGCACACAATATCGCCGGGGTAATGTACTCCTAAATATATGCGCGTGTACATGTCGAACAGCGCCCACAACGTTATTGTCCAAGTGTAGAGTCGATGCCGAAACAACATTGACGTGAAAAGTGCTACAGCACACGCATTGGCCGCATGCGACGATACAAAGCCGTAACGTCCGCCTGTGTACCCGTGTACTACCTGCACCAATCCTTCGAGGGTCGGTTCGTGTGTCGGCCGTAAACGCGCCGCCAACGGTTTTATTACGCCCGACGCAAGTTGGTCGGCTACAACAATGGCCAATGCCAAAAACAAGACAACCCACAAAGCATCGCGTCGCTGCGTGCGCACAATGGCATACAAGATGGCGATTGCAGCCGGTATCCAAATGAGTTTACCGCTGAAAATAAACATAAAATCGTCGAGAAACGGTGTATGGAAACGATTGCCCAACAAGAGCAACTGTTTGTCCCACTCGACCATTTGTTCGATGAATGCCATCAGCAACTATTGTTTGGTTGTAAGCGTGTGTATCAGATGCGTTCGATATCGGTTGCTTTCAGCCACCCGACATGTCCGTCGGCAATGCGAATCTCGACCCACGAATCGGCAAACGTGCTTTTGATGCTCACTTTAGTGCCTTCGTGCAATACAAACAATTCGGTACCACTGTCATCGGGAGCACTTTTGACAGTCGTTGCGCCCACCATGACGACGGCTTCGCTACGCTCTTCGAGATGCTGTTTGGCCGCAAAACTATAGGCTGTAGCGCACCCCGAACAAATAAGCGCAAACAAGGCACAAAAGAATGCAGTTTGGCGTAACCAGCGACGTTTGCCAAATACATAAACCAGCGCCAAAATCAATGCAGTGCAAAAAAGCGTAATACCTGTTATCGCCCATGCATTCGACGACATAATGCGACCTACGGCCGTAATCCACGTCGTAAGGAAAAACGGTTGTATCGGTTCGATTTTATCGGTTATTTGTCGATTTACAAATTCGAGATTAAAGCGGGCATCTTCGTAATCGGGTCGTAGGGCCAACGCGCGTTCGTAGTAAAGTACCGCTAACCCTATTTTGTTCGATTTGTAGCAGGCATTGGCGTAATTGTAGTACAATTCGGGCGCGATGCCACCTTCGGAGAGTATTTCTTCGTAGATTTGCGCTGCTTCGTCGTACGATTGTGCGGCATACAGTTCGGCTGCACGTTTCAAATCAGCATTGTCGGCTGCCATCGTCCCGATGCAACATATCGTCATCACTATTAACGCTATTCGTTTCATCATCAATTTCTTTTGTTTTGGTTCAACGTTTGATTGTTTCTTCCAATTTCGCAATCATCGCCAAAGTTTGACTAAATATATGATCCATGGCGGCATGTTCGTCCGAAGCAGGCGCATAGCGTGCATACTCGCAATCGTCGAGCAAGCGAATAAACGCGGCAATATCTTCGTCGGACACATGGTGTGCCGTCAGTTTGGTCGCCACATTTTCTTTGTTCAAATCGGCCGGCGGCATTGATAATTTATCGCACAGATAGCCCCACAAGGCTTTCAATACTTCGTCATAGAAAGCAGATTTGGCGTTTGTTTTCAGATATTTTTCGGCCACTTTCAGGCGTTTTCGTGCTACTTTATTGGCTTTTTTGTTGCGCACGAAAGCCACATCGGCGTTTTGTTGCGCTTGTTTACGGAAGAACCACAAGGCCACGACAGCCAATGCCAACGGCAACAAATAACAAACCCAAAAGAGTGCGCTACCGGCCAAAATCTCGTCCTGTTCGGCGATGGCGAAATCGGTTGTATCGATATAACGAATATCCGATGCCAGCATACGCACTTGTTCTTGAGCCGTATAGTTACTTACGGCAGCAGGCGCATTGTCCGTCGCATTGCCTTTATTTACTTTGAGCGTATAGGCCGGAATCGCCAATGTTTTATACGTTTGTGATGCTACGTCGAAATAAGAAAATGTCGTTTCCGGGATTTCGAAATCGCCGCTATGACGCGGTATTGCCAGATACTCAATCGTTTTGGTACCCGTAACGCCGGCGGTAGTATTTGTAAAATCGTTGGTTACTTTAGGCTCGTAGGCTTCGAAATCGGCAGGGAATTTCAGACTTGGGGTTTGAAGCAGTTTCATATTGCCGTTGCCTGCAATCTTGACGGTAACAGTAACCGCATCGTTGGCATTCATTTCGGTAGCATTTATCGCCGATTGCACCGAAAATGAGCCTACACCGCCACAAAAATCAGCAGGTTTCGGCGTAGGGAGCGGTTCGACTTTCACTTTGACAGCCGACGCTGTCAAAGCGCGATTGACCTCTTGATAAGAATCGAAAAAATCGTCGAAAATGCTACGCACTTGCCGTTGATTGCGCACGCGCACCACAGCTGTACAAGTCATTTTGTCTATATCGAGCGTGCCTGTGCGTTGTGGGTAGAGCAAATACTGACGCAACGTGATGGTATTGTAGTTGATACCATTGTAATTTTCGAGCGCAAACTGTTTATTTTGCGGCAAATCGATTTCTTGCACCAAAAATCCTTGTAACTCGGGAAATTTCGGTTCGGTAATATTTACCAAATCGACTTTGGAATAGACTTTGTATGTCAGTAGAATAGGCTCTTGCTCGCGCACACTTGTTCGCGATACGATAGGCCGAATAAATAGGTTTTCGTTAGTAATTTGCTGTGAAATGGGCACCGACTGCGGTTGCTGTCCGCGGTTATTCGGTTGTTGTGCATCGTCGGGCACTTTGTCGGCCGGTAATACTTTGATTGTCAGTGCATTCGATTGGTATTTTTCGTTATCGACAACGATGGTGGCACTTGCGATAGTAAACGTGCCTTCTTTCGTTGGTAGTAACGTATAGGTATAACGCAACGTGGTTTGCGATGTGGCTGTGCCATTGATAAACTGCACGCTGTGACTCGTCGACTGAAATGGTCCTGCCACAACATCGAAACCGCTAAACTCGGGCACACGCAAATCTTTGCCACGCGCATTGACGGTATAAACGAGTTGAAATGTCTGACCATTCGGAATTGCTTCGGGCGCACTTGCCGTAAACGTAACACCGTCGGCAAACGCAGTGGCCGGCAGCAAAAACGCCGCAATGACAACGATTATTTTTGTTATTTTCATGTCCATTTTTGTCTTTTGAGTATTGACAAACATTTTGTTGTTACCAATCTTTCTCCACTTTATAGCGTTTTGCATTACGCATTTGCGCTTCTTTCACTTTCTCTTGCGTGTCGCGCTCGTCTTGTTCTAAAGCTTTCAATATCTGTTCGGCTTGTTCCTGCGACATCTGTTGCTGTTGATTTTGTTGCTGTTGCCGGTCTTGCTGCTGATTCTGCTCTTGATTCTGCGACTCGTCTTGTTGCTGTTCTTGGTTCTGATTTTGTTGCTGATTGTCTTGATTTTGTTGTTGCTGCTGATCTTGGTTATCCTGCTGATTCTGCTGATTTTGCTGTTGCTCTTGTTGTTGCAACATTTGTTGTGCATACACCAAATTATAGCGTGTCTCGTCGTCAGTCGGGTTGCGCCGCAACGCTTGTTTGTAAGCCTCTATGCTTTTGGCGTATTCGCCACTTTGCAACAATGCATTGCCTATATTATGATAGGCTGACGCGGCGCGTTGTTTGTCGTCGCCGGCTAAATGTGCTGCCGCTTGAAATTGTTCTATCGCTTCGGGATATTTCTGCTGACGATACAAGGCGTTCCCTAAATTGAACGCAGCCGAAAACGATTTATTGTTTTGTTCCAATCCTTTGCGATAATCGACTTCGGCATCGACATATTTTTCGTTTTCGTATGCCTTGTTGCCGCGACGCACATCGCCACTCTCTTTCTGTGCCAACAAAGGCAATAGAGCCAGCAGGCCTACACACAAGCATAATAAACGTTTCATAATCAATCAAACCAATTTATTTTGTTCAACTGTTTGTTTTGGCGATTGAACACAAAATATTCGGTGATAACCAAAAACAAGGCAATCCACACGAAAATATAGAATTTTTCATCGTATTCGGCATACGATTTTGTTTCCAAATCGCCTTTTTGCATCTTATTGATTTGTGCGGACACAACTTTCAGCGCCGTGCTGGTATTGTCGGCGCGAACATATATGCCCGAGCCGGCAGCGGCTATGCGTCGACACATATCTTCGTTCAGTTTCGTTACCACGACATTGCCATCGCGGTCTTTACGAAAACTCATAGTACCGTTCACCGGTATAGGCGTGCCATCGGGTGTTCCCATACCCACGACATGTACCGTTACGCCGTGCTCTTGCGCCAATTTGGCTGCGCCAACCGCATCGTCTTCGTGATTTTCGCCATCGGTAATAACGATGATGGTACGCCCCGCTTCGGTTTCGTTGGGGCCAAACGAGCGCAACGCCAAATCGATGGCTGTGCCAATGGCTGTACCTTGACGTGGTACCAGATTGGTCTGTATCGACGACAAAAACATTTTGGCCGACACGGCATCGGCAGTTATGGGAAGTTGAATGTAAGCGTCGCCCGCAAAGACGATGAGCCCAACTTTGTCGTTAACCATTTGGTCAATCAATTTCGATAGTATCAGTTTAGCTCGCTCCAAGCGATTGGGCTGTACATCTTGTGCTAACATCGAATTTGATACATCGAGCACAATCATGGCTTCGACACCTTGCCGTTTGACTGTTTGCAATTTGGAACCGAACTGCGGACGCGCCAATGCCACAATCATTAACGCCAATGCCACCATAAGCACGCTAAATTTTACCTGCGGACGAAATTTTGACGCATTCGGCATCAAATGTGCCAACAAATCGGGGTTGCCAAATACGCGCAATCGTTTACGCTGCTGCATGCGCCCATAGACGAACAACGCCACCAACAAAGGCACTATCAACAACAAATAAAGATAATATGGATTTGCAAAACGAAACATGACCTCTACTTTTCTATAATTTTCATTTTCAGATACATATGCTCAACCTTACATCGGCAAACTGCGCAACAGCGTATGGCGCACCACTATTTCAAACACCAGCAGCACAAAAGCCGCTAACAAAAACGGGAAATACTCTTCGCTCTTTTTGCTATACTGATTGACATGTAATTTTGTTTTCTCCATCCTATCTATTTCTTCGTATATGGCTTTCAGTTTACTGTTGTCCGTAGCGCGAAAGTAGGTACCGCCTGTCATGTCGGCTATTTCGCGCAACATATCTTCGTCAATATCGACCGGAATGTTCTGATACCGCACACCATAAGGTGTCTGAAAGGGATAAGGCGCCATGCCACGCGTTCCCACACCTATAGTATAAACACGCACACCAAATGATTGCGCGATTTCGGCCGCCGTGCGCGGAGCCACATCGCCGGCATTGTTCGAACCGTCGGTCAGTAAGATAATAACTTTCGATTTGGCTTCACTATCTTTGATGCGACTGACCGCGTTTGCTAACCCAAGGCCGATGGCTGTACCATCTTCTATCATGCCGTATTCCACGCTGTTGAACAAATTTATCAGTGCCGAGTGATCGCTTGTCAGCGGACATTGCGTAAAACTTTCGCCCGAAAACACCACCAAACCGATATTATCGTTCGGACGACCGGCAATAAATTCTGTCGCCACTTTTTTGGCCGCCTGCAAACGGTTAGGCTTCAAGTCTTCGGCCAACATCGTGCCCGACACATCTAAAGCCACCATAATGTCGATACCCTCGGCAGTTTCTGTCTGAAAATGGTTACTCAACTGCGGACGCGCCACCACTATTATCAGCAAAATCACTACTATGCAACGCACGGCAAACAACACATGAAACCAATACGGTTTGCGGCTACGTGGCATTTTACGAAAAGGTTCCGTCGTCGAAATCTGCAAACTTGCATGCGAGCGAAACTGCTTGAACACATACCACAAAATCATAGGTATAAGCACAAGCAACCACCACAAATATTCCGGATTTTGAAATGACATAACGATTCCTTATTTTGTTGACTCATTCGACGATTCTACAATAGGCGCATCAGCCGTTTGGGCTTCATCTGCGCTCGATTCCTCTTTGGTTGCCTCGACAAACTGATATGCCAACGCAAGCGATTTCTCGTCTTCGCTGATAAGCGGTTTATATTTGGCAAATTTCACTAAATCGGATGTCGTAAGCAATGTTTTCAAATCGGCATACACCGTTTTTTGCTCTTTTAACGCGGGCTGTATGTCCGCCAAAATTTCGGCCGAAGTTTGTTCCACGGCACTAATGTCAAAACGACGGGCTATATAGTCGCGCACCACATCGGTCAGTTGCGTATGATACTCTTTGGTGCGATTTTGTTGCCATAACTTTTCCTCTTTGATGGCATTCAAACGTTCCAACGCAATTTCGTGTGCCGGACGCAAATCCTGCGGTTCCGCAGCCTCGGCAGGCTGATGGGCGCGTCGTTTGAAGTAACGATAAACAAAGAATCCGCCAACAGCCAACACTGCCACTCCGAGTATTATCAGCACTATAAGCCAAAATAACGGCCAATCGAACGGTGGCGCATATATCGGTTTAATGTCGGCTATAGCGTGCTGGGCAGTATCGACCGGAATGGACACCACTTTCAGCGACAATGGCGCAGAATACACCGTATCGTCGCCATCGGCAAAAGGCAAGGCGTCAATAAAATAGAGTGCCGAGTCAAACGATGTCAGCAGGTAACTTTGGCTGACACGTAACAAACCGTCGTCGGCCAACTGCGTATCGAGCGGCAGACGTTCTACGATTTCGAGTCCCGTTACAATCGTATCCGAAAATACAGGTGCTTGCACGTGTTTGTCGCGCGCTTGCACAACTGTAAACGTCAGTCGTGTCTGTTCGCCAACCAACAAAATGGTCGAATCCATGACAGCCGACACCGTAATTGGCTGTGCTGCAATGCTACCACACATCAATGCACATATAGTGGCTATTACAAATTGTTTTTTCATTTCCCTCGTTGTTTAAACAACCCCATCAAAGCGCGTACATAATCGTCTTGGCTGACGTCCACCGCCACAGCATCGATGCCGGCTTTCAGTTTCAGGCGTTGCAGACGCAAGCGCGATTCGTCCCATAAATTTTTATACATCATGCGCCAGCGACGGTCGTCGGTATCAATCCAAATACGCTCGCCGGTTTCGGCATCTTTCACTTTCATCAATCCAACCGACGGCAATTCTGCTTCGCGACGGTCGTACACGCGCAAAACTATCACATCATGTTTGCGACTTGCTATCAGCAATTCGTCATCGTAGGGTTTGGTATCTAAAAAATCGGAAATCAGGAATGCCGTGCATCGTTTTTTGACTACGTTGGTGAAGTGTCGCAATGCAAATGCCATGTCTGTACGCCGACTTTGAGGTTCGAAATTGAGTAATTCGCGTATGATATACAGAATGTGTTTTCTACCTTTTTGTGGCGGAATGTATTTTTCGATTTTGTCGGTAAAGAAAAGAGCGCCTATTTTATCATTATTCAGCATGGCCGAGAAAGCCAATGTAGCTGCCATTTCGGTCATCACATCGCGTTTCAGGCAGTTGCCCGAGCCAAAATCCAGACTTGCCGATACATCGACAAGCAGCATAACGGTCAGTTCGCGTTCTTCTTCGAATACTTTCACATAAGGCCGGCGGAAACGTGCCGTTACGTTCCAATCAATATTGCGTACATCGTCGCCATATTGATATTCGCGAACTTCCGAAAAAGTCATACCGCGCCCCTTGAATGCAGAGTGATATTCACCTGCAAAAATATTGCGCGACAAACCGCGTGTCTTAATCTCGACACGACGCACTTTCTGCAACAATTCGCTCGTTTCCATCAGTTATACCTCGCTTGTTGTTTTAAGGTACTTCTACCGCATTCAATACTTCGTTGATTATCTCTTCCGATGTCATATTGTTGGCTTCGGCTTCGTAACTCAACCCGATGCGGTGGCGCAACACGTCGTAGGCTACAGCACGCACGTCTTCGGGAATGACATAACCACGCCGTTTGATAAAAGCATAAGCGCGTGCGGCCAACGCCAAACTGATAGATGCGCGTGGCGAACCGCCAAACGAAATCATATTTTTCAGGTCTTTCAAGCCATATTCTTCGGGATAACGCGTTGCAAACACAATATCGACGATATAACGTTCAATTTTTTCGTCCATATAAACCTCGCGTACCACTTCGCGTGCCTCCAAAATGTCTTGCAACTTCAATATCGGTTTGCCGATTGGTTGTGCGGCGCTCATATTTTGGCGCAAAATCAGTTTTTCTTCCTCTTTTTGCGGATAATTCACCACCACTTTCAGCATAAAACGATCGACTTGCGCTTCGGGCAGCGGATAGGTGCCTTCTTGCTCAATCGGGTTTTGTGTGGCCATCACCAAAAAAGGTTTAGGCAAATCGAATGTTTCTTCGCCAATGGTAACTTGACGTTCCTGCATCGCTTCGAGCAACGCACTCTGCACTTTGGCCGGCGCACGATTTATCTCGTCGGCCAAAACGAAGTTGGCAAACACGGGGCCTTTTTTTACCGAAAATTCGTCGGTTTTTTGGCTGTAAATCAGTGTACCGACTACATCGGCAGGCAACAAATCCGGTGTAAACTGTATGCGACTAAAATCAGCATCAATCAGTTGTGCAAGGGTTTTAATGGCCAACGTTTTTGCCAATCCGGGAACACCTTCGAGCAAAATATGACCATCCGACAAAAGGCCGATGAGTAACGATTCTACCAAATGTTTCTGTCCGACAATGGTTTGATTCATTCCCATCATCAACGCATCGACAAACGCACTGCGACGTTCGATACGCTCGTTCAATTCTCTGATATCAACTACCTGATCCATATAAAAATTGTTTGGTCCAAAATTAAAACGTTAACATAATGCAACTGCAAAGTTAATGTTTTATGTTAAAATTCAAACTATCAATCGCGTTAAAAAATTGTAAAATCGCAAGTATTTAACTTTTGTACACACAAAAAGAATCCGTCGCCGGATTCTTTTTGTTAATTTTAATATTATTCGCCGCTTATATAAGCCTGCCCAAGTCGATGTGCGTAAGTGATGGCAGCCGTATCGGTGGCATCGACAAGACGCGCATCTAATGCCGGAATCCGTATCAACATGCCCACTTCCAACGCATCGGGTGTCGCCATAATGCACTTGTTGGCTTCGTAGATATAAACCCAAAATTCCGTATTGCTATAGTATTTTCGCGCCAACTGCGCCAAATGTATGCCTTTGACAATGCGCTCGGTTGCGACAATATGGTCGTACACGCGCATCGAGTCGAACGGTAATGCCGATACTGTATCGGGTTGCACGGCCTGCGGATCAATTATTTCGGTCGGCGCCGGTTGTTCGTCGGGCGCAAATCGCTCGATACAATCATCAACCCACTCGCGCACATCTGTCCATCGGCCTTCGCACCAAGTGCGTATAATATCGCCGTAGAAATAGAACGATGATGCGATACCAGCGCCCAATAATAACAATATCGTTACGAGAATCCATACCCACGCATGGCTTTTTTTCTTGGGCTGTGGTGTACGAACGGCATTATCAACAATCGCTTTTATCAACGCCTGCTGTTCGTCCGTAGGTGTTTGGGCCGGTTCGTTCGGAGAGTCGGTAATGCTCGGAATTTCCGATGCAATTACGCTCTTAGTTGTATCGGGAGTCGAATCTGATGGTTGTTGCTGATGATCATTACCATCGGTTGGTGCAACGCTTTCGACGTCGTTGATTTCGGACAATATATCTTTAATTTCATTGGCCTGTTCCGTCAATTTTTGCAGCGGTTTTTCTTTGGGTTCTTTTTCGGTGTCGGCCGGTGTTCCGAGCGCATCTTTCAAAGCCGCATCGGCCACGAATGCCAATTTATCGTGCCCGGCGATGTTTATGGCTTCGCCTGTACGTACATCGACACTGCGTCGCGGCTCGACCCACTGCAAGCGGAATGTTCCGACACCATTCAATTTTACCACCTTTTCGGTCAACAATGTTTTCTGAAAAACCTCCTGCAACGCATTCAAAAAACGCGCTGCCTCGGTTTTGGTGGCGAAAGCACCGTGTTCGGCCAATAAGTTGATTAAATCCTGCTGATTAATTTTTTCTTTTCCCATGCGCCTACGATTTGAGTTTTTCTTTGAATGTTCCCGAAACGCGAAAAGCCGGCGCCATACGTTCGGGCAACAAGACGCGTTCTTTGGTAGCCGGATTTACTACGGAACGCGCTTCGCGTTTTCGTGTTTCGAGCACACCGACTCCTAAAAATGCTATTTGTTTTCCATTTTGCAACTGCGCATCAATCTCTTCGACAAAAACGTTCAATTTCAGCATCGCTTCTTTTTGCGAGATGCCGAGTGCGCGTGCCAACTCTGCTTGTATTCCTTTTCCTTTTGCCATACGTTCAATCGAAATTATCTGAAAATCGGTGCAAGTTACACTTTTTTTTGCAAACTACCAAACACCTTACAATAAATGTGCAAATAAGTCGAATGTGTCGGCGTTATCTACTTTGACGTTGTAAAATTCGCCGATTTGTACGTGATTATTGTCGGTTGCTGCAATCAAGACTTCGCCATCTACTTCGGGCGAATCGTATTCGGTGCGTCCCACAAAATAATCGCCTTCACGCCGGTCGATTACGACGCGCAGTTCGCGTCCAACTTTCGTAGCATTAATTTCGCCGGCTATAGATTCTTGTATCGACATTATTTCATCGACACGCGCCTGTTTCACTTCGAAAGGAATGTCATCAGTGTAGTTTTTATTGGCAAACGTTCCATCTTCGTCGGAATAGGCGAAAGCTCCCAATCGTTCGAAACGTATGTCGCGCACAAACGTTTTTAGTTCTTCAACATCGGCCTCCGTTTCGCCCGGATGCCCCAGCAGCAAAGTGGTGCGTAAGTGAATATCGGGCACCTCGTCGCGGAAACGTTGCAGCAATGCATAGGTTTGTGCTTTCGTAATATGTCGGCGCATTTTGGTCAACATATTATCCGAAATATGTTGCAGCGCAATGTCCAAATAGTTGCACACATTGGGACGTTCGCGCATAACACGCAATACATCATACGGAAACTGCGCAGGATAAGCATAGTGTAAACGCAGCCATTCGACACCCTGAATATCGGCCAACCGTTCTATCAACTCCGGCAATTTCAGCGTTTTGTACAAGTCCATACCGTAATATGACAAATCTTGTGCAATAATCTGAAACTCTTTCACGCCTTGCGCCGTCAGCCAGCGCACCTCTTGCTCGATGTCATCCATCGATCGACTTCGATGTCGCCCCGTAATCAGTGGAATAGCACAATAGGAACAAAACCGATTGCACCCTTCCGAGATTTTGACGTATGCATAGTGCGCCGGTGTCGTTTGTACACGTTCGAGTTGTAAATCGGCACGAAACTGTTTGCCAAGGTCAGCCACAAGTTCGTTGTAATTGAATTTACCGTAAAATTTATCCACTTCAGGGATTTCCATCTGCAACTCTTTCAGATAACGCTCCGACAAGCATCCCATCACAAATAGTTTTTTCAGTTTGTGTTGTTGTTTGCGCCGAGCACACTGCAATATCATATTGATACTCTCTTCTTTGGCATCGCCGATAAAACCGCAAGTATTTACCACTATAATATCGCCATCGGGATTGGGCGCGTCATGGCGTACACGGTAACCAACCGCCGCCAACTGCCGCATCAGATGTTCGGAATCGACCAAATTCTTGGAACAACCCAACGTGATAAAATCCACTAACATAGCCATCAGCCCAACAACGAATCGACAAATTCCGACTTGTCGAACACTTGCAAATGTTCCATTCCTTCGCCCAAGCCGATGTATTTAACCGGAATTTTAAATTGATCGGAAATACCGATAACTACGCCGCCTTTGGCCGTACCGTCTAATTTGGTGATAGCCAACGACGTTACCTGCGTTGCTTTCGTAAATTGTTTAGCCTGTTCAAATGCGTTCTGTCCCGTCGAGCCATCGAGCACCAGCAACACCTCGTGTGGCGTATCGGGAATCACCTTGCTCATCACATTACGTATTTTTGTCAATTCGTTCATCAGATTGACTTTATTGTGCAAGCGTCCGGCTGTATCGATCAGTACCACATCGGCATCGTTGGCTTTGGCAGACATCAGCGTGTCGTAAGCCACCGAAGCGGGGTCGGCACCCATTTTTTGTTTGACCACAGGCACACCCACGCGTTCGCCCCAAATGCACAACTGTTCGACGGCAGCAGCCCGAAAGGTATCGGCGGCACCCAAATAGACTTTTTTGCCGGCTTTTTTGTACTGATAAGCCAACTTGCCTATGGTCGTTGTTTTACCAACACCATTTACGCCGACAACCATAATAACATACGGTTTAGCCGGTAGCGGCGCTGCAAAATCACTTTGTTCTCCATGCTCGTTTTCGGTAAGCAAAGCCACAACTTCTTCACGCAGGATGGCATTCAATTCCGAAGTGTTGACATATTTGTCACGCGCCACGCGTTTTTCGATGCGTTCTATAATGTTCAGTGTTGTTTCGACACCCACATCCGACGTTATCAATGCTTCTTCCAATCCATCAAGCACATCGTCGTCCACTTTTGATTTGCCGGCAACAGCGCGTGCCAATTTCGCAAAAACACCCTCTTTGGTTTTTTGCAATCCTTGGTCGAGCACCTGTTTTTTTTCTTTACTAAACAATCCGAATAATCCCATATATCTAAAGTTTTTAACAAAAAATCCTCATATCGGCCGATACAAGGATTCCTTCGTGTTATAATCAAAGGTCAAACTATTATTATTTTGCAAAATAATCTTTCACCTTCTCGTTCAAAACCATTTCTTCTTGAAAGACATAAGCGCCTGTTTTGGGCGATTTCACCATTTTGATTACTTTCGACCAACCACGACCTTCACCTTTTTGCAACGATGCTACTACTTTCTTTGCCATAGTTGAAACACTTTATTATTTTATTTCTCTGTGAACAGTTACCCTTTTCAAAATCGGGTTGTATTTTTTCAACTCCAAGCGTTCCGGTGTATTCTTACGGTTTTTTGTGGTGATGTAACGCGATGTACCCGGCATGCCGCTGTCTTTGTGCTCCGTGCATTCCAAAATTACTTGCACACGTGCCTCTTTGTTCTTTTTAGCCACTGTACGTTCCTCCTAAAATTAAGCGATTATACGAATATCTTTCCAATCGCAATATCCGGCAGCAACCGCATCTTTCAAAGCGGCATCCAACCCTTTCTTATTGATAGTGCGAAGACCTGCAGCCGACAAGCGCAGGCTAATCCAACATTGTTGTTCTACATAATAGAACTTTTTAGAAAACAAATTCAGGTCAAACGAGCGTTTGGTGCGACGTTTCGAGTGTGAAACGTTGTTTCCTATCATTGCTTTTTTACCGGTAATCTGACAAATCTTTGACATTTTACTTATATTTATAAGTTATTTATTATTCCAAAATGAGTGTGCAAAGGTACAACTATTTTTTGTAACGCGCAAACTTGTAACGAAAATATTTTCTAAAAATTTCAAATTTATTGATTATCAATATATTATATATAACATTTTTGTTACTCATCATCTTCTTCGAAGTCGGCTTTTACATAATAACTATCTTTGTGCTTTTTCGATTTTTTGCCTCCGCCATAATAACCGTAACCATAGCCATAGCCGTATCCATAGCCGTATCCATAGCCGTATTTCCCAAGTTTTTTCAGATCGACATCGTTTAGTACGATATAGGCGTTTTCTAAATTATCGTCTTTGATGCGCTCGGTAAAGCTCCTAAAGAACGTTTTATTGGTTTTGGCGCAACGGGCTATGAGGAGTGTAACATCGACCTGTTGTGTGAGAGCAAATGCGTCGGCTACCAATCCTAACGGGCTGGTATCAATGATAATATAATCGTAACGTCGTTTTAGTTCGTCAAGTGCAGCGTGTAATTTTTCGGAGCGCAGCAACTCGCCGGGATTTGGAGGTACCGTTCCTCCGAGCAGTATGTCGAAACCAAGTTTCTCGTCGTGAATAATGGCCTCGTCCAACGAAATATCACCTATTAAATAGTGTGTCACACCTTTGTGATGTTTATGCAACAATGGTGCAACGCTGGGCTTGCGTAAATCCAAGTCTATTAAAATTGTCTTGTGACTTATCAAACCATAAACGCCGGCCATATTGGCGGAAAAGTAGGTTTTGCCATCGCCCGACTCGGCTGATGTTATCAATACAGTTATTGGGGCTTTGCGTTGTGCTATCGACTCAAGGCGAGTGCGTATGCCGCGTAACGATTCGGTGAACGCCGATTTTGTACTTTGAATGGATAGTACGGGGTTTTCGCTGTTCGTTTTGGTGTGCCGTATGCTACCGATAAGCGGGAAATAGCGTATTGATTTGGCAATATCTTTTTCGCTACGGATGGTGAAATTCAGCAATTCGCGCAATACGATGAATGCCGCAGGAATAAGCAGCCCGATGAGGGCGTAAGTAGTATAGGTTTTTGTAGTTGATCCGCTATTGATAACACCGCCGATGCGTGCCGGCTGCAGCACTGAATTGTCAGGTACGTTGGAAGCTTTGCGTATTTGGGCTTCGCTGCGTTTTTGCAACAAAAAAGTGTAATAACTATCGTTGATTTTGTAGTCGCGCTCCAAGTTTATCATTTCGTTTTCTTTGGCCGGCAGTTCGCGACTTTCAGCTAACGCACGTTGATATTCTTCTTCGTAGTTGGCACGGTCGAGGTCGTACACGCTACGTACATTGCGCAATACTTCGAGCAACATTTCGCGCACTTGTTGCATCTGTTTGGTATAACGTTCGTAGTTCGGATTTTTGATTCCGATTTCGGAACGGTCGAGTTGCAATTTATTGTATTGACTCACCAAATCGAGCAAAGTGGGATCGGAAACACCGATGCTTGTCGGCGCCACAAGGACGTCTTCTACGATATTATCTTTCAGATAGTTAGACAGATATTTGAAATAACGTTCTTTTTGTTCGAGTGCAATGCGTTGTTCGGCTAAACCCGACATTTTGGATGCAACCGTTCCCATGTAACTATTCACGTCAATGATGTTGTTTTCGCGACGGAACGAGCGTAATCGTCCTTCGGATTCAGACAAGGAAACAGCAATTTGTTCCAATTGCTCGTCGATAAATTCGATGGTACGAATAGCTTCGGCATTTTTCTTCTCTAAATTATTTTCAATGTATTTCTCTGCCAATTTGTTTAGAAAATCGACATCGCGTGCCGGATTATTGCTTACCAACGAGATGTTAAGCACGGACGACATCTCGTCAGCCCAACCGACACCAAGACGGGTATAAAATTCCTCTTCGAGCGATTCAACCGTGCGAAAACAGAACAAGAAACGCTGATATCCGTCCAACGATGCCTGCCGATGTACTGTGGCAAACATCAATGAATGTTCAAATGGGACTTCGAAACGTCCGCGTATCACGATTGGATTGTCATCCACATTGGTGCTGATAGTAAAACTATCGGTTCCAAGAGTTTCGAACACATATTCGTATCCATATGCCGCCTCGCTCAAGTAATCGTGTTCGATAGAGATAGGCGCACGCCCGTAAAGCGATGTGGTTTTGAAACGACCGCGTGTGTAGTATTCCACATCGAATGGCAAACTCTCGACCGTATTGCGCATCATGCTGTACGAACGCAACAAAAATAGTTGATTATTGCTATTACGATATGTTCCGCCGGCACTGAATCCTTGCATAAAACTATACTGATTGGCAGTATTATCCTCAATCAGCATCTTCATTTCGGTGGCATATTGCGGTGTCCAACTGCGATTTTGGTAATAGGCTAATCCTACACCGACAATCAGTCCAACCACGAGCAAGTACCAATTATGCAGGAATAGGCCGACCCATTCCATGATATTGAATGAAGATTCTTCATCATCGTCGGCATTAACAGGTAATTGTGGTTGTGTATAATTTGTGTCTTGTGCCATAATTCATTCTGTTTATTGATAGGTAACGACCAGATTCCACACTGTCAGCAGCAACGACAACGACGAAGTGATAACGCTCAAAAAACCGGAATAGGAGTTGACTGCCCAAAAACGTTTCGGAGTAACATCGACATAGATAATGTCGTTCGGGTAAACGTAGTAGTATTCGGAATCGATTAAACTTTTTGATCGTAAATCGAATGATACGATTTTAGTACCTTCATTGGTCTCGCGCACAATTTTGATATGCCCAATATCGCCGGATTCGTTCACACCGCCGGACAATGCCAAGGCCTGATAAATTGTCATTCGCTCTTTATAAATATTGAAATAACCGCGTCCTGCATCGCCTATCACGCAAAACGTGCTGGTTGACAAAGCTAACTTCACCTGTACGTCGGGAATGTAAGGTTTCATCTGATCGGTTAAAAAATTCTCAGCTTCTTCCAATGTCATGCCTTCCAATGGGATGTGACTCAAAAACGGTATATCGACAGTACCGTCCTCATAGATGCGGTAAACGGTATTATTGGAGGACATTCCCCCATTTTGGGTACCGCCAAACATGGCTACCGATGTTTTGTCGGCCGAGATGATACGCAAAGTTAGTTCATCGTTTTTGCGCAGACGGTACTCTTGATAAAGTCCGCGATCGTACTCTGGCAGATTATCGCGTTCCTGCAATAATCCTACTGCCCGACGAGTATAGCACGATGTTGTCAGCATCAATATGCATGCGTAACACATTATGTTAACCCATTTTTTCATTGTGCTACAGCGGAGGTTATCATTGTTACAATACCATATATAAATACACCAAACGAAATAGTGGACATTGTTAGCGATAAAATGCCCGTAAAATGCTGAACACCAAAGAATTTAGCGTTGTCGAACGGCACGTAAATCACATCGTTAGGCTGAATATAATAAAATTCGGAATTGATGATGGACTGCGTGCGTAAATCGAAAGTGCGCACTACAGTGCCGGTTTCGGTTTGCCGAATAATCTGTATTTCATTGCGTTTGGCATAGTGCGACATATCGCCACACATGGCTAAGGCCTGAAAAATATTCAATTTCTCTTTAGGAATATTGAATCGTCCCGAACCCGATTCGCCCAAAATAGAAAATGAACGATTGGAGAGTTTTACATCGACCGAAAAGGTTGAAACCGATTCGCGTAACGCATCTTCCAATGCAAATTTCACTTCGCGTGTTGTTTTGCCAAGTGCTGGAATTTTGCCAACATACGGATAATTGATGCAGCCGTCTTCTCCTATCAGGTACATATATAATCGTGCCGTAGCAACATCAGTATTGTCAATGCGCGAGTTATTGTTTTGCGATATATAACCATTGTACGTTGCTACTTCGTCGGGATTAGGCGAATAGATTTGAATGTACAGATAATCGCCTTTTTGCAATTTGTAATCTTGGTATTCTATCGTGTCGGCATATTCGGGTATGCCATGCCCGGCAGGCTGCAAATAGTTAAGTTTGCGCGTCGACATACACGAAACACATAAGCACAACACAGGGAGCAAATAAAACCAATATTTACGTTTATCAAGTATCAAGAGCAATTTTTCCCAATTAGCTTGCAAAAATACGCATTTATTTTGATTTCTCGACCGATTTACAAAAAAAATCTCACGTCTGTGAGATTTTTTTTGCATGCAAACCGTGTAATCATTCAACGGCCGGCCTGTTGTACCAGATGGCGCAGGTGATTATTGAAATCGTCGCACTGCAACAAATCTTCCAAATTCATGTGCATACGATAGCGCCAACTTGCTTTGGTGTTCGACGGTACGTTGATGCGTTCGTCGTTGGGATTTTCGCGGCGCAATTCGGGCGACATACCCATCAAATCCTGCCATTGGAAGATTGCCCAGATGGCCGGCGAATAGAGATGCTGCACAATAACATCACGATTGATCCACCACTCGCAGAAGTAAGGAGCCTCGCCCCAATGACCGAGTTGGTGATTGTAGAAACGCTGCGATACACCGTGATCTTCTTCCCACCAGCCGCGAATAGTACTCATATCATGTGTCGATGGCGTTACAACCGACAAATACGGTGCATCGGCGGGATGGAAGAATTCGATTTTATCGGTTTTTGGAGCGCGTTGTATTTCGAGACTCAAAATGCCAAGTTCGCGCATCACGCTCGTTACACAATGCGTCATCATACCGAGATCTTCGCCACAAACCAACATGTTTGTAGCACGTTTCAGAGCGGGCAGTTTGCGCATACCCGATTCGTACCAACGTGCGTCCTGACGACGGTAGAAATAATCGACATATAGTTCGCGGAATACGTTTTTCTGTTGTTCGTTAAGGTTGTGGAATGTCGAGAGCGACTCCATGCCGTAACGCGGATAATATTGGCGACCTTCGCTACCGGGAACTTCGAACAGCAGTACATTCGAAATGAGGTCGAATAAGCCCCACATGACGCGTTCTGAAATTTTACCTTCGTCACGCATCTGTTTCACAGCAGCCTGCGAGGCATATTCAGGCTTGATACGATAAGCGAATCCGTATTCGATATACAAACAATTTTGGCGCACCCAATCGGCTTCTTCGCCGAAGTTGTCCCATAGAATTTGGTCGGTAATATACGGTTTCGTGAATCGTTCGTAATCGAACCATAGACCGCGACTCTCGAACTCATCGACATAGAGCGGAATCGACGGATTGAGATAACCCATGATGCCTTCGACATGGCGCGTGGGAATTTGCCAAATGCGGAAAAAGCCTAATATATGGTCGATGCGGAATGTATCGAAGTAGCGCGACATTTGTTCAAAGCGTTTCTTCCACCATTCGAAACCGGTGCGTTCGATGGCTTCCCAATTATATGTTGGCAGTTCCCAATTCTGTCCCTTGATAGCGAACATATCGGGCGGTGCACCGGCGTTCATGTCCATATTGAACAATTCAGGATTTGACCATGTGTCACAACTGAAACGGTTGACGCCAATCGGAATATCACCTTTGAGCACCACGCCGTTGGCATGAGCATAAGCAACGGCCTCTTTCAGTTGCAGGTGCAATTGATATTGTGTGAACCAATGCACGGCTATTTCGTCGAACCACGGGTGCGACGGTTTGAGCAGCGGCTCGATCTGTTTGTCATCGTAGCGTGCAAAATCGTTCCATTGCGTGTAGTCGCCGGTTTTGAACTTGTCGCGTAAGCAGCAATAGACAGCATACGGTTTGAGCCAATAGATGTTGTCGGCAAAGAATTTTTTGAACTCGGCATCGGCCAAAAAGTTTTTTTTACGCTGCAGATAAGCGGCTTTAATATAGGCTAATTTGTAATTCAATACCGGCAAGAAATCGACCAGCGGTTGTGCATTGAAACGCTGTTGTGCAGTTGCATATTTTTGCTGCAATTCGTGCGATTCGGGCAATTTGATTTTCTCCAAATCGACAAACAACGGGTTAAGTGCAAAGGCTGAAATGGCGGCATACGGCAGAATATCGGCATCTGTGTGCGTACCGATAGTGTCGTTGAGCGGTAGTACCTGTATTAGTTTCAGGCCGACGCGGCGCGCCCAATCGACCATCAGTTTCAAATCAGTGAAGTCGCCGACACCGAAACTGCGTGTCGAGCGCAGGCTGAAAACCGGAATGCTGACGCCGGCTCCATGAAACAGTGCATTACCAAAACGTGCGAACGTATCGGTTACAACCACTTGTTGTTTTGGCGCGGCAGCCGGTACTATGCGGTCGGGGCCCTCTTCGAAATAACGGAATGCTTTCGTTTTGAGGTCGTAAACACCATATTTATAATGCACATCGCCGTCGGCGACATCTATCTCGGCACATGTAGTCCATTCCGGCGTGCCATTGCATGCCAACGGCAGTGCTTTGTCGGTTTGCCAACCGCCAAGTGCGGAACAGTTGCCCACGATGCATACGGCCTCGTTTTTGGTTAGCAACGGTGCTTTGACACTGAAAACGTGCGTTACTTTTTTCGGCAGTTTCACTTTGACTGTCGGATAATTGTCCTTGAGCAACACTTGACGAAAAGGCGCTGTCATAAACGTATTGTCGAGTATCGATGGGCTATTCCATGCATCAATACAAGTAACCGCATCGTATTTGGCGGCATCAAGCGCGACGGTATGTCCATCGCCCCATTCCCACGTTTCTGTCTGCGTGTTTTCGTCGCGCAGAAAATAACGATAATGCAACTCTTTTGCAACAGGAGCCTTAACAAAAACTTCTAACTCCCACGTTTCGCTCGGTACGAAATTCAACGGCACAGCCTTTGTGGTGTCGTCGTTGCCAAGTTCGGGTACATTGCCTACGACAAAGAGGCGTTGCCCCCAGTGCGTAAAATACGAGATTCTGAATTTAAGTATCATACTATCAATTATTTATTTGTTCTTGTTTGCACATCTTGTTTGCGATTGGAATAATCCCTACGACAAGTATTTATTTCCTTTCGCTTAACGAACATTTCGTTTCTGTTCAAATAACCATTGCAGGCATTCGGTCGAAAAACCGTCGCGACAGGTGGCATAATGGTCTTTTTGCGGCAAGATGCGAAAAAGCACATTGCCGCCGAAAGCCATCAATTTATCGGTAAATTTTGTTAGTTCGGCCGGCGTAGCTACCTCGTCGTTTTCGCCGACGACACAGCATACCGGTGTTTTGGCCACTACCCAGTCGACCACGTAGCGCGGATACGATGCCACCAACATACCGGCTGCAAAAAAGTCGCTGTAGTCGTTCAGCAACTTCCATACGCCGGCCCCGCCCGATGATGCTCCGGCGATATATATTCGGCTCATATCAATCTTGTTTGCAGCAGCGTAATCGGCAATCCACATTTTGATGAGTGCCTGCATTTCACGGCCTTCGTCTTCGGGTTCGCTCCAACGACGTTTTTTGGGACATTGCGGCAACAGCACATGCGCTTCAAGGCCGACACTGTCCAGATAGTGTATTATTGGTGCAACACCGGCAGCGGCGAGTTGTGCCATGTTGTCGGTACCTTTGGCCGACGAGCCATGCAATAACACCACCAAAATAGGAGCATCGCCATCGGCGATTGTACCCGTTTGTGCTACACGGTATGGCAATGTGAGTCGCCCGATATGTGTTTCGCGTGCCTCGAAACGTTCCTGCAATGGGACATCAGAGTGCTGCGCAACCAACGACACGCAGCCGCACACAATGCCAATCAGTGCAAAAAACAATCGTTTCGTCATGGTATCAAAATTAATTTTCCAAAATTACAACAAAAGTCTGAAATAACACACTTTTTTGGGCGAGAATTTAACATTTTTGCCGACTTCTGTTTTTTTCTTCATTTTCTATCAAAAAAAACAGGTTTAATCAGCAAAAAATTGTATTTTTGCAAGTTGAACGGAATACCTCCTAAAATCGTAAAAAACACTATGCAAAACCTTGCTTTCAAGATTTTTTCGGGACGAAGCAGCCACTATCTGGCCGAAAAAATCTGTCAACACCTCGGCTGCGAACTCGGTCAACTGAACATACAGAGTTTCGCCGACGGCGAGTTTGCCGTTTCGTACGAAGAGACAGTGCGCGGGCGCTATGTCTATTTGGTGCAATCGACATTTTCACCATCGGACAACCTGATGGAACTACTGTTGATGATAGATGCCGCCAAACGTGCTTCGGCCGACAAAATTGCGGCCGTCATTCCATATTTCGGTTGGGCGCGACAAGACCGCAAAGATCAGCCGCGCGTTTCTATCGGTGCAAAACTTATTGCCGATTTGTTGAGTAAAGCCGGTGTCGATCGCGTCATTACGATGGATTTGCACGCCGAACAGATTCAAGGATTTTTCGATGTGCCGGTTGACCACCTATACGCTTCGACCATTTTCATACCGTTCATTCAGAGTCTAAATCTGACTAATTTGGCCATAGCTTCGCCCGATATGGGCGGCTCGAAACGTGCCAATTCGTATGCCAAACACCTTGGCGCTTCGCTGGTAGTGTGCCACAAAACACGCGAACGTGCCAACGAAGTGGCGCAAATGCGCATCATCGGCGATGTGCAAGGCAAAGATGTCATTATTATTGACGACTTGGTGGACACGGCCAACACCCTGTGCAAAGCCTCGGATTTGATGATGGCCAACGGCGCACGCAGCGTGCGTGCCATCGTGTCGCATCCCGTGATGTCGGGCAATGCGTGCGACAATATTATGCAATCGAAATTGAAAGAGATCATTTTTACCGACTCCATTCCGTTCGATGCCGCCAAATGCCCGAAAGCACGCATTTTGTCGGTGGCCGAACTATTTGCAAATACCATCAGCAGTATCAACAACAACGAGTCGATTTCGTCGCACTATGTGCTGTAAATCACGATGTTATGTAGTATGATTCGGACTGTAGCGATGAATCATTTTATATCACAAAACTAAAAAAAATATGCCTATGAAGAAACACGCGTAATGTTACGGTGCGCATAAAATATGAAAAAGCGTTAGCTTTGTTCTCACATTCTATAAAATTCGCCACAATTTTTACAATGTCGTTGAGAAGTAAAGAAGACGCTCACGTGAAAACGTGGGCTTTACTTCGTTGATTCAGCGACATAGGTGTTTGGCGATACCTTTAGAATGTGGATTAAAAAAGTTTAGTCCACTTTTTTTGTGCGCATTTTATCCAAACAACGGACACGGAGTAAGCCGAAAATCCGATACAAGAGTAGGTACAAATAAAACTAATCACAAATAACAATGAAACAGATGAAATTTTTTGCAGCCTTGTGCTGCGTGGCAGCGGCCTTTGCTGCCTGCGAACCGCAAAACGGCCCCGACAACGGGCAAAACGGTAACAACGACCAAAACCAAAACGGCAATAACGGCACCGGCGCCAACGGCCACGAATACGTTGATCTTGGCTTGCCGAGCGGTACCAAGTGGGCAACCTGCAACGTAGGTGCCACCAAACCCGAAGAATATGGCAACTATTACGCTTGGGGCGAAACGACGCCTAAAGATTATTATGATTGGAGTACTTACAAATATGGTTCTGATTATGATGAACTGACCAAGTACTGCACGGATAGTGATTATGGCAAAGATGGTTTTGCCGATT
This sequence comes from Paludibacteraceae bacterium, assembly GCA_051878315.1. Taxonomy (GTDB): domain Bacteria; phylum Bacteroidota; class Bacteroidia; order Bacteroidales; family Paludibacteraceae; genus W0P28-013. The sequence goes on along the minus strand of JBJEJW010000007.1, from coordinate 24,750 downwards.
ACAAAACCGTACTCGATCCCGAAGATGATGCTGCTCGTGCCAACTGGGGCGGCGCATGGCGTATGCCTACCGATTCCGAATGGGCGGAACTGCGCGAAAACTGCGAATGGACGTGGACTTCCGATTACCAAGGTACGGGTATTGCTGGCCGCATAGTTACCGGTCCCAACGGTAACTCTATCTTTCTCCCTGCGGCGGGCTATCGCAGCCTCGATGATTTGGGCAACGCGGGCGGCGACGGCGGCTATTGGTCGAGTTCGCTCTACGCGGGTCTCCCGTTCAGCGCGTGGGGCGTGAGCTTCGGCTCGGGCGACGTGGGCAGGGGCAGCAGCGGCCGCTTCTACGGTCGGTCCGTCCGCCCTGTTCTTTAAGGGGAATTTTACCTCGTTTTCGTCGGCAGGTAGGGCAAATGCCGCGGGCAGCCGCGGCGGTGCTGCGGGGCGTGCCGTGTGCCGCCCTGCGCTACCGCCTATAGCGGCTGCCTGCGGCCGCCGAAAAAAATCGTAGGGACGTGCCGTGGCGCGTCCCTATGTTTTTTAACCCTACGCAGCCTCCCAAACCCTCCTGAAGGAGGGCTTTTTTTATTTTTTACACCATTATCTGCTTCCCTTTTGGGGGCCGTGAGAAATGTCGCACAGCAATGGTGATTCTAAAACAATTGGATGATGTAAAAATGAGGCGGTTCCCCGAACATTACAGCATCAATAATACCCCAAAATTTTTAACATCGATTTGTAACTTTGTTCTTTGGCAAAGAGTTTGGTGGTGTATTCGCCGTCTTCATCCTTGTCGATGACAACCAATTTTGGGGCGGGAATCAGACAGTGTTGTATGCCGCCGTAACCGCTCAACGATTCTTGATAGGCACCCATGTGGAAGAACCCGACGTATTGCTCGTTGTCCGTTTCAAGTTTCGGCATAAACACAGCGTTCGAATGCGCTTCGGCATTGTAGTAATCTTCGCTGTCGCAGGTGAGACCGCCTAAATGCACGCGCTCGTATTCCTTGTCCCAATTGTTCACGGCCAACAATACAAAACGTTGATTTATAGCCCAAGTGTCGGGCAGTGTGGTGATGAACGAACTATCGATCATATTCCACAATTCGCGGTCGTTTTGCTGTTTTTGGTTGACTATAGAGTAGAGCATGGCGCCACTTTCGCCCACCGTGTACGAGCCAAATTCGGTAAAAATGTTCGGTTCGGGGGTGTTGTTGTTGTTGCACGTCTTTTTGATTTGCGATACAATTTCCTCGGCCATGTATTCGTAGTCGTATTCGAAATCGAGGTGTGCCTGAATAGGGAAGCCGCCGCCGATATTCAGCGAGTCGAGTTCGGGACAAATTTTCTTCAGTTCACAGTAGAGGTTTACGGCCTTGTTCAACTCGTTCCAATAATAAGCGGTGTCGCGTATGCCCGTGTTGATAAAGAAGTGCAGCATCTTCAGTTTGACGTGCGGGTTGTGTTGTATATTCTTTTTGTAGTAAGGAATAATGTCGTTGTAACGTATGCCGAGACGCGATGTGTAGAAGTCGAACTTCGGTTCTTCTTCGGCAGCAATGCGTATGCCGACTTTCATTTTCAGGTCTTTGTCAAATAGGTCGAGTTCAAATTTGTTGTCCAAAATAGGAACGACGTTTTTGAATCCGAGTCGTATTAAATTTTGGATATTTTCGACATATTGCGGACGTTTGAATCCGTTACACAATATGTATGTGTCGGTTCCAAGTTGGCCGGTTTTGTGTAATTCTTCCAAAATATTGATGTCGAATGCCGATGATGTTTCGATATTTACCTTGTTTTTTAGCACCTCTTCCATAATGAACGAAAAGTGCGAACTTTTGGTACAATAGCAGTATTGGTAGTCGGCGGCATAATCTACTTTGGCCATGGCTACGTTGAACATACGGCGTGCACGCTGAATGTTTTGACGTATTTTTGGTAAATAACTGATTCTCAATGGTGTTCCGTACTGTTTTATGAGGTCCATCAGCGGAATACCGAACCAATTGAGTTCGCCGTCTTCAACCGAAAATTCGTCGCTCGACAGGTCGAATGCCTGTTCTATCAGATCTACATACTTGTTTTTCATCGTTGTTTTTGTATTTTTGATTTTGATTTTGTCGGATTGCCTCAAAAAATCACATCCGACTTACTTGGATTGCCATTTTGTTGTTAAAGTAAATGAATCGGTTTGCAAAGTTAACGAAAAGAATGATGCAATCAACAAAAAGTTGTAACAATTTGCATTTCAGGAGTGATTTTTATACAAATTGAGGCATCCGAGTGGATGCGACAAAGCGTTTGCGCTTGTAAATTAGAGTGTTTTAGAGGTTGAGCAGGTGTCGCAAAAATGGTGCGGTGATACTTTCGGCACTTTGTGCTACTTGTTCGGGAGTACCTTCGGCGACGATTTGTCCGCCATTTTTGCCGGCTTCGGGACCCATGTCGATGATATGGTCGGCGCATTTTATCACGTCGAGATTATGTTCGATAATCACTACCGTGTTGCCACGGTCTACAAGGCGGTTCAATACGCCGAGTAGTACGCGTATATCCTCAAAATGCAGGCCGGTTGTTGGCTCGTCGAGCAGGTAGAGTGTGCGGCCGGTGTCGCGTTTGGCGAGTTCTGTGGCAAGTTTGATGCGCTGGCTTTCGCCGCCCGACAGCGTGGTGCTCGACTGCCCAAGTTTAATGTAGCCCAACCCGACATCTTGCAACACTTTCAGTTTGTAAACGAACGTCGGCATGTTTTCGAAAAATTCCACCGCTTGATTGATGGTCATGTCCAGCACGTCGGCGATGGATTTACCTTTGAAACGCACTTCGAGTGTTTCGCGGTTGTAACGTTTGCCGTGGCAGGCTTCGCATGGCACATATACGTCGGGCAAGAAATTCATTTTCAGCAGTTTGTAGCCGTTGCCGTCGCATGCGCTGCAACGTCCGCCGGCACTTTTGTAGTTGAACGAAAACCGTCCCGGTTTGTAACCGCGTATTTTCGATTCGGGCAGATTGACGAATAGGTTGCGTATATCGGTGAATATATTGGTATAGGTGGCCGGATTCGATCGCGGCGACCGCCCGATGGGCGCTTGGTCAACTTCTACCACTTTGTCGATGTATTCGATGCCTTCGATACTATCGTAGGGCAACGGATTTTCGAGCGAACGGTAAAATTTTTGGCTTAATATCGGTTGTAGGGTTCGGTTTATCAGAGTCGATTTGCCGGAACCCGAAACGCCTGTTACGCACACCAATTTGCCGAGAGGAATGTGCAAGTCGATGTGTTTCAGATTATTGCCTGATGCACCGCGCAATGTCAGAGTATTGCCGTTTCCTTGACGGCGAGTTTTTGGTATCGCTATTTTGGCTTCGCCGTTTAGGTAGTTGGCGGTCAGCGTACCTGAAGTCAGCATTGCGGCCGGTGTTCCTTGGAATACCACATTGCCGCCCAAACGGCCGGCGCGCGGTCCCATGTCGATGATGTAGTCGGCGGCGCGCATCATATCTTCGTCATGTTCGACCACTATAACCGAGTTGCCTATGTCGCGCAGACGTTGCAGCGAAGTTATCAGTTTGCGATTGTCGCGTTGGTGCAGACCGATGCTCGGCTCGTCCAAAATGTAGAGTACATTGACGAGTTGCGACCCTATTTGTGTGGCGAGTCGTATGCGTTGGCTTTCGCCGCCCGACAACGAGGCCGAGGCGCGATTGAGCGAAAGGTAACCTAACCCGACATCGAGCAGAAATTGTAATCGCGTCCCGATTTCTTTGAGAATTTCGGAAGCGATATTCAACTGTCTGTCCGATAGTTTGTTGGGTAGTGCCGCAATCCATTCCTGCAATTCGTCGAGTGGCAGGGCAGCCACTTCGGCGATGTTCATGCCGTCAATGCGGAAGTGCAAGGCTTCGCGGTTGAGACGCGCACCGTGACATTCGGGGCATTCGGTGGTAGTGTAAAATTGATTTGCCCATTTTTGTTCGGCCGCCGAAGCGTCGGTGGTCTCTTGTTGCAGTTCTATATAGCGTAAAATGCCTTCGTACGAGGCAAAGTAGTTTGTATCGTTGCCCAATGATGCATTCTTGATTTGCAAACGCTCGTCCGAACCGTTCAAAATTTCGTCGAGTGCCTCGTCGGGAATGTCGGCAATGGGTGTTTTCAACGTGATGCCGTATTTTTCGCAAATGGCCTTTATTTGCCAAAAAATCAATGAATTAGATTCTTTCCCGAGCGGAACGATACCGCCTTGTGCAATGTTTTGAGTTTTGTCGGGAATGATTTTTTCGACATCGATTTGGTTGATAACGCCAAGTCCTTTGCAACGGGGGCAAGCACCTTTTGGAGTATTGAACGAAAAATTGTGCGGCGCCGGTTCGTTGTACGAGATGCCCGACGTCGGACACATCAGGTGGCGCGATAAGTAGCGCGGTACGGATTTGTCTTTTTCTATTAACATGACAACGCCGTCGCCTTGTTGCATGGCGGTTTGCAGGCTTTTGCGTAAGCGTTTTTCGTCTTTGCGGGCTACAACCAATTTGTCGATGACGATTTCGATGTCATGGTTTTTGTAGCGGTCGAGTTTCATACCGAACGTAATTTGACGCATTTCGCCGTCGATGCGCACGTTCAGATAGCCTTTGCGACGGATGCTTTCGAACAATTCTTTGTAATGTCCTTTGCGGCCTTTAACGACGGGGGCCAACAAATAACATGCTTTGCCTTCGTATTCGTCGAAGATGAGTTCGATGATTTGGTCGTCAGTGTATTTGACCATTTTTTCGCCGGTAATGTACGAATAGGCTTCGCCGGCGCGTGCATACAGCAGACGCAGAAAATCGTAAATCTCGGTGGTGGTTCCCACGGTTGAACGCGGATTTTTGTTTGTCGTCTTCTGCTCGATGGCAATGACGGGACTTAACCCCGAAATTTTGTCCACGTCAGGGCGCTCCATGTTGCCCATGAAGTGACGCGCGTAGGCTGAAAACGTTTCGATATAGCGGCGTTGCCCTTCGGCGTAAATAGTATCGAATGCAAGCGACGATTTACCACTGCCGCTCAAACCGGTAATCACCGTCAGCGAATTGCGAGGAATGGTTACGTCTATATTGCGCAGGTTGTTCACGCGCGCACCCAATACTTCGATATAGCCTGTTTCGTTGTCGTCCATCGTGTTCATTTGCGAAGTTGCAAAGATACGGATAATTTGCCATTTGAGCAACAAAATGTGCATCGTGGTACGCTTTTTGCTATGATTATTATCGAAAAAAGATGATGTCCCGATTATGTTTTCGTTAGTTAGTACGTTGATTCTTGTCCCCATTTTCATGTTTGTTCTGCTGTTACTGCTGCTGGGCGTTCCTTTGTTGCGTATGCTGATGGGTGTTAAACCGCGCCGCAAGCCGGTAACCACCGCTCATCGCGCCGATAAACCGAATGACGAACGGCGTCAACGCATCAAATCGCAATTCAAACAAGATGGTGAATATGTCGATTTTGAAGAAGTGCCTGACATAATGACCGATAAATCGTAAAAATGTGGTATTTTACAGCCATTTTGTCAGTTTTGTCTGCAAAAAGCAATAATCAATGCATAAAAATTGGCTTCATCTTTTTGTCAACACAAAAAAATGCTGTAACTTTGCACCTTAATTAGGGGCCGTCGTTGCACGGCGCGATTGCGCTTTTTTTGAAAGAGTTTTGAATAATTTTTTAACATAAAAACAAAAACAACATGGCAAAATTAGATTTAACCAAGTATGGAATCACCGGTACTACCGAGATTCTGCACAATCCCTCCTACGAAGTGCTTTTCGCAGAGGAGACCAAAGAAGGTTTGACCGGCTTTGATAAAGGTCAACTCACCGAACTTGGTGCTGTAAACGTGATGACCGGTGTTTATACGGGTCGTTCGCCTAAGGACAAATACATCGTAGATGATGCACAGAGCCACGACAATGTTTGGTGGACTACCGATGCCTACAAAAACGACAACCACCCCATGAGTGAAGAGGTGTGGGCTACCGTAAAAGACATTGCGAAAAAAGAACTCAGCAACAAGCGCCTCTTCGTTGTGGACGCTTTCTGCGGTGCCAACAAAGACACTCGCATGGCGGTCCGTTTCATCGTGGAGGTAGCATGGCAAGCACACTTTGTGACCAACATGTTCATCCAACCTACTGCTGAAGAGTTGGAAAAATTCGAACCGAACTTCGTTATCTACAACGCTTCCAAAGCCAAAGTAGAAAACTACAAAGAATTGGGACTCAACTCCGAGACCTGCGTGGCATTCAACACTACCAGCCGCGAGCAAGTCATCATCAACACATGGTACGGCGGCGAGATGAAGAAAGGTATGTTCTCCATGATGAACTACTATCTTCCTCTCCAAGGCATCGCTTCCATGCACTGCTCGGCTAATACCGACATGAACGGCGAGAACACCGCTATTTTTTTCGGCCTCTCCGGTACCGGCAAGACCACTCTTTCCACCGACCCGAAACGTCTGCTCATCGGTGACGACGAGCACGGATGGGACGATAACGGCGTGTTCAACTTCGAAGGCGGTTGCTATGCCAAGGTTATCAACCTCGACAAAGAAAGCGAACCCGATATCTACAATGCTATCCGTCGCAACGCACTCCTCGAGAACGTAACCGTAGCCGAGGATGGCAAGATTGACTTCGCTGACAAGAGCACGACCGAGAACACCCGCGTTTCGTATCCTATCAACCACATTGAGAAGATTGTTCGCCCCGTGTCCGCAGGTCCTGCTGCAAAGAATGTTATCTTCCTTTCGGCCGACGCTTTCGGCGTGTTGCCTCCTGTCAGCATCCTGACTCCCGAACAGACGAAGTACTACTTCCTGAGTGGTTTCACCGCTAAATTGGCAGGTACAGAGCGCGGTATCACCGAGCCTACGCCTACTTTCTCCGCTTGCTTCGGACAGGCTTTCCTCGAACTGCATCCTACCAAATATGCTGAAGAGTTGGTGAAGAAGATGGAGAAATCGGGTGCCAAAGCATACCTCGTCAACACCGGTTGGAACGGTACCGGCAAACGTATCTCTATCAAGGATACACGCGGTATCATCGACGCTATTCTCGGTGGCGACATATTGACGGCTCCTACCAAAACCATTCCTTACTTCAATTTTGAGGTTCCGACGGCTCTTCCTGGCGTTGATCCGAAAATCCTTGACCCGCGCGACACTTATGCCGACGCTGCACAATGGGAGGAGAAAGCTAAAGATTTGGCAGGTCGTTTTGTTAAGAATTTTGGCAAATATACGACCAACGAAGCCGGTAAGGCTCTTGTGGCTGCAGGTCCGTGCTTGGACGTCGCTGCTCCCGAAACTGCTGCAGCTTGCGATGCAAAAGCCGACAAAGGTTGCAGCATTGGCAACTGGTTCAAAAAATTATTCTGCAAATAATTTGACGAGCCGCACAAAACTAGAAAAGTGTTTTGTAATCATAACTCAAAAAGAGGGTGCTGCAAGTGGAAACTTGCGGCACTTTTTTGTTATGTCGTTTTATCGCAATAGTAATGCACCGTTTTCCTTCACGGCGTAGAAGTTGATGCCGTGCGTTACGGATAATTCGCGAAATTTGGCATTGTTGCGCGCGTATACGTCGCCGGTGGTAATGAGCGTGTTTGGGTGTATGTGCTGCAGCAACTCTTCCGACGGATAAACGGTGCGATTGACAATCAGATAATCAACAGTGAGTTGTTGGTCGGTGGTGAGGTGGCGAAAATAATTTCGATTGAGCAGCAAACACCTTTTGTTGTTCAATGTGAATGCATTGCCCGATAAAGTTGTGTCGCACACAAAATGTGGTGCCGGTGCCGACAGTCGTTGCCAATGGTCGGCTGCGGTGTGTTGAGCGATAGTGCTGTCGTTTGTTAATACAAGGTTTTCGTTGCGTGTTATCTTGTTGATTGTTACTGTTTTGGAGTGGTTAAACACGATTAGTTCGTTGGTAGTGAGTGCCGTGTAGTTGTGCCACAGTTGTAGCCCGACAATGGCTAAAATGGCGGTCAACATGGTCGCTAAACTCTTAAACGAGAGTCTGTAACAACAAAAACCGCAGGCTATGATAGCGATGTAGAGCAACAACACCTGCCATGCGTCAATCCAAACGAGCGAGAGTGCATGAGGCAAACTTTCAATGCAGGTGATGAGGAAATACATGGATTTCAGAATGACGTTAAGCAACCATGCTACGGCGGTACAGACATACGGAATCCACGCTACGGCAAACAATAAAATGGCAGTGTACAATATCAGCGTGGCGGCCGGAATTACCACAAAGTTGCTCAACAAAAAATAGTTGGGAAACTGATGAAAATAGTACACCGATAGTGGCGCGGTGCCGATTTGCGCTGCCAGCGACACGGCGGTCAACTCCCAAGCCCATCGCAACACACGATGTTTGACATATAACAATCCGACAATGCGCGGCTGAAAATAGATAATGGCTAAAACAGCACTATAACTAAGTTGAAAACCGACATCAAATAGTAATGTCGGGCGGTAGAGTAGCAATACGAATGCCGACAGAAAAATGGTATTGTACGTCTGCGATTTTCGGCCGAAGATACCACCCAATGCCATGAATGAAAACATCACGGTGGCACGCATAACCGAAGGCGACAAACCGGTAATGAAAGCGTAAAACCACAGAAATGCAATTATCAGCGTGGAACGGATACGCTCGTTGCGTTTGTTGTGGTGCAAGAACAGCGACAATAACCAATTCAAGACCGCATAGATGATGCCGACATGCAATCCACTGACAGCCAATACGTGCGATGCGCCTGTTGTGCTGAAACTTTCGCGCAATTCGGATGTGAGCGCATCTTTGTAGCCAAGTGTCAGCGCGGCTAACATACCGAATTCGTTGCCCGACAAGCCCATGCGACGATAAACATCCAGCAACCGATTACGACACGCATCGGCCAAACTCAGTATTGACCAATCGGTCTGTTGCCCAATGCAATGCCACGCATCGGTCGGGACATAACCCGTACCTCCGATGCCTTGTCGGCGTAGATAGGTACCATAGTCAAATTCTTCGGGATTGCCGTTAAGATGAGGTTGTCCGATGGCGGTCGATACCAATAGCGTTGTGCCGCGTCGGAGTGCGAGTGCGGCAGAATCTTTGGCTATATACAAAATAACTTTCCCATTGGTGGTGTGTTTGCCGCAACTATCGTTAAAACTATGAAGTCGTGCATGACACATGACGCTACGCTCTTTTTCTATCGGTGCTGTTGTAATAGTTGCTTCGTAGATGCCTTGTTGTTGGTCGAAGTCAAGTGTAGTGCGTTGGTCGAAATCGTGTAACAACTGCATGCCTATGGCAGCAAGTATGCACGCCGAACCGATGCCGAAAGCGTGTCGCAATCGGTAAGCAACCGTAGTATTTTTAATGATGAACGGCGTGATAATCAGTGCTAAACCGCTAACGGCCAAAGTAATGGTAACCCACATGTTGTAGCCGACACATTCGGCCACAACAATGCCCACGGCCAAAAATGCGAATAGGCGCAAAAAAGGTGTTTTGGCAAAGAAATTCAAGAGCGCAATGTTATGTTTGGCAGATTGGGATTGTTGTGCTTAGGCAATGTCGCTTTCGGGGGTTAATGGTTCTTCGCCTTTGCGCAGATAGTACACGATGCCGCAATCGGAGCAGGCTTTCCAGCGTTTGTATGGCGGTTGTCCTGCATAACTTTTTTCTATCGAATCCCAAATATCGCGAATTAAAATGTCGATTTTTTTACGCATCTCAATCACGTTTTCGAGGTTGCGAGCCGTGCTGCTTTGGTGTACTTTTTGACTATTTTTATATTCTTTGAAAATGTCGTAATGCACTTTTACTTTTGCGATAGAGGGATTTTGCAGTGGTGCTCCGCCATGGCGCATACGTTCGTTCTCGCCGTCGATGATATTGCGTCCCCATTCGGTGATGGCTTGCTCGTTTGTCAAATCGGGCAGTGTAAAACTGTCAGGGTTTAATTTGTAGAACAGTTTGTGCTCTTTTTTGATTTCGCCGCGGATCACAGCCAAATTCAATACTTGTATAAAATGCGAAATATAGAGACGGGCGTTGCGCACAATCTGCTGATATTTTTTGTTTGCATTGACCTGATGCTCAAATGTTTGATTGTACAACTGTACCAAATTTAAAAACAAAGGGTACGATGTACGTGCATCGTTCAGTTGTTTGTACGACAATGGCAAATCCGGCAGTGCTTCATCAATGTCGGCAATGCGTTCCAAAGCGCGTAATCGCGCTTGATCGGTGTTTGGTAGGCGACGATAGGGCATGGTATGTGTGTTTTTAAGGTTAATATTTGAAATTATCAGATATTTCGTCCCATTAGTTTGGCGGCCAAAGTGGCCAGTGGTTCTTTGTCGTTTTTGTGGCATGCGATGCGTTGTAAATGATCCAACGCTTGTTGATAACGTTCGTTTATGGCTTTTTCGCACGCCTTATCAGCCTCGAGCTGTTGATAAAGTTGTGTTACGAGAGCGATTTTTTGCTCATCGTTCATTTGCTTGTCGGCGATGGTTTGTTTGAGTTTTTGGCGTTGTGTGTCGTCGGCATTGTTGAGTGCAGCGATGAGCAGAAAGGTCTTTTTGCCACAGAGAATATCGCCGCCGATGCGTTTCCCGAATGTTTCGGCATTGCCAAATGTGTCTAAATAGTCGTCGCGCAATTGGAATGCAATGCCGATGTCGATGCCGAAATCGTAGAGCAGTTGTGCATCGGTGTCGTTGGCGCCGGCCACGATGGCTCCCATTTTTAGTGCTGCGGCCAGCAATACGGCAGTTTTTAGGCGAATCATCTCGAAATATTCGTCCGATGTGGCTTCGTCGCTGTTTTCCATGTTGATGTCAAATTGTTGACCTTCACATACTTGCAGCGCAGTTTTTGTGAATAATGGCAATATTTTGACAAGGTGTTTTTCGGGCAGTTGTTCCAAAAATTCGTAGGCTTTTATCATCATGGCGTCGCCACTGAGAATGGCTGTATTGTCGTCCCATTTGCGATGTACGGTGAGTCGCCCGCGCCGCATGTCGGCGTGATCCATGATGTCGTCGTGCAGCAGCGTGAAATTGTGAAACACTTCGATGGCCAATGCCGCCGGCAGTGCCGTGTCGCGTGTACCGCCGAAAAGTTCGCAGCCCATCAGCACTAATTGCGGGCGAATGCGTTTACCTCCGCTCTCGAGTGCGTAGCCGATGGGGTGATAAAGTTGTTGCGGAACGATGTCCCAATCGAGGTGTTGCAGGTGTTGTTCGATGTACTTTTGCACGATTCTCTGAGTTTCACAATGTTACCGCTGCGAAGATAGTCATTTTTTCTTACAATTTACCTATTCGCCATAATAAATGGTTGATTTTTAACTAACTTTATTTTAATTTAACTAAAAATAAGGACGCATTACAGATAAATGCGCCCTTATGGTGTCGGCCGAGTTCGGCCATGTGCTGTTAGCGTGTGTTACGGTTTATCTATCGTTGGAGGTAAGTTCGTTTTCGATGATGTCGGTCATTACGTGTTGAATGTCGAGACCGGCGGCGCGTATTTGTTGCGGTATGAAACTCGTGGCGGTCATTCCCGGCGTGGTGTTTACTTCGAGCAGGTTGATTTTGCCCGATGGCTCAATGATATAATCGACACGAATGATGCCTTTGGCGTTGATGGCTGTGTAGATTTTCCGCGTTTCGTCTTGTATGGCTTTTGTCCATGCGGCGGGGATGCGTGCGGGAGTTATTTCTTGTACTTGGCCGTTGTATTTGGCATCGTAGTCGAAAAATTCGTTGTCGGTAACCACTTCGGTGATGGGGAAAACCTCTTCTTTGTCGCGTGTGCGATACATGCCGCAGGTTACTTCGGTGCCTGTCATCAGCGCTTCGACCATCACTTCGGAGCCTTCGGCAAAGGCTTTTTCGATAGCCGGTATAATATCCGATATTTGTTTGGCTTTGGTAACGCCGAAACTACTGCCGCCGTCGCACGGTTTTATGAAACAGGGCAATCCGATTTCTTTAACAATATCGACCACATTGACCGTATCGCCACGGTGCAGCCATAGGGATTTGGCGACATTGATGCCGAAACTTTTCAGATATTGGTTGCATGGATATTTGTCGAATGTGAGTGCAGCTGCCAATACGTCGCAACACGAGAATGGTATGCCCATCAGACGGAAATAGCCTTGTAGAATACCGTTTTCGCCGGGTGTGCCGTGAATGGTGATGTAAGCAAAATCGAAAGTGATTTTTGTGCCGTCGAGTGTGAACGAGAAGTCGTTTTTGTCGATAGGCAGTTTGCGACCATCGGGCAATTCGACTTGCCAGCGCTTGCCTACAATTGTTACGATGTATTTGGTGTATTTTTCGCTGTCGATAAAGTTGTTCAGACCGGCGGCACTACGTAGTGACACTTGCCATTCCGACGAATCGCCGCCTGCCACGATTGCTATGGTTGGTTTCATTGGTTAAGTATACGTTTTTTGATAATCGGCTGCAAAGATACTATAAATAGTGCAAAGTGCAAAACGGATGAGTGCAAAATAGTTGGAAAGTTTCGGAGTTTCAAAGTTGCAGAGTTTTATGTAGGGACGCATCGATCTGCCTGCGGTAGGGCAGACTAAAGGAGGCTGTGTGGCTGATAAAAAAAGTTGCGACCGCTATCGCAGCGCCCGCAACTCAACAAAAAATTATTATGATTATGGTAAAAATGAGGTAACATTATTCCGGTACGGCAAATACGGCGTACCATTTGCCCCAATTTTCGGGATCGCCGGCTGTTTGGTCAGCCACTTTGATGCGTTCGCCGGCTGTTGCAAAGAATACATCGCTACTGCCGCTTTGTTCTTTGGCTTTTTCTATCAGTTGCTCGGGGTTGTTCACGCCTTCGGTGCCGTCGAGAGTGCCATCGTAGGTGCCGCGCAACCAGCCGACAAAGACTTTGCCTTCGCAGTTGGTGGGCACGGTGCCGCACGATGCCGGCGCAGTGATGTACGCGCCTTCAGCACCGCTGATGGTGGCCACTGTTACTTCTTGTGTCGTGCCTGCACCTTGGTTAATGAATATGAAATCGTGCATAGGCGTATCCCATACCGGCGTGATTTTAATTTCGAGTTCGGTACCGATAACGGTGTACGTTGCGCCTGCGGCGTATGATGTGCCATTGATATCCCAGTTCTCGAAAGTGTAGCCGAATGGCGATGTTGGTGCGCCGCACAGGGTTATCACGTCGCCCGGGATTACTTGCTTATCATCGCTGTCGCAACCGTCGGCAAAGGTGATGTTGGTCTTGTCGTAGTAGGCTTTGATGTAAGGCAGCCACTGTGCGTAGAGTGTAACGCTTGCGCTCAGGGTGATGCTTGCTCCGGGGGCGTAGCCCGTGCCGGTACCATCTTGTGCCGTGTTCCAACCGTTGAATTTGTAGCCGTCGCGTGTGGGGTCGTCGGCACAAACCGTTGTCGAGGTGTTGATGTCGATGGTGGTGGCTTCGCAAATGCTAACACCGCCGTTGGTGTTGTAACTGAGTGTAACTTGTTGGATATAAACAGGATACAACGGATCGTTGCATTGCCATAGTGTGTAACTGCCTCCCGGTAAAACATCTGTTGTTGCACTGCCGGCGGTGTGCGACCAACCTATGAAGCGGTAGCCCTCTTTGGCAGGGCCGTTGCTCAATACGTTGATGGCGAGAGCGGCCGCACCTGCGTCTGATGCAATGTAGTCCGATGTTTGGTAAACGGTGGTGTTGTCGGCGGCGTAGTACACGATGTTATAATAGGGTATGAAAGCGCAGTACCAGTTCAGGTCGCACGAGTTGTCGTAGATGCGGTACACGCCTTTCGCGCCGCCGAGGTTAGTGCTGCTCAACCCGCCCATGGTTTGCATGGCCACGGTGTTGCTTTTGCCGCTTATCCAGTTGGTGCCGCCATCGGCGTTTTTCGCGCCGACGTAGAATTGGTAGTTGCTGTTATCCCAATAGCCGCTTGGTGCTTCGGTAAGGGCGGTTTCGTATGTGTTGCCGCTGACATACGCAAACGGCAGATGTGTCCAATCGCTACCTTGGAGCCCGTAAGCTATTTGGTAGGTGGGCATGAACCCGACGTAGTAGTTGGCGACAGTGCTATTGCTGTAGATGCGTAGTGTGCCTACGGCGTTTTCGCCGGGGTACGGTTTACTGCAAGTTGTACCTTGCAGAGCCGCAAAGGTCAGATTGCCGTCGAAAGCAACGGTATTACTGTATGTGCCCCAAGCTCCAGGGCCAACCCAGAATTGGCAACCGCTTGCCGGCAGGGTGAAGTCGGCGAGTTGCCATTCCTCAGTGCTGCCCACTTGGCTGAAACAGTTGGCTTCGCTCCAAGTTGTGGCACCTGCTGTCGGTTGGTAGTTGATTTGCCAAGCGCAGTTGCTGGTGGTAGTGAAAGTGCTTGTGGCCGATGCTGTCGATTTCACGCAGTGCGTGCCATCGTTGCTCAAGGCCACGATGCGCCATGTGTAGGTGGTGCTTTTGTTGAGTCCCGTCAGTTTGTAGGGAGTGCCGCTGCATTCTACACTACTCCACGTGGTGCCGCCGTCGTTACTGTACTCAACGAGGTACGAGGTGGCGCCCGTTACGGCCGTCCACGAGAGGGTAACCGATGAGCCGTCAGCATCTGCTGCCGATAAGCCGGTAGGCGTGCTCAACGCTGTACAGGTACATTTGGTGATGAAGCCTGTGCCACCGCCCGTGTTGATGTAGAAACTAACAGGATTTTGGCCGCTGGTGTAGCACGAGAATAATTTTGAGCTCGTGTTGTAGCGCAGTATGTTGTGTGTGTTGCTGCCTTGGGCTGTAACGGTGGCTTCACCGTCAGTTATGGCGATAGCCCATTGGCTGTTGCCATCGTCGTTGCCGGCGCGTGCTCTTAAGTAGTTGCTGCTTGATGATGCGGCGTAGAGATAGTAGTCGCTGCCTGCGAGTTGCAGTGTCCAAGCATCGGTCGTGCCGCCCAATACCACGGCGTTGTAGCCGCTTGCAGGCGTAATGGTGTTGTCGCTGTTTGTGGCAACAACTTGCGAGAAGTTATTATTGCTGGAGGCTGCGTCACCCATAACGTAAGTACCGTCGGTGTTGCCTATCAGATAGGTTTTGCCGGCTTCCAACTGTGCGGTGGAGGTTATCTTTTCCCACGTGTCGCCGCTGCTGCCCGTTGCATCGGCATATACGGCATAGAGGGTGCGGTCGGCAGTAGGTATGGCCGAACTCTGTACGAGTGTGGGGGCTTCGTCCTGCGAACCGACGATTTCGGTCGTTGTCCAACCGACAAAACGTTTCTCGCCGCAATCGGTGGTAATCGTGGTTGTTGCCGGTGTGGGCAGTGTGCCGACGGTGTTGCCTTCGGTAACATTGGTTACAATGTCGGCTTCGCCGGTTACAAGGTTTTTCCACGTCAGCGTGTAGGTTTCGCGCGCCTTGACGGTGATTGTCGTGGTGATGGTACAGCCGGCGTAGTCGAAGGTTACGTCTGGGGTGCCGGCGGTAGTCATGTTCGGGTTACTGAAGTTGGTACATTGTGCTGTGATGTCGGTGCCGCCTTTGGTGATAACCCAGTCGCTGTGATCGAATGTGCTATTTGTCAAAAATGTTGTTGTGCCGGTGATGGAGAGGTCGCTTGCGGTGATGGTGGGCGTGCTGAAGTACCATTGCAGCGAAGTACCAACGGCTGCTACACCATTTTCGTTATATGGTGCCGTTGCGACAAGAATGTATGTGTGACAGTTGGTTAGTTTGCTTTGGTCGAAATAAACCGTGAAAATATTAGCATCGTTGTTTATTGTTACACTGGTAATAGCATCAGAAACTACTGTATAATCCGTTTCCCACAAAGCGAATAAACCGCTGGAGAGGGCGGTGGTTAATTTAGTGCCATCTTTGGTATAGAGTGTTTGGTCGCTGTAAACGTTTTCTTGTGTCGGAATGGTCGAATTATACGAATGCGGACTTGCTTCGTTGTCGCCCGCTTCTTTGTTAGAAGTGTACGTAAGCACCGGTGCAGCGGAAACGCTTTCGTAGGTAATGATAATTTTCGATATTTCTATATATTTATCTTGTCCGCCATTAAATGTAATGGTGATTCTATTGTCAGTGTTTGCAGCTTGTGGATCCGCACTTCCTGTGGCTATTAATAGGCTGCTTTTGGTGAAAGATGTGCCATTGACGTTAATATCAACCGTGTTCAAATCGTAATCGCTTGATACGATTTCTACGCCTGTAACACGCCATGTGTTGGGATATTGGCTGCAGGTTACATAGCCGGTGGCGAAGTTTTGGTGAAAATCAATACGTAAGCAACTGTTAGAAGTCCCCCACGTTTTTGCGCCGCTTCCAGACCATGCCGTGGTACTTGCTGGGCTTTCGCTAAAAGTCAAGTTTGTAGAACTAGTACAGCCGGTAAATGTTACCTCGTGCGTTGCTGCCGCAGCCGTTCCCCAGCCGATGATGGCCACTAAACAGGTTAATCCGAATTTTTTAAATGTATTCATATTGTTAGTTTTTGTTTGTTGTTTTTGTTCCCAAAGCCCCCCGACCCCCTGAAGGGGGAGAGTAGGCGTAGTTTGCGTTGTTTTCGTATTTTTCGTTATTTTCGTTGTTTTCGTTTGAACCCCGCCCGAAAAACTTCGTTTTTCTCGTCCCCTTGTAAAGGGGACAGTTTTGCGCTAATGTGGTTTATCGCGTGTTCTCCCCTTTTTAAGGGGAGTCCTGCGTAGCAGGGTAGGGTTGAAAAGTTATAATCTATAATTTTTGTTCTTTATTCTTGTTCTTTTCCGGACGCCGCATGCGACGTCCCTACCTTTCTCATTTTTGTGGCAATGGCGGTGCGGAGCATGAACAGGCTGCTGCACAGCAACAAAAACCACAGGCCATCGCCGAGGGGCTCGAAGAACGGTTCGTCCGGACCTTCATTTACGACGCGCTGGTGTATCTCGCCTTGCGGACGTTGCGGGTCGCTGAAGGGTTCGGTGATGCTGCTTGTGGCGGCCACTTGCGTGCCGGTGCTGCGACGAATGGCGTTCAGCGAGATGCTCGTTACGGGCGACATGCTCACCGTTTGGCTGCGTGCCACGCCGCCGGCATAACTGCTGCCTGATCCGCCGCCGTTGCTGCTGCTCGTCTGTGTGCTGCCGGCACCGAAGGTGTTGCGCACCAACGATTGTGTGGCTGTGGGCGTTGTCGGGGTGGCGGCTGCCGATGTGCGTGCCACCGTGGCTGTGGCGCGCGGTGCCGTGGTCGATACGGTGGGTATGTCCCATGCGGTGTTGTTGGCTACGGCGCGGCGTTTCTGGTACGAGGTGTGTGCGTAGTAGCCGTTTTCGGCATCGAGAGCCCGCAACTCGGGCGACGAGGTGCCTACCATCAACACAAGGCAGGCGCAACCTACGGCTGCTGCCGTAATCGCCAAATTCAGATACATTTGCTTTTTATATGCTTTCATAATCGTCTGTTTTCGAGGTTGTTGTATGTCTTTTTTGTAAAAACGGATTATAAAATTGTTTTGATACTGAAGTTGCCTTGTTGTGTCATTACCTGAATGATGTATGCGCCGCGTGCCGGAGCGTGGAAACGCACGATTTGTCCGTCGGCGGGTTGTATGTGCAACGTGCGGCCGATGGCATCGACTACGCGCACCACGGCGTCGGTCGGCAGGTTGTCGATGACGATGTCGGTTTGGTCGCGGTAAACGATGGGCGACTGTATGGCGTCGTTATCGAGTTCGGTCGGCAGTTGCGCGCGTTTCTCGAACCGCAGTGCGAAGCGCGAGGTGTTGGTTTCGCGTGCCAGCATGGTGGTGTAGTTGCCTTGCAGCAGGTCGAATTTCAGGTCGTCCTCGTTGCGGTCGATGAGGTAGATGGCGGCGTAGCGGTCGGCACCGGCCAGCGGTGTGAGGCTGAAGGTGTAGGTGCCGGCGGCCAAGGTGCGTATGCCCACGGGTATGTCCGACGTCTCGGCAAGTTCGCGGTTGGCGGCGTTGTACAGCAGGTAGTCGGCGGTGCTGTTCAGCGTGAACGGCTGCGCTGCCTGCCGGCTGTTGAACATGCGTACCATGTCGTAGCCGAGGTCGTATTTGTCGGTGTAGAGGCTGTGCAGCATGATGTCGGTGTTGCCGGTGCCGTAGGTGTCGTGGCTGATGTTCAGGCGCACGGCATTAACGATTTCGCGCTCGGCGCCAACGCTGCGTATCGACGGTGCCTGACCTTGCGGTATGTTGCGTGCCTCTTTGTTGAAATCGACGTCGCCGTCGCTCACGGCCTGAATCATGAAGGCGCGGAATGGCGACAACAGCGCTTTGCTGGCTTTGGTCTGTACCCAGTTGGTAGCGCCGCCTTCGCCCATATCCACGGCCACATAGAGGTCGGGATATTCGATGACGTCGTAACTGTTACCGGTCAGCAGGTCGGTGTAGAAGCCGTTGAGCAGCAGGCCGGCGTATTCGTCCCAGTGTGGCGTTTGAGATTCGCCGTCGAAGCGCGATACATACGGGTTGCCGAGGTAGTTCCAGCCTTTGTGGCAGGGCAACTCTTCGGCTTTCGGGCCGGTGTAGCCTTTCACGCCTTTTTTAACGTTCGATGAGATGGATTCGACGTAGGGTTGTGTCGAGCGGTTGGGCAGCACGAAACGTACTTTGTAGTTCGGGTTGGCATTGTGTGTGCCGCCCAGAGCCACGATGTAGCCCACGCCGGCTTCGAGTATGCCGTCGGCGGGAACGACTGCCCAGTTGGTGGGCGCTGCACCGTTTGGCGTGCCGGTGTTGGCGCGTTTCTGGCCGTCGTAGTATTTGATGACCCAACGTGCCGTGTCGTTTTTCGCCAAATCGCCGGTATTGACGCTGTACAGACCCAACGTTTTGCCGTTGGTGCGGACGATGTCGGCCACTTTGCAACTGTACGGCAGCGAGAAGTCGTACCACGCGTTGGCGTCGATGCGCTTGGTGTGGCTGATGCCGTCCTGTGCGTTCAGGGTGCCTTTGATGAGGGCGTAACCCACTTCGTTGTTTTCGCTCTCGATGGTCAGTTTGCCCATGTTGTAGGTCTTTTCGTCCTGAATGTTGAGTGCGGCGCCGCTATACACCCACATGTCGCGTATGTTGTTGTAGCCGGCCGGCACAACGCTCAGTTTCTGGTTGTCGCGAATGACCACGTCGCACTCGGGGCAGATGAGGCGGCCTTCGCCGGCGAAACCGAACAGGTCGGTATCCTCGGTGGTGGTGGTGCGGTCCACGATGATGGGCACTTTGTAGTTGAGTGCGGTGATGAGCGAGTCTTTGGTGTCGACTGTTTTGTAACCGTTAATCTTGACGCTGGTGCAGGCGAGGTCGTGGAAGTTTTTGCCTTCCCAGGCTGTGCCGGCGAATGACCCGGTGTCCAACGTCCACGAGCCGTCGGCATTGTGGGTCAGATTCAGGGTGTCTATCTTGCCGGTTACCGGTTCGTAGCGCTGGAAGTAGTCGGCGTAGTCGAAGCCGGCGACATAGGCCATACCTTCACACGTTTTGGTTTGTTCGTCTGAACCTTTAGTTATCTGATATCCTGACCATTCGGAACACAATGTGTTAAAGTCATTGTTAATGTTTTGACTAACCGCATTAGCACCATCAGTAACAGTGTTTCGGCGTACCAATAAACAACGGTTCAATGACAATCCGTAGTCAGTTTCTTCGGCGTCGGTTTGGATATTGTCGCCTGTAAGGCAATAGGCACCCGGATCATCGCCCCAAGATGGTGTAGTGGTAAATTCCGTAAAGGTCGTATTGGTGGTTGATGCAGGATAGCCATCGCCGCCGGTTGAATTTACCGCACCCACAATGTCAATGACAGCCCCATTACGTCTCAATGTAATTGTTTGTTTACCGCTGAACGACATTGTTGTGGTATAGTTTTCTATTGTGCCTACCGTTTTGTAAGTCGCAGCATCCTCTGTGCCACCTGTATAGACGACATTATTGTTGCTTGTCCAGTACCATTGCGGGTAGGACTCTTCTAATTTTGAGCAAGGTTCTGCCCAACTTTTTGCGGCACCATAACGTATGAATATCAATTCCTCGTTCGGCATAATATATCCTTGTTCGGTATGTCCGAAGAGTGCTAAACTAAAGCCGGCTGAACTTCCGCGATTTAATGTAATGTCCGCTAATGATATTTTTTGATTGGTACCATTAAATACACCTAACACTTTTGCTTCGCCGGAAGCCTCGAAATACTTACTTATAAACAAGTCATTTGCTTGCGAGCCGCCGGTGTTGCCGTTGCCGGTGTTTTCTTTCACGATTTCGATTTGTACGACGTCGGCGTCGTCGATGCCGAAGGTGATGTCGCTCGACGATACGTTGATCACTTCGATGTTGTTGTTATTCAGCACGGCGCAGTTGGTTACGTAGCCGTAGTGGTTTGGCAAGCGCACTTCGATGTAGATGGTGGCGCTGTCGGCGCAGTAGGTCGGGTCGGCGTTGGCGTCCTGTTTGGCCACTACGCGATACACACCGAATGCCGTGGCGCTGAACACGCCGCTATTGGCGATGCCGTCGGCAATGGCAGTCTGTTCGGTGTTGCTGCCGTCGAACACTTGCCATGTGATGGACGACGGGCTTTCGCTGACGGCACCCATGCGCAGTGTGGCTTTGCCGCCTATCATCGGGGCGGTGGTGGCGTCGCCGGCGGTGATTATCTGCAGGTTGGCCAAGCCCGATACGGTCGTTGGAGTGGAACCAAGTTTGTAAAGATAAACAGCTGCTTGAGTGGCTGAAGCATAACACGCAAAAATTGGCGAACCATTATTGGAATTATATTGCATAGTATTTCGCGTATAGGTACCTATTGTCACAAGGGTTGGTACACCATCAGCAAAAGTAATTTTCCATTTACCATTATCGCCGGGCGATGCAACAACTCCTAAATAGTTCTTACTACTGCTGGTAGCTGCCAATAATCCATCAGTATCTTCATAGTTATCTGTTGTGAAAGTCCATGAATCCGTAGAACCGTCTAATGTAAAAGTCATAATAGTACTTGTACTCGAAACACTAATAGTATTGGCAGAAACCGTTGCACTAACAGTTTTACGGTTATTAGTATTGGATGCGTTTGAAATACAATATACGTCATCGCTATTGCCACTCGCAATAATGTAGTGAGCACCAGCTTCCAAATCAGCGGTTGATGTACACAATGTATAAGTGCCATCAGCAATAGCTCCCCACGCATTTTGTGTGGTGGTGGCGAGCAGTACAAGACATAACGCAGAAAAAATACTTTTCTTCATATCATTTAGAATTTTAGAATTTACAACGTATATATATTTTATATTTATTAACATAAAAACATTTAACAATAATAATATGATGAAACACACTAAACACTTATTGGTTTTATGGGCTGCACTCCTGCTCGGCGCAGGAAACGCGTGGGGAGCGGAATTAAGGGACACACTAAACTGTTCTACAGGTACAGTTTCAAATAATACTATGACCTTTAGTTCCGAGAACAATTATTTTACTATAGTTCATGCTAAAGGAGATGGTTCTAATTTTGCAGCGTATTCTATATGGCGTGTGTATGCAAAGAATACAATTACAATCACGGCCGGAAGTGGTGTCTCAACTATAACTAAAATTGAGATAGTTCATAGTGGCACATATTATGGGACAATCTCTTCGTCCGTAGGAGATGTTACTATGGCTACTTCGTCAGGAGGAACATCCACAATTACCATTACTGCTGCAAACACCACAAGTGTAACATTAACTAATACGAGTAGTTCTCAATTACGTTGTACAACAATTTATATCACCTACGAATCCGAAGAAACGACCAATTATTTTGGGCAGAAATTGGCCAGCCCCCCAACCCCCTGAAGGGGGAGAGGTTTTTTGCGTTGTTTTCGTTTTACCTCATCCGGCTCCCCCTTTAGGGGGAGTTTTACTTCGGTAGGCAAAATGCGTCCCTACTCCTCACTTCTCACTACTAATTGCTCATTTTTTTGACACACCCGCCAAGGTCATTGTTTATTACTCACTCCGCATTACTAATTGTTTTTTTACCTCCCAAACCCTCCTAAAGGAGGGCTTTAAGTCCCCTTTAGGGGATTTAGGGGTAAAAAATCTTGGTTTCGGGCGCGGCACGCCACGTCCCTACTTTTCATCATATCATTATGTCAAAGATCAATTATCTGCCAGCCTCCTCCGGTTCCCCCTTTAGGGGGTCGGGGGGCTTTATTTCTCGTTTATTTTGAATCCGATTTTTGGTCGGTTTTGTTGGTTGTCTATCTGTTTTTGTCGTTTAGCCAATTCGGTCAGCGCCATATAGATGTCGTCGATGTGCTCGGTGTTGTCGCGGTCGCTGCTTTCGAGTGCGGCTACCCGTTCTTTGATGTCGGCGAGTTCTTGTGCGATGGGCGTTTGCAGCATCAGGTATTGGCGCATCATCACAAAGGCGCGCACAATGGCGATATTGATTTGTGCTGCTCGCTCGCTTTTGAGCAACCCGGCCAACATAGCAATGCCATATTCTGTAAAAGCGTATGGCAGTTTGCGGGTGCCTCCCCATTTTGATGTTCCATTTTGGAATATCAAGAATTCCTCTTTCGTAAGCCGGAAACAAAAGTCGTCGGGAAATCTGTCGAGATTTCGACTGACTGCCTTGTTGAGGTTTCCGGTGGTTACGCCATAGAGTGCGGCGAGGTCGCGGTCGATCATCACTTGCCTGCCACGCACATCGTGTATGAGCGATTGTATGCGTTGCGGTGTGCAGATTATGTTGGTTGTCGTTGTCATCTTTTAATCAGCCCCCCGGCCCCCTCTAGGGGGAGAGTTTTTTTTACGTTTTTTACGTTGTTTTCGTATTTTTCGTTGTTTTGAACCCTTTGTCGCTGCGCGACATCTCCCTTAAAAAGGGCAAATTTTTGCGCGAATGTTGTTTAGCGCGTGTTCTCCCCTTTTTAAGCCTGCCTGCCGGTAGGTAGAGGGAGTGCCCGTAGGGCGTAGGGTTGAATTATTGTTTCAAAGTTTCAAAAGTTTAATAGTTTTTTTTTATTTTCTACCTCCCAAACTCTCCCTGCTTACCGCAGGCAGACCTGAAGGGGGAGAGTTTTTGGGTAAAAATTAAATCTAAAATCTATGCTCTATGCTCTAAAATCTTTGTTTAACTGCGTTTTATTTTGTGTTTTATTTTGAATACGGCAAAATTGACTTCTATTTCTGTTTCGGTGCTGCTGGTGTCGAGTCCGTCGCCGACGATGTCCGACAGCAGTTCGCTGCTTCGTTGCATCAACGATTTTTGTTGCGCCTTGTCGTCGGTTTTTTGCAGTTGGTTCAGTGTGCGTGTGAGTTCGCGCATCTGTGCAAATGTTTCGACAATGGCGATGGTTGTTTGCACGGCTTTCGGGCTTTTCAGTATGGTGGCCAGCATGTATAGTCCTTTTTCGGTAAAGGCTTTGGGTAATGCGGCACTATATTTCAATTTGTCGAGGTGATCAAAATTTTTGACAACCTCATCTTTTTCCTTGTCATTGAGCGTGATGATATACCCTTCGGGAAATTTCTCGGGGTTGTTTTTGACGGCTTGGTTGATTTCGCGTGTGCCTACACCATATAATATAGCTACGTCGGCGTCGAGCAATACATGTTGCTGCCGCAGGGTGATGATGCGGTTCTGCACGTCGCTTTCGATGGTTGCTATGTTGGTTGTCGTTGTCATCTTTTAATCAGCCCCCTCCGGCTCCCAAAGCCCCCCGACCCCCTGCCTACCGGCAGGCAGGCCTGAAGGGGGAGTTTTTTCGGTAGGCAGGGGGATTTAGGGGTAAAAATCTAAAATCTATGCTCTAAAATCTTTGTTCTTTGTTTATTTTGTCGATAAATATCGCGTTTTTGTCATTTTTTTGAGCGAACATGTGCAAGTTTGCGGCACTTCGATGGTGTGCGCAGAAACTACATACGACCTATTGTCGCATTGCTGAAACGCCCTGCCAGAGCCACTTTCGCTGCGTTTTGGCGTTGGCATATCAAGGGCATAGTACGGTGTTGCATAGTACGCCTATTTTAATCGGTCAAATTTATAATGTTTTTTTGTATGTGCCAAATTTTTTAACATAAAAGTTTATGTGGAGGGAAAATAGTTAGGAGTGAGTAATGAGCAATGAGTAATGAGTAGTGAGTAATGAGCAGTGAGGAGTGAGTAATGAGTAGTGAGTAATGAGTAGTGAGGAGTTATGCTTTTTGATTATCTTTCATTTCTTTTGCGTGACCAAATTGGCTTGTTCATTTCTTTGCACGAGCGCAAAGAAACGAACCAATTTTGCGATTGAGCGAAAACAAACGAAAATTTTTTCGGTTTGTTGAGCGTGAGCAAAATCAAGAATTAAAGAAAAGTCAAGACTGTGGCGGCTGCGTTGCCAAAAATTTGTCGTTTCGGTGTCGGCTAAATCGAACTCGAAGCCCCCCAGCCCCCTGCCTACCGGCAGGCAGGCCATACCTTCGGCAGGCAGGCTAAAGGAGGGCTTTAAGTCCCCTTTAGGGGATTTAGGGGTAAAAAATTTTGGTTCCGGACGCGGCACGCCACGTCCCTACTTTTCTCACTGCTAATTGCTCATTGTTTGAGTCCCGCCAAGGTCGGATTTTTGGCCCAAAATAATGGGTCGTTTCTTCTGATTCGTAGGTAACGATAATAGAGGCTAAATATAATCTTGCC
>JBJEJW010000006.1:0-92468 GCA_051878315.1 Paludibacteraceae bacterium | reverse complement strand
TTGACCTTGGCTTGAGCGTAAAATGGGCGACTTGCAACGTGGGTGCCACTGCGCCTGAGGAGTACGGTAACTACTATGCGTGGGGTGAAACCGAACCAAAATCCACTTACAACTGGAGTACTTACAAATGGTGCAACGGTAGTTACAATACCCAAACCAAGTACTGTACAAATAGCAGTTATGGCACCGTGGATAACAAAACCGTGCTTGACCCCGAGGACGATGCTGCTCGTGCCAATTGGGGAGGTGCATGGCGTATGCCTACCGATGCCGAATGGACGGAACTGCGCGAAAACTGCGAATGGACTTGGACAGACGACTATAACGGCACAGGCGTAGCGGGACGAATCATTACAAGCAATATCAACGGCAACTCCATTTTTCTCCCTGCGGCGGGCTGTCGCAGCAACGATGGCTTGCTCTACGCGGGCTACTACGGCTACTATTGGTCGAGTTCGCTCAACACGGACAGCCCGGACAACGCGTGGGACGTGTTCTTCTACTCGGTCCACGTGTACGGGAACTACGGCAGCCGCTGCTACGGTCGATCCGTCCGCCCTGTTCTGTTTGGAGAATAATACCTCGTTTTCGTCGGCAGGTAGGGCTCTTGCCGCGGGCAGCCGCGGCGGTGCTGCGGGGCGTGCCGTGTGCCGCCCCAGCGCTACCGCCATAGCGGCTGCCTGCGGCCGGCAATGCCCCCCAACAAGCCCCCCAACAAGCCCCCCAACCCCCTAAAGGGGGAGAATATAATGTAGGGACGTCGCGTGCGGCGTCCGTGAGGCAAGGGCGTACCCATGCGTGCGTCCGCAAGAAACAATGTAGGGACGTGGCGCGCCGCATCCCTACTGTTTTTTTTGTATGTTTAACCCTACCCCTGCTACGCAGGTACTCCCCTTGCAAAGGGGAGATAACGCACTGAAACAAGAAATAAATGTTCCCTTTGTAAGGGGACGAGAAAAACAAAGTTTTTCGGGTGGGTTTTTTGGGGGACGAGAACCGCAGGTTTGGGCGGGGTTGGGAATGTGTCCGCCGGAATTACACAAACGGACGCACGCAGTGCGTCCCTGCAAATGCACATCTACACATTTGCCGATGTCAAAATAAAGTTGTAATTTTGCAGTGCCTTAAATGCCATGATGTTTTAACACCGCGCGATTGGTTATTTGCCAATTCTGAAAGCACAAACCTATTCCCCAACACGGCTTGTTGGTATTTGTTTCGGCTGGTTGTTACCACGCCTCAACGGTTCCGGCGAGTGTAAAACAATTTTTATGGAACATCATAAGCGAACGCATTTTGGCACAAAAGTCGGTGTAGTTATGGCCGCAGCCGGCTCGGCAGTAGGGCTTGGCAATATTTGGAAATTCCCGTACGAAGTAGGGCAGAATGGTGGTGCCGCTTTTCTGCTTATCTATATTTTGTGTGTTGTGTTATTGGGTATGCCGGTCATGTTGTCCGAATTTATTATCGGACGGCGTGCGCGTGCCAATGTAGCCGGTGCTTTTCGCAAACTTTCCGGAGGCAATCACTGGGTGCTGATGGGGCTACTTGGTGTGGTTTGCGCTTTTTTCATCTTGTCGTTTTATTTTGTGGTGGCCGGCTGGGGTCTTGAGTATATCTATCAGGCGGTGTGTAACAATTTCGCCGGAAAAACTACCGATGACCTTGCGCGTTTTTTTGCCGATTTTTCGTCGTCGCCGTTTCGACCGTTATTATGGGACGTGGCATTCATCTTGCTGACGCTCTATGTGGTGGTGGCGGGAGTCGAAAAGGGTATCGAACGCTATTCGAAAATACTGATGCCTTTTTTGCTGTTGATCTTGATTTTGTTGTGCGTGCGCTCAATAACGATGGATAATGCATCCGAAGGATTGGCGTTTTTGTTCAATCCCGATTTCTCGAAAATTACGCCGACTGTCATTCTCAGTGCGTTGGGACAAGCGTTTTTCTCACTCAGTTTAGGCTTGGGGTGTATGATTACTTACGGTTCGTACATTCGTAGCGACAACAATTTGATGCGAACTGTTGTGCAAGTGTCGGTACTCGATACGATAGTTGCTATCTTGTCAGGTGTGGCCATTTTCCCTGCTGTATTTGCGCTCGGTATCAATCCGGCGCAGGGACCGCAGTTGGTGTTTGTTACGTTACCGAGTGTCTTTACACAAATGCCCGGCGGTTATATTTTCGCCATTTTATTTTTTGTCCTGCTGTCTATTGCGGCGCTTACGTCCACCATATCTATTTTGGAAATTATCGTGGCGTTTGTGTCGGAGGAGTTTCATTGTGCGCGCAAAAATGCTGCCATTGTTACGTCGCTTGTTATTGTCATTTCTAGCGCTTTGTGTTCGCTCTCGTTGGGTGCCGATATGCGCCTGACACTATTTGGACGCACGTTGTTCGATTGGTGCGATTTCCTTGTTTCAAAAATTCTGATGCCGGTTGGCGGATTTTTTATTGCTATCTTCGTGGGGTGGTTTTGCAGCAAGAAAGATATTCGTGATGAACTATCGCATGGCGCCAACGTATCGGCGTGGTTTGTGAATTTGTTCATGTTCTTGATGCGTTTTGTCGTGCCTATCGCTATTTTGCTGATATTTTTGAACGAACTCGGCGCTTTCGAACTATTGCAGTAAGAAATAAAAAACTTAAAAGGGTAGCAAGTTGTATATCAACTCGTTACCCTTTGCTCTTTTTGCGGAAGCTGGGGGATTCGAACCCCCGGTACGGGAACCCGTACGGCAGTTTAGCAAACTGCTGGTTTCAGCCACTCACCCAAACTTCCATAGTCGGCTTGACTAAACCGCAAATGCGGTGCAAAGGTAGTACAAAAAATCGGTCAAGCCAAATTTTTAGTCGAAAAGTTGCTTAATTATTGATAATCAGTTGTTTCCGTAATACATGTGTAACGTAAAACGGGTTTTAACGCATTTTTCTTGTTTTTTTTGACTGTGGTCAAAAAATAAATGTTTATCTTTACAGCTTGAAATACAATTTTTTTTGCTTTGAAAACAAAACAATACAGACTCTTTTATATCATTGCCTTTGCACTGATTTTGTTGGCTGTCGGCGCGTGTGCGTATGTGTGGCGGTTGGAGTTTCGTCCCGCATTTCGTGTGGCCGAAGGTGCTCAAAACCGTTTGTACGTTTATGTAGGGGCAACGCTTGATGATGTGTGTGAACAACTTGAACAAGCGGGTTTTACCGACGATGCGTCGTCGTTTCGACGCTATATGCGATATCACGACTACGGTACACGCATTAAACCCGGCAGTTATAGCATAACCGACGGTATGACTAATAGAATTTTGGCGCAACACCTTGTGAGCGGTACGCAACAACCGGTCAAATTGCGATTCAACAATATCAGACTTAAAACTGAATTGGCTTCAAAACTATCGAAACAGTTGATGCTCGACTCAATAACGATTTATCAGCATTTGAACGATGCCGAATTTCTTGCGAAATATCAAGTTACGCCCGAAACAGTACTAACACTCTTTATACCAAATACATACGAGGTGTATTGGACAATGACCGTCGGCGATTTGTTCGATCGTATGCAGCGCGAATACAATCATTTCTGGACTGACGAACGGCGTGCCAAAGCGGCGGCAGTGCAGTTGTCGCCTGTCGAGGTGGCGGTGTTGGCGTCTATCATTGACGAAGAAACTAATATCGCGTCCGACAAGCCTATCATTGCCGGTCTGTATCTCAATCGGTTGCGACGCAGCATACCGTTGCAAGCCTGCCCGACAGTGCGATATGCTCTTGGCGATTTTTCGCTGACTCGTGTATTGGCCGCACATACGCAAATCGATTCACCATATAATACATACAAACATCGCGGATTGCCGCCCGGCCCCATTCGTATGGCCAGCATCGTCGGAATTGATGCGGTGTTGAATTATCGTCAAAGCAATTATCTGTATATGTGCGCCTCCGATAAAATGGATGGGACGCATAACTTTGCCGCCTCTTTGACCGAACACAATCGCAATCGCGCGAAATATCAACGCGCTTATGCGCAATGGGCTAAAGAACATAATGTCAGAAAGTAACATTCACACTTAAATCATAACGAATATGAAAATTCTTATTGCCACCGAAAAACCTTTTGCTGCTGCGGCTGTCAGCGGTATGCGCAACATCATCGAAACGGCAGGCTGCGAGTTGGTACTGCTCGAAAAATACGCCGATAAAGAACAACTCTGTGCGGCTGTGGCCGATGTTGAAGGCTTGATTGTACGTTCGGACAAAGTAACAGCCGAAGTACTCGCACACGCTCCGAAACTGAAAGTGGTGGTGCGTGCCGGTGCCGGTTACGACAATATCGATTTGGCTGCTTGCACGGCGCAACATATCGTGGCAATGAATACGCCCGGCCAAAATTCCAATGCGGTAGCCGAATTGGCACTTGGACTGATGATATACATGGCACGGAACAATTTCAATCCGGGTACCGGTGCCGAACTAAAAGGCAAAACACTTGGCATTCAAGCCTATGGCAATGTGGGACGTCTTGTAGCCAAGTTGGCACAGGGATTCGGCATGAACGTGGTAGCATTCGACCCATTTGTGCCGGCCGACACTATACAAGCCGATGGTGTAATACCGGTGGACGATCTGCATGAGTTGTATAAACGCTCCGATTATGTGTCGTTGCATATTCCTGCCAACGACCAAACGCGCAAGTCCGTCAATCGCAGCTTGATGAGCCTGATGCCGAAAGGCGCTTGTTTAGTGAATACGGCGCGCAAAGAGGTTATCGACGAGGCTGATTTGGCAGCGGTATTGGCCGAGCGTCCCGATTTCAAATATGTGACCGATGTGGCTCCTGATTCATTTGCAACGTTGCGCGAACAATTTGGCACGCGGATTTTTGCTACACCGAAAAAAATGGGTGCCGAAACGGCCGAAGCAAATATCAATGCAGGGTTGGCCGCCGCGCGGCAGGCAGTGGGTTACTTGCGCGACGGTGTCGATCGCTTTCGGGTGAATTGATGCTGTGAACAACACTCGACAACTGCCTGCTATCCGGCGTTTCAAAGCCTATTTGACGTTGGAACGTTCTTTGTCGGACAACACTATCGAAGCCTATCTGCGCGATGTGCTGTTGTTGTTCGATTTTCTCGACGAACAACATATCGACTACAAAGTGGCGACGTGTGCCGATTTGGAGCGTTTTGTAGTGGAACTCGGGCAACTTGGTTTACAGGCACGATCGCAGGCGCGTGTCGTGTCGGGCGTCAAAGCGTTTTATCATTTTTTGGCGTACAATAACGAAATAGCTGCCGATCCAACCGAACTTCTGCAACAACCCAAATTGCCGCATTATTTGCCCGAAGTGTTATCACTTGCCGAAATAGAGGCTGTGTTGGCGACCATTGATTTGTCGCAGCCCGATGGACATCGTAATCAAGCGATGATAGAGATGCTCTATGGGTCGGGATTGCGCGTGTCGGAATTGGTCAATCTGAAATTGTCGCATATATTTTTCGATATGCACTGTGTTAAAGTCGAGGGTAAGGGAAACAAACAGCGTTTGGTACCACTGTCGGCACCGGCCGAAGAGGCGTTGCACTGCTGGCTTGTCGAACGCAATGCGCTGCCAATACAGCACGGACAGGAGGATTTCGTTTTCCTCAACCGACGCGGCCATCAACTCACACGCAACATGGTGTTTCTTATTGTCAAAAAATTGGCTGCGGCTGCCGGTATCAAAAAAACAATTTCGCCACATACGTTTCGCCACTCGTTTGCCACACATCTGCTCGAAGGCGGTGCCAATCTGCGTGCTATTCAGGAGATGCTCGGACACGAAAGCATATTGACTACCGAAATTTACACGCATGTTGATATGACCTTTTTGCGTGCCGAAATCATCGACAAACACCCGCGCAACAAGCATCACTGAAAAAAGTGATGGTGTAATATGTGTTTATCGGTTGTTTTTTTGTATTTTTGCAACTCGGAATCAACAGAACCGTGGAATTATTCGAACAAATACAGCGCAAGGTCAATGCCGCGCTGAAAGAATACGCCATGATTGATGATGGCGATAAAGTGCTGATTGGCTTGTCGGGAGGGAAAGACTCGTTGGCGTTGGTCGAGTTTTTGGGCGAACGCGCCAAAATCTACAAACCGCGCTTTACACTTGTGGCGGCGCATATTTCGGTTGATAATGTGCCTTATCAGGCCGACTTGGCTTATTTGGAAACGTTCTGCGGACAATACGACGTGCCGTTTGTGCATCGGCGAACGCACTTCGATACTTCGACCGATGCGCGCAAATCGCATTGCTTCCTCTGCTCGTGGAATCGACGTAAAATGTTGTTTGCATTGGCCGACGAACTCGGGTGCAATAAAATCGCACTCGGGCATCATCGCGACGATATGATCGAAACATTGCTGATGAACCAAATTTTTCAGGGTACGTTTGCTTCGATGCCACCCAAATTGGCGATGGACAAATTCGTCATGACTATTATTCGCCCGTTGGCCAATGTGCGTGAACGCGACTTGCAATTGCTGGCTGAACAGCGTCGGTACCGCAAACAAGTGAAAAATTGTCCCTACGAACACGAGTCGAATCGTAGCGGTGTGCGACAGATATTGGAAGCGATGGAGCAACTCAATCCGCACGCTGTATCGTCGTTGTGGAACAGTATGCGCCACATACAAACACAATATTTGCCTGCCGACGGCAAAAAAAACGACAGAAGCGCATAAAAATCATTAACTTTTTGTAATTTTGCACGCTGAAAAATTTTTGAAACAGACATTATAAAATCACATGTTAACACTGAAACAAATTATCGGGAACCGCGACGAAGTCATTCGTCGTTTAGGGAAGAAACATTTCGCGCCGGCGGCCGAAATGATTGACCAAGTAATTGCACTCGACAGCGAACGCCGTGCCGCACAAAAAGAGCTCGACACAAAATTGGCAGCCATCAATCAACTGTCGAAATCGATAGGCGCACTGATGCAACAAGGCAAAAAAGCCGAAGCCGAAGCCGCCAAAACCGAAGTGGCGCAATACAAAGACGACACTAAAAAATTGTCGGCGCTGATGGACGAAAAAGCCGGTGCCATGCGCGATGTGTTATTGCAAATTCCGAACTTGCCCAAAGATAGCGTACCCGAAGGCACCACGGCCGAAGACAATGTCGTAGAAAAAACAGGCGGCGTAATTCCTGTGTTCGATGGTTTCGAACCATTGCCGCATTGGGATTTGGCAAAAAAATACGATTTAATTGATTTTGAACTTGGCGTAAAAATTTCGGGTGCAGGTTTCCCCGTCTACAAAGGTCTTGGGGCACGCTTACAACGTGCGCTCATCAACTTTTTCCTTGACGAAGCACGCGCAGCCGGTTATCTCGAAATAATGCCGCCAACCGTAGTTAATGCCGCTTCCGGTTACGGCACGGGACAACTGCCCGACAAAGAGGGGCAGATGTATCATGCCGAGGTGGACGATCTCTACCTGATACCGACGGCCGAAGTTCCCGTAACAAACATCTATCGCGATGTTATTTTGAGCGAAAAAGAGTTGCCGATAAAAAATTGTGCCTACACGCAATGTTTTCGTCGCGAAGCCGGATCGTACGGCAAAGATGTGCGAGGTTTGAACCGTTTGCACGAATTTTCGAAAATCGAAATTGTGCGCATCGATACGCCGGAACATAGCGAAGAGTCGCATCGCGAGATGTTGGCACACGTCGAAGGCTTGCTGCAAAAACTCGAATTGCCGTATCGCATATTGCGCCTTTGTGGTGGCGATATGAGTTTCACGGCGGCACTCTGTTTTGATTTCGAAACTTTCTCGGCCGCACAAAAACGTTGGCTCGAAGTTAGTTCTGTATCCAATTTCGAAGCCTATCAAGCCAATCGCCTAAAATGTCGCTATCGTACAGCCGACGGTAAAACTGAACTCTGTCACACGCTCAACGGCTCGGCTTTGGCATTGCCGCGTATCGTCGCTACATTGCTCGAAAACAACCAAACGCCCGACGGCATACGTATTCCCAAGGCGTTAGTGCCATACATGGGGTGCGATATGATTCGCTGATAAACGTCGTTCAAGCGCTAAAATTCAAGTCTGCAACATATCCGTTGCAGACTTTTGTTTTTGTGTCGTACTCGAAAAAATGACTTCTCCGGCGGTGTTGATAATTTTATTGCGAAAAAACAGAACGATAATTGTATGATAATTGATTTTTTATTACTTTTGTAAATCGTTAATTATCTGTCAAATCTAAAAATATAAACATTCAAAAATGGGACTTTTTTCGCTGACGCAGGACGTGGCCATCGACCTTGGAACGGCCAATATCGTCATCACCTGCAATGATAAAATAGTAGTCGATGAGCCGTCTATTGTAGCACTCGATCGTCGTACGGACAATCTGATAGCACTCGGTAAGGCAGCACAAATGATGCAAGGCAAAGAGCACGAAAACATTCGTACCGTGCGCCCGTTGCGCAATGGCGTTATTGCCGACTTTAAGGCTGCCGAACTGATGATTCGCGGCATGATTAAAATGATTCCGCATCGCAATAAATTGTTTACGCCTTCGTTGCGCTTGGTAGTGGGCGTCCCCTCGGGCAGTACTGAAGTCGAAATTCGTGCTGTGCGCGACTCGTCGGAACATGCCGGCGGCCGCGATGTGTATATGATTTACGAACCGATGGCGGCGGCCGTAGGCATCGGCTTGGATGTCGAAGCCCCCGAAGGTTGCATGATTGTAGATATAGGCGGCGGCACTACCGAAATCGCCGTCATCTCGCTTGGCGGTATGGTGTCGAACAAATCGATTCGCATTGCCGGTGACGATTTTACCAGCGATATTATTGACTATATGAACCGCCAACACAATATCAAAGTGGGCGAACGTATGGCCGAACAAATCAAAATAAAAGTCGGTTCGGCGTTAATCGATCTCGGCGAAGAGGCACCGGAGGATTATGTAGTGCACGGCCCGAATAAAATGACGGCATTGCCCATGGAAGTGCCGGTATCGTATCAGGAAATTGCGCACTGTATCGACAAATCGATAACGAAAATCGAAACGGCTGTATTGGCAGCGCTGGAAGAAACACCGCCCGAACTCTATGCCGACTTGGTGCGCAACGGTATCTATTTGGCCGGTGGTGGCGCATTGTTGCGCGGTTTGGCCAAACGCCTGACGGATAAAATCCAGATACAATTCCATGTAGCTGATGATCCGTTGCACGCTGTGGCGCGAGGTACCGGTATCGCTCTGAAGAATATAGATAAATTCCAATTCTTGTTGCGCTGATAAACGCTCTTGTCAGCAAAATGTGTGCACGGTTGGTTCGTGAATGACAGCCGACCGTGTGTGAGTAAACAATCGTTTTGTTTGATAGTGGATATTTATGTCGGCATTGCTGCGTTTTTTTGTACGATTCTCTAACTTTTTCGAGTTCGTTCTGTTGGAGTTGATTGCACTATTGCTGGTTGTGCATAGTGGAGCATTCCGACAGAGTGTGTTCTATCGTGCCAATACTGCGATGGTAGGGTCGCTACATGCCGCCGCTACTGCCTGTTCCGATTATTTCTCGTTGCAGGAAACCAATGCGCGTTTGGTGGTCGAAAACGAACAACTATTGAACAAAATAGCGGCGCTTGAAACGTATAGGCCTACTGCTGCCGGAGCTGTGTTGTCGGCCGATTCGACACCGAGTTATTGTGTGCGCTCTGCTGCCGTAGTTTATAGTACGGTCAATCGCATTCAGAATCTGATCATTATCGACAAAGGCAGTGTCGATGGCATTGCTGCCAATATGGGTGTGGTGAATGCCGATGGCGTGGTTGGTGTGGTCGATGCCGTGTCGAAACATTATGCTGTGGTGATGCCAATCATCAATATCCATCTGCAGGTGAGCGGTCGCGTAGCGAAAAATGGTTATTTGGGCTCGGTACATTGGGACGGTTTGTCGCCCGAGTTTGCCGAACTGACCGAGATACCGCCTCATGTCGATGTTGCGGTGGGCGATACGGTGGTAACAAGCGGCTATTCGGCCGTATTCGCAGGCGGAGTGCCTATCGGCGTGGTCGATAGGGTGGTGGCTAACGATAATCGTCCGTTCAGCGATATTCGTGTGCGTCTGATGGCTAATTATCGCACGTTGGAGCATGTGCATGTGGTTGATTGCTCGCATCGCGACGAGTTATTGTTTTTGGTCGATTCTCTTCAAAATATCAAAAAATAACTGATGCGTGACTCGTTGAAATTGATATTGCATTTCGTATTGTATGTTTTGCTGCAAGGGCTTATTCTGAACAATATTCACTTGTACGGGTTGGCGTGTCCTTATTTGTATGTATTGTTTGTGCTCACGCTGCCAACGGCCATGTCGTCGGCGATAACCATGCCGATAGCATTTGTTTTGGGTGTTTGCATCGACGCTTTTTCGAATAGTTATGGCGTACATGCTGCGGCTACGGTGTTGGTGGCATTTTTGCGTCCGTATATTTTGCCACTGATTGCTACGCGCGAAAACATGGAAAAGATAGCGCCTTCGTATGCCACCTTTGGCAAGTCGTTTTTTGCCTATGCCGCCATATTAGTGGTCATTCATCATTTTGCGTTGTTTATGCTCGAGGCTTTCTCGTTTGCGCATATAGGTGTCGTGTTGGTGCGCACAGTGTGTAGCGCATTGGCCACTATGGTCTTGATATTTTGTTGGCAAATATTAACCCCGAAAAGCAGGTGATAAACGATTCTAACAGTCATAGGCAGTTTACCATACGCATTTTCATCATCGTTGTCATTGCCATTTTTGTATTGCAGTTGTTTAATTTGCAAATTGTACGCGACTATGGCGAGTTGGCCGATGGTAACGCCTTGTTGCGTCGTACGCTTTATGCGCCGCGAGGTCTGATTTACGATCGTAATGGCGAATTATTAGTGTACAATCATCCCACTTACGATTTAATGGTTACGCGTCGCGAGTTGCGTTTGGCTCAA
Source organism: Paludibacteraceae bacterium (assembly GCA_051878315.1). GTDB lineage: Bacteria > Bacteroidota > Bacteroidia > Bacteroidales > Paludibacteraceae > W0P28-013. The sequence continues at coordinate 81,474 of JBJEJW010000006.1, read as the reverse complement.
AAAAACGGTACACCGCTCGATACGGCCGAATTTTGTAGAACACTTTCCATTACCAAAGAAGAATTTGAACAGCGCATGCACGATGTGGAACGACGTGTCGGCTATTCGTCGCGCACGCCACAGCGTTTCATGACACAGATTACGCCCGAAGAGTATGCCGTTTTGCAGGAAAAACTGCATCGTTTCCCCGGATTTACCATTCAAACGCGCATGTTGCGTAGTTATTCGTATCCGGTAGGAGCACACGCTTTGGGCTCGATAGGCGAAGTCTCGAAACGCATGATTGAACGTGATTCGTGTTACAAGCAGGGCGATTATGCGGGTGTCAGCGGTATCGAAAAAGCCTACGAAAAGGATTTGCGCGGACAAAATGGCGTCGAGATTATGTTGCGCGACGTGTCGGGGCGAGTGCAGGGACGTTACAAAAACGGTGCCTACGATGTGCCGGCCGTGGCAGGCAAAGACTTGACACTGACACTTGACTATCGGTTGCAAACCGTGGCCGAAGAATTGTTGCAAGGCAAATGCGGTAGCATTGTGGCCATCGAACCGGCTACGGGCGAGGTGTTGGCGCTGGCCTCAAATCCGACGTGGAATCCCGATTTGTTGGTCGGACGACAACGATCGAAAAATTATGAAACGCTTTTGAACGACCCGACCAAACCGTTGCTGAACAGAGCAATACAAGGCGTTTATTCGCCGGGTTCAACATTCAAAACGCTGCAAGCGTTGGTCTGTTTGCAAGAGGGAGGCATCACCGAAAAAACGTTATTTGCTTGCAACGGACCGAATTCGCAACCCATCAAATGCACGCACCATCACGGCTCGCCGGTATCGTTGGTCGGCGCTATCGAACAGAGTTGCAATCCCTATTTTTGGCAAGCGTATAAGGCCACGCTCGAGCGCGGAGGCTATGGCGAACAAAACGCCAATTTCAAAGACAATTACGACCGTTGGCGCGACGATGCGATTAGTTTTGGCTTGGGACCGAAGTTCGAAGATAGCGACATCATCGACCAAAAGCACGGTGGTATTCCGCGTATTGTTACCTACGATCGCATTTACGGACCGACCGGCTGGCGTGCGTTGACTATTCGCTCTAATTCCATCGGGCAGGGTGAAGTGCAGGTAACGCCGTTGCAGTTGGCAAATATGGCCGCAGCCATCGCCAACGATGGTGTTTGGATTACGCCGCACCTCAATCGATCCGATTCGATGTTGGCGCACCGACACAAAACCAATGTCGATGCTCAATATTTTGCCGTGGTCAAAGAGGGAATGTGGCGCGTGTGCGAATACGGTACCGGCCGATGGTACAAACTTGATAGCATCGCCATGTGCGGCAAAACTGGTACGGTGGACAACAACCATGGCAAACCACACTCGTTGTTCATCGGTTTTGCCCCCAAGGACAATCCGAAAATCGCTGTGGCGGTGGTTATCGAAAATGCCGGATTTGGCGCCACTTGGGCGAATCCTATTGCCAGTTTGGTGTTGGAACAATATCTCTATGGCGAAATTCGACGAAAAGATCTGTTTAATCGTATAGCAACTGCTGTAACTGCTCCCGATGTCAAAAAATACTAACATATTGCGTTATCTTGATTGGCCGATGGTGCTGATGTATCTGGCATTGGTGCTGTTTGGTTGGCTGAATGTGTATGGTGCCAGCCACGACATCGACCAAACGTCGATATTCGATTTCGCCTATTATTCGGGCAAACAACTGCTTTGGATTGTGACGGCTCTTGGCTTGGCCGGCATTGTATTGCTCATCGATGCGCGTGCCTTTCAGTCGCTCAGTATGTTGCTGTATGCCGGTATGATTGTGCTGTTGCTGGTGACCATGTTGGTGGCACCCGATGTGCATGGATCGCGGTCGTGGCTCAAATTTGGACCGATTAGTATTCAGCCTGCTGAATTTTCGAAATTCATCACAGCTTTAGCCTTGGCCAATGTCATGGGGCAGTACGGTTTCAAACTCAATAGTGTACAGAATTACCTGAAAGTCTGCGTGTTGCTGTTTCTGCCGATGCTGATTATCATACTGCAGAAGGAAACCGGTTCGGCGTTGGTTTATGTGTCGTTCATGCTGATGTTGTTTCGTGAGGGTTTACCGGGTTTGATTCCCTTTGCGGCGTTGTGTTGTGTGGTGTTGTTTGTGGTGGTTATTCGTTTTGGTGCGTTACCTTTTGCCGGCGTAGAGTCGGCATCGATGGGATTGGTTATTGCTTGTTCGCTTATTTGGTTGGTGGCGTTTGTCCTGATGTTGAAATATCGGTCGCCCAAAATGCCTGTTAAATGGCTCATTTACGGGGAATTATTATTTTTGGCGGGTGCTGTCGGACTGCATTTCACCGGTTGGATACCTGTCAATTTTGTCTATATTGTGTTGGCGCTGTTGGCGGCCATGGTGGTCTATGTCATTGTGTTTGCGGTGCGCACACGTTGCCCGCGTTTGTGGTTGGTAGTGGCTTTTGTGGGTTTGGGTGTGGCCTATTGTTATTCGGCCGACTATCTGTTTGAACATGTGTTGCAGCCGCACCAACAGGCGCGTATCGAAATTTTGCTGGGTATGAAAGACGACCCCGGCGGTGCCGGCTACAACGTACAACAAGCCAAAATCGCCATTGGGTCGGGCGGATTGATTGGCAAAGGTTTCCTCAACGGCACGCAAACGACGCTCAAATTCGTACCCGAACAGCACACCGACTTCATTTTCTGTACTGTGGGCGAGGAGTACGGCTTCGTGGGAGCGGTGCTGGTATTGCTGCTCTATACACTCTTTCTGTTCCGTCTGATTACGTTGGCCGAACGACAACACGAGGCTTTCGCACGTATCTACGGCTATTGTGTCGTCGGCATATTCCTGTTTCACGTCATGGTGAATGTGGGCATGGTCATTGGGTTGATGCCGGTTATTGGCATACCGTTGCCGTTTTTTAGTTATGGTGGCTCGTCACTGTGGTCGTTTACTATTTTGCTGTTCATCTTTTTGAGGCTCGACATTGCCCAAAAACAACGGGCGCACTGATGCTGAATTAGGCATAAAACGAGCGGACTCAGTTTCCTGAATCCGCTCTCTTTTGGTCTGTGCTTATTTGCAAAGTTGTTCTTACTCTGCAAATCTCATTACTCGGCAACTACTTCCAATGTGATTTCGGCCGATACTTCGCGGTGCAGTTTTATTACTGCGCTGTAGGTGCCTACTTCTTTGATGGCGTCTTTAATGACGATGGTCTTGCGATCGATGTCAAAGCCTTGTTTGCTCAACTCTTCGGCTACTTGGATGTTGTTTACCGAACCGAAAATCGTGCCTGTCGAACTTGTTTTGGCACCGATGGTCAGTACCAAACCATTCAACTTGGCTGCCAATGCTTCGGCATCGGCTTTGATTTTCGCCAATTTGTGAGCGCGTTGTTTCAGGTTTTCGGCCAACACTTTGCGTGCCGATTCGCTGGCGATGACGGCTTTGCCCGTCGGAATCAGATAGTTGCGACCGTAGCCGTTTTTCACGGTTACAATATCGTCTTTGTAGCCCAAGTTGGCTACGTCTTCTTTCAAGATTACTTGCATAGTCTGTTTCCTCCTCTAATTTATTTCATCAAATCGGTTACGTATGGAAGCAAGGCCAAGTGGCGAGCACGTTTTACGGCTTGGGCAACCTTGCGTTGATATTTCAACGATGTGCCGGTGATGCGGCGGGGAAGGATTTTGCCTTGCTCGTTCAAGAATTTCTTCAGAAATTCGGGATCTTTGTAGTCGATGTATTTGATACCGCTCTTTTTGAAACGGCAATATTTTTTCTTTTTGTTCTCAACCGCAATGGGAGTCAAAAAACGAATGTCCGTATTGTTTGCCATAGTTTACTTCTCCTCTACTTTAGATGTTTTGTTGATACGTTTTTGCGCATATTCCAACGCATATTTGTCCAAACGGAACGTCAAGAAACGCAAAATGCGCTCGTCGCGGCGATATTGGGTTTCCAAACCGGCTACAAGGCTCGGCTCACCTTTGAATTGCAACAGAGCATAAAAACCGGTCGATTTCTTTTGTATGGGGTAAGCCAGTTTTTTCAAACCCCAGCACTCCTCATTCTCAATCTCTGCGCCGTTCTCGACCAGAAATTTCTTGAATTTTTCTACTGCTTCCTTCATCTGTGCGTCAGACAAAACGGGAGTCAAAATGAAAGCAGTTTCATAGTGGTTCATCATACTGATAAAACTTTTTTTGGTGAATAAAATAATTAAACAATGCGCTTTATCTCAAAAAGCGGCTGCAAAGGTACGATTTTTTTTTGATTCGGCAAAATGTTTTGGCCATAAAAAAACGCACCCGCTCCCAATAAGTATTTTTTTTGCACTTCGTTTGTGCCGCTACTCAACAAAAAGTAGGGACGTGGTCTTCGCCGCGCCCCTACAATCTATGTTCTATGCTCTTTTTATCTTAACGTACAACCACTTTGACGATGCTGTCCGTTGTTTTCACAACGTAGATACCGTTCAGTTGGCCGTTCATGTTCGTTACGTCCATACCGAGCACTGTGTAGATGCGCATGTCGTCGGCACCGTAGATGCGGCCGTCGCGCGTGTAGATGACCGGTGCAACACTCTCATGCAGACCGGTAACGGGGCTGCTGTGTTTGGTGGCAACGGCAGTCAGTTCGGGCGTTTCGCCGGGCTTAAATGTATAAACAATGTCGTAAGTGCCGGCTTCGGAGAAGGTCAGAGTTTGGTTCCCGTCATCAGTAGGAAATTGATATATGGTGTAAGCATGGTTGCCTACCACTTTGTAGTGGTACTCTTTGGCTTCGAGTTCGCGGTCTTTTATCTCCCATACCCATGTACCGTCGCCTTTGTCAGTCATGTCGGCATTGGCGTAGGTCGGAGCCCAATCTTTACCAACAATGGCAGAATCGCCTACGATGGTGTACGCCTCGATAACCACTTTACCAAATTTGCCGAGCGTCGATGTGAGGCAGATGTTCTTGCTATCGTAGGTAACGGTAACGGTGGCGGGTTTATCCAAGGTAAATGTAATGTCCCCGTTATTTTCTACGTCGCCTTCCCAACCTTGATCGCTGCAGTCGGCATTTACAGCACCTGCGCCAATGGCGCCATCCCAAGTATTGACTTTGCTTAATTTGAACGAATAGGTGTCGGCTTCGAGATCGAACGAAAGGCTATATATGCCCTCGGCATTTTTCGGCATACCATATTTAACATCGACTTCCCAACCGGTAAAGGAACCTCTTACATACCAATCGTATGCAATGACAACTTCCTTTGTATCAATGGCTTTCACATCATCACCGACTTTGGCTTCCACTTTGAAGGTGTAGGTGCCCAATGCTTCGAATTTGTATTTGGCTTCCTCGAGTGCTGTGAAGTCGCCGTCATCTACTTTGACATAGTATTTGTAAGAAACATCACCTTCGATGTTGCTGGTGGCTGCCGACAAGGTAACTTCTGAACCTAATTCGGTGTTGCCTGTTACCGTGAGTTCAACGGCCGGTGTAGAGTAGGACAGAGTGAGTGTTCCGTCGCCGTTGTTGACGAGTGTAAAGGTTACTTCGACATTAGCGTTTACACCTACTTTTTCGTTGGAATCGGCTTGTTTTAGCGTAGCCACAACGTTAGCTGCGGGAGCTATGTAGTTGTTGCTATAGTAGAATACGTTTTCGCCGGTTTTTACCAAAACGTATGATAAGGCTGTAAATGTAACCGTGAGTTTCCCATCGACAAATTTGTATTCGCCGAGGTTGCTCGCGTCGCTCTCGATACCGTAATTGGCACCGTTAATGTAGCCGACGAGGTAGTAGTCAGTTACAACGTTTGTAATGGTAATTTCCTTTGTATCAGTGGCTTTTACTTCATCGTCGACTTTGGCTTCCACTTTGAAGGTGTAAGTGCCTGCTGCTGTAAATGTGTAATTTGCAGCCTCGAGTGCTGTGAAGTCGCCGTCATCTACTTTGACATAGTATTTGTAAGAAACCTCACCTTCGATGTTGCCGGCTACAGCCGACAAGGTAACTTCCGAATCAATTTTGCTATCGCCTGTTACGGTGAGCACTACCGCCGGGTCGGTGGAAACAATTTTTGTGATGGTAATGGCACCATCGTCAGTAGTAGAAGTCAAGGTAAACACGGCTGAGTCGCCAACGGCCGGCGAACCTACCAATGTTGGGCTGCTAATCCATTTTTCTTCACTTGAAGTGGTTGATTTCCAGTTGCAGCCGGTGCCACCATAAATATCGCGAATGGAATAGGTTTCATCGCCGTTAGGCGTCAAGTCTTTGTAACTCCAACTTGCGTTTTGACCATCTTTCCAACCGTGTTTGATGGAATAAACGACCTCGCTCGGCTCGTCTTCACCGCCTTCGCCACCTTCGCCACCGGCAGAACCAATTTTTGTGATGGTAATGGCACCATCGCCAGTAGTAGAAGTCAAGGTAAACACGGCTGAGTCGCCAACGGCCGGCGAACCTACCAATGTTGGGCTGCTAATCCATTTTTCTTCACTTGAAGTGGTTGATTTCCAGTTGCAGCCGGTGCCACCATAAATATCGCGAATGGAATAGGTTTCATCGCCGTTAGGCGTCAAGTCTTTGTAACTCCAACTTGCGTTTTGACCATCTTTCCAACCGTGTTTGATGGAATAAACGACCTCGCTCGGCTCGCCTTCACCGCTTGCATCTTTGAAAACGCCTGTCAAGGTGATTTTTTTTTCTTCGGGGTCGAATACAACGGTCATGTTGGCATCGTATGTGGTGCAAACGATGTTGTTGTCATTATTCCCGGTAACACCTTCGGGGACTGTAGCAGCGAGGTCGGAATAGCCCCAAGTATTGCTCCAAGTGCCGTCTGTAACTTTGAATTGATACTCTTGGCCAGACACGCAAGTGGTAAATTCTTTGTAGTAACACCCCTGTTCGTTAGGACCATCAAGTGCCATCTTGGCAGGATCTCACGAAGCTCCGAACAATGTTTCAGAAGTGCCCGTAATGTAGTAGGTTTGTGCGCTCAATGCACTTACGCAAATGAGTGCGCAAAGGAATGAAACTAATTTTTTCATAGTATTTAATGTTTAAGGTTAAAATCGCGCAAAAACAGAAACGATGCACTACCATGTAGGAGCGCACCGCTTCTGTGAGTTTATTTTACAACGATTTTGCAAATCTTGTCTTGTGCTTTCACAATGTAGATGCCATTCAGTTGGCCGTTTTGGTTGGTTACGTCCATACCGCTGACGGTGTAGATGCGCATGCCCTCGGCACCGTAGATGCGGCCGTTGTTGGCGTAGATGTCGGCCACGGTAACTGCTTGCAGGGCAGTGGTGCCACCACTTGGGTATGTAACTACCAATATGTTAGTTGCAAATGTGTATGTGAATGTGTAGTCCCCGTCAATGTCTGCGGTCAGCTTGTTGTTGCCGGATCCCGTTGTATTGAAATTTACGCTGTTTTGATCGCGCGTAACTGTTAATCCATTTGATGTCCAATTTGCTTCACCATTGATACGTGCGCCGAATTCATACTCGCCGGCTTTCATGCTGATTGTTAGTGTTGCGGTTGTTTCGTCGTCCGAAATGCTGAAAGGGCTTGTTCCCCAAGTACCCGTAAAATTTCCATGTAGAGCAAAGTAGGGGGCGGGTTTTGTGTAAACGCTCCATTCTCCCCACGGAGAGTTCCAACCTGTAATAGTGAAACAATCCTTGCCTGATTCAATGGTTAAATCACTCGTTTCATTCCAAACGCTTCCTTCCGGACTTAAACGTTGGAAATGAACTTGAGTTTGTGTGCTTTCAATTTCTACTGAGAAATAGTCTGCAGTACCATCAACTTTAGTCATTGCCTGACCGGAAATCGACTCTTTGAAAGTAGCGTTAGATTGATTCCACAAAGAATTACCACCTGTGTTTAGGTAAATTGTTGCGCCGAACATGCTTACACTCATACCGAGTGCCAGCATCGAAAGTAAAACTTTTTTCATGATAATTTTGTTTTTAAGGTTTATAAATAAAAGGTTTTGTACGATATGAAAATGTAAGCGATGCGCTACCAATAGTAGCGCATCGCGCGTGTGTTATTTTACAGCGATTTTGCAAACGCCGGTTTGTGTTTTCACAATGTAGATGCCGTTCAGTTGGCCGTTTTGGTCGGTTACGTCCATGCCGCTGACGGTGTAGATGCGCATGCCCTCGGCGCCGTAGATGCGGCCGTTGTTGGCGTAAATGTCGGTCACGGTAACTGCTTGCAGAGCGGTGGATTCGCATTCGGTTTCGGTCAGGGTTTTCTTCCAACTCTCACCATCGCCTTCTTTTTCTTCGCCGTTACCCATAATGTAGCAGGCATCGGCTGTAACATTTTCCATATTTACGCTTTGGTAGTTGGTTGCGCCGCCTTCCGCCCATGCATTGCCGTTTACAATGATAAAGTTGGCTACGGCTACATCGAATGTGTGTGTGTACCAGCCATCTACAAGGCTCATCGGTTGTTCGGCGAATTTGCCTTCGGCACCTGCTACCCACGAGTAAACGTATGGTTCAGCAGTGTAGTCCCATGCGTGCAAGTCGTCGGGAATTTGCACTTTAATTACTATTTTGCCGGGTTCAGGGTCGGTACCGCCACCGCCTTCACCGCCTTCACCTTTGAAAACGCCTGTCAAGGTGATTTTGCCCGCTGTGGGGTCGAATACAACGATCATGTTGGCATCGTATGTGGTGCAAACGATGTTGTTTTTGCCGGTTCCTTCGGTTACTCCGGTAACACCTTCGGGGATTGTGGTGAGGTCGGAATAGCCCCAAGTATGGCCGCCTTCTTCACTATCCCATTTGCCGTTGGTGATTTTGAATTGGTACTCTTTGCCAATTTCGCAAGTGGTAAAGGTTTTGGCGTAGGTGCCGTTCGGTTGTGCGTCAAGTGCCAGGCCATCCGCATCCCACGAAGCGCCAAACAACGCGACGTCATCACCTGCAATGTAATAAGCGGTCGTACCACCTTCGCCGCCTTCGCCGCCTTCGCCGCCTTCACCGCCGGCAGAACCGATTTTTGTGATGGTGATAGCGCCTTTGCCTTCGGTGGAAGTCAAGGTAAACACGGCCGAGTCGCCAACGGCCGGCGAACCTACCAAGGTCGGGTCGCTAATCCATTGTTCACTTGAAATGGTTGATTTCCAGTTGCAGCCGGTGCCGCCATAAATATCGCGAATGGAATAGGTTCCATCGCCGTTAGCGGTCAAGTCTTTGTAGCTCCAACTCGCGTTTTGACCATCTTTCCAACCGTGTTTGATGGAATAAACGACTTCGCTCGGGTCAATGCTGACGGCTTTTGCGGTAACGCAGATTTTCGAACCATCAAACGTAATGGTTACATCGTTCAAGGCATCAGTGAGTGCGAAACCGATGTTGTGGTTTTCGCCATCGACATCGGAGCAAGTAACATTGCTACAATCGGTATTAAGGGCATTGAATCCCCAAGTCTGGCCGCCATTGCTGTCCCAATCTCCGTTAGTAATTTTGAATTGGTAGTCTGTACCGGCCGGCAATTTTTGGAATGTGTAACTGCCGTCTGTCAAAGCCAAACAACCGGGTTTCCATGCTCCGCAACTTGTACCTGACATAAGGGCATCGTTGCCTGCAATGTAGTAGGTTTGTGCGCTCAATGCGCTTGTGCAAACGAGTGCACAGAGCAAGAAAGTAAATTTTTTCATAGTATGTTAGAAGTTTAAAGGTTAAAATTGTGTTTTACGGCGTAAAAGTACAACATTATTTCGGTTACAACAAATAATAACAAGTTAAAATGTGTTATTTTTTATAACGAAAAGTGTAGTGTGTGTTTCGTGTGGTTATATATAATAGGGTGTAGAGAAACCTTGAATGCGTTCGCAGAATTTTAGGAATGGGGAACAGATATGCAAAGTACCAAATAGAGCGCGACACTGTTACGGCTCCAAGAAATAAGAAGATAGATTTTTAGATGTTACTTCTAAATTTCTCTGCCTGTTTGTTTGTCGTGCATTATGGATATAAAAAAACGATAAGTCGTTTGCCTATCGTTTTTTTTATGTACGCCCATACGGAGTCGAACCGTAATCAAGGGAACCGGAATCCCTCATTCTATCCATTAAACTATGGGCGCATAGCGGCATCGCCGGTGCGGCGATACTGCTGATTATTACATGTCGCGACGATTTTCAGGGTCGCGGAAATCGGTCGGAGCCGAGTGCTCGCGCCGCGGACGGCGTTCACCACGTTCGGGGCGTTGGCGGCGTTCAGGTTCGGTGTAGCCTTCCGGTTTCTCTTTCAAAACACGTGCCGACAATTTGAATTTGCCGGTTTTTTCGTCAATTTCCAGCAACTTCACACGGATTGTGTCGCCCTCTTTTAGACCGGTTTCCTCGATGGTTTCGAAACGTTTCCAATCGATTTCGGAGATGTGCAACAACCCCTCTTTGCCCGGCATAAACTCTACGAATGCACCGTATGGCATCAGCGATTTTACCTTCGAATCATATTCTTCGCCAACTTCGGGCAAGGCCACGATGGCTTTGATTTTCTCGATGGCGCAGTCGATAGAGGCACGGTTGGAAGCTGCCACTTCTACAATGCCGACATTGTCGTCTTCGTCGATAGAGATGACAGCGCCCGATTCGGCCTGAATGCCTTGAATGATTTTGCCGCCGGGGCCAATCACAGCACCAATCAGTTCTTTCGGTATCGTCATGGTAACGATGCGTGGAGCGTGTGGTTTCAGGTCGGCGCGTGGTTCCGGCATCACTTCGAGCATTTTGCCGAGAATGTGGGCGCGGCCTTCTTTGGCCTGCATCAAGGCTTTTTCCAAAATCTCGTAACTCAAACCGTCAACCTTGATATCCATTTGCGTGGCGGTGATACCGTCCTTGGTACCGGTTACTTTGAAGTCCATATCGCCGAGATGGTCTTCATCGCCGAGGATGTCGCTCAAAACGGCGTAGTTTGTACCTTTGTTTTCGGAAATCAATCCCATGGCGATGCCCGAAACGGGTTTCTTGATTTGTACACCGGCATCCATCAATGCGAGGCAGCCGGCGCATACCGTTGCCATCGACGACGAGCCGTTCGATTCCAAAATGTCGGAAACGACACGAATGCTGTACGGATAGTTTTCGGGAATCATATTTTTGAGTGCGCGGCAGGCCAAGTTGCCGTGACCGATTTCACGACGACCGACGCCGCGTTGCGCTTTGGCTTCACCTGTTGCGAACGGCGGGAAGTTATAGTGCAGCAAGAAACGGTCGGTACCTTGAATCAGGGCTTCGTCGATGATTTTTTCGTCGCGCTTGGTGCCGAGTGTTACAGTCGATAGCGATTGTGTTTCGCCGCGAGTGAATATGGCCGATCCGTGTGGGCCGGGCAGATAGCCGACTTCGCACCAGATGGGGCGTATCTCATTAGTTTTGCGGCCGTCGAGTCGTTTGCCTTCGTCGAGTACGGCGCGGCGCATAGCCTCTTTTTCTACGTCGTGGTAGTAGCGGTCTATCATACCTTCTTTTTCGGCCAATTCTTCTTCGCTGAATTGTGCTTTGAAGTCGGCGCAGATAGCGGCAAATGCTTCTCCGCGGTGGTGTTTGTCGGTGTCGGCCGCGGTGGCTTGAGCGTAGGCGCGTGCGTAGCAGAAGTCGTGTACGCGTTGACGCAATTCTTCGTCGTTCTCTTCGTGGCAGTATTCGCGTTTCACTGTTTTGCCGGCGGCCTCCATCAGTTCTATTTGGGCTTGGCATTGTGGTTTGATGGCCTCGTGTGCGGCCTTGATGGCTTCGAGCATTTCTTGCTCGGTTACCTCTTTCATTTCGCCTTCTACCATCATGATGTTGTCCAAAGTGGCGGCTACCATCAGTTCAATATCGGCGTGTTCGAGTTGTTCGAATGTCGGGTTGATGACCATTTTGCCGTCAACGCGGGCAACGCGTACTTCGGAAATCGGGCCTTCGAACGGGATGTCGGATACGGCGAGTGCAGCCGATGCGGCAAGGCCGGCCAACGAGTCGGGCGTTTCGATGCCGTCGGCTGAATAGAGCGTTACGTTGACGAACGTTTCGGCGTGGTAGTTGCTTGGGAACAAGGGGCGCAGGGCGCGGTCAACCAAGCGTGCTATCAAAATTTCGTAGTCGTCGGCGCGACCCTCGCGGCGTGTGAACCCGCCGGGGAAACGACCGGCCGAAGCGAATTTTTCTTTGTATTCTACGGTTAGTGGCATGAAGTCGGTACCGGGAACTGCCTCTTTGGCGGAACACACGGTCGCTAACAGCATTGTTTTCCCGCAAGTTACCATTACGGCACCGTCGGCTTGTTTGGCCAACTTGCCTGTCTCGAGTGTAATGGTGCGGCCATCACCCAGTGTGATGGTTTTTGTAACTACATTCATAAAAATTACAGAATTAAAATTTATACCTCTTATAAAAATCGTGCAAAGGTACAAAAAAAATCCGAATTTCGTATTGTTTCGGTACAATTATTGTAGTAGTGATTTTTAATCGGCTGATATTCTGTTTGTTGTCGGCGTTTTTGTCGGTTTTTGCCGTAAAAATTTGTTCGTTTCAAAAATAAATGTTTACATTTGTAGATTATTATAACCGTTGTGCTACGGGGCGTGACGATATGTTGGTGTAGATTGCTAATGCGTTGTGTATTAGTGTTCTAACAGCGTATTGGCGCGAGATGTTGTGCATCGGTCGGACCTAAAAATGTAACTAATTATGGGAGAATCACGATTACGCGTTGCTGTAATGGGCGGTGGCAGTTGGGCTACCGGCATTGCAAAAATAGTGTTGGACAATGAGTCGGAGATGATTTGGTATATGCGTCGGCAGGAGCAGATAGACGAATTTGTGCGAACAAGTCGTAATCCGTCGTATTTGTCGAGTGTCAAATTCGATGTCGATCGCATTCATTTCACATCGAAAATCAATCAGGCTGTGAAAAATGCCGATGTGTTGATTTTTGCTACGCCATCGCCGTTTTTGAAACAGCATCTGAAAAAATTGCGGCTGCGTCTCGACAGTAAAATCGTGGTGTCGGCCATCAAAGGTATTGTGCCCGACGAGAATATGGTTGTGTCCGAATATTTTCATCAAGTGTATAACATTCCGATTGAGCAGATTGCCGTGTTGAGCGGGCCGTGTCATGCCGAGGAGGTGGCGTTGGAGCGTACGTCGTATCTCACCATCGCTTGCGCCGATAGGGAACGCGCGCGGTTATTGTCGCCCATTTTTACCAATCGCTATGTGCAGACGTACACCAGCGACGATACTTATGGTATCGAATATGCGTCAGTAATGAAAAATATCTACGCCATTGCCGTGGGTATTTGTCATGGTTTGAAATACGGCGATAATTTTCAAGCGGTGTTGGTGTCGAACGCCATTCAGGAGATGAATCGTTTCTGCAATGCCGCTCATCCGTTCCATCGCAATTTGCAGGAATCGGTTTATTTGGGCGACCTATTGGTAACGGCCTATTCCAAATTCAGCCGTAACCGCACGTTTGGCAATATGATAGGTAAAGGTTATAGTGTGAAAACGGCGCAGGTGGAAATGGAGATGATAGCCGAAGGTTACTACGGCACCAAGTGTATTCACGAATTGAACGAAAAATACCAAGTGAACATGCCGATACTCGATGCCGTGTATGCCATTTTGTATCAGCGTCGCCAACCCTCGTGCGTGATGCGCGAACTGACCAAAAAATTGATGTAAGTATAAATAACAATAAACAAAAAATAGTGATTATGAAAGACATTACATTGAACATCGAAAAAGCGTATGGCTTTGTTTCGGCCGACGCCGTGAAACAGTATGCCCCGCAAGCGGCTGCATGTTTGAACATGCTACACGAAGGCACAGGTAAAGGCAACGATTTCTTGGGTTGGCTTCGGTTACCATCCGAAATTGCAGCTGAACTTGATGAAATAGAAGCTGTGGCCAAAACTTTGCGCGACAAGTGCGAAGTGGTAGTTGTAGTCGGTATCGGGGGCAGTTACCTCGGCGCCAAAGCGGTAAACGAAGCATTGTCCGATTCGTTTGAGTGGTTGAAACCGCAGCATGATGCACCCATTATCGTTTATGCCGGTCAAAACATCGGCGAAGATTATCTGTACGAATTGCAATCGATGTTGAAAAACAAACGTTTCGGCATCATTTCCATCTCGAAATCGGGCACAACCACCGAGCCGGCTTTGGCTTTCCGCTTGCTGAAAACGCAACTCGAGGAACAACAGGGCAAAGCAGCCGCGCAAGAACTGATTGTGTGTATCACCGACAAAGCGCGCGGTGCATTGCGTACGTTGGCCACGCAGGAAGGTTATAAAACTTTTGTCATAGCCGACAATGTCGGCGGTCGTTTTTCCGTATTGTCGCCGGTAGGTTTGCTGCCGATTGCTGCGGCCGGGTTCGACATCCGTCAGTTGGTGGCCGGTGCGGTGCGCATGCAGGAAGTGTGCGCCTCCGACAATTTTGACGAAAATCCGGCGGCGCAATATGCTGCTGTGCGTAACGAATTATATAAATCGGGCAAAAAAATCGAGATACTTGTCAATTTCCATCCGAAATTACACTATGTGTCGGAATGGTGGAAACAACTTTACGGCGAGAGCGAGGGCAAAGAGCATAAAGGTATTTTCCCCGCATCAGTTGATTTTACGACCGATTTGCATTCGATGGGACAATGGATTCAGGACGGCGAACGCACCATTTTCGAAACGGTGATTTCTGTTGCCGAAATGAATCACGAAATGCGCGTTCCCGCAAACGAAGCCAACCTCGACGGACTCAACTTTTTGGCCGGTAAACGTGTCGATGAGGTGAACAAAATGGCCGAACTCGGCACAATGTTGGCGCATGTCGATGGCGGTGTGCCGAATCTGAAAATCGAATTACCAAAACTCAACGAATATTATTTGGGCGAATTGCTCTATTTCTTCGAAAAGGCTTGCGGTATCAGTGGGTATATGCTGGGCGTGAATCCGTTTGACCAACCGGGTGTCGAGGCGTACAAGAAAAATATGTTTGCCTTGCTCGATAAACCCGGCTACGAAGAGGCCTCGAGAGCCATCAAAGAACGTTTGGCCAAATAACGACGCGGTATGAAAATCGGCATCGTAGCATCGCAATACGAAGAGATAGAACGCCTTGTAGAATCTGTAGAGCACAAGCAGGTAGTAGAAGTCTGCGGGCGCGTTTTTTACGAGTACAAGCAGGACGAACTTGACATTGTGGCAGTGTTTTCGCACTGGGGCAAAGTGGCTGCGGCTTTAACGGTTTCGTTGTTGCTCGAACGTTTCAAACCGGACGTCTTGATTTCGGTGGGGACAAGTTGCGCTGTTATTCCCGAATTGGCTGTTGGCGATGTGGTGGTAGGGCAACGCCTGTTTCAACACGATATGGATATGCGCCCTATTTTTCGGCGATACGAGGTACCGTTGTCGGGAGTAACGTCGTATGCCACGCAGGAACACGAACAACGTTGGGCTGCCGATGCGGTGCATAATCTGCTGAAACAGTCGAAAGAGTTGCGGCGCGACTTGCTGGCTTACAACATATCGACCCCGAAGTTGCAATTGGGCGATATGGCGTGCGGCGATTTGCTGATTGCCGGTGCTGCGCGCAAAGCAGCCATCAATCGTAATTTGCCATCGGTGGTGTGTGTCGATATGGAATGTGCGGCCATGGCGCAGGTGTGTGCCGATTTTGCTGTGCCGTGCGTGTTTGTGCGTATCGTAACCGATGCCGCCAACGAAGTCAACGACGACGAGGCTGTCGTGCGTTTCAAAACCGACTTTTCGGCACGATACGACGTGGCGCTGCTACATTCGATGTTGGATTTATACCAATAACTCCCAAATAAAAACAGAAAAACACCTTAAATCTTTTATCATTATTAAAACACAATTTTTTATGGAAACACGCATGTTAATTTATGTCGTTCTTGCGGCATCCGTATTGGCATTGGCGATGGCGTTTGTCTTCTATCGTCAGATGCTGGGAAAAGACGAAGGCACCGATTTGATGAAAAAAATTGCGGCGCATGTGCGCCAAGGTGCGATGGCTTACCTCAAGCAACAATACAAAGTGGTAACCATTGTTTTTGTCGTTTTGGCCGTGTTGTTCGGCGTGATGGCCTACTTCGATTTGCAAAACGGGTGGGTTTGGTTTGCCTTCCTTACCGGTGGTCTATTTTCCGGTTTGGCCGGCTTTTTTGGTATGAAAACGGCGACTTATGCTTCGGCCCGTACAGCCAATGCCGCGCGTCAATCGCTGAATAGCGGTTTGCAAGTGGCATTTCGGTCGGGTGCCGTTATGGGCTTGGTTGTGGTCGGTTTGGCGTTGCTCGATATTTCGGTGTGGTTTTTGGTGTTGGATTATTTTATTCCTGCCAATAACCATCTGATTATAATCACTACAACCATGTTGACGTTTGGCATGGGTGCTTCCACACAGGCTTTGTTTGCGCGTGTGGGTGGCGGCATCTACACCAAAGCTGCCGATGTTGGTGCCGACCTTGTCGGTAAAACCGAGTACAATATTCCCGAGGACGACCCACGCAATCCGGCGACCATAGCTGATAATGTGGGCGATAATGTGGGCGATGTGGCCGGTATGGGTGCCGATTTGTATGAGTCGTATGCCGGCTCCATTCTGGCGACAATGGCTCTGGGCGCAAGTGCGTTTGCCACATCGGCGGTCGAAGGTATGCAGTTGAAAGCCGTGTTGGCACCGTCGCTCATTGCTGCGGTGGGTGTGTTGTTGTCGTTGATAGGTATTTTTGCGGTTAAAACCAAAGAAAATGCCGATATGAAACAGCTGTTGGCCGCTTTGAGTCGTGGTACAAATACGGCCGCCGTGCTTATTGCGGTGGCTACGTTCGGTATTTTCGCGTGGCTGTTCGGAACGGACACCAACCAATGGTGGCAAGTGTCGTTATCGGTGGTTGTCGGTCTGTTGGCCGGCGTGATTATCGGTAAATCGACCGAATATTATACGTCGCAAAGTTACAAACCGACGCGAAAAGTATCGGCAAGTTCGCAAACGGGTCCTGCTACGGTTATTATTTCCGGTTTGGGTTTGGGCATGTTATCGACGGCTATTCCGGTGGTGACGGTTGGCGTGGCCATCATTTTGGCCTATCTGTGTGCCAATGGTTTTTCGGTAGAATTGACGGCAGCGAATTTGTCGCTCGGGCTTTACGGCATAGGCATTGCAGCCGTGGGTATGCTTTCGACCCTTGGCATCACGTTGGCGACTGACGCTTACGGCCCCATTGCCGATAATGCCGGTGGTAATGCCGAAATGAGCGGTCTTGACCCCGAAGTGCGCCACCGTACCGATGCGCTCGATGCGTTGGGCAATACGACCGCTGCCACAGGCAAAGGCTTTGCCATCGGTTCAGCTGCTTTGACAGCCTTGGCGTTGTTGGCGTCGTATGTCGAGGAGATAAAAATGGCGTTGGTGCGCGTGGACGAAGCCTTACCGAATGGTGTGCAAGCAGCCGAAGCCTCGCTCATCGATTTTATGGATGCGTACAACGTGAATTTGATGAATCCCGTAGTGTTGGTCGGTATATTCATCGGCGCCATGATGGCGTTCCTGTTCTGCGGTTTGACGATGAATGCCGTAGGTCGTGCCGCCCAGAAGATGGTTGAGGAGGTGCGTCGTCAGTTCAGCACCATCAAAGGCATATTGGAAGGCAAAGCCGACCCCGACTATGCGCGCTGTGTAGCCATATCGACCAAAGGTGCGCAACGCGAAATGTTGTTGCCGTCGTTGTTGGCTATCATTGTGCCGATAGCAACGGGTTTGTTGTTGGGCGTGGCCGGTGTACTCGGTCTGCTTATAGGCGGATTGAGTTGCGGTTTTGTGTTGGCAGTGTTTATGGCCAACGCCGGCGGTGCGTGGGATAACGCCAAAAAATATGTGGAAGAGGGCAATTTCGGCGGCAAAGGCAGCGATTGCCATAAAGCCACGGTGGTAGGCGACACGGTAGGCGACCCGTTCAAAGACACGGCCGGTCCGTCGCTCAATATTCTCATCAAACTGATGTCGATGGTCAGCATCGTGATGGCCGGCTTGACGGTAACATACCATCTGCTGTGATGCTACGGTGAGAAAAAATGTACTATAAAAAAATCCTCGAGGAATCGAGGATTTTTTTTGTTAATTACTCTTGTGTTGTCCTTCAATTAATAACGATTCGATATTTTTGAGGGCTTTTTTTATATCAACAATATCTTGTTGTAGGGTGTTGGGTGTACTTTGTATTTGCAATAAATCGCAAATGTCGATTTTGAATAAATCTGCAATTTGAAGTAGCCGCATAAATGATAAATTTGTTTCGCCACGTTCTATTTTGGCGTAGGCCGTACTTGATATGCCTAATTCAAAAGCAACGTCTTCTTGTGTGAGTGCATGTCGGCGTCGCACTATTGCTATGTTTTGTCCGAGTGTTATTAAATTCATATTGACAAAATTATAATGAATTTCGCCTTTTATTGTATAACTTTTAGTTATATAAATATAATTAAAACTTATAATTTTATTTGGTTTTTTCTTTGTGTATTCATTTTTAAGTTGTAATTTTGCAACCGTTAGTTACAATTTTGTGGTTTGCGGATAAAAAATTACAAATGTGGGGTTACTTTTTTGCGTAAAAGTACATTTATAATAAAAACATCATTTAATAGGTTGCACTTATGAAAAAAAGAGGTGTATTTACAAGTTTAATGTTATTGGTATGTGTCGCAGGGTGGACACAAGTTATTTTTACCGGGAGTGATCAACGCTGGGAAATAACGAGTATCGATTTGGAACCGCAATATATGGCTATTCGATGCGATATTACGATTTTGAGCAAAAAAGCGGGTTGCTTTGATGCACATGATTATGATAAAGATGCGTCGATTGTGATTTATGGGCAATTTGGGAATTTGAAATTGATAAAATCGGTATTTACTGGCGACTACGAACCTTGGTATAATTATATGGTGCAATGGAATTATTTTGAGAAACGGAATCAAGGTAAGGTCGCGCATGCCGTGTTTTATTTTCCGCGCATTCCTGCCGGAATCTCATCGTTTAATTGGTATTTTGATGGAGGAGAAGCCGATGAGTCGGCTGAGTCGGATAGGTATCATTGTCCCGTATTCGATGTTCGTGACATACGTGTCACTAATCCCAATACTACTCGTCAGACACATTGGACGGAACAGAAACTGAAAGACTATTGGGCAGAGCAGCGTACTCAACCCATCGAGGGTATCTATAATTTTGTTTCCACCGACAATATTTATTTTTGGGGTGAAAATCGTCATAAAATTGCTATTAAAAAAGAGGGTAGTGGCTATCAAGTGATTTATATCAAAGGCTGTAATGATGTAGTTTGGAGTGAAGGCGAAGAAAAAGGTTTTATTTCGCCGACTGCCACTAAAGGATTATATAGTGTCGATACTTGGTATCAGGATAATAAAATGCCTACGACAGCAGATTTTTATGTATTGTATGACAAAGGCGGATTGCAACTCATTGATAGCAAATCGGGTGTAACGACATCATTTCTAAAATATTATCCTTCGGTAGATTTAGATGAAGTAACTGTCAATGAAAGTGCTGCTACTCCGGCTGCTACAGCAGATTGGAAATGGTCTGGTACCGGTTTTTTTATTAACGAAAAAGGGTATTTGGCAACGAATTATCACGTGGTTGAGCATGCGAAGGTACTTCAAGTGGAATTTTCACAAAAAGGAGTAAAATGTGCATATAAAGCAGAGGTTGTGGTGACTGATCCGACGAATGATTTGGCAATTCTGAAAATTAATGATCCCGCATTTCAGATATTGCCGCAAATACCATATATGTTTGATGCAAAGACCGAAGATGTTGGTACAGAGGTATTTGCCTTGGGATATCCGATGTCTAATATTTTAGGGCAGGAGATCAAGTTCTCTGATGGTAAAATTAGTGCTAAGACGGGTATTCAAGGTGATATTCGCCTATATCAAATATCTGTGCCAATAAATCATGGCAATAGTGGTGGTCCTTTATTCGATAGTCGTGGGCATTTAATAGGTATCACATCGAGTGGTATGGATAAGGGAGAATATGGCGAAGTGAATTATGCGATCAAAGTGGCTTATTTGAAAAATCTGATTGAGGTGATACCGGAGCATATAGAATTACCACATTATACTCAAATAGCGACATTGTCTTTGACGGAAAAAATAAAAATTTTATCTGATTTTATACCCCAAATTTTAGCTAAATAACCAATCTTTATATTATCTAATTATTATCTAATTATTATCTAATTATTATCTAATTATTATCTAATTTTTAAATATTGTATTATGAAAAAGTATCTGTTTTTAGTGTCGATGGTTTGTTGTACAAGTGTTATTTTTGCACAAAATTCTGCAGTAGAAGCAAATATTAGTGCAACAGAAGTCGAAGGTTTTATTAATGAATGTAGTTTCTCAAAAACTGATATTATGTCAAAATATTCGGATAATGGTGTAGAAATATATCCGTTTGTTATTACAGACTTAGTCAGTGGCGAACGAATGGGCGGTGTTCAGTTGCTTACCGAAAGTAAAATGTTTTTGGCGGCTCTTAGTAAAGCATTTACAGGCAATTCCGTCGAAGACGATGGCGCTCCACGGCCATTGGGCTATTTAGATTTGAGCGAAGTGAATGATTTTATTAAAGTGTTGGAACAAATTCTAGTTTTGTCGAAAGAGAAAGCGGCTTATAATTTTACGATCCAATATGCCAGCAAATCCGGTATAGGTGTGTACTATGATAAAGACCGCAACGAAGTGCAAATTACCAAGAAATGGTATTCGACGAATTCCTTCGGAGTGCTTGAAGCTTCGTATGTAAGAACGCAATGGGTTAAAGTAGGTAGCCTCAAGGAGATTATTAATGTGCTTTCACAAGGTAAAGAACGTATTGAGGCTATCTTGGCACAATAAAAAAGTCGATAGATTGGTTATTACTCTCCTCGCTATTGGCGGGGAGTCTTTTTTGTGTGATTGTTCGTTCTTTTCGCTTTGCGTTTGTCGTGGTGGTGGGCGTTGCCGCGTCTCTTGCCGTAGAATTTTTTGCGTGGTTTTGGGTCGGCCGGCACGTCGGCTACGGGGTCGGCCAAGCTGGCAATATCGTCGGGGAGCGGCCGCCGTTCGATGGTTTTTTCAATAAATTTTTCGATTTTGTCGAAACGCAGGCGGTCTTTGGGTGTAACAAACGTCAGACCGATACCTTTGGCGCCGGCGCGTGCCGTACGTCCGATGCGGTGCACATAGTCTTCGGCTTGTTTGGGCACATCGAAGTTGATGACGAGTTCGATGTCGTCGATGTCGATGCCGCGCGATACCACGTCGGTGGCGACCAAAATGTTGACTTTGTTGTTTTTGTAGTCGAGCATTACTTGGGTGCGTTCGGTTTGCTCCAAATCGCTGTGCATTTGCGCCACAGGTAGGTGTAGTTGTCGCAGTTGTCGGTAGAGGTCGCGCACTTTCTCTTTTGATGCGGCGAAGATGAGCGTTTTTCCGAATTGTTGTTCGGCGAAAAGGGCTTTTATCAGCGGCAGTTTTTGCGTTTCTTGCAGCAAATAAACTCCTTGTGTGATGCCGTCGGCCGGTTTCGAGACAGCGATTTTTACTTCGGCCGGATTGACGAGGACGGTGCGTGCCAATTTTTCGACGTCGGGCGGGAATGTGGCCGAGAACATCAGTGTTTGTCGTTGTTTGGGCAGGTGGCTGATGATTTCGATGATGTCGTCGTAGAAACCAATATCGAGCATGCGGTCGGCTTCGTCGAGTACGAGGCATTCAACGCCACTCAAGTCGGCTTCGCAGTAACGCAGGTGTGCCAATAGTCGTCCGGGTGTGGCCACGATGATGTCGCTACCTTTGGCAAATGCGCGTTGTTGTTGTGCGAATGCCACGCCGTCGTTGCCGCCCGAAACGGCAATCCACGATATGTTGCTGTAGTAGGCAAATCCTTCCAAAAGTTGGTCGACCTGCAATGCCAATTCGCGTGTCGGCACCAAAATCAGTGCATTCACTTTGTCGGAAGCATGGCCTCCGCGAATCAATTTTTCGAGTATTGGCAGCAGATAAGCCGCTGTTTTGCCGGTGCCGGTTTGTGCCGATGCGAGTAGGTCGCGGCCTTCCAAAACGAGTGGAATGGCGCGTTCTTGCACGGGCGTGCAGGTTTCGAAGTGCATGTCGTAAAGGGCGTCGAGTAGGTCGTCGTGCAGGTCAAGTTCGTCGAACAGCATAATGGTTATTTTTTTACATTCGTTAGTGCGTGCAAAGATACGAAAAAAATCGGCAGAATGCGATTTTGTTAATACAGCCTTTTTTACTAATTTTGCAACTTCTAAATTCAAAATATGTTAAGGTACTGTTTTCGTGGTCTGTTCTTATTGTTTAGCGTCGCGGCTGTGGCGCAAACGGCGACTATATCCAACGATACGGTGCATGGTTATGGTGCTGAGGAATGTAGGAGTGAATTTTTTCGCGAGTGGTATCAGTATGGCGAGTTGCAGCATTACCTTGACAATTTTTCCGATTATGTTGTTTACGAAGCCGAAACGACGGGCGAGTGGGCATTGCCCGAACAGATGGTTTTTTCGGTGCATGGCAATTCGTTCCGATGGAACAGATATTATTTGAACGATTTTCGGATTGACAGTCGCTTTTGGGCCGGTAGCACCTTGTTCCAACTTGACATGATGGAACAGTCGCTTGTACTCGATTATCATCGTGGTGCATTGCATTTTACCACTGACAGTTTGCGCTCGAATAAAATTTCGTTGAGTGGCAACGTTGGCGGTTTGGGTGGCTTGGCGCCCGGCACGAAAGAGATGCTCGAATGGCAGCATGCAGCTGCTGTGTCGCGCCTCTATTTGGACGAATCGCTCACAACGCGCATGCACCAAATTGGTGGCGGACAAGTGGATTTTGTCTATGGTATTCCTGCTTTCGGTCGACAGTTTTACCAACATGTGTATGCTAACTATGGGCGTCGGCAACAACTGAAATTTGATTATCAAGGTTTGTGCGGTACCTACGATACGGATTATTATAAGGTGCAAATTGACGGCCGAGTGCCGTTACCCGAAAATCGGTTGGTTGATCAACTCAATTACATTGTGTCGGCGCAAAAACGTGGCGATATGTTCGCCGAATTTATGTATAACGAGAACGAATTGGCTACGCAAGTTTCGCATTCGGCATCGCTCTACGGTACAAAAAATTATGGCCGTAACGGTCGTTTGACTACAGGATTGACGTTTGCGCACCACAAAGTGCGTCATAATGAACTTGAGTTTACGCGCAATGTGGTTGATCAGGACGGCGAAGCTTTCGAGCCTTGGTATGCCGACGGACAGACGAGCGAACTTAACTGGTCGGTCAATTATGATTATCGCATTGCACCATGGCTCAATTTCAAAATCGATGCATACAATTCGTTGATGTATTTCGCACCATCGACTACGGAATGGCAAAATGATATTACATTCCGTCGTTTGAATGATGCGGATTATACGCCGCTGTATCGGTACGAATGGTCGTCGGCAGCGTTTACATCGGGTTTACTCGAGAATGCTTTTTCACTCAATGCGGCCAAGCAACTGCTGCCGTGGTTGAACGTGCATGGCATGGTAGCGTTTACGCTCGACGGTATGTTGTTGAAAAACAAATCGCTGGTTACGCCGTTGTGGGAGGCATCGTTGGGTGTTCATATGAAACCGGCTGAATGGTTCGAGATGGACGTGGTGGTGGCCAATTATCGCACACGCTATTCGTACAATGATATTTTGTATATGAGCGATGACTATATGAACGGCATAGTTAATTATGTGTCCGGCGATTTTTTGACTACCACAGGTGGCAAATATCATCAGTGGGGCAATCGCCTGATGCAGCCGCAGTATTTTATGCTTGATCTGCCGTTCAAATTTACGTTCGGACGGCATGAAATAAGCGTTTTGAATAGTGTCAAAAAATATTACAACACTTGGACTACACGTTTTGCCGATGAGGCATCGCAGTCGTTTACGGCAGTCGATGTTACACAGAATGGTTATGATAATATTGATTATCAGGTATTTGCAATGAATCCGACCGAACGCCATTATGTGGTGGAACGCGAGGGTGCCGTTGGCTCGAATTTCTTGTTCAACACGCCACTTTTTGCCTCAAATCTGATAAAATATACCTACAATGGTCGGAAGGTCTTTTTTTCGTTTGGTTGGCAGAGTTACTGCGTGTCGGGAACGTCGGCGTTGGGCAACGGCGTATTGGCAAATAACATCGGCGTGTTGAGTGAATCGACGGCCTCGCCGAATAGTGCCTTAAACAATGCCAATATGGTTCAGACCGATGCGGGTGTGCGCCGTTTGGGGCGTAATGACCAAGACCGTGCTTTCATCGCGCGATTGCAGTTGGGGGTAAATTTTACACCGAATTGGCAACTCTCGTTGAGCGGTAAATTTAAGGATGGAACGCCGTTTACAAACTATCGTACAACACTTTATACCGATGCGGTCGGCAATCGTCAAGTCATTGTGTGGAATGCCGATACAAAAGGCGATAATACGGTCGATGCGCATTTCGGTAAACGCGAAGATTCGTTTTTCAATTTCGATATTCGGGTGCGCTACCGCGGTTTGCTCCGCGGCGTACCTTTTTCGGTTGAAGCCATCTGTTACAATTTTTGGGATTTCGGTACGGCACTGGGTGAATATACATTCGATTATAATACTACCACCGACACTGATGTGCCGGGCAATCGGTATGCATTGCAACTATGCGTGCCGCGCGGTTTAATTGTGAAATTATGCGTAGGACTCGACAAACATTAACGGCGTTGGCTTATGTAGTAGGGGTGCATGTCTTGTGCCTATTGACATTGACTCTCTGTCGCGTATTGTTGCTTGTAGTCAATATGCCTGCTGGCGATATGCAGTGGGCATGGCTTTGCCGTGCAATGCTTATCGGTGTCAAATTCGATAATTTGATAGCGTCGTATGTTTCGGCGTTGCCGTTAGTGGCGTTTTCATTGTTGGCGTTGATAGTGCCCGATAAAACTGCTTTCGACCGTGCAATGGGTGTTGCAGTGAAAGTTGCAGCGTGGTTCTATAGCGTAGTGTACACACTGGGATTGATAATCGAGGTAGCAAATGTGCGCTACTATCGTTTTTTTGACAATCATCTGAATATTTCCGTGACCGAGTGGTTCGCTTTTGCAAGCGATACGGCCGGCATGATTTTTGGCGATACCGGCAATTGGTTTTTCATCGTGGTCGGGATTGTGCTGATAGTTCTGTTTTGGTTGGCATTGTGGGTATTTACGCACTTTTTTGTGCGACGTATGACATCGTTTCGTTTGTCCTGTCAATCGGGTGGCAACGATTGGGCGTGTGCCATAGCTGTTGTCGTCGTATCGTGGGGGCTCTGTTTTTGCGGCATTCGCGGTTCGTTTCAGCGCTATCCGCTGAATGTGAGTTTCGCCTATTTTTGTGACCATCCATTCTACAATAGGTTGGGTGTCAACCCTATTTTCAATATTATCAAGAGTGCGGAATACATTGCAGACGATTTGCCGGCAATGTTGCAAGTGGATGAACATGTAGCTTTGACGGCAATCAGGCAGGAACTGCATGTACAAACGACCGATTCGTTATTCCCGCTGCAACGTCAAGTGGCAGCCACGGCGGGATTTGGCAAACGTAACGTGGTGATTGTGTTGATGGAGTCGATGAGTACCGATTACCTCGATGTTATGTATAATGGACGTCATATCACGCCCTATTTATCTGATTTGCGTTACAACTCTTTATATTTCAAACATTTTTATTCGGCCGGCGTCCATACCAACAACGGCATCACGGCTACATTGTATGGCTATGGTCCCGATTTTGCTAAAGCCACCATGAAAGTGCCATCCAATCAATATATGGGGTTGCCGTATGCTTTGCAGCGAAACGGATATAATACGTATGTGTTTGTAACCGGCAATCCGCAGTACGATAATATGAATTCGTTTTTCTACGATAATAGCATTGAACGTATTTTTTCGCTTTATGATTATCCTTCGCATGAGGCGGTGAACAATTTCGGTGTGCCGGATGATTATATGTTTTCATACGGTTTGAACTATTTGCAGCAGCGTGCCGACACGGCTGCCGCACCGTTTTTCGCACTTTTCGTTACCGTTAGCAATCACATGCCGTTTGTAATTCCAGAACAATATCGTGATGCCGGTGCCGACGACGAACAATGCATAGTAGCTTATGCTGACGATGCTTTGCGACAATTTATGGAGCAAGCACAACAATCGGATTGGGGCAAAAATACCGTGTTTGTGTTGCTTGGCGATCATGGCAGTTTGGCACCGACTTGTTATGATTATAATATACGGCATAATATGGTGCCTTGTTTTATCGTTACGGAAGGAGTAACCGATACTATCGTGTATCAACCTGCTCAACAACAGGATATTACGCCGACAATCATGGCCTTATTGGGATTGCCATATACAGATAATACAATGGGTATCAATCAGTTGGAACAAAGACGCGAATATGCCTATTTTGTCAACAATGACCATTTGGGCTGTAGCGATGGCGAATGGCTCTATAGTTATGGCATCAATACCCACAAAGAGAGGCTTTATCGTTTAGGCGATACTGATGACAAGAGCACGTTAGAACCGATACGCTTGCAGAAAATGCGAGATTATGCGGTACAACATCAATTGATAAATTTGAAAGCCGTAAAACACAAATGGACCATACCATGCGAATAGGATTTGATGCAAAACGGGCTTATCACAATGCACGCGGTTTGGGCAATTATAGTCGCGATGTGATTCGCATACTTACAACGTATGTGCCGCAAAACGATTATGTGCTTTATGCCAAACCTTCGTCCAAATACCATTTTGCCGCTACTACAACTGTTGCGCCAACCGGATTGTACAAAATTGTTCCGGCCTTGTGGCGTACTTTTGGCTGTTTGTCGCATATGCACGGGTTGAATGTTTTCCACGGCTTGTCGGGCGAATTGCCCTACGGCATTCATCGATATCAGATGTTGAAAGTGGTTACGATGCACGATGCCATTTTTGTGCGTTATCCCGATTTGTATAGTACGGCTTATCGTCATGTGTTTGCCGCTAAAGTGCGTTATGCGCTGCATACGGCCGATGTTGTCGTTGCCATTTCGGAGCAGACGAAACGTGATTTGATGGAATTTTTTGCTGCCGACGAGCGCAAGATACGTGTTGTTTATCAAGGATGCAGCAACTTGTTTCGGCAACCGGTGTCGTTGGATTGCTGCACACAGGTACGGTTGAAGTATCATTTACCTGATGCGTTCGTGCTGACTGTCGGAGCGATCGAACCGCGTAAAAATCTCGAAAATCTGATTCGTGCCGTAGCATTGTCGGGTATGCAAGTGGCGGTTGTGGCTGTAGGTGGTGCTTCGCGTTATGCCGACCAAATGGCGATGTTGGCCAATCGGTTAGGCGTGAAATTGCGCTTGTTGCACGGTGTGCCGCAGACCGATTTACTGGCGTTGTACAAATGTGCAGCCGTGTTTGCCTATCCATCGTTGTTCGAGGGATTTGGCATCCCCATTCTCGAAGCCATGTGTGTGGGCGTGCCGGTGCTGACATCGCAAGGCGGCTGTTTCCCCGAAACGGGTGGCGAGGCGGCGTTGTATGCCGATCCACTATGTCCCGAAGACATTGCCTCCAAATTGCAAGAAATTTTGGCTAACGACACACTGCAAAGCCGCATGGTGGATGCGGGACGTGTACAGGCTGCCAAATTTACTGACGAGAAAATCGCCGAAAACCTCTTAAACGTGTACGCTGAATGAACATTTTGATAGATTTATCGATATTGAAAAATGTGAATTGCGGTTTGGGACAAGTGGCACTCAACTATGGTTACTATTTTCGCGATGCGTATGCACCTCGTGCCAACGAACAAGTTTATCTGCTTGTGCCAAAAGCATTTGTCGGACGGTTCGGCCATAAGGTGAGCTATGTCGTTGCTCGCAAAATCTACCGTGTTTTTCCGTGGCTCATCGGCAAACGGTTCGATGTGTGGCATGCCATTCACCAACTATCGCGGTACACACCTTTTTGTCGCAAATCTGTGCTGACTATACACGATTTCAATTTCGTGTACGAAAAGCAGGGACATAAAGTTGATAAATACCTGCGCAAAATACAGCGCAAGGTCGATGCGGCCGATAAAATTGTGTGCATATCGCAGTTTGCCAAACGCGAGACCGAAAAATTTGTGCAACTGCATGGTAAATCAATCGACGTAGTGTATAATGGCATTGAACGTATTGATTTGCAGGCGGATAATCGTCCTGCGCAGGTGGATGCAACACAACCTTTTGTGTTTACCATCGGCGAAGTGAAGGAAAAGAAGAATTTTCACGTTCTGCTCGATATGATGTCGCATTTGCCTCAGTATCAACTTTATATCGCGGGGAAAGATGCGACGCCTTATGCCGATGCCATTCGCCGACAAATTACCGATAAAGGGCTGCCGAATGTGCATTTGCTTGGTATTGTGTCGCCGGCCGAAAAGGTGTGGCTCTATCGGCATTGCAGTGCATTCCTGTTCCCATCATTGTTCGAGGGTTTCGGGTTGCCGGTGCTTGAGGCGATGCTGTTTCGTAAGCCGGTTGTTTGTTCGGCCAAAACGAGTCTGGTAGAAATCGGCGGTCGTCATGTTGCTTTTTTTGAACGCGATTTTGTGGCTGCCGACAATGCACGCCTTATCGCACAAGTAGTGACACAAACCACTGCGGCACAATTAGATGCGGCGTTCGCTTATGCTGCATCCTTCGATTGGACGAAACACATGCAGGCCTATTTCAAAATTTACCGTACACTCTACTTATGAAACAAAGTCTTAAATCAATCATAGCGTATATCCCCGTTGTCGCATTGATAATGGTCGTTTTGTCGCAACCGTTTATTTATGGTGAAATCGAGCGTTGGGCGTTAATTACATTTTTTGTGTCGTTGGCACTCGATTATTTGCTCAATCAGCGTTATCGCACGTTTGTTTGGACACGAGAAAAATGGACGTTTGTGGCATTCATCGTTTTTTTTCTGATGATTTATCTTTGGAATATTGGCGGTGCACAGCCACGTTATTTCTTGAAGATGGTTGAAACGCGCTTGCCTTATTTGGGTTTTGGCATTATTGGCATATTGGGATTGAATGATAAGTTTCGCCTGCGTTATTTCGCTTATGCGGTTATAGCTTCGGCAGTGTTAATGGTATTGTTTCTATTGTTCAAAACCAATTTTCATCCGTTTGAGATGTGTGGCGACACAGTTTTGTTTAATATCATGCGTCGGCAATATATCAATTCGCACATGCTTGTGAATCTGTATTTTAATTCGGCATTGATTTGCGTGGCATATATATTACTCAATCGACATATTGTTCGCGGCGCTAAAATAGTGTCTGGTATCAGTGGTGTCATTGTGGCTTTTGCGTTGCTTATATCCGAAGGCCGTACAGGTTTGTTGACTTCGTTCTTGATTGTTGCGGTTGTTTTGACGATTATTGTTTGGCGTTGGAAGAAATGGATGGTGTTACCTCTGTATTTGGTGTTGCTAACCACTTTTGGTGTCGTATTCCATCTTAATCAACGGATGCAGCGCATTACCCAAGTTGACGATCCGCGCCTTGTGATTTGGCGACTTTCTGCCGATATGATTAAAGAACGGCCGTTGTTGGGATACGGACCTGTCGAGGCGCGCTCGCAATTTGTGGAACGTGGTTTACAAGACGAAGAGTTTTGTAGGCGGTATGCTGATTCTTATTTTCACATGCCGATTATTGTCGATGGCAGTCCCGATAAGTTTGCTATGCATCCGCATAATGCATATATGGAAACCATGCTGCAATTTGGTGTAGTAGGATTAATCGTGCTATTGCTGACAGTGTTGTTACCGCTTATCTTTGCTCCACCATCCCGTCGGTTGTTTATTGCACTTACTGTGTTGGCTTTTTGCATGCAAGGTATGTTCGAGTCAATCGGGCCGCAACTATCGTCGTTGTCGTATAGTATTTGGATTTGCCTGTGGTTGCAGGGGCGTGGTTCGTCGCAAGGCATTATCGAAACCAATGCGTCAACTCAATCGGAGTACGCTGCCGACGGCTCTGTTTTATGAGTCTTTTGGCATCGCAATAGGCGTCCGGTTGTAGTCGTAAACTTTCGATGAAAGCATGCCAATGCAGTTTGAGCAAAAACCTCCGAAAGTTTTTTTGTGGCAGAAAAAAGTAACTGACAATGAGTCGGTTGCGGACGAATGTCCGTTTCACGATATGAGAGGTGTATTGGCTATTGATTGTGGCGGAGTGCTGATGGATGCATGCAGTACTATCGGTGTACCAACTTTTCCAACCGTGTTGCCACGCACGCAACGATAGATCCATGTCTTCGCAATAAAAAGGGGAATAAATTTCGTCGTAACCATGCAGCGCCACTAATTTTTGGCGGTCAATCAGTGCGTTGCCGCCGCACAGATAAAAACTAAGACCTTCGGCTGTGGCTGATTTGTCGTCGGTGTAACTTAATTTGTCGTGATGCACTAATGGCAGTTTGCGCCCCTCCAAAACGATTGTTCCCGTGGTGTCTTTCAGTGTGGAATATACGCCGAATGTATCTTCGCGGTCAAAATAGGGAATGAGCGCATCAAAAAAGTTATCGGGCAGTTGGATGTCATTATTGAGCATTAGTATCAACTGCATTGTCGCTGCATCTATTCCCTTGTTGGCTGTGATGCTGAAACCACGGT
Source organism: Paludibacteraceae bacterium (assembly GCA_051878315.1). GTDB lineage: Bacteria > Bacteroidota > Bacteroidia > Bacteroidales > Paludibacteraceae > W0P28-013. The sequence continues at coordinate 50,596 of JBJEJW010000006.1, read as the reverse complement.
TTTCCCTGTTGCGGATAATCCGAATGTTTGGGTACTGTGTTTCGAGGAATGTTATGGAGTCGTCGGTAGAGGCATCGTCAACGACAATAATTTCCCATGCGGTCAGCAGAGTGGCATGTTGGCAGGCCTGTTCTACAAATGGCAAATAACGTTCCAATAATTGCCTGCCGTTAAAATTGGGTATGACGATGCTGACGCTTTTCATGTGCGATATTTCCAAAAACGCTTCCAATAGTGAATAATTAGTTCGCTGGTCTGTTGCTTGTCCCAACCGCGGGCTGCAGCGTATTCTGCGGCCAATAACTCGAAAAAATCTTGTTTGCCCCAAAGCCGACAAAAGTTTTTGCAGGCTTTTGCCATGCCGATTGGCGTGCCGAATTCCATGCGGTTGATGTCCACCAATTCAAAACGGATGCTGCCATCTACTTGTTTGTCGAATAAAATATTGCCGGGCGAATAGTCTTTGTGATAGATGTTTTTGCTGTGCAAATCGGCCGAAAAACGTGCAAATGCTTTAATGATGTCTTCGTAGCCGGTGATACCGTGTTCGCGAAATTCGTAAAAACGCCGTTGCAAGGGCGATTGTGCGGTAACGAGGTAACTTTCAGTTATAAGTCGGCGCCCACACAAAATGTAACCGATTGGTGTAGGCGTGGCAACTCCGTTTGCTTGTAGCAGTAATGCGTTCCGATAGGCTCTTTCGGCTTTCGATGGGCGGATGTAGGAATAAATCACCCGATTTGGGAATGCCGGTCTATGATAGCGTTTGACGTTCGCTTGTCGTCCGTCCGGCAGGGTGATAACGCGAATTTGGTTGCGTGCGTCGTAAATCACTTGGCCGCTGTGAGCGAAAGTTTGCGGCAACGCTTCGATAAATGTACGCAAATCGGAATAGGCGCTATTTACAACGACTTTGCTCATTTTGTATTGTTTACAAGTTTCAGGTATTTGTCGAGTACGCCAAGTGCAATTAGCTTTTCGCGTGTTTTATCGCGGAATTGGGCGACAAATGCATGTGCGTGTGTAATGATTTGTTCGGCTTCGTCGCTGTGCACTGCATAGTATTGCAAACGTTCTCCCAAATCGCTGAAATCGGGTTTGATTTCAATGTAATGGTAATTGGGAATCAGTGTGCCTTCCATAAACCATGTTTCGCATGTTGGACGCGGCATCACGGCTATAGAATTCGACGACATAACCCATTTCAGGTTGCTGGCGACATCGTTGCCTTCGAGTGCCATCACAAATTTGTAATCGAGATGTTCGCGTATAGTCTTTTTCGGCGTATGCCATGCTATTGGTGTGTCAGGAGATGTGCTCACGTTGCCGCAGTCGCAGATGTCACTGCCGAAATACATTTGCATAAATCGGATACGATTTTCCTTACCTGCCACTTTGCCTCTGAAAATGGCTTGGTCGCGTTTTGTGGCAAATGGTTTGCGGTCGTTCACGAATGTGAAATGCCGTATTTTGTCGAGTTTCAGTAATACGGAGTTGCTGTTGTCGCACTGTAACGGACGACTTTTGACGACGGTCGGTTGGTCGGGCACATACGTGATGTCGCCTTTGAGGAAACGCCATCGCAAATGGTCGGGGAAATAACGTGTAAATTCGTAACTATCAAAGTAATACACTTTATTTGTCGAACATTTGTGTTCGCCCAGCGTCGGGCTGTCGCTGCCGAGCGCAATCGGTGCGTTGAGGCGACAATAATAATCGATACGCTGCTTGATGTAGTCGGCATCGGGACGAGTCGCCAGAGCTTGCAAGAGCGATTCGCGTCGGCGTTGGCACAAAAACTTGGGCGTCAATTCGCGCGCGTATGCTTTGGTGTAATAGACAAATTTGTTGTTTTTGCCACTGTGCAATGTGTAAGCAATACTCATGAGCGTTCCTCCAATAGTTTGGCGACGATGGTGTCCGGAGCGATGGTATTCAAACACGCATAGTCGCCGCGCAGACAAGGTTTGTTGCCGAAAATCGAGCAGGGACGGCAGGGTAGTGCCGTTTGTATACAGTCGTCTGGCTTTTGCTGCCAGCCGAGAAATCCGGCATAAGGGTGTGTTGCTCCCCAAATGGATACGACACGTGTGCCTACCAACGAAGCCATGTGCATGTTGGCCGAGTCCATGGTGAGCATCACATCTAATTGCGCCATCAAAGCCAATTCGTGTGCGATTTGTTGTTTGCCGCTGGCGGCGTAGGTGTGGTCGTATTGCCGACACCATCGGTCGATGATGCGTTGTTCGTCGGCGCCGGCACCAAAAAGAAAAATAGTGATGCCGGGTTGTGCGGATAAGGTGCTGATGACGCGCTCCATCCGGTCGATTGGATAGATTTTGCCACGATGCTTGGCGAATGGCGCGATGCCAATTCGGCGTACACTTGTCGGTGTGGTTTCGGCATACAAATCAGCGAAATCAAGTTGTTGGAATGTGTCGTGCGTGGCAAATCCCAATTTACACAATACGTCGGCATAGCGTTGGAACGAGGTTTTTTGCTGTATCAACCGACGGTTACGCTGTCGCACAAGTGCTCGTTTGCCTGCGCGTCCTTTATCGATGACGGCGATGCGTTTGCCACATAATCGTCCGATAAATCGTAACCATTTCGTACGCAGAACATCGTGAAAATCGGCTATATAATCGAATGAACGGATGTCGATGTCGTGCAGTAATCTGTTTAATCCTACAAATCCCTTATGGCGACCATGGAAATCGGCTGCCATAAAATGGACGTTGGCGGGCAGACGTTCGAAAAATGGCGCACAAAAGGGCCGACTCAATATCGTGATGTCCAAATCGGGATATTGCGTGGCGAGCGCATAAAGCGTCGGGACAGTCATGGCCACATCGCCCAACGCCGAGAATCGTATGACGAGCAGTCGTTTCAAACGTTATTTTTGGCCGTACAATACCGGGTTCAGTTCGGGGTCATTGTACATTTTCATCTGTTTGTACACTTTCATGATTTTGCGACCTGTTTCGTAATCGCTCAATAAACGGTCGATGGCTGCCGACAAATCGGCTTTTTGCTCCAATAATACGTCAAGTTTGGCTTGGCATTGCGCACGGTGTGTATCCGATACGTCGATACGTTCTACTTCGGCCCGCATGTGGTAAATTTTCAAGTGCAGAATCGACAAACGGTCGATAGCCCACGCCGGACTTTCGGTGTTGATAGCGGCTGTCGGCTGTGCTTCGATGGCGTGATATTTGTCCCAGAAATAACTATCGATAAGTTCGACCAAGTCGGTGCGGTCTTGGTTCGATTTGTCGATGCGGCGTTTCAGTGTCAGTGCTTCCGCGGGGTCGATGTGCGGGTCGCGGATGATGTCCTCCAAATGCCATTGCACGGTGTCGATCCAATTTTTCAAATATAGGTAAAACTCGATGCTTTTAGTGGCATATGGGTTGGCGATGGGCGCGTCCACATTGTCGGTTTTGTGGTAGTCGCTAATAGATTGGTCGAAAATACGGTTGCTTAGTTCCGTGAAAGTCATAATTGCAAATTTTGTATGATTGTCTGTCTATTAAGATGCGTCGTGCGGCTAAAACGTTGCGTCAGTATTGCCAAATTATGCCACGTTTGGCAATGGTTACCATCACACCGAACGTGTTGCCGAACTGTGTACCGATGTCGGCTGCCAACGATAGCGAAAAATCCAGATTCCAGGCTTGCGGCACATGTTTTTTTACTTCGAGCAATAGCGCGGTGTTGTTCGATTTCAGTAGGTCGTTGCCGTCTTGGTAGCGTCCGTAGTTGTCGACGTGCGATACCAATGCGCGATATTTGAAACCGTAAATGTCGCCTTGCAGACCGATATGGTGCGCCACTACGCGATTGTTCAGCGTGGCGATGCTGCCGTCGGTGTTGTACAGCGGCGATGTGATGAACGGAGTGCCGATGGTGCGATAAAAGTAGTTCCAGCCGTTGCGGTAAATACTGTTGCAAAAATAGGAATCCGCACCACCGAATACCATGCCGTCTCTGTCGTGGAATGGCCCTGATTGATCGGTCGTTTGAATAAATTCGTATAAAATACCGTTGATGAACGGCCATTTGCTTTGCTTGATGGAAATGCCCCAAATGCCGTCGTGCAGGTTCATTGCGTTCCACATGGGCTTAATAGGGCCGTCCTCAAAAATATTTTGCCAATAGGCGGCGATTTTCCAGCCGCTAAATTTTATGTCGATGCCTAAATTTTGCGAACCAATGTGGTTGCCGTACACGTTCAGTTGGTCGTTGGCCATGACGCCGCCCGAGCGCGCCAAAAAGACGTTTTTCCAATCGTTGAACGACGATCCGAGCGTGCCGTAAACGGGTGATGTACCGCCCCATTGTGCCGCGTGGTGAAATTCGTAGTTAATGTTTACTGGCAGTTTCCCGCCCAATCTGACTCCGATAAATTTATGGTGCAGATAGGCGTTGTTTACATATACGTTGTCGGCAAACCAACCGTGCGTGATGCCGCCTTTCACTTCCAAGTAGCCGTAGGTGAACGGAAAGGCCGTATAGCGGTCGATACCGATGGTAATGCGCGGCATGGGATGAGCATTTGACGAAAACAGAAATCCGCCGCTTGATAATTCGGGGTCTTGATTGCCCCAAATTTCGGGTTTGATGCCGACAGTGATGTCGAACACATACAGCCGAACATGACCGTAGAGTTGCTGAAAGAAACCGGTGCCACCTTTCGTGTCTACGCGCCCTGTCAATTCTACACCGAAATCATAATCGTACCAACGGTTAGGACGCGTAGCTACTTTGCCGATATAAGCGCTCAAATTGCCGCTGTGTGGCTGTGCCGATATGGCACCAAACCGATTGGTTTGCAGCCAAAATGGCGCATATTGTCCCGTCGAGGTTACGGCTGTCAGTTCTACGCCATAGGCGATGGTGTCCAAATTGGTATCGGTCGAATCCATGGGGAGCGGCCACGGCGCCCAAGCAAACGCGGTATGCGTGAGACACAACCCGATAATTAATATGTTGCGTCGCAATTTATCCATTTGTAGAAATCGCTTAAAATCCGGTCGTTTTCATCTTCCCCTAATCCGAAATAGATGTTATCACCGATTTTGCAGGCAATCAGGTTTTTGCGGCTGCCGTTTGGTAAATGTCCGCAAAACAGCCATTTATCGTCGTCGGTGTCGTAAGCCAAAATGTCGTCGTAGGTTTTTTCGTCGGTAAGTGAGCCGCCAAAATAGTACCCGCCTAAAAGGTAAATGCGTTTGTCGGCAGCGACTGCCGTTGACAGTTCGCGTTTGCCCGGCACATGACAACGTTTTTGCCACACGTCGTCATCGGGCGAAAATTCGTACCATTGGTCGAGGTTGTCAGTGTTGAATCCGGTGCCGATGAAATAACGTCCGTCGCATTGTGCACCGACAATGCCGAATGCCGATTTGGCACGTTTCCAATTGTCGTCGTAAACAGTCCATGTGTCGCAGGTGATGTCGTAACGTGCTACTTCGCGTGTCAAACCATACGCACCGCCGTAGGCTGTTATGATGCTGTTGCCGTCGGTACCGATAAATGCTGCGGCACCTACTGTACCGTTGCCTGTGAAATCGGCCAATCGCGTCCATGTGTCGGTTGGCGGATCGTAGCGCCACCAATCGTGCAAATAGGCTGTGTCGTTGTACACTTTGCCGCCGAATCCGAGCCCTATGTATGCCGCACCGTTGACGACGGCCGCTGTCGCTTTGACACGCGCTTTCAACGGCGGTGTCGATAGTTGAGTCCATGTGTCGGCATCGGGGTCGTAGCGATAAAAATCGTTGGTGGCTGTCTGTGCGGCAGTGCGCCCGCCAAACAGATACAACTGCCCATTAATAACAAATGACGTTGCCGAAGTGCGCCCGACAGACAAGTCGGTACACTGCTCAATGTGAGGCTGTACGCTGCTTGTCGATAGTCGCGTGCAACAGCACATGGCTAATAAGAGAGCTTGTAATGTTGCAATGTGTCGTTTCGAAAGACGAATCATAAAAAAATTACGTCAAATAGTGTGCAAAAATACATAAAAATCTTCAATTTGACGAATAAACGGCCGGAAGTTGTGCTAAAACAATTTTTTTTAGTAATTTTGCGGCTCAATTAAATGTAAAAATATGGATAAAGTGAGTTATGCGTTGGGACTGCTGTTTGGACAGAGTTTGCGGCAGAGCAACGTCAAAGGTATTGATTATGCCGATTTTGCCAAAGGTGTCGCGGCTATGTGCGAGGGTACACGTCCCGAGATTTCGGCACACGAAGCGCAGGCGCTTGTGAATGATTATTTTGCAAAAAAAGATGCTGAAGCCGCGTCTGCTTATGCCGATGTGCGCCAAGCAGGCGAGGATTTTTTGCGTGAAAATGCCAAACGTCCCGAAGTGCATGTAACCGCCAGCGGTTTGCAGTACGAAATTTTGAAAGAAGGCTCCGGACGCAAACCTATTGCCGACGATCGTGTGCGTGTACATTACCACGGGACCCTCATCGATGGCACGGTTTTTGATAGTTCGGTACAACGCGGCGAACCGGCCACGTTTGGCGTACGACAAGTGATAGCCGGATGGGTCGAAGCTCTGCAACTGATGCCTGTCGGCTCGAAGTGGAAATTGTTTATACCTAGCGAATTGGCGTATGGAACACGCGGTGCCGGCGAGGCCATTAAACCCAATTCAACTTTGATTTTTGAAGTGGAATTGTTGGATATAACGGAATAATTACACACTAAATAATAAAATTACAATGAAAAAAATCGTTTTTACTATTGCCACATTGGCAATGATGGTAGGTGGCTTTACATCGTGCAATAGCGCACCGAAAGCCAATTTAGAAACCGACGTTGACACGCTGACCTATTGCTATGGCGTAACAACCACACGCGGGCTGAAAGAGTATTTACTCCAATTAGGCGTAGATTCGACACAAATGGATGCGTTTGTCAGAGGTTTTGTCAAAGCAACGGGCGACTTGAGCGATGGCGACCGCGCCGAAATGGTCGGTATGCAAATCGGTCAACAGGTTATGCAACAAATGATGCCGCATTTCGAAGGCGTTGTAACGGCTGCCGACTCTAATGCTGTTTTCAACAAGGATAATTATTTGGCAGGATTCCTTGCCGGTGTTACGGGCGACGAACGCGTTGCTACCGTTGCCGAAGCCGCACTTTTGGTTGAAGAGATTACGCAACGTCAGACTGATGCAAAATATGCCGATTGGAAAGCCGAAAACGAAAAATGGCTGGCCGACAACGCTCAAAAGGAAGGAGTAGTAACCACCGAAAGCGGCTTGCAATACGAGGTGCTCAAAGCTGGGAATGGCGCTAAACCGACAGCTGTGTCGCGTGTCAAAGTACACTACCGAGGCACGACTATTGATGACGTTGTATTCGATAGTTCGATCGAACGTGGCGAACCGGCTGTGTTTGGCGTGAACCAAGTTATTAAAGGCTGGACAGAGGCTTTGCAACTGATGCCTGTCGGCTCGAAATGGCGTTTGTACATCCCGCAAGAATTGGCTTACGGCGATGCCGACCAAGGTCGAATCAAACCTTATTCGACACTGATTTTCGACGTTGAGTTGATAGAAATTATGAAATAACGCATTGACGCGAAATTGTATGCGTGGAGCCGCTTCGTTAAGGAGCGGCTCTATTTTTTTTCGCATTGGCGCTTGTGCAGATGCACAAAAAATACTACTTTTGCGACCGTTTAAACGATCGTTAAATCTATTTTTTTTCAGCGTATGAAACCTTATTTATTGACTATTGTAATGTTGGTGTGTTCCAACTGTTTTATGATGTATGCGTGGTATGGTCATTTGCGCAGCATGAATGACAAGGCTTGGTGGATTGCGGCGTTGGCCAGTTGGGGCGTAGCCTTGTGCGAATATATGATAATGGTACCCGCCAACCGCATAGGGTACACTGTATTTACGCTACCTCAACTGAAAATTATTCAGGAAGTTATTACGCTGTCTGTTTTCATCCCGTTTTCGATATTTTTTATGCATCAACCGCTAAAACTTGATTATCTCTGGGCAATGTTGTGTATGCTCGGCGCTGTCTATTTTATGTTTCGCAGTTGATAATAACAACATATAGCCTGCGTTTTTGCTGATTGACGCTTTTTCAATTGAAAAAGCGTTTTTTTTGTTTGTCTTTTTGTGTTATGTTTCTGTAAATTGTAAAAATATGTTTTATGACATAAAAATAAACAAAAATATACATAAAATATTATAAATCCAACAAAAAAGTATATGTAAATTGCAGCAGTGTGCTTAAAATATTGTACTTTTGCAGGGTCTTTTGTTTCAAAAAAAAAAAAACGGTATCAAAAACTTTCAATTTGTAATTTATGAAGCCGATTTGTGTTTATTGGTAATTTGATGGCTATTTTTTGTGTTTTTTTCTAACAAAATTCAGAAATGACGATATGTTATGCGGCGTACAATACAATTATTTTTGCTGGGTATGGTGGTTTCGGTGTCGGCGGTGGGCGCACAGGAACGCAATCGGCATTTGTTGTATTTGTCGGTACAAGGCGAATACGCCAATTTATTGCATAGCATAGCGCAAACGATGTCGGTAGGAGGCGCCGGCGGTGGCCTTGGGTTCGGATATGAATACCAACGGCACTCTTTTTTTGCCTCAATAGGTCTTTCATTCGATTATGCGTTTGCCGATACGCGTTTATCGCCGGGTACGCTATCGCACGAAGGTACGGGTAGTCAAGGGAAACCGTGTACCTATTATTATCGTTTTGACGACGCAGTTAGCCGTACTCAATATGGTTATATGCGCATTCCTGTCATGTTTGGTGGTAAGTGGCGTGCGGTTTATGCTCAAGCCGGCATCAAAGCGGGCATCAACTGTGTGGCTTCAACCACTGCTTCGGCACATTATGAAGTGTCGGCTCTGTATCCGACAGCCATTGGTGCCTTTTCGGATATGCCGAACCATGGTCTGACAGCGCAAACGATAGAGTCGGACGGTAAGTTATCGTTGGGCATGGATTTGGCGGCAAGCGTGGAGATAGGTGCGAATATGGAACACAAAAAAGCGACGTATAGAATTGGTGTATTTGTTGATTATGGTTTTGTGAATGTAAATAGGAGTGCGTCGAATAGGCCTTTGTTCTCTATTTTGCCATCGGTACCCGATGTGGAGATGTCGCCTCTGTTTGTGAGCAGCGACGCTAAGGATAAGGCGGTCAATCCGTTGTCGGTGGGTATTCGTTTCACGGTGTTGTTTAACGTGTCGGTACCTGATTGTCATTGTTTGCCAAAGTATTCGTATAAACGCCGTGGCAAAGTGAAAATTTAAGTGAGATGAAAAAAATAGTTGTTATAATAGTGTGTTTGCTGACGACAGTTTGTTTGTCGGCAGAGCCGGTTACAAACGATAAGTTGCCATATTTCTGCGGTTTCGAGAATGCGGCAGAAATGGATGCATGGGTATTGAACCCGGGTAGCACCACTGTCAATGTATGGGTAGCGGACAAAGCGGAAGCGTATGTCGGTAAACAGGCTTTGTACGTTTCTAACGATGCCGGCAACACTATGGCGTGTACCAATACGCCGAATATCGTGTTGGCTTATTGTGAATTTACCATAACGGAAGCGGGTGCGTACGATATAGCGTTTGATTGGAAAGGCGGCGGTTCGTCCAAAGCTTATATGCGTGTGTTGTGGACAACCCGCGATGCCTCTTATTTGGAAGGACAGGTTAATGCCTCGGAACCGACATGGTGGCCGGCCAATACATTGACGTTTGATGACGATGCCACTCTTTATGGCCGTTTGGATGATTGGCAACACGAGCAAGTGCAAGTCAAAGTGGCGCAGAAAGATGTCAACAAGACGTTTCGTTTGGTTTTTGCTTGGCTGAATACCGATGCCAAAGCCGATTCGGTGTCAGTGGCCATTGATAATGTACAGTTGGCGCGAGCGACAGATTGCGGTTTGCCTCATGATTTGTTATTAAGCAGCAATGGTTCGACGGCTTCTTTCATGTGGTCGGGTGGCAGCAGTAGTTACGAGTTGAAATACCGATTGTTGGATACTGACGATTGGCATATATACACGGCTATTACGGATTCGGTTTACACCATTAAAAATGTGGCGGTAGGTGTTTACGATATATGGATTCGTGGCGTTTGCGAAACGGATACAACCCGTTGGGTGCAATTCCCCAAAAAATATATTTACGAAACGCAATGTTTCGATTTCCTGAATATTACGGACGAACAATGTTCATCGGGAACATGGAGCGTAAAAAGTGGTGCCATCGTTTTGGTTGAAGATGCCGACCATCGTTATATAGACTATGGTTGTGAGTCGGCAGATAGCCGTCAGACCACGCACTATCGGCAGGACGAATACGATGTGCGCACCAACGGTAAACTGAAAACCGTGCCCGAAGGCGCAGTGGCATCGGTGCGCTTGGGTAATTGGAAAACCAATAGTCAATGGGAAAAATTGTCGTACACCTATACCGTGGATGCGCAAACCGCTTCCATTTTGCTGTTGCAATATGCCATTGTGTTGGAGAATCCCGATCATGAGGGCATAAACCAACCGCGTTTTTTGTTGGAAATTTTCGATAAAGAGGGTAAACTGATAAATCCTACTTGCGGTAAAGCCGACTTTCATGCACCGGCGAAGGACGATTCGGCCGAAATGCGTGAAGGCTGGGAAACGGCAGTTTATACGGAAGGTAGTACTACGAAAACGGTGAACTGGAAAGATTGGACGACTGTAGGTCTGGATTTGTCGCAATACGATGGGCAAATGCTGACAATAGAATTGACTACCTACGATTGTAGTCAAGGCGGACATTTCGGTTATGCTTATTTTACGTTGAATTGTACGTCGGGTAAAATCGGCGGCATGAATTGTGGCGACACACCGACGACCGAGTTCATCGCACCGTACGGTTTTTTGTACGCATGGACATGTGAAGACGACCCGACAACCGTTTTGTCCACCGACCGTGTGTTCCCGGTCGATCAAAATGATCCGCGTACATATTATTGTCGTGTAACTTATCCTACCGAAGCGGCCTGCTATTTTACGTTGGAGGCGTCGGCCATCCCGCGTTACCCGATAGCGCAGATAGGTTGGGAGTGGATACCAAATAATTGTTCCAACGGCATTATGCTGAAAAATACGAGTTATATTCGCACTGTCAACCAACAAACAGGTGCGGTAACTAATACGGACAAACCCTGCGAAACCGCTTATTGGACATTGCCGGACGGCACGCATTCGGGGACGTATTCCAATTTGTACATACCGTGTTCAAATGATGGCGATACGTTGTTGGTGTCGCTTGTGAGTGGTATCAATAATGGCGATTGTTCCGATTCCACGTCATTGGTTATTTATGTTCCGGCCATAGGACCGCGCGCTACAGAGTTGTACGATGCTATTTGCGGAACGGAATCCTATACATTTGCCGACCGCGTACTGACGGAATCCGGCATTTATGTCGATTCGCTGAAAGCTTTTACGGGTTGCGATAGTATTGTAACGCTACATTTAACTGTATTCCCCACTTACGATTTGACGGTGTATGATACAATCCCTCATGGTGGCAATTATGAGTTTGGTGCGTACACGTTGACAGAGAGCGGTGTTACGACCGATATTTTTGCCACCGTTAATGGTTGCGATAGTATTGTAACGTTGCACTTAACCGTGTTGGATGCCATGCATGTCTATTTGGAATCAGTTGATGATATCTGTGCCGACGATAGCGAATTTGCTATTCATTTGGGTGCGGATGCCGGCGACCCTGCAACTTATCAGGTTAAATTTGCCGATCAGGCCCAAGTACAGCATTTTATGGATTTTGCGGGTAGTTTTGCCGATGGTGAATTGAATATCACGGTTGCGATACCGGCCGAAGTTGCTCCCGACAAGTATATGGCTACAGTGTTGGTACGTGATGCCTGTTTCGACTCGGTGGCAGTGGCTGTGGAGTTTGATGTCAAATACAAGTCTTCTATTCTGACACAGCGTTGGAATGATGTTATCGGTATTTACAATAAGGATAACAACGGCGGCTACGAATTGCTATCATACCAATGGTATAAAAACGGCCAGATGTTACAAGGTGAAACGAAACCTTACTTATACGAATCGGATGGGTTGGACACAACGGCCGTTTATGCCGTGGAACTCGGACGCATCGGTTCGGATGCCAAAGTACTTTCGTGTGCTATGACTCCTGCTTATTTCCCTGAAACGATTGATGTTGTGCCAACGGTTGTTGCTTCGGGCGATAATGTGGAAGTATCGTTGGATAAGGCTGCCACTGTTACGGTTTATTCAACGATGGGTATCGCTTTGCGGCAGTCGCGTTTGCCAATGGGCGTTACGTCGGTGCCGATGACTTTTAGCCCGGGCGTTTATATGTTGGTCGTTCGTGTCGACGATTATACCAAGACTTTTAGGGTAGAAGTAAAATAACCAACGATGCGTCGATACACTATTTACATAGCGTTTTTGGTGGCTGTGGCTTTCCCGTTCGGAATAGCCGCCCAGTCCATTTCGTCGTACAAATGCGATTTCGAAGACGAGACGGAAAACGCGCGTTGGGTGTTGAACTATGCAAAAAATGCGAATATCGTATGGAAAAATCAATGGTATATCGGCGAGGCTACGGCGTATGGCGGTTCTAAATCGTTGTACATATCTGCCGATTTGGGTGCGACAGCCGGTTATACTGTCGAGATGGCGAATTTGATGGTTGCCTATCGCGAGTTAACGTTGGAAGCAGGTACCTATAATATAACATTTGAATGGAAAGCGTTGGGAGCCGAGTTACAGACAACGGCACTGATGGTGTTGTTTGTCCCGGAATCGGAGTTTGCGAACATCACATGTCGTAGCAATACGAATTTGCCCGAATGGATGTCAACTAATATGTTGACGTTAGAGGCCGGTACCCGTTTGGGACAGTCGAGTGTATGGACATACGCCACGGGACGATTCCAAACCGACGGCACGCCTCATCGGTTGGTGTTTCTATGGGAAAATACAAGCAGTGGCAGTGCGGCTAATCCCGGCGCATGTGTCGATAATATACATATTGCGCGGAATAATTGCGCTGATCCGTCTGATTTGAAGGTCGAAACGGCCGGGGTTACGGCTACGCTAACATGGCAGGGCAGTTTTGATTCCTATAGTTTGCGCTGGTGCAAGCAGGATGGTACGGCGCAAGGTCAGAAAGATGGCATTATGCAATCGAGTACGCAACTGATGCTCGAACAAGGTGTTTATGACCTTTGGTTGCAGGGAGTTTGTAGTGGCGACACCAGCGTATGGTATCAATTCCCGACGGTATTGATTTATGACGCAAAATGTTTTAATTATTTGGATTTGAACGACCAAAATTGTTCTTATTCCGTCGAAACGGCGGCAAATTGGAAAGAAAATGTGTTTACGGCAGGTAAAATCGACAAAGGATATGCGTCCGTCGAAAGTTACCATACCGTTCATTATCGTACCGGTGAAATTGACATGCGCACGCTCAATTCGTACGACACTCGCAATCAGCCTGTGGAACCGTTGCGGACGATACCCGATGGAGAAATCGCGTCGGTGCGCATCGGCAACTGGGAAAATAAAGCGCATGTAGCGCGTGTGAGTTACCGTTACACGGTGGATGATACTAATACGGCTTCGGTATTGTTGCTGAAATATGCCGTCGTATTGGAGCTGCCTACGCACGGTTTAGATGAACAACCGCGTTTCACGCTGGATATTCTCGATGCCGATGGTCAACCGCTCAGTTCATGTACGACAGTCGATTTTGCCGCTCAATCCAATATGTCGGGCTGGGCGCACACCAAGACGGGATCCTCGTCTGCCGATGTGTCCGTCGTATGGAAAGATTGGACAACGGTCGGGCTTAACTTACAGGAATATCAGGGACAGGATATTATCGTGGTGCTGACGGTTTACGGATGTACGGCTGAAGTGCATTACGGTTATGCCTATTTTACGCTGAATTGTACGCACGGTATGATTGAGGGCATCAACTGTGGCGATTATCCTACAACGCAATTCAAAGCGCCTGAGGGTTTTTTGTATCGCTGGTATGCAGTCGATAATCCTTCGGTTACATTAGGTACCGATGCAGTGTTTGATGTCGCGCCCGATGATGATACGCGTTATAAGGTTGATGTTATCTATCCGACCGACGCAGCTTGTTATTTCACACTTGATGCTTGCGCCATTCCGCGTTATCCGGTAGCCGATGCCGTATGGCAGTGGACGCCGAAGGATTGCAAAAACTATGTAACGTTGACGAGTAAGGCGTATATTTATGAACGTAATCTGATAACGGGCGTAGAGGCTCCGACCACCGAACCGTTGGAAACGCACTTGTGGAGGCTTGGCGACAATGCCACGTCCATAGAACTGAATCCTGTGTACGAGTTCCCCGCAGAAGGAGGCACATTAGATGTGTCGTTGACGGTTGGTTTGTGTAACGGCTTGTGCAGCGACGTTTGGACCGGCACCATTACCGCTCCGGCCATTGGCGATACGCTTATCAATATCAACGAAACATTGTGCAAAGGTTCGTTTTACGACTTTGAAGGCCGAAAAATTGTGCGCGATACTGTTATTACGCGCCATGCGCAATCTGTGTCAGGTTGCGACAGCACATGTATTTTCACACTGACATTTGTCGAATCGAAAGATTCGTTGTTGGACGTGTCCGTTTGCGATGGCGACACCTATAATTTTAACGGTAGCGTATTGTCGAAGGCGGGTACTTATCTCGATACCTTACCCTCTTCGCTTGGCTGCGATAGCATTGTAACGCTGCGTTTAACCGTTGTTCCGACGCCGTTTGTACTGCCGACAGCGCGTGTTTGTTACGGCGATGGCGAAATGGTTTATACGCTGATGTCGGTTGCTTTGCACGACAGCGTATCCGTGCGTTTTTCGGCGGCGGCTCATGCTGTTGGCCTATCGGATGTTACCGTCCCCATTTATGGCAACGAGGTGGAATTGCATATCCCCTTGCCGGATTCGGCTACGCCGGCCAATTACGAAGCTTCGATATGCGCATATTGTTCAGCGTGCGGTGTTACCGAAATACCGGTCATTTGTACCATCAATTTGCCGTCAACCATTGTCGAAATGTATTGGGACGATGTGTTGAGCATTCAGAATAGTAGTTATAACGGCGGTTATGAATTGAGCGATTTTCAATGGTATGTCAATGGTGCGCCGATTGATGGGGCTACCGATTCTTACTTGTATGCTGCCAACGGTTTCGATACCGATGCGGAATATACCGTTACCGTTACATGCAATGGAGAACAGTTGGAAATATGTCCGTTCAATTTTAACATAGGTACGGATGTGCCGACCGTAACGGCTGATAATGTGCTGGTGTCGTCCAATGTGATTGCGCTCGGCCGTCCGGTGCAGGTGCAGGCTGAGGGAGCGTTTACGGCCACTTGGTTTTCGGTGGCGGGACACAAGCTCGGATATGCTCATCTCGACGGCCCGGCCGCTGTGGATACGCCTGCGCAAAAAGGCCTCTATTTATTGGTGATAACGACCAATTCACACAAATATCACTATAAAATTTTAATCAATTAACACTAAATTTTATTTTATGAAGAATCTTTTCTCAGTACGAACGTTCTTGGTGGCCGTTTTGTTAATGGCGGCTACAGGATTGACGACAGCACAGCAAAGTGTGTTGTCGGAGTTGTTCGGTGGAACAGAATTGCCTGCAAACTGGACGACTGAAACTACATCGTGGTCAATGAACGATGGGTATGTACGTTATTCGAGTAACGTCGTTGACGACTCGAGTAAATTGATTTCACCGGTGCTTGATGCAGCCTCGCTAACGAATGAACCGCGTTTGAAATTCAGTTTCAAACAACCCGCCGTATCAGGTGGCGCTTGCGATTCGTTGGTGGTGCTTTACCGTTTGGCGACCGATGCTGAATGGCAGAAACTGAAATCTTACACCGCTGCGGTGGAGGATTTCATGGAGCAAGAAATTGTTTTGCCGGAAACGAGTGCAACGTTTCAAGTGGCGTTTGAAGGTTACAACAATGCGGCTAAAGGAGTATGGCTGCAATATGTTGCCATCGAAAACAAAGCGGAGTGTACCGCTACGCCAACCAATTTTGTACAAAGCAGTGTGCTGACCACGGCCGCCGATTTGTCGTGGGATGCTATAGCAACCGACTCGTTGCAAGGTTACAACCTGAAAGTGGCGACGGCGCCAATTACGGATTTTACATTACGCGCCGATGTTTACGACGATTTTCTGACTGATGAGTATTACAAATTGTCGAATTTGACATCTAATACGACCTATTATGCGTATGTGCAGTACGATTGCGGAAGTTCCGATCAAAGCGCGTGGGCGGAATTGGTTTTTGCCACCGCGTGCGAAAAAGTTTCGTTGCCGTATGCTACTGATTTTGAGGGAGATGACTTCGGTTGTTTCACCTTTTATACCACTATGAGCGACCCGACCAATTGCGCTTTGTCGTCCGTCTATAAGTACGATGGCGAACGGGCTGTCAAAATGTACACGACAGCGAAGAATTATGCCTATGTTGTATTGCCGGAGTTGGATGCGGAGTCTTTGTCGGACTTGCAGGTAACATTCTGCGCCGCCACCAACAATACGAGTGTAAGTTATACGCGTACCATAGAGGTGGGTGTGGCCGAAAGTGCCGACATGAACACTTATGTACCCATAAAATCGCTGTCGTTGCCAAGTACACGCACTTGGGAAAAAATCACCGTATCGTTGGCTTCTTATACAGGGCGGGGACGTCGCATCGTGTTCAAGACCGGATCGGCGGACTACACCAACAATATCTATATCGACAATGTGGAGATAAAAACGGCTGAAGCTTGCCCGATGCCGATGTTTGTCAACGTATCGAATATTAAATCGTCGAGCGCATGGATAACATGGGAAGATGCTGGAACGGTTACCGAATGGAATATGGCCGTATTGACCAAACAAGTGGACGATGTGGAGGCTGTTGATCCGGCAGATCCGGCGGTGAAATTTATGGGAGCGGTTACCGAAAAGCCGTACCAACTGACGGATTTAGCCGCAGGCACAACCTATTACGTCTATTTGTCGAGCAGCTGCGACATGGCCGAATGGACAGCCGCCAAATCATTCAAAACGACACAAAGCGTGGCAATCCCCTATGTAGAACATTTCGATCGCTACGATTTGGATATGTACGATGTGTGGACAGGTGTTCCCACCGATTGGGTGGCAGGTGCGCGCAATGCGTCTGATGCCGATGTAACCAGTTCATCCTATTATGGTGCATTGAGTACGGCCGCCAACTACGAACTGACGGCTTACACGAAAGGTTCCCTCTACCTGAAAGGCACGTCGGCCATTACAGCCTATGCTATGATGCCCGAAATGCCGGAATCCGATTTGAGCAAACTGATGGTAACGTTTAGGCTCTCGTCGCCTTGCACCAGCGGAGTTGTGGTAGGCGTGTGCGAACAGCAGACTAACGATTTGCCTACCGGCAAAATGTTTACGGAGGCAACCAACTTTATGCCGATAGATACTGTCTATCCGACTGCTATTAATACATGGGAACAGTTCCGTGTGCCGCTGACCGACTTCACCGGTGCGGGAGGTTTCATCACGTTCCGTACACTGCCGGCAGGCAGTTGCACCAACACCGCCTATATCGACGATGTGGAAGTGGACTACATACCCGACTGCAGTGCGGTAAATAATTTGGAAGTTACGGCCGACAATACCGAAACGCTGACTGCCACATGGACGCCTGTTACGGCCGAAACGAGTTGGCGGATTAAAATCTCGACAACGGAAATAAGCGACTTTACAGCCGATGCCGACGTGTACGACGGCACAGTAACTACATGTACCTATACGCAAACAGGCTTGAGCATGGGTACAACGTATTATGTGTATGTACAACCAACTTGCGATGGCGCCGAATGGAAATCTGCCTCGATAACCACCGGTGTGGTAATCACACTCCCTTATTATAATGATTTTACGTCTGAAGTAACGGGAAGCGGTAAGGGCGCACCTCAACATTGGATAGTAGGAAATAATGCCGGTACTACATCAGCGTCTTATATCCCGTATGTGAATGCTACAGCATGGGCGGCAGCAACAGGTTATTCAATACCGTCTGAAGTGGTGAAGAATAGTTTGTATTTTTATAATACAACAACCGCCAATACGAAACAGCCGTATGCCATAATGCCCGAATTGTCGGGGGTAGATGTGAAAGATGTTACGATTTCGTTTTGGGGATTTGCCAACACAACGACTGCGTCTTATGGTAAGTCGATTAGTATTGGTGTGATGACCGATCCGAACGATTATAACACGCTTACTCCGGTAGACACACTCACGTTGAGCGCAGGCAAAGTACCGGAATACTTTATTGTACCTATGTCGGACTATACCGGTACCGGCAAATATATCGTGTTCTATGTCAATGCAACCACTACCAACTATTTCGCCATTGACAACTTGTCAATTACGTTATCGAGCAATCCACAGCGTGTAACTAATGTTACCGTAAGCGACGTAACAACTACTTCTGCCAAATTGCAATGGAAGGAAAATGGCACTTCTACGCGTTGGAATGTCAAAGTGTTTGATACCAATGTTGCTATTGATCAGGTCGACGAAACTCCGGCTCTCAAAACTTTGGTACAAAATAGTACAGCCGAAATGATGCTGACCAATTTAGATCCGGCAACAAAATACTACGTTTATGTGCAAAGCGTATCGGGGACACAAACCGGTATGTGGTCACCTGTTACATCATTCCTCACGGAATGTCCGGCTACATTTGCTATACCATATTACAATGATCTTAATAGTTATGATGTGGGCAGTACTTCTAATAATACTATGACATGTTTTAGTGTAGAAGGCTCAACTACAAATCCGTATATTAAAGCTGCGACAACTTTATCAACGGCATATTATGACGATCATACCTATGGTAAAGATGGTACAAAACGCATATTCTATATGACGGCTGCTTCAGGCAAGGTGGCTCAACTTATATTGCCGAAGTTTGATAAACCGCTCAATACGTTACAACTAACATTTTATGGAATTTCTGATTTAACTTCCTATGTTGGTTATGTGCAAATTGGCGTTATGGAATCCGGTGTATTTCAACAAGTTGCTGATTTTAGGTTACAAGAATCAAAAACATGGGAAGAATGTATTGTAGACTTTAGTTCTTATACCGGTTCGGGTGATTCTATTGCTATACGTATGGATTATGCCTATTTCCAAAATACTATTAATAACGGTACAGGGAAAACGCTGTATATGTACATTGACGATATTTCGGTTATCGAAATCCCGCAATGTAAAAAAGTTCAGGAAATTGCCTTCAGCAAAATCGACTCGGTGTCGGCACACATAGCGTGGACACCGGCCGGCGACGAAACTGCTTGGAACGTTAAGGTATCGTCCATCGAACTGACCGATATGGCACAGACGGCCGATGTATATGATGGTCAAGTCGCAGTGAACGCTCTGGATGTCAGCGACTTGTCGGGCGGTACGGACTATTACGTCTATGTACAATCGGTCAACGACGCCAAAGCTTGTGTCGGCGAATGGTCGAATGCGGCCGCGTTTACTACTTGGTGTACAGCGATGCCGCTGCCGTACAATAATTTGTTCGAAGGCTTGGCAACTAATGCTGTGCCGGAGTGTGTCTTTGTGTCGGGCGCCAATACGACTACATCGTTTTACAATCCCTTAAATGTAAATATTACGGGCTGTAACGGCGACGGACGCTTGTATATCTATGCAGCGAAAGACCAAAATAACTATATGGCGTTCCCGACCTTGGGCTTCGACTCTGTGAAAGATGTGCAAATGACGATGTATCTGTATAAAACTGCGAGCAACAAACAGTATTTCGAGGTGGGCGTGATGACCGACCCGACCGACCCGAGCACCTTTATGGCAGTAGCCAAGGATTCGCTGCTCGAAAGTAAGGTATGGTTGCCCTATTATTTCACGTTCGACAACTATGTGGGCGACGATGATGGCAACTTCGGCAAATACATTGCTCTGCATCCGTTGAACTCTATATCGAGTACCGGAACGGAATCGTCTGCGGGTCTGTATCTGGACGATGTTACCATCGATTGGAAACAAGAGTGCGTGTCTCCGGTTATGTTTACCGTCGATTCGGTGGGCAGGGATTCCGTAGGCTTGTCGTGGCGTGCGTGCGGCAGCGCATCGCAGTGGCGTGTGCGCCTCTACACCACACAACCTGCCGATGTAGAAACCACTGCACCTTACCGCGAATTGACGGTCGATACAGTTGCTGTGCTCTTCCGTAATATAGCACCTAATACCAAATATTACGCATACGTGCAGTCGCTCTGCGCCAACGATGCAGCCAGCGGTTGGGATCTCTCCACGTCGTTCAAAACCGATTGTGCCGATACACAAGTGTTGCCGTATGTCGAAGATTTCGAATCGCAAACGGTGGGGCAAAGTCCTACCTGCTGGGATTTGTACGGAAAGATGATAGCTTGTGGCAGTGTAGGTGGCAACCAGACCCCGTCGGCCAATGTGTCCGCTTCGGCTGCCTATACGGGTGCCAACGGATTGTATCTAGATAGAAAAGAATGTCCAACGAGTTCTTCTACTTTCAGCTCCCCGATAGCCGTATTGCCGACGTTCGATGTGGATTCGATACAAAGACTCTATATGGCATTCGATGCACGCATGGCTTCGGGTACAGGCACATTGGACATAGGCACGATAAGCGACATCGACAATCCGGAAACTTTCAAACTGCTTACGACAATAAATTTAACCAATATATGGCAATCGTGTTCGGTCGATTTGGCCGAGGTGTATAAGTCGGCCGACCAAAACGTGCGTCTTGCTTTGCGGCCTGCAACTAATTCGGTTTATGTTGATAATCTGATTGTTACGACCGACAAGGTTAGTTGCATGGCACCGCGCGCGCTGCAACTGGCGACTTTCTCGCACGATGCACTTGCCGTCAAATGGGCAGATGTCAGTCCGGCCAATGAGGAATGGATTGTAGAGTATGGTCCGAAGGGCTTCGCACTCGGCACAGGTACGCAAATGCGTGTTGCAACAACCGCTGCTACTTTGACAGGTTTGACAGAACAGACGGCCTACGATATTTATGTGAAAGGTGCTTGTGCCGATGGCGAGTGGACCGGTCCGCTGACGGCATCGACTATTCGTACGCCCGTGATGTTGCCTTACCATACCACATTCGACGACGCAGCCGATAACGCACAGTGGACTTTTGTCCGTGAAAATGCGTTGGGTGTGGCATGTGCGAATCAGTGGTACATTGGTATGCTCGATGGCGATAATCAACTGTTTGTCAGCAATGACGGCGGTAAGAATAACACCTATACAACGAAAGATGCCGAGGGTAATCTTGGAACGTCTTATGTCTGGGCATATCGTACCTTTGCTGCCGACGATACGGCAAGTTACCAACTTACCCTGAACTACAAGGTACAAGGCAACTTGGATAATGAGCACCTCAACGACTATCTGAAATGCTATGTAATGCCGGCCGGTTATACCTATTTGGCGACTAATATCCGCAATTTGCTGGGTAATACAACCACCGGTACCGGTGCAAATGAAGCAGTACTCATGTCGAAAGTATACGGCATCAATGACTATGTTACCGAAACGTTTGTAACACCCACATTGGATGCCGGTAAGTACGATGTAGTATTCTATTGGTACAATGCTGCTACAGGTACGGCCGGTACGGCAGCTGCCATCACCGAACTGACCATGGAGCAGAATCCCTGCTCGGGTGTTAGTAAAGTGCGTGTTACCGATTTGACGGCCGAAACGGCAGCATTTACATGGGATGCGGGTGTTAGCCGTAATTTCGAAGCCATCGTATCGACGGTGTGCAATTCGGGTAATCCCGATTTGCTGCCCGAAGCGGACTACATCGAACGCAAACAGTTCACGGGCAGGTTGTATAGCATTCAAGGTCTGCAACAAGCGACCACCTATGCGTTGTATCTGCGTACGTTGTGCGACGACGGTCCGACCGATTGGGTAGAGTATCGTTTCACAACCAATTGTGCCTCGTCGGCACTGCCTTACGTCGAGGATTTTGAATACTATATCGATGGTATCAGTGCGGCACCCGAGTGCTGGACAACTTCGACGGGCGTGGCCATCGCGCAACGTTTTGCCGACGAAAACAAGGATGCGATGGGTACGCTGACATTGCCTGCCAAAGGTTATGTCATTCTGCCAGAATTTGACGAACCTATCAACGAAATGGAAATCTCGTTCAAAGCGTTGGCGCTCTTTGCAAAGGAGGCTGTAATCCTTGATTTGGGCGTGGTGGATAATACGTATGATATGAATACGTTTGAGCATATTTCCTACTTTACGTTGATGAACTACATCAGCAGTACAACCTCCAGCGGTGGTTTATATCTCAATTTGTACGATCAGTTCAAATCGTTTACATACAAGTTGCATAAGTACACTGGCAACGGTAAACATTTGGCTATCAAAGGCGACAGCAAGTTGGATGTTTATATTGACGATTTAAGCATTGAACATCTGACGGGCTGTATAGCACCGCAAAATCTGGAGGTTGTCAATATCACCGAAAACGGAGCCGACCTCAGTTGGGAGAGCGGTAACGAAAACGTATGGGTAGTTGCTGTTGCTACGGAGTTATGCACTGCCAAACAACTCGATGACGCATCGGAAGTGGTGGTAGTACGCGATACCGTAAATACTTATCCGGCTCATGTTGACGGTTTGGAACAAGGTGCTACTTACTATGCTTATGTCAAAGCTGTATGTGGCGCCGAGTCTGCCAGCGAATGGATTGGCGGTGTTCCTTTCATGACGGATTGCGGCTTGCACCGTTTCCCGTTGGTCGAAGACTTTTCCGGATATAATACGTCTACCGTGTACACCAATAATTGCTGGGAACAAAAGTACGGTCAGATTTCGAGTGTAGTCGATAATGGCGTCGCTCTGACGAATCCGCCTTACGGTACAAGTTATTCCTATCAGTGGTACACGTTCCTCAATGCAAATTGGGAAGACGGTATGCGGTTGGTATGCAATGGCTATGTTGTCGATTATAACTATAGGGATTATCGTTACAGATGGTTGGTATCGCCGGAATATGCTGTTGAAGGCGAATCGGTATTATCGTTCGATATGTGCTATGGTTATCTGTATAGCGATACGACGTATGAAGTCAGCGTGCCGCAGTTTGCCGTGCTCGTTTCTACCGATGGCGGAAACACATGGAAAGCCGACGACGCTGTGATGTACGATTTGACGCAATACGACTACCACATGACCTCCGAAACGATTGATTTGTCCAAGTACCAAGGCGAAAACATCAGAGTGGCCTTCTATTTCGAGGCGTTGTGCAGCAAGTTTAACTATTTGCAACTTGATAATGTGCGCGTGTCGTGCAAACAAGTGTATGAATACACCGACAGTGTCTGTGTTGGCACGAATTATGCAGATTACGGCTTTAAGGTTCCGTTCTCCGAGTTGAAGGTGGGAAGCAACAAGTTGCAACGTACTGCTGTCGGCAACGATTTCACCTGCGATAGTACGGTGATACTGATGCTCACGGTGTTGGATAACGATACGGTTACGATGAATGCTACTATTTGCGACGGCGATGTTTATACGGCCGAAGGACTCTCTTTGACGGAAGCCGGACAATACATCGTGCGCCTGACCAATAGTAATGGTTGTGATAGCCTGCTGACCATCAATTTGACTGTGAATCCGATAACGGTTGAGGCTGTGCTCGATACAATAGATCGTACCGAATTACCCTACACCAACGGTTTGTTCACCATTGATGCCGAAGCGGAGCCCGGCGTGTATACCGATTCGCTGCTGACGGATACGGCACAATGTCAGTGGACCACTTACACGGTAACCGTTCAAGAGATAGTCGGTCTGTCCAATATATTTGCGTCTGACTTCTCCATCTATCCGAATCCGGTGGCGCACAATAGCAGCGTTGTGCTGCAGGGCGATTTCGATGCTGCCGATCGGGACGGTTTGCAGGTGGAAGTGTTCAACTGTATTGGTGTTTTGGTTCAGCGTTTCGAACCGAATGCCTATCCGGTGGTCATCGACGGACTGAATACGGCCGGTGTATATACGGTACGTATAACGACAGGTAAGTCGAAAACATACATCGGTAAGTTGATTGTCAAATAATAAGGACGATTGTAACGACATATTCGGGATAGCGCATTGCGCGCTATCCCACTATGTCGTTTTTGTAGGAACATGTTAGGTTGCTTTGAGGTAAGTTATTTTTTTTGAAGAGATATGAATGCAAAATACATCTTATTAGGCGTGTCGCTCGGTATGACGTTTGCTTTGTCGGCCGAAACACGTTCGGTGGAATCGGCGCGACAAATAGCCGCACGGTTTTGCGGATCGTCGCATGCGACACTTTCCAAATCCGTTTCGGACGTCAACACGTTGACGTTGGCTTATGTTCAGTCCGATACGGCTTATTTCGTTTTCGACAAGGCTTCGGGCGGCAGTGTCATTGTGTCAGGCGACGACAATGCCTGCGATGTGTTGGGCTACACCGACACGGGAACGTTCTGTTTCGATAGTGTGCCGGAAAATTGCCGTGCATGGTTGCAGATGTACCAAGAGGAACTCAATGCATTGCGTTCATCGGCGATTCAGCCTAACGTTTCGCATAAAACCATCACGTTTGAGTCGTCCGTTGCACCGCTGTTGGGTACTATCGCTTGGAACCAAAATGCGCCGTATAACAATTTGTGTCCCGTGTACGATGGGACTTCGCGTGCGGCCGCAGGCTGTGTCGCGACGGCTATGGCTCAGGTTATGTACTACTATCGCTATCCGACGACAGGAACCGGCAGCAATTCCTATACATGGACAAATAAAACGACCGGTGAAACAACGACATTGAATGCCGATTTTAGCAGTACCTCTTACGATTGGAGCAATATGGCTGCCACATCGTCTTTAATGACGACGACCGAAGCCAAAACAGCTGTGGCGACTTTGTTATACCATTGCGGCGTGTCGGTTGATATGCAATATGGTGCTTCTAGTTCGGCCTCAACCACTCAAGCCGGACGCTCGTTGATACAATATTTCGGTTATAACAAAAATATTCAAGAAATACAACGCAACTATTATCCGATTGATACGTTTACGCAAATTTTGCGTGCCGAATTGGATGCGTCGCGCCCTGTATTGTATCGCGGTTCGGCCGACGATGGCGCGCATGCGTTTGTGTGCGACGGTTACCGTCAGGATGGTTATTTTCATATTAATTGGGGTTGGGGTGGCAAAAGCGACGGTTACTTTCTGCTGTCGGCTCTGACGCCGGGACAAACCGGCATCGGTGGCACGACTACGGGCTCCGGCTACAACCGCTATCAAGCCATGTATATCGGTATTCAACCGACAACAACAGGAGAAACCGCTTATCAACTTTGCTCCGATTCGACCTTGGGTGTTACTGTCACGCAAACGACACGCACGGGAACGTTTGGCGTTTGGTTGGCTAAACTTATCAATTACAGTCTGACGACATTTTCCGGTACAATTGCGGCAGTCTTATATGACGAAACGGGTGAAACGCAAGTAGCGACACTTCAATCAGCCTCACTTTCGTTAGGGTCGTATAAATTGAAACAACCATATAATGAGTTTGCGTCCAATCTGAAAATCGGCACTACTATCGCCGATGGCAACTATCGTCTGTATTTGGTGCATAAGGCATCTGATGCCTCAAAGTGGACGCCGGTGCGTACCATGGTCAGTGTGCCGAACTATGTCAATGTGGTGGTATCCGGCAATAATGTCTATTTTGGCGAACCTACTTCAGAACAGCCACGCTTGGAACTACAATCTTTGTCGCCTATGGGGGAAGTGTATAGTCATGGAAGTGGTACTTTTGAGTTTTCCGTGACGAATACGGGGGCGGAATACAATTCGCTGTTGTGGATTCTGATTCACTCCAAAACAACCAATGAGTATGTCTTGAGCGATGGAATTTTGGAAAATATTCCTCCTGACGGCGAAACACATTCGTATGCCATTACCATCGATTCGATAGGCTTGGAGTATGGCGATTATGATTTGATGGTGATGTACGATGCTAAAAACCAACTGAATTACGCATTGCAGTACTTGATGGCTTTAGGAACGTCACAAACGCTGACGTTGTTGCCAGACACAAGCGAAGTGCCGGTGTTGTCGCTCAATCGCGCTATATCTTTCCCCGATGCCGCCAATGTGCCGCGAAACGGCGTAGAGTTGAGTTTTAGCGTTACAAATACGGGCGGTTATTTCAATGGCGACATTGTGGCGGTGGTTTACAAAGGCGCTTTCTCGAAAGGACAATACGGCGAACAGACGTTTGAAATACATAAAAATGCTTCGTTGGATGACAAATTGTCTTGTGCGTTCACCAACGCTGTCGGCGATTATACCGTTACGTTGAAGTGGCGACGCTCGGCTACCGATGCGTGGCACACGTTTGAACCGCAAGAATACGCGTCGTTGGCGTTTACCTTGATCGAACCACAGATTACAGCGGTAACATCACATGCCGATAAGGCTGTAGCCGTCTATGCCGATAGAATGCAACGGACCATTATCGTCGATTCCGAAGTGCGGGTAGATCAAATGACCGTTTATGATGTGTCGGGTCGGCTTGTGTGCGACGTTCGACCACAAACGACAGGCAGCATTTCTGTACCTATAAAGCATGCTGGTGTATATGTCGTGCGTATTGTGGTGGATAATGATGTAAAAACCTATAAACTGATATTAGATTGATGAAAAGAGTATTGTCTGCCATAGCGTTGTTGGGCATTGGCGTAGCAACCTTCGCGGCGGCCGGTGACGTCAAATATAACAGCCGTCATTTTGTCGATGTATGGGGTGGAGCAGGCTATTCGTCGTTGCTGCACAATGTGGAAAATGCTTCGGCAATTGGTGGTGGCGGCGTATCGCTAGGCACTGCTTACGAGTGGAGTTATAAACGGTTTTTGCTCTCAACAGGCGTGGAGTTTTCGTACTTAAATTCTACAAGTAAGGTGAATCCGTTTACCATTCAGGCGCAACTGTTGTACGAAGATCCGTACCATACGGGATATATGTTGGATTATTACTGCAAGTTCGACAATTACAGAGATGTACAGCATGTTGGTTTCTTGAATATTCCCATTCTTTTCGGTGGCAAGTTCGATCGCTATTATTTCTTAGCCGGTGGCAAAATTGGTGTTGGATTGTTTGGCACATCCGTTACGCAAACCGCGTTGACAACCACTATTACCGACCCCGCTTTAGTGGGCGAATTTACCGATATGCCAACGCATGGTCTGTTTACCGACGATTATCGTGCTCGTAATGCGTTTTCGCTGGCGTTTGATGTCAAGGCAACGGCCGAATTTGGTCTTATCTTGGATGAATGGCTGCCTAAAAAAATGCGCGTATTGGCTGATAAACGTAAAACGCCGGTATCGTATCGTATAGGGCTGTTTTGCGACTATGGCGTAACCAATTTGCATAAAAACGTTACCGATGCCACGTCGTTGGCGTATATTGATGGGAATGCCGCAGAAACGCGCTATGTAACAGCGAACAGTCTTTTCGCATCAGCCGAAGCCAACGATAAACGCTTGAATTCGTTATTTGCCGGAGTTAAATTTACGGTATTGTTTCAAGTGGGCAAAGAACCACAGAAGAAACCGAAGGCGTTGCCAAATCCCTTGTTGATTCTCACTGTGTACGATAAGGATACGCAACAGCCGATTGAAGGTGCCTTGCTGTCGGCGTACAACAATACGGCGCGGCGAATGGTCATCAATAATAGGGCGGTACCGAAAAACGGCCTGACGACACGCGTCGTCAAAGGCGACTATACGCTGACCGTTACGAAAAAAGATTACGACACAACAACTGCTGATATACAGTTGCTGCAACTTGGCGACACAATGGCCACTACCATTTATCTGAAACACCGACCGATATTCAGTACTGAAATCGTCAATGCTGAGACAAATAATAAATTGAGTGCAAAGGTAACCATTACCAATGCAACGACCGGCGCAGTAGCCTATGCAGTGCTTACCGATAGTGTCTCAGGTGCATGCAGTGTTACTTTGCCGGATGGCAACTACACGCTGGCAGTCGAAAAAATGGGGTACGAAACGTATCAAAGCGATATACAATCTATTGGCGATCACATGCTCGTGCGTTTGACCCCGCTGCGTAAGGGTGAAAAAGTAGTGTTGCACAATTTGTTCTTTGCTACCAATAAAACAACCATTCTTCCGCAATCGGAAGCCGGGTTGGAGGAATTGTACCGTTTCTTGACCGAAAATCCGGAAGTACGCATCAAAATAGTTGGTCATACGGATGATGTGGGAACAACTGCTCATAACGATAAATTGTCTCAAGGACGTGCTAATTCTGTACGCCAATCGATGATTGAACGCGGTATTGCGCCCGAACGCATCGAATTTGAAGGACGTGGCTCGCGCGAACCGGTTGCTCCAAACGATACGGAGGAAGGACGATCGCTCAACCGGCGTGTCGAATTTGAAATTTTATAGGCTATACGTTGGCCGACGATATACTAAATAGTTGATAATATCTATAAAAATGTATTACTATTAGGTTAAAAAACGTAATTTCGTCGGTCAACTGAAAAAAAAACTATACATTTGCGGATACATTCTTCGACGAAAAGAATGTGTCCGCATTTAATGTCTTATCTATAAACACAAGCTTATGGAAGAAAATCAAAAACGTTTTCTCGATTATTTCGAAACTTCGTTACAAAACAACTGGAATGCACCGGCTCTTGAGGATTTCGACAGCCCCGTTGCACTGACTTATGGGCAAATGGCCGAACAGATAGCACGCTTGCATGTGTTGTTCGAAACAGTTGGTCTCGAAAAAGGCGATAAAATCGCCCTTTGCGGTCGTAACAGCTCGATGTGGGCTGTGAATTTCTTGGCAGTTACAACCTATGGTTGCGTGGCGGTTGCCATTTTGGCCGATTTTGACACGGCTGCCATACATGCGTTGGTTAATCACAGCGATGCCAAATTGCTGATGGTTGGCCCGATGGTTTGGAAAAGTATTACTTCGTCCGAAATGCCCAACCTGAAAGGCATTCTCTCCGTCGAAGACCTCACGCTGTTGGAAGCCCGCTCCAAGCAATTCGCTGCACATTATGCCGAATGGGAACAACATTTCGCTGCAAAATATCCGAACGGATTCACGCAGAACGATGTACGTTTCGAACGCTTCGACTCGAATGCACCGGTACTGATAAACTACACATCAGGCAGCACCGGCGCACCAAAAGGCGTGATGCTCAGTTGGCGCAGTATCGACTCGAACATCCGTTTCAGCCAAGAGCGTATCCCGAATAGTTCGGCCGATAAACTCTTGTCCATGTTGCCTATGGCGCACATGTTCGGCTTGGTCATCGAGGTGCTTTATCAAGTAGCCGGCGGTACACACGTTACCGTGTTGAACAAAACACCATCGCCTGCCGTGCTGATGAAGGCGTTGTCCGATGTGCAGCCATATATGATGCTGACCGTGCCGCTCGTCATCGAAAAAATCTTCAAGTCGAAAATATTCCCCGCCATTCACAAACCGGTGGTACGCCTATTGTGGTACACGCCGGGTATCAATCGACTGATTCACAAAAAAGTTTACAACCAACTGATGAATGCGTTTGGTGGCCATTTGCGTTATCTGATTATTGGCGGAGCAGCCCTGAATCGCGAAGTGGAGAAGTGCTTGAAAACCATCAAGTTCCCGTTTACGGTGGGTTATGGCATGACCGAATGTGGCCCGCTGATTGCGTACGAAGATTGGTATAACTTCGAACTGCGTTCGTGCGGTAAGGCTGTCGATAGGGTCGAAATTCGCATCGACTCGGACAACCCGCAACGCAAAGTGGGCGAAATACTTGTGCGTGGCGACAATGTGATGTTGGGTTACTACAAAAACGACGAAGCCACGAGTGCGGTCTTTACCGACGACGGTTGGATGCGCACCGGCGACCTCGGCGTCATCGACAAAAAAGGCAACCTGATGATTCGCGGCCGCTCGAAAAATATGATACTTGGCCCATCGGGACAAAATATCTACCCCGAAGAGATTGAGGGCAAGGTAAACAATATGCCGTATGTCGTCGAATCGGTTGTGGTCGATCGCGAAGGGAAACTTGTGGCGCTTGTCTATGCCGATACCGACAAAATGTCCAAAGAACAACCCGGCGTGGCGGCGCAAGATGTTATGGAAGAGATGCGCGTGCGCGTCAATCGCTTGTTGCCGACGTTCTGCCGCTTGTCGGCTGTGGAATTGGTGGACAAAGAATTCGAAAAAACGCCGAAACGCAGCATCAAACGCTTCCTCTACAAATAAACCGAAACGTATCATAAACAGCAAAAGCGCATCTCCCGAAAGGGCGGTGCGCTTGATGTTTTTAGAACTATTGAAAGTATGTTTTTACGGCTCGTCTAAATCGACTACCAAGTTTTCGACGATGAAATCTTGGCGTTCGGGCGTGTTTTTGCCCATGTAGAATGCCAATAACTCGGCTACGGCATCTTCTTTGCGTAACGAAATCTGGTCGAGGCGCATATCTTTACCGATGAAGTGTTTGAACTCGTCGGGCGATATTTCGCCCAAACCTTTGAATCGCGTAATCTCCGGCGCCGGTTTCAACTCTTCGATGGCGGCCAGACGCTCTTCTTCGGTGTAGCAGTAGCGCGTTTCTTTCTTGTTGCGCACGCGGAATAGTGGCGTTTGCAGTATGTAAACGTGTCCTTTTTTGACTAAATCGGGGAAAAATTGCAGAAAGTAGGTCATCATCAACAGACGTATGTGCATGCCGTCCACATCGGCATCGGTGGCTATGATGACTTTGTTGTAACGCAACCCTTCGAGGCCGTCTTCGATGTTCAGTGCCGCTTGCAGGTAGTTCAACTCCTCGTTTTCGTACACCACTTTTTTCGTTTCGCCGTAACAGTTGTGCGGTTTGCCACGCAGGCTGAATACGGCTTGCGTGTTCACATCGCGGCTTTTGGTGATGGACCCCGATGCCGAATCGCCCTCGGTGATGAAAATGCAACTTTCTTCGCGCAAATCACCTTTGGCGTCGTTGTAGTGAATGTGGCAGTCGCGCAGTTTCTTATTGTGCAGACTGACCTTTTTAGCACGTTCGCGTGCCAATTTCGATACGCCGGCAATGGCTTTGCGCTCTTTCTCCGAAGCGATGATTTTTTTTAGCAGCGTGTCGGCCATCATCGGGTTTTTGTGCAGATAGTTATCTACCTCTTTGCCGACAAAATCGCCCACAAATTTATTAACGCTCGTTCCCGACAATTGGTACGGATTGCCATCGCTGTCTTTGTCGGGTGCCATGTTGGTCGAACCGAGTTTGATTTTTGTTTGGCTTTCGAATGTCGGCTCTATTACGTTGATGGCGATGGCGGCCACGATGCCGCTGCGAATGTCGGCCAACTCGAAATTCTTGTTGTAATACTCTTTGATGGTTCGCGCAAGGTGCTCGCGCAATGCGCTTTGGTGTGTGCCGCCCTGCGTAGTATTTTGTCCGTTGACAAACGAGTAATATTCTTCGCCGTATTGATCGCTGTGGGTGAATGCTATTTCGATGTCGTCGCCTTTCAGATGGACGATGGGGTAGAGCGGCTCCGATGTGCTGCGTTCTTGCAGCAGGTCGAGTAAACCGTTGCGCGACAAAAACTTACGACCGTTGAATACAAGCGTCAAGCCGGTATTCAGATAGGTGTAGTTGCGCAACATTGTTTCGATGTACTCTTCGTGGAATGCGTATTTCCCGAAAATCTCCTCATCGGGTGTGAACACGACCAACGTGCCGTTTTTCTCCGTTGTCGGTTCTAAATCGTATTCTTTGATGAGTTTGCCGTGTTCGAAATCGGCTTGTTTTACCATGCCGTCGCGGAACGATTTGACGCTGAACTGTGCCGATAACGCATTGACGGCTTTGGTACCGACACCATTCAATCCGACCGATTTTTGGAACGCTTTGGTGTCGTATTTGCCGCCGGTGTTCATCACCGAAACGGCTGCTATCAGTTTCCCTTGTGGGATTCCGCGACCAAAATCCCTGATTGATAACGTTTTATCTGTCAGCGTGATGTCAACTAACGAACCGCAGTGCATGCGAAATTCGTCGATAGAGTTATCGATGACTTCTTTCAGCAAGACGTAAATACCATCGTCGGCAGCGTTGCCATCGCCCAATTTGCCGATGTACATACCGGGACGCAGGCGCACATGTTCCAACCCTTCGAGGGTGCGGATTTCGTCTTCGGTGTATTTCACCGCAGGAGTCGCTTGTACCGTTGTGTCGTTTTCCATGCTTGCTGTTTTTGTGCGGATGTTGTTGTCAAAAAAAAGTGGAGCTGGCGGGAGTCGAACCCGTGTCCAAACGAGGAAGCAATATGCTTTCTACACGCTTATCTTCGCCTTCGTTTTCGTGCGGCGGCAAGACCGAAGCCACCAACCGTCGCCTTATCTGCTAAAATTTCGCCGTCGATGCGCAGCCACCGCCGACTATCCCCGATTTTACCCACACCTCTTTACCGAACCGCTTCAGGGAATGGCATTCGAGAGATGTCTCGTTCCGACACCTGTGGTCGGAATTAAGCTTGATGTACTATGACTTCGATCAAGCAGCGAGAGCGTAAGATCCTTCGCCAGTTAAATGTTCGCCGTCTATGATTAAAGTGCTATCCGACAACGCACTGCGTGCTTACATACCTCTTCTACCCGCTGTCAAAACCAGAACAGCCCCAAGTAGATACATAAAGTGCTGATACAGCATTTAGCGTACAAAGGTACGACTTTTTTTTGATTTTGTACCCTTTGTGGTCGACAAAGTTATAAACAATTTCGCGACATGCTGCGAAGTTAATGGTTATTGGTTCAAGGTGATTGCCCTTAAATTCTCTGCCTACGGCAGACGGGGGGATTTAGGGGTAGTAAAGATTTGGTGTCTTTAACCCTACGCCCTTCGGGCACTCCCTTTATAAAGGGGAGATTACGCAATAAAGCAATTTCAGTGCGAATAAAAATAAAAAAATGCACTGTCCCCTTTCCAAGGGGACGAGAAAAACAAAGTTTTTCGGGCGGGGTTCCACAAGGGGACGAGGAGCGAAGCGACGGGCGGGGTTCAAACGTAAACTGCACAAACAACAACCTTAAACCCTTAAACTATGAAACTCTCAAACTTTCTTACTTTTTTGCATAAATTTTTGTATTGTGAAATTTTTTGTGTAACTTTGCAACGATGTTTTATGCCAAGTACATATCTGCTGTTTTGAGGGACTTGCTTTGTGCGAACGAAGTGAGTATCTCCACACACACACACACACACAGAAATAGGGCGTTTGCGGGCATTTCTGCCTATTCGCGAACATATACATAACAGCTCTTTCTCGGGGTTTCGAGAGGGGGCTTTTTTTTGTTCACCAACGAAACGATCACTTAAATTAAACTCTTAAACCTTTTAGTTCTGTGATAATTAACAATTTTACTAACATTTTAAAAATTAAACTACAATGAGAAAATTTAAATTCTTGGCAGCCGTGTGCTGCCTCTGTGCAGTGATGTTTATGTCGTGTACGACAGGCACCGAAAATGGCCACGCATACGTTGATCTTGGCTTACCCAGCGGTACCAAGTGGGCAACTTGCAATGTAGGTGCTTCCTCTCCCGAAGCCTACGGCGACTACTTTGCGTGGGGCGAAATTACCACCAAAACCACTTACTCTTGGGATACCTATACGCTGACTACAGATGGCGGCAGTACCTTTACCAAGTATAACACCACCGACAGCAAAACCACCCTTGAGCCCGAAGACGACGCTGCTGCTGTAAATTGGGGCGGTGCTTGGCGTATGCCTACCGATGATGAATGGAAGGAACTGCGTGAAAACTGCACTTGGACATGGACAACTCAGAACGGTGTAAACGGCTACGAAGTGAAAGGCACCAACGGCAACTCCATCTTTCTCCCTGCGGCGGGCTATCGCAGCAACGATGACTTGGACTACGCGGGCGGCGACGGCAACTATTGGTCGAGTTCGCTCTACGCGAGCTACCCGTTCGACTCGTGGAACGTGAACTTCAACTCGGACAACGTGTACAGGTACAACAGCGGCCGCTACTACGGTCAATCTGTCCGCCCTGTTCTTTTGGTTGAATAAACCAAGCCCCCGGTCCCCTGAAGGGGAAGAAAAATGGTAGGGACGCATTGAATACGTCCGCCGAAAAAACAATGTAGGGACGTGGCGCGCCGCATCCCTACAATTAGGAATTAGGAATGCGGAGTGAGGAATGGTTTTCCTTGCTCCGCGTTTGTTTGTTGTATGCTTTTTTAACCCTACGCCCTTCGGTAGTTACGGACGCATGCAATGCGTCCCTATATTTTAACCCTACCCGGCTATCGCCGTACTCCCCTTAAAAAGGGGAGAGCATGCACTGCACAACATTTGTGCGAAGATTTGCCCTTTCTAAGGGAAATGTCGCGTAGCGACAAAGGGTTCTAAAACTGCAAAGTTTTTTCGGGCGGGGTTCAAACGTAAACTGCGCAAACAACAACCTTAAACCCTGAAACTCTTAAACTTTTGCACTCATCCGTTTTGCATTTTGCACTATTTCACCTCTGCATCCTATGCTCTTCGTAAGATAATTTTTTGAGTCTCGTCGGCGGTGTCGGCCAAATGTGCCGGTTTGAGTGCTGCGAGTTCGGTGCGCGGACGAAAGCCCCACGTTACGCCAACGGCTTCGATGCCGGCGTTTTGTGCAGTCATCATGTCGGTGCCCGAATCGCCCACATAGATTGTTTCGTCGGCGGTGCAGCCGGTAGCGGCCAAAATGTCGTACACGATTGTCGGGTCGGGTTTGGTGGGCACGTTTTCGCGCTGTCCGAATACGGCATCGAACCGTATGTCGGGGAAAAAGTGCGCCACGAGTTGTTCGGTGCCGGCTTGATATTTATTGGATGCTACGGCCAATTTCAGCCCGCAGACCTGCAAGTGTGCCAATAGTTCGGGCATGCCGTCGTATGGGCGTGTGAGGTCGCAGTTGTGTGCAGCGTAGTAGGTCAGAAAATGCTGTCGTACCAGCGCGATGTGCGCTTCGTCGCGTGCATATTCGGGCAGGGCGCGTTCGAACAATTTGTTGATGCCGTTGCCCACAAACAAGCGATATTCATCGGTGTCGTGTGTTGGCAGTTCGCATTGGCTCAAAGCAAAATTGGTGGCGGCAGCGAGGTCGGCTATGGTGTTGAGTAGTGTGCCGTCGAGGTCGAAAATGACTAACTTTTTCATGCCGCAAAATTACAAAAAACGTGTTAATCTGCCAAAAATTTCGTGCGATGTCGGATTTTTTGTAATTTTGTCGATTATTTTAGTCGCATAGTCGTATGAAAATTGTTATTATCAACGGGCCGAACCTGAATTTGCTCGGTAAACGCGAACCTGACATTTACGGTTCGTCCGATTTCGAAAGTTATTTCGCCGTGTTGCAGCAACGTTTTCCGCAGGTCGAATTTGTCTATTTCCAGTCGAATGTCGAAGGCGAAATCATCAATCGTATTCACGAGGTTGGTTTTGCGGTCGATGGCATCGTACTGAATGCAGGTGGTTACACGCACACGTCGGTGGCGATAGCCGATGCGGTAGCCGCTGTTCCTGCACCGACGGTTGAGGTGCACATTTCCAACGTATTTCGGCGCGAGGCAGTGCGTCATACGTCGTTGCTGTCGCCCGTGGCGGTTGGCACAATAGGCGGTTTCGGTCTCGACTCGTATCGTTTGGCGGTCGAAGCTTTGTGCGAGCGTGTTTTGTCGATACAAACGGTTTGATTGTCGAACGGCAGTTGGCTTTATCCTTGATTCGTACTATTTTTGCATAAATTTTTGCAAAAACAAAACTTGATGCAGATGAAACGTTTTTCTTTACTCTTTGTGGTGCTGTGTGTGTGTCGGTTGACTGCCGGTGCCGCCGATATTATCGGTAAAGTAGCGGATGCTTCGGGCACGCCGCTCGAGTTTGTGAATATGGTGCTCAAAATGGCCGATAATAACGAAGTGATAGGTGGTGGTATCACCGATATCGATGGTGAATTTAAGTTGGAGGCCGTGCCTGTCGGCATTTATCGGCTCGAGATTTCGTTTGTTGGTTATCAGTCTGTCGATAAGCAGATTACCATCGAACAGGAGACGCAAACCATCAATGTGCGTACCATCAAACTGCAGGAAGATGCACAACTATTAAGCGAAATCGAAGTGGTGGGGCAAGGTTCGCAAATGCGCTTCGATATAGATAAAAAGGTGTTCAGCGTCGATCAGAATGTAGCCGCAGCCGGCGGTTCGGCCACCGAAGTGCTCGAAAATATTCCGTCGGTCGAAGTGGACAACGATGGCAACATTTCGCTGCGCAGCAACAGCAGTGTCGAAATTTGGATTAACGGCAAACCGTCGGGTTTGGACGAGGACAATCGCGCCCAAATACTCGAACAGTTGCCTGCCGGCAGCATCGAGAGCATCGAGGTCATTACTAATCCGTCGGCCAAATTCAGCCCCGAGGGAACAGCCGGCATCATCAATATCATTTTGAAGAAAGACCGCCGTGGCGGCTTTTATGGCAGCGTTACCGGCGGCATTGATTATCAGATAGTTGACCAAGTGAGCGGCAACGCCAGCGCCAATTTCAACTATAGCAGTTCCAAAGTCGATTTCTATATTAATGCCGGATTCCGTCAGCGTAATGGTGCAGGCGAGGGATTTACCGATCGTTGGTCGTTCAATGCCGGCGATACGGTTTCGTTTATGCATCAGGATAGTCGCAACCGTCGCCAAAATTGGGGATTGTTCGGGCGTGCCGGCATCGATTGGCATATCAACGACAAAAATACGTTGAGCTTGTCGGGTATGATCAATACGCGCAATGATAATAACACGTCTGTAATTGATTACAATACAGTGCGTTATGCTTCGCTCGATACGGCAATATATACACACAATACCCTTGCTGAGGCGAAACGTTTGTCGTATAGTGTACAGTTGGAGTATTTGTACGAAATCGACACGAAAGGTTCGGAAGTGCGCACTTCGGTGGAATACAGCAATAACGGTCGCGACCAGACGTCCAATTACGACCAAACGGTAACGCAAGGTTGGGCATCGACCTACATTCAGCGGCAGTATAGTGGGTTCGACAATCAGCGTATGCAGTTCAAGTCGGATTATGTGCAAAAATTACGCACCAATATGAAATTGGAAGCAGGTGTTGCGCTGAACTGGCAGGACCGCATGTCGAATTCCAAGACGTGGGATTTTCCGCAACCGGAGTACGATTCGCTGTCGGCCTACAACGATTTTCGTTATCAGGAATGGATTGCGGCGGTCTATGCTACTTACGGTGCCAAATTCGGCGGATTTAGTTTCTCGGTCGGGTTGCGTGGCGAGTACACCAATACAACCGTAAGTACGCGCGATGCCGCCACCGACCAATATGTGGTGAACAACAAGGACTATTTCCAACTTTTCCCGACTGCTTATTTGTCGTATGCTTTCCCGAACGACCACGAGGTGCAACTGAACTATACGCGTCGTGTCAACCGTCCGCGCGGACGACAGTTGAGCGCCTATCGCAATGTGTCTGATTCGACAAATATCTCGTACGGTAACCCGAATTTGATGCCTGAATTTGCCAACGCCCTCGAACTGAATTATATCAAAACGTGGGAGGCGCATACGTTGTCGGCTTCGTTGTACTATCGTTATAGCACCGACATTGTACAACAAGTGCAGTTTGAGTCGCCTCAACATCCGAACGTGATGGAAACGACTTACGACAACGTGGCAAGCGCACAATCGGCCGGATTGGAAGTCGTTGGCAAAAACCGTTTCTGCACATGGTTGAACATGACTACCACGCTCAACCTTTTCTACGAGTCGATGAGCGCCATCGAATATCAAGGCGTGCATCTGCAGGACAAAACGCAAGGCTTCTCGTGGAATATCCGTTTGATGGCTAACTTCTTGTTTACCAAGACATTTACAGGTCAACTGACAGCCGGCTATTTTTCGCCGCATGTCATCGCACAGGGCAAAACCAAAGATTTCTACAGCATCGACTTGGGCATTCGCAAATCGTTCCTGAACCGCACGTTGAACTTAGCGTTTACCGTGCGCGATTTGTTGAATTCGCGTGGTTGGAAAAAATATACTTGGGGCGATACGTTTTATCAAGATTTTGAACAACGTCCGAGCGGACAACGTTTCACTTTGTCGCTGACATATAACTTCGGCAACATGAAAGACAAAAAGAAAAATAATGCTAAAAATGGCAGCGACAGCGGTGGTATGGGAGGCATCGAAAGCGACGACTTTGGAGATTAACATAAAAATGTTGCGTAAAAATTTCGCTATGTCCGTTTTTAGATGTATTTTTGCAACACATTTCTGTTAGGACTATTTTATTAACATTCAAAATCATAAAACAATTATGTCAAAAGTAACAGTTGTAGGCGCAGGCAATGTAGGTGCTACATGCGCTAATGTGTTGGCTTTCAATGAAGTAGCCGACGAAGTAGTGATGCTCGACATCAAAGAAGGTGTGTCGGAAGGTAAAGCAATGGATATGATGCAAACCGCGCAGTTGCTCGGCTTCGACGCCACCATCGTTGGTTGCACGAACGATTATGCCAAAACCGCCAATTCCGACGTGGTAGTTATCACTTCGGGACTGCCTCGTAAACCGGGTATGACGCGTGAAGAGTTGCTCGGCGTGAATGCCGGCATCGTGAAAGGTGTTGCACAAAACATCTTGAAATATTCGCCAAACGCTATTTTGCTTTGCATCTCGAACCCGATGGACACCATGACTTATTTGGCCCTGAAAGCACTCGGATTGCCCAAAAATCGTGTTATCGGTATGGGTGGCGCTCTCGATAGTTCGCGTTTCAAATATTTCTTGAGCCAAGCCTTGGGCTGCAATGCTAACGAGGTCGAGGGTTTTGTTATCGGCGGACATGGCGATACCACGATGATTCCGATGGTACGTTTTGCTACTTACAAAGGCGTACCTGTAACTAATCTGCTGAGTGCCGAAAAACTCGACGAAGTGGCGAAAGCCACCATGGTGGGCGGTGCTACACTCACCGGCTTGCTGGGAACCTCGGCTTGGTATGCACCTGGTGCTGCCGGAGCCTATGTGGTAGAAGCCATTCTGCACGACCAAAAGAAAATGATTCCTTGCTCGGTACTCGTCGAAGGCGAATATGGTGAAGACGACATTTGCATCGGTGTGCCGGTAATTCTTGGTAAAAACGGTGTCGAAAAAATTGTTGAACTCGAACTGAATGCCGAAGAAAAAGAAAAATTTGCTGCCAGCGCAAAAGCGGTTCGTGGCAATGTGGCTACACTGAAAGAGCTGAACTTGATTTAATAAATGTGTGTGTGACAGACAATCACACCAAACACAATGACGACGCTTTGGAAACATCCAAGGCGTCGTTGTTTGTTAAAAGGGTGTAAGCTATGTGTTTTGTGTGCGCGACCAAAAACTGATTAGTGGACACCGGAGAGTTCAACCTGCGTTCGCGGAGCTTTGGTGGCGAGCTCTTGTTTGCTGTACGGGTGTACATTTTTTGTTTCTACCGATAATACATGGCAACTCGCTTTTTGATTGAAAGCGACAGATTGCCCATTTTTGTCGGCTCCTTGCACGTTGGCAGCCCAATTTTTTTCGCTCACAACTATTTGACCGTCTTGTTGCTCGAAAAAGACATTGCGTTCTACTTTGCCATTGGCGGTTTTCAAACGGTATTTGTCGAAGTTGCCTGTACTATTGTTTACCAGCACAAGGTTGAGTGCAGCTACTTGCGCATCGGATAGTTTGTAACCGAACGGAATATTAGCCCATAACGTAATGTCTTGCGAGAGACGTTGCACATGATTTTGTGCATCGACGGCTAAATGCAGTTTCATGGTGGCCGATAGGATGCCGGGTAACGTGTACGTTTTGGTGTATGTTAGCAATTGCGATAGGGCATCGCGTTCGCTGATGCTCCAATTCCCGGTTTCTTTGTAGATGTCGCTGAATAGTTTTTTGATGTCGAGCGCCCATAGCATGCGGTGTATCGGCTCCGATTTTTCGAAATCAATTTTTTGCAGTTGTCGTTTTTCTTTGCGTTTCAGCAAATCTTGGTCGAAATTGCGCAGTCCGTCGGCTGTGCTTTGGTTAATGTAATAGCGCGTGAAATCGGCTTTTATTTGGGTAGAATCTCGTTTTTGGGCGTTTTGCAGATAGGGTAGTTCTACAATGTGTCCTACCATTTCGTCGAAGGCTACGACTTTGTCGTCGTTATATACCGAAACATCCGATACGACACGGTATTTGCGTGCATTGTCTGGAAAATCTGTTTGCATCTGTTGGTAAATATCGGCGAGCAGTTGTTTGAGCAGTTTACGTTGCTGGCGCTTCGAACCTTTGGCCGATACCACGACCGCTTCGAGTATCAGCGGTTGCCCTTTCAGTATGATGCGTATGGGTTTGGTGCCCGATATTTTGTTGGTCGGCAGAGCGAATTTTTCGTACCCGATGCAAGTAACAACCAAATAGTCGTTGGCTGTGTAGTCGGGCAATACAAAAAAACCGTTTTCATCGGTGATGGTGCCAATTTGCGGATTGTTTTGCAGGAATACGCTGGCGTACGGAACGGGTTGTCGCAAACTATCGACGACGTGTCCTGACAATTCTTTGGCGTAACATGTTAGCGAACTGATGGTCAGTAAAAGTATGAATAGTATTTTGTGCATAGTGATGTTAGTTTATGACAATCGGATAACTGCAATTTGCGTGCCAAAGTGTGCGATTAGTGCAGATAGGCTAACAGCAGTATGACAATGCAGATAGTTGTTTGAATGGTCAGAGTGAAGAGTACGGCTAAAAGGCTCTGCCCGATGCGCTTCCATATTGATGTGCTGCCCATACCGTGCGTATCAATCACGAGCAGCACTACGCATAGCAATAGCAGTAGCCAACCGGCGTGTAGTAGGTTTGGTACACAACAAGCGAGGGCTGTAAATATTGATGCACACAAAATTATTTGCACCAGCAGATATGTTTGCATGACGGTTGTTTCTGCCCAGTTGTATTGTTGTCGGAAGTCGCGACCGAAACACAAGCGCACGCCGATAATCAGAAATGGGGCAAGCAATACCGCAATCAGCG
The DNA here is from genome assembly GCA_051878315.1 of Paludibacteraceae bacterium. Classification (GTDB taxonomy): domain Bacteria; phylum Bacteroidota; class Bacteroidia; order Bacteroidales; family Paludibacteraceae; genus W0P28-013. Next base: position 9,202 of record JBJEJW010000006.1, on the reverse strand, counting down.
TGAAATAGCGGAAACAGAAAGCGTAGATGGCGCGTGTGCGTTGCAGCAGCCGGCCGACAGTGGCTTTGTCGGCATCTTTGACGATGTTCAAGTCGAAGTTGTCGAGCGTGCCGGAGAAATCGATGGTGGCTACTTGCAACACGACGAGGCAGACGGCTAACGCAAGGAATAATAGTGGAAATGGCGCAAAATAGTTCTTGCGTTTACCAGCTATGTAGTCGCTGATGAGTTTGTTTGGGTGTGTGAATAATTGCGCAATGGTGTGTATCAATCCGTTTTCGCCACCTACAATGGCTGCCGCAAAACTGTGCATCATGCTTCGAAATGTCAAACGGTCGGTGTCGGTTTTTTGACCGCAGCGTGGACAAAAATTGTCGTAGCATAACAGACCGCAGTTTTTGCATACACACGGTTTAACCTGTTTATTCATAGATGTTTACGGTTTTTCTTGTAGGAATTTATAGGTCATCAGTTGGTAGGCCAATCGCGCTGCCAAGTAGTCCGATGCGTGCAAGTTTGGTTTCGGACATAGTTCGACGATGTCGCATCCGACGACGTTGAAGCGTTCGAACAGCGGACGCAAGAAGTGTAAAACTTGGAAATAGTGTAGTCCGCCGGGTTCCGGTGTGCCGGTAGCAGCTAAAATGCCGGTGTCGAACACGTCCAAATCAATGGTCAGATAGACGTTCGGAGTCAGTGTGGCGTAGGCTTTTTCTTCCCATTGGTTGTCGCGGTCGAAATAGATGTCGCGTGCCCAAAATATGCGTCCGGGGTCGAAGTTATCGGTCTCTTCGATACATTGGCTGCGGATGCCAACCTGTGTGATTTGCGCTACTTTTTTGGCTTGATTCATTACGCAGGCGTGGTTAAGTTCGGAACCTTCGTAGGTGCGTCGCAGGTCGCTGTGCGCATCAAGTTGCAATACTGTCAGATTGTCATATCGTTGTGCAGCCGCTCGTATGGCACCGATGCTTACAGTGTGGTTTCCGCCGATGGTGACAGGAAATTTTGCATCATCGAAGAGTGTTCCCACGCGTTGTTCGACGGCTTCGCATAGTTGTTCGGGCGAGCGTTGTTCGTTGACCGGTACAGCGGTGTGAATACCGTGTTTATAAACTTCGGTGCGGGTTTCGGTGTCGTACCATTCGAGTTGCACGGAGGCTTCGAGCAATTTTTCGGGACCGTGTTCTGCACCGTGCACCCAACTGCTTGTAGCGTCGTATGGCACAGGTAACACGACTATTTTTGCGGTTTTGTAATCTGAATAGGGCGCGGTAAGGCCTGCAAAATTTTCCATTGTTTAGTGGCGATAAATGTGGTTATTGTTTGCGTGCGTTTTTGTTTTCATACAAAAGCGGTTTGCCGCTGCGACTTTCGTAGTAGGGACGTGTACGCTCGATATTCTGGTTGTCGTAACGCTTGATGTCGCGTCGTGGTTTGGCGTCATGTGTCTTCTTTTCGTTCTTGTTCGTTGTACGGTCGTGAGGTGTTACCTCGACTTGTGCTCGTCGTGTTTTTTTATTTTTTACGAAATCGTTGCGTCGTCCGCTGAACAACTCAAATTCGCGAAATTCGCATTCCAGCGCGCCATTGAGCAATTCTATTTTTTGCGACGGATGCAGACCGATTTTTTGCAGGCATTCTGTGCTCGACGATATGACCCATGCTGTGCTGCCTGTGAATTTGTGTTTGAATGTTTCGCCGATTTGCGCGTACAGATTGAATAAATCGTCTTGTACAAGGCGTTCGCCGTAAGGCGGATTGGTTACGATGAGGCACGGGCTCGGTTGGGGAGACCAATCGGCAATGCTGCGTTTTTCGAGTGTGATGTATTTACTTAGTCCTGCTGCTTTGATGTTTGTTTCGGCTATTTTGAGCGCGCGAGGCGAAATGTCGCAACCGATGATTTTGTGGGTAAATTCACGTTCCTCGCTGTCGTCGTTGTAGATGGTGTCGAAAAGTGCAGCATCGAAGTCGGGCCATTGCTCGAATGCAAATGATTTGCGATAGATGCATGGTGGTATATTGAGTGCAATCAGTGCCGCTTCGATGAGTAGCGTTCCCGAACCGCACATTGGATCGACAAAGTCGGTTTGTCCGTCCCAGCCTGCCATCAATAACATGCCGGCGGCCATGGCTTCGTTGATAGGGGCTTCGGTTTGCGCATCGCGGTAGCCGCGTTTGTGGAGCGATTCACCACTGCTATCGAGCGACAAAGTGCATTGCGTGTGCGAAATGTGAATGTTCAAATATATGTCGGGATTGTCGAGACGGATGGACGGACGTTTTTGCTCGCGTTCCATAAACCAGTCGGCTATGGCATCTTTGACGCGATATTTGACAAATTGCGAATTGCGAAATTCTTCGGAGTAAACGGTGCTGTCGATGGCAAAAGTCTGCTTGATGTTTAAGTATTTTCCCCAATCAAGTTGTTTTACCTGTTCGTACACTTCGTCGGCATTTCGGGCAGTGAAAGTTACAATTGGTTTCAGCACGCGCGATGCTGTACGTAAGCCGATATTGGCTTTATACATCAACGCTTTGTCGCCGGAGAACGACACCGCGCGTCGGTCTATCCGTATATCGTTGGCACCCAATGCTACCAATTCTTTGGCTAATACGTTTTCCAAGCCTTTGAAAGTCTTGGCTATCATTTGAAATTCTGTACCCATAAGTGATGTTTGTTTCAAACTGCAAAAGTAGTAAAAAAATCGAATCGTCGAACGGCTTCCACCGGTCGTTTTTAGTCGCGGCGGCGCTGGGTAATCATGCTGCCGGCTTCTACGTCTTTATCCACCCACATATTGCCGCCTATAATTGCATTTTTACCTATAGTAATGCGTCCCAAAATAGTCGAGTTGGCGTAGATAATGACGTTGTCTTCGATAATTGGGTGTCGCGGAATGCCTTTGATGGGTTTCCCGTTATGGTCGAGCGGGAAACTTTTTGCACCGAGTGTTACGCCTTGATAGATTTTGACATGGTCGCCGATGATGGCTGTTTCGCCTATCACGGTTCCGGTGCCGTGGTCGATGGTGAAGTAATTGCCGATGGTCGCTCCGGGATGAATGTCGATGCCGGTTTCGCTGTGTGCCATTTCGGTGATGATGCGTGGAATCAGCGGTACGCCGAGTAACAACAATTCGTGCGCTATGCGGTAGTTGGTAATGGCGCGAATGATGGGATAACAGAAAATGACTTCCATGCAACTTTTGGCGGCGGGGTCGCCTTCGAATGCCGCGTTAACGTCGGTGCCGAGTGTGTCGCGCAGTTGAGGCAGTCGCTCAATAAATGCTGTTGTTACCGTTTGGGCGGTTTGGTGCGCTTCCGACAAATCGACAGCGGTGTCGTTGAAACAGAATCCTGCAAAAATTTGGTCGGATAGCAGACGGCTCACCTCCTCGATGCGCACGCCTATCTGATAGGGCAGCATCGATGCATTAGATATGGTGTTGCCAAAATATCCCGGGAATAAGATGCTGCGTAGCGTATCGACTATTTGCCCCAATGTCAGTGTGTTGGGCATTGGTACATTGTTGCTCTGTTTATGCCATAAGGTGTTGCAGTGGGCGGTGTCGGATAGTTGGGCGATGGTTTCTTCTAATGGGTTCATAATGTTGTGGATATAATATCGTCGAAATGTGTGTCGATAGCGTGTATGGCGTGTTGTGTGCGTGCGGTTCCGCAACCGTCAATGGTGGCGTATGCCGTGCTGTGCGTTTCGATTTCGCGTTTGTACCAATCGAACAAATATTCGCGCAAATGTGGATTTTCGCGCACCGGATCGAATTGCCACGGTAAGTCGGGTGCACACAACAGATAGAGATCGATATGTTGTTGACGTATGGCATCGGGCAACCATGCCGGCACGCGTTTGTACACATGTTCGAACCATACCTTGGTAATTATCAAATCGGTGTCGACGAATATAAAACGGTGCGATTCGGCGTAGGCGGCTTGTGCTTGAGCAAGGGCGCGCTCTTGATAGTGCGCTATACGTTCGACATCCTCGTAAGTGTAGGCGCGTTGCAATTGTTCAACGTATGTACGGGCGTATTCTTCGAGCCACGGACAAGCGTAATGCGCACTTAATGAACGACATAGGGTGGTTTTTCCTGTCGATTCGGGGCCGATAAGTGCAATGGTTGACAACTTCATTTCAAGTATTCGTTGTAGTTTTCCAATACTTCGATGCCGCGTTGCACGATGTCATTAGCGCTGTTCATTACGCGGTAATAGTAACTGTTGCCGTAAAGGTCGCGTGCCAACAATGCTTTCAGTTGCAACATGATGAACGACCGTGCAGCATCAAAGGCGGTTTGATCGAACTCAATGCCGTTTTTTGTGCCGTTGTCGATAAGTGTATTTAACAGTGTGTCTGTGTGAAACGTACTGTCGAATTGTTCGAAAGTGGCGAATGTTTTTAACAATCTCTTACGATTGGCGGTAAGGTATTCAACGACAGTTTTGCTCATCACACCCTTGGCTAACAAATCGCGATGATAGTTGGTCGTTCGCGTTGTATCCAAAGGCACAAAAACATCGGGCATTATGCCACCGCCACCATACACCGTGCGCCCCAATATCTTAGTTTTATATTGCAGCGAATCCGGGAAATTGATGCTGTCGGCCGATGTTAATTCGCCGTGTTTGAATCGTTCTTCCAATTCCTTTCGGTAAGTGTCGTTGCCTTTGTCGTATGGTTTCTGAATATTGCGTCCGCTGGGAGTGTAGTATCGTGCTACAGTCAAACGCATGAGCGAGCCGTCAATCAGCGGAAAAGGCAACTGTACCAAGCCTTTGCCGAAAGTGCGGCGACCAACAATAACGGCACGATCCCAATCTTGTAAAGCGCCGGCCATAATTTCGCTGGCCGATGCCGAATTTTCATCCACCAAAACGACTAAATTGATATAATCGCAAGTGCCGTTGTCGGTGGCTTTCAATGTCTGTGTCGGATATTTGCGTCCTTTGGTTTGCACGATGGTTTGATCGTAACTCAAAAATTCGTCGATGATGCTGGTTGCACTATGCAATAATCCGCCGCCGTTGCCTTGCAGGTCGATTAACAACTGTTTCATACCTTGCGCACGCAAATCGTTCAGCGCTTGACTGAATTCGGCAGGGGTTGTAGCCGAAAAATTATTCAACTTCACATAACCGATGGCGGGTGTTATCATATATGCGGCGTCAACTGAATAAATCGGGATTTTGCCGCGTTGAATAACAAATTCGATTAGGTGTTTTGCTCCGGTACGTTTCACCATTATTTTGACGGTGCTTCCGGCTTTGCCGCGCAGAATTGTCATGATGTCGGAGGACGACATCTTGACTCCGGAAATGGGTTTGCCGTCGGCCATGATAATTTTATCGCCGGGGAGTACTCCTACACGGTCGGCGGGGCAACCTGCAATGGTTTGAGTAACCACCAAGGTGTCTTCCAACATCATAAATTGCACTCCGATGCCTTCGAAATTGCCGTCGATTTGAGCATTCAGTTTGGCTGCCTCTTTGGCCGAATAATAAGTGCTGTGCGGGTCTAAATCTTTGAGTATGCCGTTGATGGCGGCTTCAATCAACAACTCGGAGTCCACGGTGTCCACGTAACGATCGCTTATATTCTGCAACGTCTGCCCCAATTTTTTCCATTGTATGGACGAGATACCCTCGCCACGGCATGGTACAATGGCGCATAAAACGGCAATAAAGCATGTCAAAACTGCATATTTTCTCATTTTCTCGCTTTTTGGATAAAAAAACAGCGTCAAAATTACGCAAAAAAGATTATTTACGCAAAAAATAATACGTTTTTTCGTAAAAAAATACTACTTTTGTATGCTGGAACTAAAATGCTCATCATGGATAGTGAAAACACGGAAGTAACACTCGAAACATTAGGCGAATTTGGCCTCATCAAATATCTGACAAAATCGGTGAAATTTGTACAGAAATCCACTAATAAAGGCGTTGGCGACGATGCAGCCGTACTCGATTTTGCCGGCAAAAAAACATTGGTTACCACCGATATTCTGCTCGAGGGTATTCATTTCAACCTCACTTATACGCCGCTGAAACACCTTGGTTACAAAGCCGCAATGGTCAATTTCTCGGATATTTGTGCCATGAATGGCAAACCGACACAAATACTTGTCGCACTTGGTGTTTCAAAACGTTTTGCGCTCGAACAAATCGAAGATCTCTATAACGGTATCTACCTTGCATGCGAACAATACGGCGTCGATTTGGTCGGCGGCGATACCTCATCCTCGCTCACCGGACTCACTATCAGTATCACCTGTTTGGGCGAAGCCGATGCCGATAAACTTGTCTATCGCAATGGCGCAAAACCAAACGATCTTATTTGCGTAACGGGCGATTTGGGTGCAGCCTACATGGGACTGCAGTTGCTCGAACGCGAACGACGCGTGTTCGAAGGGCAAAACTTGGCCGATTTCCAACCCGATTTCGCCGGCAAAGAATATATCCTCGAACGCCAACTGAAACCCGAAGCACGTAAAGATATCGTCGAAATGCTCGCGAAAGAAAATATCGTGCCGACTGCCATGATGGATGTCAGCGATGGGCTCTCGTCCGAACTTTTGCACATTTGCTCGCAAAGTGCTGTCGGTTGCCGCATCTACGAAGACAAACTGCCTATCGACTATGTAACGGCAACTATGGCCGAAGAAATGAACCTCAACCTCACGACCGTTGCCATCAATGGTGGCGAAGACTACGAACTGCTATTCACGGTGCCGCTCGCATTGTACGACCGCGTCAAAACACTCGACAATGTGCATATCATCGGGCATATTGCCGACCGACAAGACGGATGCGCACTCGTAACGCGCGACGGACAAGAAATTACACTGCAGGCACGCGGCTGGACTGCATTCGCCTCCGAAAACTGACTTAAACTTAACACCATAAAACAATGAAACCTTTACATCAACTCTCTATCGGCATCGCATCCGACCATGCCGGTTACGAATTAAAACAAACAGTAAAAGAATGGCTCGAAGCACGCAATGCCAGCGTTTACGACTACGGCACCCACAGTACCGATAGTTGCGACTATGCTGACTATGCGCATCCTCTCGCCAAAGCCGTCGAAAACGGCGCATGCGATTTCGGTATCGCCATTTGCGGCAGCGGCAACGGCATCAATATGACCGTGAATAAACACCAAGGCATTCGCTCGGCACTTTGCTGGAACGAAGAACTTGTCGCGCTTGCACGCCAACACAACAATGCCAATATCCTCGCATTACCTGCACGATTCATCCCTGAAGAGTTGGCACTCAAAATGGTCGAGATATTCTTCGCAACCGATTTCGAAGGCGGTCGCCACGAACGACGAATAGCCAAAATCCCCTGCCAAGACAGCATAATGAAACAAGAAAATTAATTTTTCTGCAAAAAAAATTGCGTGGCATCAAAAAAATAACTAATTTTGCAGTCCAAAATCGAAATAACACTTTTAATTATTACAAAATGATTATTGTACCAGTTAAAGAAGGCGAAAACATCGAACGTGCCCTCAAAAAATTCAAACGCAAATTCGAAAAAACCGGTGTCGTAAAAGAATTGCGTCGCCGCCAACAATTCGAAAAACCGTCCGTTACCAAACGGGAGGAAAAAATGCACGCCATCTACGTGCAACATCTGCAGCAGTCGGAAAATTAAAAACCGACAACCGACTGTTGTGCAGAAAAATTGAATAACAACAATGATCAATTCCTTTCTGCAATACCTTCAGTATGAGAAGAATTATTCTTCTTATACTGTTTTGTCGTATCGTAACGACATTAATGCCTTTGTTACATTCCTGCAACAAAGCGCACCGCAAACCGACATTGTTCATGCCGATACCGAACAAATACGCTTGTGGCTGATGCAACAGCGTGAACAACGAAAAACGGCAACTACCGTCAATCGTAAATTGGCAGCGTTGCGGGCTTTCTATCGGTTTCTGCTGCAACAAAACGTCATCACTTGTAACCCAACATCCAAAATAACAACAGCAAAAACGCCCAAAAAAGTGCCTACATTTTTTCGCGAAAAAGACATGAACCAACTATTGGATATTTCGCAAAAAAATACTACCTTTGAAGCGTGTCGCGATCAAGCTATACTCGAAACCTTCTATCAAACCGGCATACGACTGTCCGAACTATTGAATATCAAGGATATAGATGTTGATTTCGACAGACAAACATTGCGAGTTTTTGGTAAAAGAAGAAAAGAACGAGTGGTGCCTTTTGGCGATGGGTTGGCACAAATTTTGCTACAATATATAGCAGTGCGCAATGCCGAAATCGAAACCAATACACCATATTTATATATATTGCGCTCCGGGAAACAAATGTATGCCGCTGCGGTCTATCGTATCGTACATCGCATCATGACACAAATCAGTACACAACAAAAGTGCAGCCCGCACGTCTTGCGGCACACGTTTGCAACAGATATGTTGAACAATGGCGCCGACATCAATGCCGTAAAAAAACTGCTCGGACATGCCAATTTGGCCGCAACGCAAATATATACGCACACAACTTTTGAACAAATACACAATATTTATATGCAAGCACATCCGCGAGCCGACAAAACACACAAAAACACTTAATGTTAAACCTTATAATAACAGAAAATTATGGAAATTAGAATTCAAGCAGTCAATTTCGACGCAGCCGAACGTTTGCGTGCCCATATCGAAAAACGCCTTTCAAAACTCGAAAAATTATGCGATGGTACACCTGTTGCCGACGTTACGCTCAAGGTCGTAAAACCGGAAACCGATAATAATAAAGATGCGCAGATTCGCCTTAAAGCCGCAAGCGACGAATTTTTTGCGTCAAAAACCGCCGACTCTTTCGAACAGGCAATCGACGAATGCGCCGAAGCGGTCGAACGTCAAATTCTCAAAGCCAAAGACAAACGTCGTTGAAGACGAAAATACTTGGTAATAATTAAAAATAAGCATGTTATTTGTTTATTATCAGGTAGTTACGATGAGTTGGCAAAGATTTTTTATGAAAAATGGGCAAAATCTTTGGTCATTCGGAAATAAATGTCTATCTTTGCAAACCGTTTCAGCCACCTCGCTGTAGTGTGGCCGAAATGAGAATGCCTCTTTAGCTCAGCTGGCCAGAGCACGTGATTTGTAATCTCGGGGTCGTTGGTTCGAATCCGACAAGAG
>JBJEJW010000005.1:0-29600 GCA_051878315.1 Paludibacteraceae bacterium | reverse complement strand
GAGAGCGATTATGCCGAAGGTCCTAAATCATGGAAGGAAATAGCAAAAGGACTTAATGTCATATATCAAGAGATAGCAGAGAAACATAAGCAATGATATTTGATTTTTTTCTTTGGTTTTTATTCATTGTTGGTGATCCTAAGATAGAGTATTCTATATATATGATAGTATATGTCAAGTTATATCATATTGGCAAAGGGGCTATCATAGCAGCTAACAGCGTGGTAACCCACGATGTGCCTGCTTATGCTGTAGTCGCAGGAATACCGGCAAAAGTTGTAAAACAACTATAATTTTTCTGTATATTTTTGATATTGTTTGTTGCATATATTTAAAAAAAGTATTACCTTTGTCGTATAATAACCAACTAACTAATTTATTCTATGAAAAAAGTATTTTTTGCATTGTTTAGTGCAGTGTTGTGTGTGATGGCTTTCACCTCGTGTGAGCCGATTGTTTCCGGAGATTTCATCTACTCGCTTACACCGGCCGATAGTTCGACAGGATCGTCGATGTCTTATCAAATGTCGGGAGCGGAAGACACGATGGCTAAATGTTTGAGTGAAACGGCAACGCATCTTTCTATCGGCCATATGACATTCCAAAAGACGGGTGAACTCACAGAGTGCGACAAAGCGATGAAAGCTGCATTCGAGAAAGGTGTCAATCAGATAGAAGGAGCTGATGACTATAACTCATTCTATGTTCTTACCGATGTGACCATCCAACTGACTCGTTCCGATTGGGAAGACTCATCCAAGAAGATTGTAGTGGCAGAACATACGTTCAAATAGAAGTATAGTGTTGATTGCCTACCGTAATGGGTATTCAGCGTGAAATGATATATATAAAAGCCTCGCGCTGTATTGCGCGGGCTTTTTTAAAGGTACTTGACTATTTCGAGTGCGTAAACGAGGTGGTGCAATCCATCGTTTTTGCCGAGAATTTGTGTAATGGCAAACATGTACGGACGGCACATTTTGCCCTTCTGCGTCAAGTAGATTAGGTTTTATTTGCATCGCGCTTTTATGGTATTGGTGTGTTTGGCGTTGTCGAGTGTTTGCGGAAAAGCATAATAGGTCGTTGGTCGAGGTGTGCCTTTTTTCTTGAGGTTACGACGGCTCCAAAGAATCGCATTTCCTTTCTAGTTCTCCACTCTCTAATATTTTTCGTTTTTGCCATAAACATTTGCGTATCTAAAAAAAATAGTACTACTTTTGCACCTTCAAACAATGTGTGCATGAATCTCAAACAAAATCCATAATGAAGCTATCTGTTATCATTGTTACCTATAATTCCGGGAAAGATATCTACGACTGCCTCCATTCTTTGTATGAATACAATGATTTGCCGCAAGAAGAATTGGAGGTGATAGTCGTGGATAACCAAAGTCTCAACTATGAGACCATGTGCGACCGTCTCCAAACAGACTATCCTGCAGTGCGAGTGGTCCAAAATACCCGCAATGGCGGCTATGGTCAGGGCAACAATGTCGGTATACGCTTGGCTACTGCACCCATCGTGGCTATTATGAACCCTGATGTGCGATTGTTGCAACCTACATTGGCAGCATTAGTACAATGTTTTGATGCTCCAAATGTTGTAATGAGTGGTTGTAAACAAATGTTGGCTACAGGGCGACAAGGGTGGAGTTTTGCTTGTAGTTATGCTATGTGGGAACCGCTACGAGTACTATTGCGAAATGTGTGTTTGCCTCTAAATCATTTTGATGATCGTTTTATGTATCTATCAGGAGCATTCTTTATGTTACGGAAAACTGCATTTGAAGAGATTGGAATGTATGATGAAAAATTGTTTATGTATGGTGAAGAACCAGATATTTATTTACGTTTTCGAAAACACTTTGATAGAATGCAGATATCGTATTTGCCAAGTATAACATACCTGCATGATCATTCAAAACGACCGTATTCTCAGAATCGACAAAGAATCCTAATAAAAGGAGATACGTATGTGTACGATAAACATGGAATATCTACTACTTCGTATTTCTACACGCATATTTTTCTATCTTACATCTTTCAGTTAAGGGCTTTCCTTAAACATAATAAACAAGAGGCGAAGGAATGTGCGTTATCGAGGATAGTCTTCAAAGAGGAAATGCAAAGAAGAAGTACTATGAACACAAAATAATTTCAAATTTTTATGAACATTGCACTATTGACGGCCGCTGGGAGTGGTACACGTATGGGACAAGATGTTCCTAAACAGTTTATGAATATAGACGATTGCCCGGTTATTATATACACTATGTTGCCTTTTCAAAAGCATGTAGAGGTAGATGCTATTGCAGTGGTTTGCTTGAAAGGATGGGAGATGATGTTGAAGGCGTATGCTAATCAGTTTGGAATCACAAAATTGAAATATATATTTCCGGGGGGGGATAGTAATCAAGATTCTATTCACAATGGTATTGTAGGATTGAAAGAAAAAGGTCTTGCAGACGAGGATATAGTAATCATACAAGATGGAGTGCGTCCTTTGGTGTCTTTGGATATTATTTCCCAAAATATACAAGTGGCTCGTGAGCATGGGTATGCAGTAACAGGATTGCCTTGTAAGGAGGTTATCATGGAATATCATTCGCAGAGTGGTACTATGTCCTATATGCCTATACCCCGTGAGCAATTGATTAGGACACAGACACCGCATACTTACCAATTAGGCAAACTACTTCATGTACATAAAATGGCGGCAGAACAGGGATTGCAGAAAGCTGCATCGTGCGAATTGGCTGCTTGTCTTGGGATTAACGACCAACATTTAGTGATAGGAAGTGAGAAAAATGGATTGAAACTAACCAATGTGGAGGATATCGAATTGTTTAAGGCATTAAAGCATGTATCAAAAGACGAATGGCTGAAATGACATTGGAGCGAAAATATATATTAGTAACAGGTGCAGCGGGGTTAATTGCAAGTGCTGTGGTAGAAAAGTTGTTGGTGTATTACCCTACTGCCGAGGTATATGCTATGGTACGTGATGAGCAAAAAGCATTGCAGCGTTTTGAAAAGTACTTATGCAATCCACACTTGCATATTTTGACAGGTGATGTCAATGCCCCTTTAGCGGTGGAAACTAATTTTCACTATATCATTCATGCTGCTGGTAATGCGAACCCTAATGCGTATGCAACTCATCCTGTGGAAACGCTATGGACGAATATCAATGGAACGCGCAATCTGTTAGAATATGGTCGTACACATGGCATAGAGCGGTTTTTATATGTATCTTCTGGAGAGGTGTATGGCAATGGTGAGCAAACCGAATGGGTAGAAGATGATAGCGGCAAAGTAGATACGATGACTTTACGGGCATGCTATCCTTCGTCTAAACGGGCAGCGGAGACAATGTGTGTATGCTATGCAGAACAGTATGGGATTGATGTGGTTGTAGGGAGACCTTGTCATACCTATGGACCTCATTTTACAGAGGCAGACAACCGTGCCTTTGCTCAGTTTGTCCGTAAAGCAAGAGCGCGCGAAGATATTGTGCTTAAAAGCACCGGGGAGCAATATCGTTCATGGATATTCGTGGAGGATTGTGCAGATGCTTTGCTCACGATTTTGCAAAAGGGAGCGTGTAAGCAGGCATACAACATCGCCGACCAACAAAGCAATGTAACTATCCGCACTTTGGCAGAAACCATCGCGGACATTGCGGGAGTAAAGGTGGTATTTGACTTGCCTTCTGCGACAGAGAGCAAAGGCTATTCGGCAATGAAACGTGCTGTCTTTAATACGGAGAGACTATGTGCGCTTGGCTGGACACCTCGCTTTTCGTTAACAAGGGGACTAATAGAAACAATAAAAGGTACGAAATGAATTGTTAATGCCAAATGATAAGATGAGGCGTGTAGATTGGGTGATATTGCGAAGGGAATGGGTTTATGTGGCTACGCGGAAAGGGGAGAATTGTTCGCTATATTTATGGGTCTCATTTACCTTTGTTTTCCTTTCTATCGGAGCTATTATGTTGCTCCGTGAATAATTCAGCAGCGTTTTTTATCTTATGTAACAAAAAAGTAATACAAAATACAATTTTAATAGTATCATATGAATATCGTAAAATTATTGAGTGATGCCAATTATCCTGTAAGAGAATTAACGTCTGAAGAATTACAGCAATTAAAATCTGTATTTGTTGAAATTTTTCAAGACATTTATATAGCCTGCCAAAAACATCATCTACAGGTAATGCTTAGTGGGGGAGCATGTCTTGGTGCGGTTCGACACAACGGATTTATTCCTTGGGATGATGATATGGATATTATGCTGATGCGACATGATTATGACCGACTACCGAAGGCGTTGGCCCAAGAATATGGGAACAAATACAAATGTGTGGGGCCTAACATATCTGACCATACGGATATGTCGTTTATGCGTATTGAAAAACCAGGTACACTGCTACGGAGCATTTATGATAGACCGGATGAGGAAAAACCGATTTTTATTGATGTGTTTCCTATTGACAATATGCCTGACAGTAAGGTTGTAAGATTGTTCAACGCGATTATTGCGGATGGTATTCACTATATTGCTATTTGCATGAAGTACTATGATCATCGAACTTGTCCTATGTCCCAGGTACTTTCTACAACACCGGAAGGACGCAAAGAACTGAGGTTACGTATGGCAATTGGGCGTTTCTTCTCATGCTTTACCAATTATACAAAACTTTTTAATCTGTTAGATGATTTTATCTCCAGGTATAAAGACAAAGGAACTTGTGAGGTCGGGGTCCCATGTAGTCGGAGATACCTTCGAGAAAATTATCCGCGTAACACGATATTGCCACTATCCTATCATCGTTTTGAAAACATAGAAAAGGCTCCTATGCCAAATAATCCGGATAGGTATCTAAAAGTTTTGTATGGTGACTACATGAAACTGCCGCCCTTGGACCAACGTAAACATGCTTTTTGGTTAGAAGTAAGGTTTTAGTATGTTCATAACAAATGATAAATAGTCGTGGTTGATACGCCTGCCAAAATTATGAAATACCGTTTTGACGAGGCTACGATAAAGACTTTGTTGCACTCTGCCTACTATCGCTAATCCTCCCAAGACCGCCAAATATCTATTAGGAAAATTAGTAAAGGATATTCGTTAAAATGGATAATGTTTCAAATGTAGCCATTATTATTCCCGCGCTTAATGAGGAGCGTTTTATTGCTGCTTGTCTTGATTCCGTATTGCAGCAAACTTATCTGTTGGATAAGATGGATATTATGGTGGTGGACGGTGGTAGTACGGATAAAACAACGACCATTGTAGAGCAATATCATCGGCAATACGGAAACATTCGTTTGCTACGCAACGGGCGAAAGATTCAGTCTGTAGCGTTTAATATCGGTGTCGATAACTCCACTGCACCTTACATTGTTCGTTTGGATGCACATGCAACCTACAACAAGGAATATATAGCCCTTTGTATAGATGCACTGCAAGCCGATAGCAAACGCGGAAATGCAGGAGGTAGATTTATTATTCAGGCGCAAAATGACTCCCTTTGGGCGGTTTGCAATCAGATTCTGAATTATTCCAAGTTTGGTATCGGAGGGGCTGCATTCCGCGTAGGCAATCAAGCAGGCAATGTGGATACTGTTCCGTTTGGTGCCTTCCCGAGGACGATGATAGATAAAATTGGAGGTATGCGAGAAGATTTGCCCCGCGGTGAAGATAATGAGTATAACTCGCGTATCCGCAAAGCAGGATATGATATTTATTACAACCCCGAAATAAAAATTTATTACTATGCCCGTCCTACTTTGCGCTCTTCTTGCAGACAGATGTTTGCCAATGGTGAGTCGATAGGGCATCTGTTGTATATTGATAAGGATGCTATAGGTTTGCGTCACCTTGTACCTCTTTTTTTTGTATTAGGATTACTATTAGGACCACTATTGGCGTTATTATGGAAACCATTTTTGTATCCATGGTTGGTAGGTGTGTTTGCATATCTTTTGTGTGATATTGTTGCCTCTGTGCAGGCAACTTATACGCGGGGATTAAAATATACACTGCCGCTATGTTGGCTTTTTCTGTGCGTACATGTGTCGTACGGTATAGGAACTGTAAAGGGAATACTTATGCATAAATTGTAATTATAATGACAATACGACAAGCAACATTAGAGGATATGATCTTTGTAGCAAAGGTGCATACCGAGTGCTTCCCCCAAAATGAGCATTTTACCACCCTTATGGGGGGGGTAATAATTTGACTCAGAAGATGTATGAGGTTTATTTGGAAGCAGAAAATCTATTTTTGGTTGCAGAAAACCAAAACGAAATCGTCGGCTTTTGTATGGGACATATGTATGGTACAAAAGCTATGGACATTTTCTATAAAAATAATGCCGGGACACTTATCAAAAGGACACTGATGCTGTTGATGCAGGGACACCCTTTGGTATGGAAGAAAGTTAGGGGAATCGTAAAGTCGGAGTGGCAGAAAATTAAACGCCGAATAACAAAGGCACCTGAACCCGAAATTACCTATCTAACTGATGATATACATACACCTACAGCATCGCTTTTGTCTATCTGCGTATTGTCGGTATGCAGGGGGAAAGGCGTAAGTGTAGCACTTTTTCAGGCATACGAACAATTGTTAAGAACAAGGGGTGTTAAAGCCTTTACGCTCGCTACATGGGCAGGAAATACAAGAGGAATTGCTTTCTATTATAAAATGGGCATGAGACTTAGGCAAACATAGAGGAACATATATGCAATTTATCAAAGATATTGATTAGAAGTTATTAACGATAGTATATTATGAAGCGTTTTAATATTCCGTTTTCTCCGCCGGATATGACGGAGGCGGAGGTGAAAGAGGTGGCGGATGCTATTTTGAGTGGATGGATTACAACCGGTCCGAGAACCAAAGAATTTGAGCGGCAGATAGTCTCCTATGTGGGGGTGAATAAGGCTGTATGTCTTAATTCCCAGACTGCTTGTGCAGAGATGGCGTTGCGATTATTGGGCATAGGAGCCGGCGATGAAGTTATCGTACCAGCTTATACATATACGGCTTCCGCATCGGTTGTTTGCCATGTAGGAGCCAAGTTGGTGATGATTGATGTACAGGCAGACTCGTTGGAAATGGACTATGAGGCTTTGGAGAAAGCAATCACACCTGCAACTAAAGCAATCATACCGGTGGACCTTGCTGGAATACCATGTGATTACGACCGCATTCTTGCCATTGCAGAACGCAAAAAATCCCTGTTCCAACCCAACAATGATATTCAGCGTGCCATGGGTCGTGTGGCTGTTTGTGCGGATGCAGCGCATGCTTTCGGGGCTTTGTATCATGGGAAGATGGTGGGCTCAATAGCGGATTTTACTTCTTTTTCCTTTCATGCTGTGAAGAATCTGACTACTGCTGAAGGAGGAGCACTCACGTGGAGACCCATTCCTGGAATAGACGAGGAAGAACTATACCACATGGCGCAACTCTATTCGCTGCACGGACAATCCAAAGATGCGTTGGCAAAAACCAAGTTAGGGGCTTGGGAGTATGATATTGTCGGGCCGTGGTACAAATGTAATATGACTGACATTATGGCAGCTCTCGGGTTGGTGCAACTGAAACGCTATCCTGCGTTGCTTGAGCGGCGTAAGGAGATCATCCGCAGGTATGACGAGGCTTTTCGCCCGTTAGGCATTGAGGTGCTTGACCATTATAACGGGCAACATCGGTCTTCCGGACACCTCTATATCACCCGTATCCCCAATGCCGATACAGAACGCAGACAAGAAATTATTGTCAAAATGGCGGAGCAGGGCATCGCAACGAATGTACATTACAAGCCCCTTCCGATGATGACGGCATACAAAAACTTAGGGTTTGATATCGCTGACTATCCGAATGCGTATGCGCGTTTTTCGAATGAGATTACCTTGCCGCTTCATACTTGCTTGACGGGCGAAGAGGTACAGTATGTGATTGACAATTTTGTGGAGATTGTGTCTGCCGGATAGTGTCATAAGATGAAGCGATTTTTTGATATTTTGGCCAGTGGAGTAGGATTACTGCTATTGTCTCCCTTGTTCCTTTTGGTGGCTATCTGGATAAGGTTAGACTCCCCGGGTCCCGTCTTTTATCGTCAAGTGCGTGTTGGACGTTACAACAAAGATTTTCGTATTTTCAAGTTCCGTTCCATGCGTGTGGGCTCTGACAAAGGCAGCCTTGTTACAATCGGAGGACGCGACCCTCGCGTAACGCGCTCAGGCTATTTCCTCCGCAAGTTTAAGATTGATGAACTGCCACAGTTGATAAACGTGTTTATTGGCGATATGAGTTTGGTGGGACCCCGACCGGAAGTAAGACACTATGTGGATTATTGGACAGAGGAACAGTTGCATGTGCTTGACGTTCGCCCGGGGATTACTGACCCTGCAAGCATTAAGTTCCGCAATGAGAATGAACTATTAGAGAAAGCAGAAGATCCGGAAAAGTATTACATAGAAGTTATCATGCAGGAGAAATTGCGGCTCTACTTGGAATATGTAGAGAAGCAAAGTTTTTGGTACGACATCAAACTGATCTTCCAAACTTTCTGGGTGATAATACGCGAGTAAGTAAGTGGACAAAATATGCACAAGCAACCTGTCTATCGCAATGCACCTGCGTATGTGAACGGCGTGAGCGAGAGTATCTTCAAGGTGGGCATGTGCCTGCCCGCGGGTCCCTATGTGACGGACGATGACATTCGCTACATCGTGGACTGTATCAAGGAGGCGATAGTGAAATAGGGATGCAGAAAACGCAGAAACTTTATAAAAAAATGGCTCGAAAATTGGTTTGGCATAGAAAATATTGTATCTTTGCAAACACGATAGTATGTTTCTTGTTGTAGATTGATATATTCGTAAAGTGTTGATAATGAATAACTAAAAATAGAAAGACAATGAAAAAGACAATTTTACTGTTGGTGGCGGCATTGGCTTTGGTGTCGTGCGAAGGACCGCAAGGTCCCCAAGGGCCGAAAGGCGATAAAGGTGATCCGGGTGTCGGCTCGTGGAAAATTATTGATTTGAAGGTCGATACTTGGAATTATTCCAACGCGGCTAATAATAATTATTTTTACGCCGATTTTAATGTGCCTGAACTGACTGAATTCATTTATGATTATGGAATGGTACAGTGCTACATAGAGTATGATTCGGGTACCGAACAACGCACGCAGCAATTGTTACCTTCGGTGCGGCACAAAGAGGTGGAAGTAACAGAGGGAAGTGAAACAAAGTGGGTGTTCTACACCGAAACCATTGACTATGATTATGGCATCGGTAACGTGCGTGTGTACCTCACCCAAAGTGATTTCGATTATGAGCTCAATACCACATGGGCGCCCGAAAGTATGTTATTCCGCTTAGTGCTTTTGTGGTAGCGTTTCGACGATGAACGACTACTTCAAACATGAATCGGCATACGTCGATGAGGGATGCAGCATTGGCAAAGGTACTAAAATTTGGCATTTTTCGCATATCATGTCGGGTTGCACCATCGGCGACGAGTGCAATATCGGACAAAATGTGGTTATTTCGCCCGATGTGCGTTTAGGACGCAATGTCAAGATACAGAACAATGTGTCCGTTTACACGGGCGTGGTGTGCGAAGATGATGTTTTTCTTGGACCGTCGATGGTCTTCACGAATGTTGTCAATCCGCGCAGCCATGTGTCGCGTAAAAGCGAATATCGGCGTACACTGATTCGTCGCGGCGCAAGTATTGGCGCAAACGCTACCATCGTGTGTGGCCACGAAATTGGTGAATATGCTTTGGTTGGCGCCGGTTCGGTGGTAACCAAAGATGTGAAACCTTACGCATTGATGGTGGGCAATCCTGCGCGACAAATCGGGTGGGTGAGTGCCTACGGCGAAAAACTCAAATTCGATGACAAGGGGGAAGCCGTCTGTCCTGCCACGGGTGAACACTATCGGTTGCAAGAGGGAACGGTCGTCAAACTGAATGGATAATATCCGATGATTGTATTGCGACCAAAGTGTAAGACTTAAAATCCAAAACATACTATTTTTTATGAAAAATTTTGCATTGATTGGCGCGGCCGGCTATATTGCTCCACGGCATTTGCGAGCCATCAAGGATACGGGCAACCGTTTGGTGGCGGCCTACGACAGGTTCGATAGTGTCGGCATTATGGATAGTTATTTTCCGCAAGCCGATTTCTTTACCGAATTTGAAATTTTTGACCGCCATTGCTCGAAAATCAAGACTACAGACAAAAGAATCGATTATGTGTCGATTTGTACGCCCAACTATTTGCATGATGCACACATGCGCTACAGTCTGCGTCTTGGCGCCGATGTTATCTGCGAAAAACCATTGGTGCTGAATCCGTGGAACATCGACCAATTGGTGCAAATCGAAAAGGAAACAGGCCATCGCATCAACACTATTTTGCAACTGCGCCTGCATCCGTCTATTGTGGCGTTGAAACAAAAAGTCGATGCCGCACCGAAGGACAAAATCTTTGATGTCGATTTGACATATATCACGTCGCGTGGTAATTGGTATTACACGAGTTGGAAAGGCGATGTACACAAGAGTGGCGGCATTGCCACGAACATTGGCGTGCATTTTTACGATATGTTGCAGTGGGTTTTCGGCAAAGTGTCCAAAAATATTGTGCATGTGATGGCGCACGACCGCTGTGCCGGTTATCTTGAACTCGAAAAAGCCCGTGTGCGCTATTTCCTGAGTATCAATGCCGATAATCTGCCCGAAAATGCCGTGCAAGGCGAAAAACGCACTTACCGCACCATTAACATCGACGGCTCTGAATTTGAGTTCAGTCAAGGCTTTACCGAACTGCACACCGAAAGTTACAAACGGATTTTAGCCGGCGAGGGCTTCGGCATCGAAGATGCGCGCGAGTCCATTAACATCGTACATGCCATTCGCAATGCACAGCCTATAGGCTTGGTTGGCGACTATCATCCGTTGGCCAAACTGCCGGCGGCAAAACATCCTTTCGGGTGGTAATTTTTTTGATAATCAATGGAAAATATTGATTTCCATTTGCGCGATGGCGAAACTTTTATCCCGTTGATAGCCTTGTTGAAAGCGGTCAATGTAGTGGAGTCGGGCAGTGTGGCGCAACAAGTTGTAACGGACGGTTTGGTGCAGCGCAACGGACAGCCCGAATGGCGTAAACGCGCTAAAATCGTTTCCGGCGACACAATTCGGTTCGATCATTTTGTGATAAACGTACTATGAATATTGAGGATTTGCGTACGTTTTGCATATCGTTACCTTATGCCGAAGAGCGTTTCCCGTTTGACGATACAACGTTAGTTTTCTGTGTGGGCGGACACATGTTTGCGCTGGTCGATTTGGAACGTCCCGACTGCGTGAATCTGAAATGTGATCCCGATGCTGCACTTGACTTGCGCGAGCGCTACGAGGGCGTTATCGCCGGTTGGCACATGAACAAAAAACATTGGAATACGGTCTATTTGCAAGCCGATGTGCCTACCGCCGTTTTGCGCGAAATGGTCGAAAAATCCTACTATTTGGTGTACAATAAATTGCCGAAACGTGTACGCGAAACGCTGCCTTTATGAGAGTTCGGCGTAAAATAGAGTTATTGTCGCCGGCCCGTAATGCCGATGTTGGTATCGTCGCTGTCAACCATGGTGCTGATGCCGTGTATATCGGTGCACCGCAATTTGGCGCACGGCAGGCGGTCGGCAATTCGTTGGCGGAGATTGCGCGTTTGGTGACTTATGCCCACCGTTTTTATGCGCGGGTCTATGTGGCTTTGAATACCATTCTGACCGATGACGAATTGGAACAGGCACGACTGATAATCAACGAGTTGTATAATATTGGGGTTGATGCGCTGATTGTGCAGGACATGGGCTTGACGGAACTTGATTTACCGCCTATCCCGCTGCATGCCAGCACACAGTGCGACAATCGAACACTCGAGAAAGTGCGTTTTTTGGAGCAGTGCGGCTTCGAACAGGTTGTTTTGGCACGCGAATTGTCGTTGGGACAGATTCGTCATATTGCCGATAATACGACGGTCGCGCTCGAGTGTTTTGTGCATGGAGCATTGTGTGTTTCGTACAGCGGTCAGTGTTATCTGAGCGAAGCGTTGCGACAGCGTAGTGCCAATCGTGGAGCGTGCGCACAGATGTGCCGACTGCCTTATACGTTGGTCGATGCCGATGGCCGTGTGCTGGCTGAGGGCAAGCATTTGCTGTCGCTCAAAGATTTTGATGCCTCGGCGCATTTGGCTGAACTGATCGAGGCAGGCGTGTCGTCGTTCAAAATCGAAGGTCGGCTGAAGGACGAAAAGTACGTCAAAAATCTCACGGCTTACTATCGTCGCAAACTTGATGCGTTACTCGAAGGACGCACCGATTGTCGGGCTTCGTCAGGTACGACGCGTTTCTTTTTTGAACCGAATCCGCAAAAGACATTTTATCGTGGTGCGACGGATTATTTTCTGCAACAACGCACTGATAGCATCACATCGTTTGATACGCCGAAATCGCTTGGCGAACCAATTGGTAAAGTTAAATCGTTGATGCGTAATTGTTTAAGTGTCGATTCGACAATCCCTATTGCTAATGGCGATGGGCTTTGTGGCGTTGGGGAATCGGGCGAATTAGTTGGTTTTCGCGTTAATCGGGCGGAGCAGGGACGGTTGTTTCCGCTGAAAATGCCACGTGTGAACATCGGCACGATGTTGTATCGAAATCAAGATGTGGCGTTCGAAAAATTGTTGTCTGGCAAAACGGCCGAACGCAAAATCGCTGTTCGCATTACTGTGTCCGACCACACCGAAGGCCTACTTTGCACGGCGTGCGACGAAGACGGCAATCGTGCAACACATGTGCTGACCATCGATAAGATGCCGGCGAATAATAGCGAACGCGCTCGCGAAGTGTTTCGTACACAGTTTGCAAAATTAGGCGATACGGATTTTGAACTATCTGATTTTCAAATTGATATGTCTGTCGTGTGGTTTGTGCCTATGTCGCAGATAGCCGATGCGCGTCGGGCTTTGGTACAGCATTTGGTCGAGGTGCGACAAACCAATTTCCCGAAGCGTACAACCGTTTGGCATGCAACGAGCCATGCGTTTCCGCAGTCCGTGCTCGATTACCGTGCGAACGTGTCGAACGACAAGGCCGTCGCCTTTTATGCACGTCATGGTGCGCGAGTAGTGCAACGCGCTTTCGAGGCCGTACCTGTCGATGGCGCCGAGTTGATGCGCACGAAACATTGTTTGCGTTATAGTTTTGGCTGGTGTCCAAGGCAAAAACCGCAAAATCCGCCACACGAACCGTTGCTATTGAAATGCGGTAGTGCCGATTTATTGCTGACTTTCGATTGCACTCGTTGTGAAATGGTTATCACAAAATGCCGATGATAACTATTGCAATTTCTTGATATTTGCTTTGTGCAACTTATCGTCCTCTACACGCGATAGAAACGGCGCAATAACGCTTGAAAATGGCGGCCGTACATCCAATGCGACAGTAGCACCGAGATTTTTTGTAATACGTTTGGGGTAACGACATAACGCAGTTTCGGGCGTTTGGCGGCTACGATTTTTGTAATGCGGCGTGCTAAATATACCGGCTGACCGCCGTGTTGCTCGTCGTTTTCGATGTTTCTCAAAACGCGTTGAAATGATTGACGATAATCGTCGTTATGCAATGTGGCAGTCGAGATGTGTCGGCCGGCGGTGAATCCCGTGCAAAAGTCGCCGGGTTCGACTATCGTTACATTGATGCCGAATTGCGCGATTTCGAGGCTCAAGGCTTCGCTGTAACCTTCGATGGCAAATTTCGAAGCGCTGTACAGACCCTGATACGGAATGCCGAATCGCCCGCCGATGGAACTGATGTTGATAATGTGTCCGCTGTGCTGTCGGCGCATGTGCGGCAATACGCAACGACATACATTGACCGTTCCTCCGAAATTTGTTTGCATCTGCAATCTGATTTCGTCGTCGGTGGCCAATTCGGCGGCACCACCGATGCCCATACCTGCATTATTTATTACCACATCGATGCGCCCGCAAGTGTCGATGATGTGTGTAACGCCGGCTGCTACCGATGCACTTTGCGTTACATCCATTTGCAACATTTGGCAGTAATCGGTATCGCCAATATGCCGACTGGTGCCGAAAACAATGTGTCCCGCGCACGATAATTGCTGTGCTATGGCGCGCCCCAAACCCGACGACGCACCGGTAACCAAAATGATTTTCTGTGTCATAGTCTGCTGCCTTTTGTGCGACCGCTAAATTACAAAAAAATGACACATGTTGCTATCGGTTGGCGCACGAAGCCTGATTTATTTCGACAATAACTTGTTTTTCAGTAATTTCAATAGCTCGTTGATGATGAGTGCTGCCGCCGAAAGACCGCCAATCCACCACCATTGCACGGCATCAAGAGGGATAATTCTGAATAGGTTTTGTAAACTCGGAATCAGTAATACGCTCAACATGAGCAGGCATACAATGGTAATGGTCGCCCATAGATATTTATTGACAAACAAGCCGTTGAATACGTTATGTCGACCGGCGCGAATGCTTAATATCAGGGTCATTTGTGTGAAAACAAGTACGGCAAATGTCATGGTGCGTGCCGCAGCCACCGAACTTTGCAATCCTACAACGTAGGCACATAACGTAAGCCCGCCGACGATGATTGACTGTATGGCGATGTTCCATATAAAATGTTTGTCGAACATGCTTTGCCGACTTTTAATGGGCGGTCGTTGCATGATGTCGCGTTCGGCCGGTTCTACACTCAATGCCAATGCCGGCAAACTATCGCCTACAAGGTTGATCCATAATAATTGGATTGGTAACAAGGGTAAAGGCATGTTGCTGATGACGGTGACAAACAGAACAAGAATTTCGCCTAAATTGGTGGCGACCATGAATTGGATGGCTTTCAGAATGTTGGTGTAAATGCGGCGTCCCTCTTTGGCAGCTATGACGATGGTGGCAAAATTGTCGTCGGCCAAAATGGCATCGGCCGCCTCTTTCGCAACGTCAGTTCCGGTTTGTCCCATGGCAATGCCGATGTCTGCCAATTTGAGTGCCGGTGCATCGTTTACGCCGTCGCCGGTCATAGCTACGGTGTGTCCGCGCGCCTGAAAGGCTTTGACAATGCGTACTTTGTGTTCGGGCGCGACACGGGCAAATACGCTCACTGTGGCGATGGCTTGTTCGAGCGCCGTGTCGCTCATAGTCTCGATGTCGGCGCCGGTCAGCACGGTGCTATTCGCATTCATAATGCCCAAATCGGTAGCGATGGCTGTGGCGGTCAATTGATGGTCGCCGGTTATCATTACCGGTTTGATGCCGGCACCGATACATTGTTTGACGGCCAATGCCGCTTCGGGACGTGGCGGGTCTATCATCCCGACCATGCCGAGAAATGTAAAATTCTGCTCGATGTCGGCCGTATCGTCGAAAGTGGTTGTCGCAGGCTGTGTTTTATAGGCTACAGCCAATACGCGCAGTGCCTGCATGGCCATTTGGCGGTTGGCGGCTTCTGCTTGGGCACGATGGTGTAGGCTGAACGGCACAATGTTCCCATCGATGGCTATGTGTGTGCAACATGTCAGTACTTCGTCGAGACCGCCTTTCATGGCTACAAGGTAGGTCTGGTCGTTGCATTTGTGTACCGAAGTCATTCGTTTTCGCTCCGAATCGAACGGAATCTCCGAAATGCGCGGATAGGTCTGATCAAGGACCATTTTGTCGAGGGCGTAATGGCTTTGGCCGAGATCTATCAATGCGAGTTCGGTAGGGTCGCCGCTACAATTTGTTCCGGTGTCGGTATGGGTGATGCTGGCGTCGTTTACCAACATCGAAATGCGTACAAGATTTTGTGCTGATGTGCTATCGTTTTGTATATCAGATAGTTTATTGTCTGCATAGATTCTCGTTACACGCATGCGGTTTTGAGTCAGTGTACCGGTTTTGTCGGAACAAATCACGGTGGTGCTGCCCAATGTCTCTACCGATGGTAAGTGCCTGATGATGGCGTTTTGTTTAGCCAACCGTTGTACACCTATGGCCAACACAATGGTCGAAACGGCTGGTAACCCTTCTGGAATGGCGGCCACCGCCAAACTCACTGCCGTCATAAACATGGTCAGCAGATTGTTGCCGTACAACAAGCCGATAACAAAAATAATTGCGCAGATGATTAATGAACCGATGCCTAATAGCCGTCCGAGTTGGTCAAGCCGCATTTGCATCGGTGTTTTACTCTCGCCGACGGACATCATCATAGAGGCGATTTTGCCGACTTCGGTGTCGTAGCCTGTGGCGGTAACGATGCCTTTGCCGCGACCGTATGTTACGCCACACGCACTGAAAGCGATGTTGCAACGGTCGCCAATGGAAACGGCGTTGTCTATGGAGCGTGTGTTTTTCTCTACGGCCACCGATTCGCCTGTCAGTGCCGCTTCCTGAATTTTTAGATTGACGGTTTCTGTCAAACGAATGTCGGCGGGAACACTATCGCCGGTTTCGAGCACTACCAAATCGCCTACCACAAGTTCGCGCGCTGCAATGGTTTGCAACCGACCGTCGCGTACCACCTTGCAATGTGGAGCGGCCAGGCGTTCGAGCGCATCAAGCGATTTCTCCGCTTTGGACTCTTGCACTACACCTATGATGGCATTTGCCACAACAATCACCAAAATAATCAGTGCATCGGTTATTCCTTCGCCATTCAACCAGCCGATGATGCCCGAAATACCGGCAGCAATCAGCAATACAATAATCAAAAAACTTTTGAATTGGGCGACGAATTTGTGCAGGAACGAAGTGTGTGTTACCTGTTTGAACTCATTGTAACCGTTGTTTTGTAGTCGGTTAACGGCTTCTTCGCTACTCAAACCGTTGTGTAGGTCAGTGCCGTAGTGGTCGATTATTTCGTCCACAGTCATTTGATAATAAGCGCGTTCCGTTTTCATATCATAAAAAGTTAATGCAAAATTTTGACAAAAATAGGACGATTTGCACGATGTTTGATACTGAATATCTGACAAAAAATGTCAAATTTGGTGGTGTGGAACCTATATTGATATACTATGGAACCGATTGTAAAACTAACAACAGAGGCTTTGAAACGAGATGATGAAGCGTGCTCAAGTGATTTCTATCTCGAATCGGAACAACTTGTGGCACGTTATGCCAATGCTTCGCCTATTACCTTTGAAGGCTTTGTGGTGGCGCTGTTTCAAACCGGACGCGCCGAATTATCGGTCAACGGACACAAATACAAAGTGTGTGGCGGCGATTTGCTGTTGTTGGCACCAAATACGGTACTCAAATACTATGGCGCCACGCCCGACTATACGGCTACCAAAATTGTGGTAACGCTCGATGTGATAATGGATTTTCCCACACCGTTCGATACCGATATTATTGGCATGGCGCGGCGGCGACCCGTGGTGCGCTTGAATCGTGCCGACTACGAAATGTTGCAGGAATGTTTGGCATTGATCAGTAAAAATTACAATAGCACACAATGCTACCGCAAAGAGATTCTGAAAACGCTTTTTTATGCCATGATACTTACCATCGGGAGCATCTACAAACGCTCTGACGGCGAAACGGACGAAACAAATACCAAATTCAGCGCCGAAAAGTTGTCCGACAAATTTTTCAAATACGTAGCACAATATTACAAAACAAATCGTACCGTGAAATTCTATGCCGACAAAATGAATCTGACGCCGAAATATTTGTCGAAAGCCATTTTGAGTATCACAGGCAAAACGGTCATGGCATGGTTGGACGATGCCGTCATTTTGGAACTCAAAATACAACTGAAAACGACCGATTTACCTATTTGGCAAATTGCCGAAAATCTGCATTTCTCGAGTTCGTCGGCTATGGTACAATTCTTCAAGAAAAATACAAGTACGACACCGCTTAAATACCGTGAAACGGAAGAATGGGGATAAAAGAAAAATGTTAAAAGCAATGTTTTGTTTGGCCGGAACGAAAAAATAATTGTATTTTTGCAACACTAACAAATGCAGTAACGGTATGAATTTGCGGCAAAATATCATATGTTGTTGTGCGCAGCAGTTTGATTGGCGCGCTATCGTATGTGCATGATGTCGTCGTTGTGTTTTGCAAATACTCGATTCAAAGCCTGCCAATCACTTACGATTTGGTAGGTTTTAATGTTTTTTATGATGCGACAATAATACTCATTTCCTAAAACATATTTGTATGATTAATGACAACTTGACCGATTTAATCGGTGGAACGCCATTGTTGCGTGTACACGGCATCGAAGGCCTACAAGCCGATCTTGTACTGAAATTGGAATATTTCAATCCGGGTGGAAGTGTCAAAGACCGTATTGCGCTGGCTATGATAACGGATGCCGAACAACGTGGGCTGCTCAAACGTGGTGCCACTATCGTTGAACCGACAAGCGGCAACACCGGCGTCGGATTGGCGTGGGTGGGCGCATCGAAAGGTTATCGTGTGATTCTGACTATGCCCGACACGATGAGCGTGGAGCGGCGTAATCTGCTGAAAGCCTACGGCGCACAACTCGAACTGACACCGGGTGCCGAAGGCATGAAAGGCGCGATACGTCGTGCCGAGGAGTTGCGCGACACGATTGAGGGCGCTGTCATTTTAGGGCAATTTACAAATCCGGCAAATCCTGCTATGCACGAACGCACTACAGGCGAAGAGATTTGGTGCGATACCGATGGACGTATTGATATTTTTGTGGCCGGTGTTGGTACGGGCGGCACGGTAAGCGGTACAGGTAAGGCTTTGAAACGGCACAAACCGACCGTGCGTGTTGTGGCTGTCGAACCGGCTGCGTCGGCTGTACTATCGACGGGCGTACCCGGCAAACACAAAATTCAGGGTATTGGCGCCGGTTTTGTGCCGGCGACGTACAACCCGCAAGTGGTAGATGAGGTGTTGACCGTTACCGATGATGCAGCGTTTGAGGCTGCACGCATGTTGGCACAAACACAGGGGTTGTTGGTGGGAATTTCGTCGGGTGCCGCGTTTAGTGCGGCATTGACATTGGCGAAAATGCCTGAAAACGCCGGTAAGATGATTGTCGCTCTGTTACCCGATACAGGCGAACGCTATTTGTCTGTGTTGTGAGGGTTGGCAACATAAAAAACGCGGCACCTTGTAAAGTGCCGCGTTTTTTCGTAGTAACTAATACGTTTATTCGTGTTCTAATGCCAATGTTTTGGTGGTTTGGTCGCACACTTCGCTCGGACCGAAATATTGTATCGGACCGGGATAAACGAAATCAGTATTGATTGCCCACGCCTCGCGATGTGCAGCGAAATATTTGAATGGTCCGCCATCGAGTACAACGAGTGCTTTTTGTATTACAGGTTTCATTTTACCGTTGCGTTTTTCCATATTCATCATAGCCGTAATCGGTATGCCACCTGCCAACCATTGGTCTGCCGGTTTGGTGGTGTTGCGCACCGACGACATGTAGCCCGTTTTGCCGCTGGCGATGAGCATGGCCGCGTTGAATCCGAGCGAGTAGCAGTAGTCGGCATCGAAATTCGATGGGGCGGCGCAGCGACCTTCGTATCCGAAGAAGTGATGTTGCGTAGCAAATTTGCCGACGTATTTACCCTCTTTTTTCCATGCGTCTAACTTCTTGCCGACCATCTCGGCGAGCAGTTGTTCTGTTTCGATGAGCGATACTTGTACGTTGCCGTGTGGGTCGCGCTCGAGTGCCAATTGACGCGACACCGTAACCGGTAAACTTTCGAATAGCGCAGCGTTATCGGCTGTCAGATGTCGCACGACATAAGCAATTTTGTCGTCGGCTGCAATGGTGTCAAATTCGGCTTGGTTTTGTGCCAACATGTCGTTTAATTCGGCTATTAGGCGTTTGATGGCCGGAATAAATTCGATAAGGCCTTCTGGTACGAGCACAGTCCCGAAATTCAATCCTTTGGCTGCACGTGCGGCTACGGCTTCGGCAATATAGGTAACCACTTCGTCCAGCGTTTGATTTTTTGCTTCGACTTCTTCGCCGATGAGGGTGATATTCGGGTGCGTTTGCAGTGCGCATTCCAATGTAACGTGCGATGCCGAACGTCCCATCAGTTTGATAAAGTGCCAATATTTTTTTGCCGAGTTGGCATCACGTTCGATGTTGCCTATCATTTCGGAATAGACTTTGCAAGCCGTGTCGAATCCGAAAGAGGTTTCAATCATGGCGTTTTTCAGGTCGCCGTCGATGGTTTTCGGGCAGCCAATGACCTGAATGCCGCAGTTTTTCTGCAAATAATATTCGGCCAAAACGCAGGCGTTGGTGTTCGAATCGTCTCCACCGATAATGACGATGGCATTGATTCCCAACTCTTTGCAAATTTCGATACCGCTGTCGAATTGCGCTTTTTCTTCCAATTTGGTGCGTCCGGAACCGATGATGTCAAAACCGCCGGTGTTGCGGTATTCGTCGATGATGTCGGCTGTCAGTTCGATGTATTTGTGGTCAACCAAACCGCTGGGACCTCCGAGAAAACCGTAAAGTTTGTTGTTCGGATTGAGTTTCTTCAGTCCATCGAATAGGCCTGCAATAACGTTGTGGCCGCCGGGGGCTTGTCCACCGGATAGGATAACGCCTACGTTGGCCGTGGCTGTCAAAGGTACGTCGGCCGGTTCAAAGGTAACGAACGGCATGCCGTAGGTGTTCGGGAACAATTCTTTGATGGCTGCTTGGTCGGCAACCGATTCGGTGGCGGCACCAGCTTTCAGGGTCAAACCTCCGATGAGTGCCGCCGGCAATTTCGGCCGGTAGGCGGCTCGTGCAATTTGTAATGCGCTTTTTTCCATGTGTCTATTATTTTTGAGTATGAATTTTTGTGTCATTCCGGCTGCAAAGGTACAAAAAAATCCGCATATTGCATCTGTGTCGGTGCAATAAATCGCTGCTCCAAAAGCAGTAATTTTTGTTTATTGAAAAGACCTGCGGAAAATCCTGTCAGATGTTGATTTTTGCCTACGACACGATGACAAGGAATCAAGAGTAGAATTGGATTTCGGTTGCAGGCGTTGCCTACGGCTCGGGCGGCTTGTGGGCAACCTATGTGTCGGGCTATGTCGCTGTAGGTGCGTGTCTGACCATAAGGTATGTTGCGCAATTCTGTCCAAATGTGTTGCTGAAATGCAGTGCCTTGCGGTTCGATGGGAACGTCGAAACTATGGCGTTGACCGACAAAGTAATCGTTCAGTTGTCTACTGACGAGGATTTGTAGCGATGTTTTCGGCGACACCGATATTATGTTTGCTTGTCGGCACAGTTGTATGTGCGTGATGGCGCGCCCGTTGTCGGTTATTTGTAGCCACCCGATGGGTGTATGATGGTGAAATGTGGAATGGACCATGGTTGGGATGCAGAGGGGTTAAAAAACAGAAAGGGTTGTCATCACGACAACCACAATCCTCTTAACCTTAAATCTAATACCATGAAAAACACGATGCAAAGGTACGACTTATTTTGAAACGACAAGCATAATATCGAAATATTTTTCTGATTTTAACATATTATTTTTGAAATTTTTATGTATCGTGTTGATAATTACGTTTTTATGTGCATATTAAATTATGTTAAAACTATATTTTATAACATTTAATTAACGAATATTTCCTGGTGACGGGTTATTGAAAATCATGTTGTTTAGCATAAAATCGCACTTTTTGAATCGTTTTGGGAGATGTTAGAGCGTGTGCGAAATGAATTTTTGTATGCCTGCGCGAACCGAATTGAGCCCGATTTGTTCAAGATCGATTTTGCGCATGTCGTAAAATTCTGCTGTTGCCACATCGTCGGCGCAGTGTATGTGCGTGCAGTCTGCCACTTCGACATTGAAGAATAGGTCGAGGGTATGAATCGTAAAATCGGAATAAACGTAGGTGTTTGGTAACGAAAACAGGTAGTCGGCGCGGACGACAGATAATCCTAATTCCTCGTTGATTTCGCGTGTCAGGGCTTGTTCGGCAGTTTCGGCGTGGTCGATGAATCCGCCGGGCAAATCGAGTAGCCCTTGTGCAGGCTGTTTGGCACGCGTGCAGAGCAATAGTTTGCCGTCGCGCACGATGAATCCGGCTACTGCGGCTGCGGCATTATCATAGTAAACAAATCCGCATGTCAGACACCGTTTCGATTTGAAATCGTTGATTATGAAATGTTTGGAGCCGCATTTCGGGCAGTATTCAAACGACGCAAGTGGGTGCTGTAGCATGGCGGTGTTATGGATTACGGAGCGATACAAATTGGTAATCAATCTGTTTATCGCCCATCGTAGCGGTTAGGTAATATGGTGCATCGGCCTTGTCTTGCATGGTTTCGACGGTGATATAGCGTACGTCGCGATACAAAAAGTCGTGCCGATAATGGTTGTGTCCTTGTAGGTAGAGGGTTACATGGTATTGTTGCAACAGTGCCGTGAGGGCGAATGTTTCTTCTAATGCCATATTGCTGGTCGGGAAACCGGTATTGTCGTCTTTGAATATATTTGTGTGCGTGAATACGATGGTATGCCGATGGTGTCCGTCGTGCGCGGCGAGCAGTTGCTCGAACCATGCTGTTTGTTTGTTGCCTAAGGTGCCACTGCCGGTATCAATGCTGACGAAAAGATCGGTGTAGTTCGGGGTTTGTACTTCGAATGCGTAAGTGGCTGTGCCAAAATAGTTTCGATAGTCGTTCCATTGGTCGAAATAGAGGTCGTGGTTGCCGACGGTTGTAAACACGGTGTCGTTGCGTGCTTGGGTGTCGGCATTGTATGGCAGCGCGTTTGCCATGGTGGCAAAATGACCTTGTCCATGCACTAAATCGCCAAGCAATAGGGCAAAATAGGCATTTTCGTCGTTGCGCATAGCGGTTATCATATTAGTCAGATTGTCGGTGGTGGTTTCGGTGTGTATGTCGGTGCCGACGTAGAATGTGTAGTTGTCGATGGGTACCGATAACCGGACGGCAGCGTGGGTGTCGTTCCATGTTTGCGATTGCTCGAAACGTTGGTTGACGGTGTCGCTTGGCGGTGCGACAAGACCGCTCCAATCGATGTCGCAACTGCAACATACTGTCAAGGCGATGATATAAACGATTTTTTGTTTCATGGTTTAACGTCTTTTGAAAATGTAGTTGAGGCCGATGCGTGCGCCGGCATTATAGAAATTGGCTGCACCGTGTAACATGCCTGACGGTTTGCAATAAACCTCGGCAAACAGATGAATTTTTTCGGTGGGATTGTAGCGTCCGACGAGTGTGAAAATCGGTTCGTTGAAACGTTCTATTTGGAAATCGTCGAAATTGCTGATGCGTAAACCGATGTTCCAAAAGTCGTTTTCGCGTCGTACGTGTCCTTCGATATTCCACAGCAAATTGAATGGCTCGACCATATAACCTGCATTTTGGGTGTGATGGTCGTTGTCCATCGGGCTGTAGAAGCGGCTGAATGCGCCTATTGATACCGCAAAATAGTCCATGCGGTAGCCTAACGATAGGGCGGCGCAGGCTTCGTGTGTTGCGCTGCAAATAATCGCGCGATAGAGCAAGCGGTTTTCTAACGCAAGTTGCCCGACACGCAGCGGGAACCGTACGGTAGCGCGTCCGTCAAGCGCGTAACTGTTGGCGGTGCATAGGTCGATAGCTGCTTGTAGGTCGAAGTAGGTGGTGATGGGGAAATACCCGCCGACGGCTATATGTCCGAAATGTCCCCAAGTGGTGTTGTAGCCGTATTCGGCGTATGTTTTTAGCACGATAGGGTCTTTGACCGGTGCATCGTCGGCGGCGATAGCGCTAACAAGTGTCGCGCAGAGTAGAGTAAATAATAAACGTTTCATGGCATAAATGTGTGCTCCGATGTTGCAAAATTACAAAAAAACTTGATTCGATAGTCTTTGATGGCAACGAAAAATCCCGCACCATTGTGGCACGGGAATTCTCTGTGTATCGTCAAAAAAAGAAAACGCAAAACTATTTTTTGTTTCTGCTGACTCTGTTTTGGTAGCGGCTCATGAACTTATCTACGCGACCGGCAGTGTCCACCAATTTGGTTTTACCGGTGTAGAAAGGATGCGACGAACTCGAGATTTCGAGTTTTACCAAAGGATAAGTTACCCCATCAATGTCGATGGTTTCTTTCGTAGCGATGGTCGAGCGCGAAATAAATACTTCGTCGTTCGACATGTCTTTGAATGCCACGGGACGATAGCTTTCTGGATGAATTCCTTTTTTCATTGTTATATAAATTGTTAGATTAATTGCTCCGATTTTTGCGGTGCAAAATTACACTTTTTTTTTTATTCTGCCAAATTTGTAGCGTAAAGTTTGCGTTTTTTTTGTGAACAACCGTTTTTTAGGCTTCCCAAGCCAATGCGCTTGCACCCAAAATGGCGGCATCCGACTCTTTGAGTTGCGAAAATAAGACTTTGACTTTGTTTTTCCAAAGTGGCATCAGGTTGTTGTTGAAACTTTCGACGGTC
This sequence comes from Paludibacteraceae bacterium, assembly GCA_051878315.1. GTDB lineage: Bacteria > Bacteroidota > Bacteroidia > Bacteroidales > Paludibacteraceae > W0P28-013. Next base: position 5,042 of record JBJEJW010000005.1, on the reverse strand, counting down.
GGTTTCATAATGAGGTCGCCCGATTTAATGAGTCCTCCGAACAAAATAATGGCTTCGGGTGCGCTGAAAGCTACAAAATCGGCCATGGCTTCGCCCAACATCTTGCCGGTGAAGTCGAATATGTCTTTGGCCAAAATGTCGTCTTGTTGAGCGGCTTCGAACACATCTTTCGAGGTAATGTCTTCGGGCGGAATGTTGCGCAATAGGCTTTGTTTGTCGGTTGCTTCGAGCAGTTCGCGGGCGGTGCGTGCTACGCCTGTGGCCGACGCGTAGGCTTCGAGACAGCCGGTTTTGCCACAGCCGCACAAACGACCGTTGTTGCGTACCATGGTTACATGACCGAGTTCGCCGGCAAATCCGTCGTTACCATACACCAATTTACCGTCGATGACGATGCCACTGCCGACGCCCGTACCAAGTGTCAGCATGATAAAGTTTTTCATACCGCGTGCGGCGCCGTAGGTCATTTCGCCCATGGCGGCTGCATTCGCATCGTTGGTTATTTTGACGGGCAGACCGAGGCACTGGTTTATCATGTCGGCAAAAGGTATGATTTGCTGACCACCCCATGTGAGGTTGACAGCATTTTCGACCGTGCCTTTGTAGTAATTGGCATTGGGCGCACCGATACCTATGCCGCGTATTTGTTCCATATCGTAGTCCTTTTGGACAAGTTTGGTGATGGCGGCACCGAGGTTTTCGACGAATTGTTTCGGGTCGGCAGTGTCGTTGCTGCGTATGGCAGTTTGTATTAGTACGGTGCCGCGCGCATCAACGAGGCCGATTTTGGCGGTTGTGGCACCAATGTCGATGCCGACTACATAGGGTTTTTCCATAGTTCAGAATTTTTTGTTAATATTTTGTGTTTCAATATTTTTCGCATTAAGTTAGTTGCTCGTTCGCGAAGAATTGGTCATTATGCTGTTTGTGTTAGACTGTTACAAGTTTTTTTGTAAAAATTCGGTACAACGTGTATATAAATGCAAACGCGTTTTTGCGCCGAGAATGCTGTGATTTTTGTTGGGATACATTTGCATTTCAAATTGTTTGCCTGCTTCGACCAATTTTTCGATGTAGAGCCAAGTTTGTTGCGTGTGTACATTGTCGTCGGCAGTGCTGTGTATCAGTAGCAGACGGCCTTGCAGATGGTCGGCTTTGTTTATCAGACTCGAGGTGTCGTATCCGCGGTCGTTTTCTTGCGGTCGTTGCATGAAACGTTCGGCGTAGGCGGTGTCGTAGTAGCGCCAATCGGTTACGGGCGCAATGGCAATGCCTGCTTTGAAAGTGCCGTTGCCGTGTGTCAGGCAGTAGAGGGTTGTGAATCCGCCGTAGCTCCATCCCCAAATGGCTATACGCTCGGCATCGACATAGTCGAGGTTGCCTAAATAGTGTGCTGCTGCAATTTGATCTTGGGCTTCTAATTCGCCAAGGTGTTTGTAGGTGCAGGTACGAAAATCGCGTCCGCGTCCGCCTGTGCCGCGCCCATCGACACATGCGACTACATAGCCCAACTGTGCCAAATAGTATTCCCAACCCAAATCCCAACGGTTGCGGGCTTCCTGCGAGTCGGGACCGCTGTATTGCAGCATGACGAGCGGTAGCGGTTGGTCGTTGGTGGTGTTTTTGGGTTTCACAATCCAGCCGTTCAACGTGATGCCGTCGTCGGTGGTGATTTGCACAAATTCTTTGACCGGCAACTGCATCTGTTCGAATTGCGTGGCCAATGCGGCGTTGTCTTCGAGCGTGCGCAGCGTTTTGCCCTTGCCGTTGATGATGGTGTATTGATCGGGTTCGGTGCTGTTGCTGAAGCGATAGATGGCGTATTTGAAATTTTTCGAAAATTCGGCTGCTTGCCAACCGTGGCGTCGGTCGTAGATGACAAGGTTGTTGTTGCGCGAACTTACCACATAGCGTTCGGTGGGGCGACCGAGTGTCGATTGAAAATAGATGGTGCCCGTTTTCTCGTCGTAACCGTAAAAATCGGTGATTTCGGCTTCGTTGGCACCGGCGTCCCATTGCTTGATGGGTGTTCCGTTGGCGGCGAATTGGTAGAGCGTGCGATAACCGCTTTTGTCGCTCATGATAATGAAACTATTGTCGGAACAAAAGTGCAGACAATTCAGGTTGGCGTAGTCGATGTAGGTGTCGCTTTGTTCGTGATAGAGGCGTTTCCCTACGCCCGATCGCGCATTGAACGCTAACAAATCCAGTACGGTTTGATTGCGGTTCAAACGGACAGCCGTTAGTGTTTCGGCGTCGTTGTTCCAACGTATTTGTGGCAGATAGATGTCGGTATCGTCGCCGGTTTGCATGGTTTTGGTGGTGCGATTTTGCACGTCGTACACGCGTAGCGATACTTGCGAATTGGCACTGCCTGCACGTGGATATTTGTATGTGGTCAGGGTCGGGTAGTCGTCAGTGAAATTCTGAAACGAAAATTCGTGTACGGCGCTTTCGTCGAAACGTATGTAAGCCAGCAATTTGCTGTCGGCGTTCCATTCGAAACACCGTGTGAGTCCGAACTCCTCTTCGTACACCCAATCCGGCGTGCCGTTGATAATGTTGTTTGTCGCGCCGTCTGTCGTTATGGCAATCTCGGTGCCGAAATCTAATTTTTTGATAAATAGGTTGTTATGTCGCGCAAAAGCAATCATTCGTCCGTCCGGCGAAAAGGCGGCCGCTTGTATCACGTTGTCGTCGCTCAACGGCTCGATGGTATTGGTGCGGGCTGTGTACACATAGTAAGCCGCCGTGGCCGAGCGTCGATAGATTTTGGTTGCTGCGGTGTGAATGAGTATTTTTTGTTCGTTGTTGGTCAATGCGAAACCTGCGATTTTTTTTATTTGGCAATTTTTGGCTGTGGCAACATCAAACAAGCAGGCGGTTTCGCGCCCCGATACATATTCGTAAGCCACGATTTGTGTGCTGTCGTGGTTCAATGCGGCGTAGTGTTCGCCATCGTTCATGTGGTACATGGTTGGTGGTTGTTGCGGCTTGAATGCGCCGGCCGTGAAGGTTTCGAGGTACGATTGCGCCGCGTTTTGCGCATAGAGCACGCCGCCTATCGCCAAAAAAACGATTGATGATAATGTTTTGAAGGACATTTTTATGACTCTTTTTTTTCAGTTGCAAATATACGTTTTTTTTTTGATGTGTGAAATTTTTGTGTTTAACTACAATTTTGTAATTTTGTAACCGTAAAAAAACTGTGATTATGAAAACTATTCAAATGGTCGATTTGCGGTCGCAATACGACAAAATTAAGACCGAAATTGATGCCGGCATACGCGAGGTCATTGATTCGACGGCTTTTATCAAAGGTCCGAAAGTGGCGGCTTTTCAAACACATCTCGAACAATATCTCGGCGTGCGGCATGTCATTCCCGTAGGTAATGGCACCGATGCGTTGCAAATAGCGTTGATGGCGTTGGGGTTGCAGCCCGGCGACGAAGTCATCACGCCGACGTTTACGTTCATTGCTACGGCCGAAGTGGTTGCGCTTTTGGGATTGACGCCCGTCGTCGTCGATGTCGATTACGATACGTTTTGCATGGATGTGGCTGCCGTCGAACGTGCCATTACGCCACGCACCAAAGCCATCGTGCCGGTGCATCTGTTCGGCCAAAATGCCGACATGGAAGCCCTGCTCGCGTTGGCAAAAAAACATGATTTGTTCGTGGTCGAAGATGCCTGCCAGAGCATTGGCGCAACCTATACTTTTAGCGATGGGCGCACCATCAAGTCGGGCTGTATGGGGCATATCGGTTGCACGTCGTTTTTCCCATCGAAAAATTTGGGCTGTTACGGCGATGGCGGTGCCATATTTACCAACGATGACGATTTGGCTGCTACGATGCGCGCTGTGGCCAATCACGGCATGGTAGTGCGTTATCATCACGACCGCATCGGTGTCAATTCGCGGCTCGACAGCATTCAGGCGGCTGTGCTCGATGCCAAGTTGCCACATCTCGATGCCTATACGGCGGCGCGTCGTAAGGCGGCGGCCTATTACGACGAGGCCTTTGCCGGCAACGAGCGCATATTGACGCCCGTCACGGCCGCGCGCACTACGCATGTGTTTCACCAATACACGTTGCGTTTGCAGGGCATCGACCGCGATAAGGTGCGCGATGCGTTGGCGGCGGTCGGCATTCCGTCGATGGTTTATTATCCGGTGCCGTTGCATTTGCAAAAAGCCTATCGCGATGTGCGCTACAAAGCCGGCGATTTCCCGGTGGCCGAGCGGTTGGCGGCATCCGTTTTGTCGCTGCCTATGCACACCGAACTCGACGAAGAACAGCTGGAATACATTGCACGACACGTTATTGAATCTGTTTTAACGGCCTGATTGATAGCGTAATACGAAAAAAAGTATTTTTGGCGTTGGCAACTGAAAAATTTTATGTACCTTTGCACCCGAAATTGTCGAAGGTTTTTGTTTCCGTAGCTCAGTTGGTAGAGCAGCTGACTCTTAATCAGCGGGTCGAGGGTTCGAGCCCCTCCGGGAATACACTTTTAGTAGCGAAACGATTGATTTTCAGTTGTTTCGCTGCTTTTTGTGCCGTTTTGTTTGGGGGCTCACACTTTGTTGTAGTGTTTGGAGAATCAAAAAGCGGTGCTTACAAACTTGCCTGTCCACCATTTGGACGTTGCTTCCGTCTTTATCGTTGGTCGCTCCTTCGTGTATAAAAAGCAAAAGTTCCGCCCTAGTACGCATTAAAAAAGAGGCGTGGCGGAATTTGTTACTGCAAAGATACGACAATTCCCCTTCGGGGGACTCCGGGGACTTTTTTGTTTTTTCTTTGCTGTTTCAGAATTAATTTGTAATTTTGCAGCGGAAATGGAATGAGGGAATTATGGAATACGATTTGAGAATGACATTCTTAAACTGAAACCATATAATAAAACCCTGTATCAACAAACAATAACAACAACGATGAAGCCAACGGCATATACACTTAACCAAGAACTTAACTCCTTGAATCATAATGATTTAGGGGGGGTATCGGCTTTGCCGTAACGTCTTCATTCACATATAGATA
>JBJEJW010000004.1:0-29793 GCA_051878315.1 Paludibacteraceae bacterium | reverse complement strand
ACCCTATCGCAGCCGGACTGACGGCGCAGGAGATACGCCACTACGACCTCTTCTGTCAGTTTGCCGTAGCGGCCTCCTTGGAAGCCGTACAACAGAGCGGATTGGTCAGTGGCGAGAACATTGCGCCTGAACGCTTGGGAGTCTATTTGGGTTCCGGCATAGGTGGCTTGCAGACCTTTGTGGCGCAGACAAAGACTTACCTTGATCGCGGGGCGAGAGGGGTGTCGCCACTATTCATTCCCATGCTGATTGCTAATATGGGCGGCGGAAACACAGCAATACGCCTCAACGCGCAAGGTCCTAACCTGACCTCTGTGGCGGCTTGTGCCACGAGTACGAATACGATTGGCGAGGCGTTCCTAGCTATTCAGGCAGGACGCGCAGACGCTATCGTGGCAGGCGGTGCCGAGGCGGCTATCCACCCGCTGGCAATAGGCGGATTCGCCAATGCGCGCGCGTTGAGCACAGTGGAAGACCCCGCTATGGCGTGTCTCCCGTTCGACAGCCGCCGCAAGGGATTCGTGATGGCGGAAGGTGCCGGCGTGATGGTGCTGGAGGAGATGGAGCATGCCGTCGCCCGCGGAGCACATATCATCGCCGAGATATGCGGCTATGGACATACTTGCGATGCGTACCACTACACCGCGCCGCGTCCCGACGGTACGGTTACTGCACGCTGTATTCGCGAGGCATTGGAGCAAGCGGGGTATCAGAGTGGCGAGACACTCTATATCAACGCACACGGCACGGGTACTTCCATGAACGATTCGGCAGAAACCAAGGCTATCAAGATTGCTTTGGGCGAGGAGGACGCACGCCGTGCGCTTATCAGTTCCACTAAGTCGATGACCGGACACATGCTCGGCGCAGCAGGCGGACTGGAATTGGTGTTATCAGCATTGGCAGTGAAGAACGGTATTGTGCCGCCTACTATAGGGCTGACGGAGCAAGACCCTGTCTGCGATCTCTACTATACCCCGCTGCACGCAGAGGAGCACCGAATAGACATCGCTATCTCCAACTCCCTCGGTTTCGGCGGGCACAATGCAACGGTAGCAATACGACCATTACGCTGAACAAACCAAAAATGAGAAATAAAAAATTTATTATTTTCGATAATAAATCAAGAATTTTGTTATCTTTGTGCTTGACTTTTTAATCTTTATGAACCATGAATCGAGAAGAAATTAAACAAATTATCCCTCATCGGGAACCAATGTTGTTGGTGGATAATGCCGAAGTGGCTGACGGTATAGCCACTGCACAGTACACCGTTCGCGAGAATGAGTTTTTTACGCAAGGACATTTCCCTGGTAATCCAATTGTGCCGGGTGTCATCTTGTGTGAGATGATGGCGCAAGGTAGTGCCATATTGCTCAAGGACGATTTAGCAGGTAAGTTAGCCCTCTACGCCGGCGTTGATGGTGTGCGCTTCAAACGTCAAGTGCGTCCGGGCGACACGGTGATAACCCACTCAACTATTATAGGGAAAAAAGGACCATTGATAGTGGTCGAGGCCGAAGCAACCGTCGATGGCGTGATGTGTTGCAAAGGTAAATTGTCATTTATGTTAACTAAATTATTATGAAGTTATTAGAAGGGAAAATAGCCTTGGTTACGGGCGGAAGTCGTGGCATAGGTCGCGCTATTGTGCTGGCAATGGCCACCGAAGGGGCGGACATAGCTTTCACCTATCTGCACCGTAAAGATAGTGCAGACGAGGTGGTACACGAAGTAGAAAATCTGGGACGTCGTTGCATGGCGATACAAGCGGATGCATCTGACTATTGCACCACGGAGCAGGTTGTAAACAGCGTTTTGGAAACCTATGGGCAGATAGATATACTTGTCAACAATGCCGGCATCACGCGCGATTGCCTGCTCATGCGCATGGACGAAAGTCAATGGGATATGGTTATCACTGCCAACCTCAAAGCGGCGTTCAACTTCTGTAAATTGGTTTCTACTCACATGATGCGCCGCCGCAGTGGTTCTATCATCAATATCTCGTCGGTTGTGGGTTTGTTCGGCAATGCCGGTCAATGCAACTATGCGGCATCCAAGGGCGCACTCATCTCGCTCACCAAATCGCTGTCGAAAGAGATTGGCCCGCGTGGCGTGCGAGTAAATAGTATCGCGCCGGGTTTTATCATGACCGAGATGACGCAGGCGTTGCCCGATGAGGTACGCGACCAATGGATACAAGACATTGCTTTGCGCCGTGCCGGACAACCGGAGGATGTAGCCAATGTGGCAGTCTTCCTTGCTTCTGACAAAGCAGGATATATCACCGGCGAAGTCATCAACGTCAGCGGAAATATCAAAAGTTAAAATTATGTACAATTTATTGAAAGGTAAGCGTGGCATTATCACGGGGGCACTGAATGATATGTCTATCGCATGGAGAGTGGCGGAGAAAGCCGCCGAAGAGGGTGCCGAGTTAGTATTGACCAACACACCGGTGTCTATCCGTTTGGGGACTTTGAACCAATTGGCAGAGCAGACGGGCAGCCTTGTCATCCCTGCCGATGCCACCTCCGTTGAAGACCTGGAGGCGCTGGTGGACGGCGCAATGGCGCATTTTGGTGGGCAGTTTGATTTTGTACTTCACTCTATCGGCATGTCGCCTAATATCCGCAAGGGCATTCCTTATACCGATCTCAACTACGAGTTCTTTCGTAAGACGGTGGATATATCCGCTATGTCGCTGCATAAGTTGTTGCAAACGCTCTACAAGAAAGATGCGCTGCGTCGCGGCGGGTCGGTGGTGGCACTGACCTATATCGCAGGCGACCGTGCCATGGCAGGCTATGGCGATATGGCAGATGCCAAAGCGATGTTGCAATCTATCACTCGCAATTTCGGGCTTATCATGGGACGCGAGAAAGGCGTGCGCGTGAACACCGTCAGTCAGTCGCCCACCATGACCACGGCCGGACAGGGTATTGCAGGTATGGATAAGATGATAAACTATGTAGATAAAGTATCGCCGTTGGGTAACGCTACGGCGGACGACTGCGCCGACTATATCCTAACGCTGTTTTCCGATTTGACACGTAAAGTTACCATGCAGAATCTATACAACGACGGCGGCTATTCTAATATCCTTCCTTGCCCGATGGAGTAAAATAGCGGTTACAAAACACACGACAACTTTTTTTATTATGCGCTACGTCTGTAGGGTGTAATAAAAAAAGTGTTTTTTTTGCTTTAGTGTGTTTTGCTTCTGTTTTGTATTTTGTTGATTATCAATGCGATTGCACCGTCACCTGTCACGTTGCAGGCTGTGCCGAAAGAGTCTATGGCAATGTAAATGGCAATCATCAGGGCTTGCTGTTCGCCGGTGAATCCCAACATACTGCCCAATAAACCTAACGAGGCCATTATAGCACCACCCGGTACGCCTGGTGCTGCCACCATGGTGATGCTCAACATAAGGATAAATCCTACTATCTGCCATACATCGAACGGTATGCCTTGCATCAGCATGATGGCAATGGCACAACCTGTAATTTTTGCAACTGAACCGCTCATGTGTATGGTGGCGCAGAGTGGTATGACAAAACTTGCCACATCTTCGTTTACCCCATTTTTCAAAGTCTGTTTGAGTGTTACGGGAATGGTGGCAGCCGAACTGCAACAGCCCAATGCCGTGAAATAAGCAGGCGACATTGTCCAAAGCAAACGGAACGGATTGCGTTGTACAATTGCGCCGGCAAGCAGATATTGCAAAAGCAATATAACCAGCGTTAAGGTTATCAGTACGCCGATGACTTCGGCAAAATTGAGTAATATCGTGCGTGCACCGCCCGCGGCAGTCATGTTCAGAAATACACCGAAAATGTAAAGCGGGAGCAAAGGAATGATTGCTTTACGGATTGCTAAAACTACTATCTGTTGAAATTCATGAGCAAGACGCTTTAACATTCTCTCTTCGTTAACATTATGTGCTTTACCCGCAAGATATGCAATACCTAAACCAAGTAAAAAAGCGGTGGCTAATGCGGTCATCACGTCCAACAGTGGCGGAATATTCACTTCGAAATAGGCAGGAAAAGTCGTTTCGCCCATGGCGACCGCACCTGATGCGGTGGTGTGGATGATATGCGGGAATATGAGTATGCTGCAACCGTATCCAAATATACCGGAGAGTACGGTCGCTATGTATGCAAGTCCAACCGTGAGTAATAGTAGGCGCGAGGCGCCTTTGCCGATATCGGCAATGGCCGGCGTAACCAAACCTAAAATAATCAGTGGAATAAGGAACCGCAATAGTTGATCGAATAAAGCATTGAAGGTGGCAAATATGCGCACTCCCCAAGCGGGAATGAACAATCCAAAAACAATGCCGAGCGCAATTGCCATCAACACGCGAATCAAAAGCGGAATACGATGTATCTTCATAACCGTAATGTTAATATGTGGTTTATGTCATTGGGTTATAGGCGTGTATGCCAAAACCGTGTAAAGATACTGCTTTTTTTGAAAATACAAAAGACGTACCTTTGTGTGCGAACTTTTTGTTACCGACAGATATGAATTAACGGCGTTTTCGCCATGGTTTGTCGGGATTGACAGGACGGTCGTCTTGCTGCTTGCGCCGACGATTTTCGTAGCGTTGTGCCGCTTTTGGATTATCAAATTTGTCGGGATATTTTCCACTGCGACGTGGCTTATCGGGGCGGAAAGGTGCCTTGTCTTGTGTGTCGCGTTTGCCTACAATTTCCACTGTTAGTTTGCCACCGTGTGTTTCAAACGCATCGAGAACTTGGTTTACTTGGTCGGCATATACGTCGAAAAAGGTGCCACGCTGGGCTATTTCAATGTCGCCAATACTGATGGTGCGGTCGTTGGTAATTTCGTTGATAGCACTGAGTATGGTGCGCGGCGTAGCATTTTGACGAAATCCCAAATTGATAAGCATGCGTACGCGCTGCCCGCGTTTTTTTGGTGCGCGGGTTTTACTTTTGGTGGTAATTTCTTTATCGGTTTTTTCGGGCAGATTCAAATCTTCGGCATCGCGATAGTAATCGAGAAAACGATTAAATTCCAACGATACAAAACGTCGTATTACATCTTCTTTCGATAGATAATCTAATTTTTTGAATACATGTGGCAAAAATTGATCGATTTGTTCGTCGTTGACTTGCACATGTTCCATGCGCTCTATCAGATGAAATAGTTGTCGCTTGCAGATGTCAATCCCTAACGGAATGCGCGCGCGTTCGAATTTCTTTTTGATGATGTGTTCGATGGTTCGGATTTTGCGTTGTTCGCGTTGGTGGACGATCGAGATAGATATGCCGCGTTTGCCGGCTCGTCCGGTACGTCCGCTGCGGTGAGTGTACACTTCGACGTCGTCGGGCAGGTTGTAATTGATGACATGTGTCAGGTCGCTTACGTCAAGACCACGTGCGGCAACATCGGTGGCAACTAATATTTGCAAATGACGTATGCGGAATTTGTTCATTACGGTATCGCGTTGCGCTTGACTAAGGTCGCCGTGCAATGCGTCGGCATTGTAGCCGTCGGCCATCAGTTTTTCGGCCACCTCTTTTGTCTCTTGACGTGTACGGCAGAATACGATGGCATAAATGTCGGGGTTCATATCGACGATGCGTTTCAGCGCGAGGTAACGCTGTTTAGCCTGCACCATGTAGTAGATGTGATCGACATTATCGGCGCCGGCGTTGCGTGTGCCAACAGCTATTTCGGTGGCATCAGTCATGTAGTGTTTGGCTATGCGTGCAATCTCGTTGGGCATGGTGGCCGAAAATAACAACGTGCGTCGCTCGGTTGGTACGGCCTGCAAAATGGTTTCCAAATCCTCCTTGAAACCCATATCGAGCATTTCGTCGGCTTCGTCGAGTATTAAGTAACGCACGTTCTCCAAATGCACTTTACCACGTTTGTTTAGGTCGATGAGACGTCCCGGAGTGGCAACTAAAATTTGGGGCTGAATGTCGAGCTGTTTGTATTGGGTTACGATATTTTCGCCGCCATACACAGGAACGATTTTTGTATTGTTCATGTGGGCGGCATAGTGTTTCAAATCGTTGGCTATTTGGATACAAAGTTCGCGTGTCGGCGATAGGATCAGTGCCTGAATCTGTTGGTTTGTAGTGTCGATTTTTGTGAGCAGAGGTAGACCGAAAGCTGCAGTTTTCCCTGTGCCGGTTTGCGCTAATGCTACTAAATCGCCTTCTTTTTCCAATAGAAACGGAATCACTTGCTCCTGAATCGGCATTGGCGATTCGTAACCGAGTTCGGTTATAGCCGTCAGGATTTCGGGACGAAGTCCCAAATCTTCAAAATTTATCATGTCGTTATCGGTTTGTACACGTTGCTAAGTATTGGCTCGAAAATTCTTGTCAGTTGCCAATGTTGGCGTGTAAAACCCTACAGAAAAGGCGCGAAGCCGTGAAGAATTTAATCAAGAAAATACGTCGAAACGTCCGTTTACAATTCGACTGCAAAGATACAAAAAAAACTAAAATTATGGTGTTACTGAAGACTTGTTTACATAAAAAAATTATTGTCCTTTACCATTGATAATGACGCCGATTGTAAAAAACAGAATTTTAAGGTCTATTTTCAAACTCATATTGTCCAAGTAGATGATGTCATAGTTCAATCGGTCGATCATTTTATCTAAGGTATCCGTGTAACCTACTTTTATAGGTCCCCATGAGGTAAGTCCCGGTCGGATGCGGTAAATTAAACAATAATATGGCGCACGTTGCATAATCTTGTCGATGTAAAATTTACGTTCCGGACGTGGCCCAACTATGCTCATTTCACCTTTGAGAATGTTCCAAAATTGTGGTATTTCGTCTAAACGATATTTGCGTAACCAATATCCGACAGAAGTGGTTCGTTTGTCGTGTGGCGAACTTAACTGCGGTACATCATATTTCTCCGAATTGATATACATTGTGCGAAATTTGATTATCCTAAATGTGCGTCCATGCAGCCCAATACGTTCTTGTTTGTATAGTATGGGGCCGGGCGATGTGCATTTAATACAGATGGCGCACAATAACCAGAGTGGTGACGTAATAACGAGGGCAATCAGTGATACAATTATGTCGAAAGCGCGCTTAATGCTGAGTTCACAATCGCTCATCGTATGATCGGTTATCGACATTAATGTAGGGTCTGACAAGTTGTTGATGCGAATTTTGCCTGTCAGTATTTCGTTGATGCGAGGTACAAATTGAATTTCAATGTTTAGCGGATATAATTGCTCGATAATTTTGTATAATTCTGTATTGTTATCGTTGTCGGAATCTATAGCGACAATGGCGGTATTGATATTATATTGTTGCTTTAGGATAGGCATGTCGTTGATATTCCCTAGTATTGGTTGTATGTTGGTATGGGAGGAAACATCGGTGGTTGGTGTAATGAATCCGATAACTCGTTTTCCGTCTTTGTTGTGGAGAAAATCATGGGCAATGCGCAATGCTTGTACACCGGTACCGATGATGACGGTGTTATATACTATTTGTCCGCGACGTATGGCGCGACGTGTGTTTAGCGTAATGCCAAGACGAAATACGTACGATAGTACAAATTGTAGCACAAATAGTACTAATAACGAATAGTAATAACGATAGTAACTAGTTACTTCATCGTCTAATACGATGATAAAAAATGCAATCAACGCAATAATGGCAGATGCCATGCCGGTGGTTACTATGTCGTTGGTTGGTGTGCGTCTATAGGGACGCATGTAGAATCCTGATAAATAATGTATAACGAGACATCCTAACGGATAGAGTATCAGTGGCGTGTAAAAATTGAATGCTGGAATTAAAATCTCGTCATAACCGAATACGCGACCATCGTAAACCATCCAGCGAAATAATAAAAACAAAAGCCATACACACCATGCCGATAGAATGTCGGCACAGATGTATTTCGCACGTTGGCGGTTTCGATTGCTATTGTAATGCGATGTCATTTTTTTTAATAACGCACAAATCGCTTATTTATTGTTTGTAGCAATGGGTTGTCGCGTAATAGTGATGATTGACAAAGATACAAAAAAACTCATTCCCAAATGTTTGAGAATGAGTTTTTCTTGCAGTTTGTGCTTGATTATTTGCAGATAACGCGAGCCATCTCGAGCACTTTGTTCGAATAGCCCCATTCGTTGTCGTACCAAGCGCACACTTTAACGAACGTTTTGTCGAGTTGAATACCGGCTTTTACATCGAAGATGGAAGTGCGAGCATCGTTGCGGAAATCGGTCGAAACTACAGCGTCTTCCGTGTAACCGAGTACACCTTTCAGTTCACCTTCCGAAGCCTCTTTCATGGCTTTGCAGATGTCTTCGTACGAAGTTTCTTTGGCCAATTCGCAGGTCAAGTCAACAAACGATACGTCCGACGTAGGAACGCGGAGCGACATGCCGGTCAGTTTACCGTTCAATTCGGGCAATACTTTGCCTACGGCTTTGGCAGCACCTGTCGATGACGGGATGATGTTTTCCAAAATGCCGCGACCACCGCGCCAATCTTTTTTCGACGGGCCGTCAACGGTTTTTTGTGTGGCTGTTGCAGCGTGAACTGTGGTCATCAAACCGCGAACGATGCCAAATTTGTCATTCAGCACTTTCGAGATAGGAGCCAAGCAGTTGGTGGTGCAACTTGCGTTCGAAATGATTTTTTGTCCGGCGTATGTGTTGTGGTTTACACCATAAACAAACATCGGGGTAGCGTCTTTCGACGGAGCCGACATGATGACTTTTTTCGCACCTGCTTGCAAGTGAGCCGAAGCCAATTCCTCGGTCAGGAAGAAACCGGTCGATTCAACAACAACGTCAACGTTCAAAGCGCCCCATGTGATTTGCGAGGGGTCTTTTTCGGCGAAAATTTGAATTTTGTTACCATCGACAATCATGTAGTTGCCTTCAACTTGGATGTCGTGGTTGAAAATGCCGTGAACCGAGTCGTATTTCAGCATGTAAGCCAAATAGTCAGCGTCCAACAGGTCGTTGATACCTACAACTTGGATGTCGTTGCCGAAGTTTTCGACAGCGGCGCGGAACACCATGCGGCCGATGCGGCCGAAACCGTTAATACCTAATTTAATCATAATGTTTTGTGTTTATAAAAAGTGAATAACTATTTTTCTGTTTTTGGGATTGCAAAAGTACTATTTTTTCTTGAAATATGCATTGTTTTTTGGTGTTTTTTTTTCAACATAATGGCAAAAATTGTGCCAAATAGTCTATTTTGCTTTATATAATAGTGTTCCAACCATGTGTGTCGTCGGCGCGGCCGTATTGTATGTCGCGCAGGTGGTTGTATAAGCGGGTGCATTTGGGGCCGGGGTGGCCGTCTTTGGAAATGATGTATTTGGCGCCGGTGTCGATGTCGTCGATTTGAGAGATAGGACACACTACGGCGGCTGTTCCGCACGAGGCGGCTTCGTCGAGTGTGCTCAATTCGTCAATTGGGATAGGGCGTTGTTCCACAGTCCAACCGAAGTCGCGACAGAGTTGCATTAAACTATTGTTGGTGATTGATGGCAGTATGGAGTGCGATTTCGGGGTGATGTAGGTATCGCCGCGTATGCCGAAAAAGTTGGCGGCGCCGCATTCGTCGATAAATTTTTTTTCTTTCGGGTCGAGGTAGATAATGGACGAATAACCTAATTCGTGTATGCGCACGCCGGCGCGCATGCCCGATGCGTAGTTGCCGCCTACTTTGTAGCAACCTGTGCCGAGTGGTGCCGAACGGTCGTAACCACGCAATATGCCTGCTTTGGTGGCACTGAAACCGCTTTTGAAATACGAACTGATAGGTGACGTGAACACAATAAATTCGTATTCGGCAGCGGGTCGAACTCCCAGCAGATGTCCTACACCGATAATGAGTGGCCGGATGTAGAGCGTTGCGCCCGATTCGTAAGGAGGAATGAATCGCTCGTTGAGTTTGACGGCTTGTATGACGGCTTCGGCGAAAAGCTCGGTCGGTACTTGCGGCATGACTAAACCGTCGCACGACGATTGTAGCCTTCGTGCATTTTCTTCGAATCGGAAGATGCGAATTTTCCCGTCATGACCGCGGAATGCTTTGATGCCTTCGAATGCTTCTTGCCCATAGTGCAGGCACGATGAGGCGATGGAGATATTGATATTGGGTGAGTCGCAGATGCGCAACTTTCCCCACGCACCGTTTTTGTAGGAGCAACGTACGTTGAAATCGGTGCCCACATAGTTGAAACCAATGCTTTCCCAATCGATGTTCGGTGTATTCATGCTGTTTTCAGAATTAGGCGTGCTTCGTTACCCATATTGAATAGCAGGTCGATGATACTTAAATCGGGCAAAAAACCGAATTTTTGTTCAAAGACTTGGTAGTAGGGTTTGAGCACGTAATCGGGCTGCAAAGTTACAACATTTTTTTTTGTCGTGAATGCATCTCGTAAATCAATTGCGTTGTTGTCGTATTCTTTTTTATAAGTGTTTGTAAACGAGTGTTTTATGTCGAATCCGAGCAATTCGAGTATTTTGTTTTGCAGTTGTGTGTTCCATCGTAACAGATTGTCGGTTGGTTGTTCGTAGAACGGTTTCAAATCGTCTTTGTAATAGTCGAAAAACGGCGATGCGTTGTATGCGGCTTCCAAGGCGCGCCAATGCAGTGTCTGCCAATCGTGATGGAACGATATGCGTACATCGTGCGTGGGAGTATGATTGGTGTGCTCGACGGGTATAGTCAAGGTATCAATGCCGTGGGCAGTGGCTATATGGCAATGGTTGGCAAGGGTTTGTTTGCGATAGTGTTCGTGTTGCTCGACCACGGTGTCAAAGTTGATTAAATAATAATAATATGACACCGGCGCCAAATAAGCCGTTGGCAAAATTACAATCATGGTTGTCGGTCTGTCTATTTTCGCGTGGCGGTAATCAGGAAGTCGAGATTTTCGACAAAAAGTTTCACGGCAATAGCCAACAAAATGATACCGAAGAATTTACGCAGAATGTAAATACCGCCTTCGCCCAATACTTTTTCAATTTTGGATGTCAATCGTAGTACTACATATACCCATAAAAGATTGAGACACAAAGCGATGACGATGTTGATGGTGGCATATTCGGCGCGTAGCGAAAGTAAGGCTGTGAAAGCTCCCGGTCCGGCTACTAAAGGGAAAGCCAAAGGCACGATGGCGGCGCTGCCCGATGGACCTGTGTTTTTGAATATGACAACGTCCAATACCATTTCGAGTGCCATCAAAAAAATGATAAGGGCACCGGCAACGGCAAATGAGCGAATATCGACGTTGAAGAGTTGCAGAATCCAATCGCCGGCGAAAAGGAATAACAGCATGATGGCGAGCGATACGCTACTTGTTTGCAACGGTTTTACGTCTACGCCTTGTCGTTTCAGATTCAAGATGATGGGAATAGACCCTAAAATGTCTATGATGGCGAACAACACAATGAATGCGCTGGCTATTTGCATCAAATCGAATTCGCCGAAAAAGTTTAGAAAATTGTCCATGGTATTATTTGAGATTTAAGTGTGTTAAAGTTTGTTTGTTGATGGCGGTGCGTTTAGTGTCACGAACCCAGCCCCACTTGTTGAAGTAACGTATCATATTGATAATGTGTATTATAAGTAAGTGCTTGTTTTTATACGAACCCTGCTCGTGATAGTGGATTATACTGACTTTTGGATAGAAAATTGTGCGCCAGTGGTGGTGTATGATGCGTCGTGTCAGATCAATGTCTTCCGGGTACATAAAAAAACGTTCGTCAAACAAGCCGGTTGTGCGTAGTGTGTCGCAGCGTAGCAACATGAAACAGCCTGACAAATAAGGAATTTCGGCAATCTGATTATAGTCGAAGTTGCGTAATTCGAAACGTTCTTTGCTTCGCTGTGTCATTTTTTTAGGCAAAAAACGCCGACTAAACAAATTCCATGGGGTCGGTATCAGTTTGCAGAGATATTGCAGTTTGCCGTCGGGATAATATACTTTTGGCATAAGTGCACCGACATCTTTGTTGTTTTCCATGAATGCAATAATGTCGTCAAAGATGGCGCTATCTAATGTGATGTCGGGATTGATGACCAAATGATAGGGCGTATCGCTTTTAAGGGTTTCGCGTAGGGCGCGGTTGTGAGCGGCACCGTAACCGATGTTTTTGTTGTTGAATTCGTAGCGTACGGGTAGTGTTGCGAACCGCTCGTCGCGTGTCGGCGAATTGTCAATAAGGGAAATAGTGCGTACCAAGGCATTTTGGCGTAGTGTTTTTACCAGTTGTGCTACTTGGTCGAACGGTGTGTTATATAGGACGATGGAGATGTTCAACATGTGTGTGAGTGTTTGTCGAAAGTTCTGTGCGCAGTATCAAGTGCGGCGCGGACTATTTTATCCATGTCGTAATAACGATAATCGGCCAATCGCCCGCCGAAAATGACATTGTTTTCTGTCTGGGCTAATTGTCTATATTGATTGGCAAGTTTCTCGTTTTCTGTGTCGTTTATGGGATAATAAGCTTCTTTTGATGCGTCCCATTCTTGCGGATATTCGTAGGTGATGACAGTTTTTGCTTGCTGTGCATTTACAAAATGTTTGTGCTCGATGATGCGGGTGTAAGGTACTTCAGCGGCGGTGTAATTGACTACGGCGTTACCTTGAAAATTGTCGGTGTCGAGTACTTTTGTCTCGAATCGCAAACTGCGGTAGGCGAGGTGACCGAAACGATAGTCGAAATAGGCGTCGAGCATACCGGTATAGACTACGGTTTTTGCCGTGCTGGCCAGTTCGCGATGCTCCAAGAAATCAATACCAAGTTGTATGTCGCAATTTGTTAACAAGTTGTTTATCAAATTGTTGTATCCTTCTATGGGGATGCCTTGGTACGCATCGTTGAAATAGTTGTTGTCGTAAGTGAAACGCAACGGTAACCGCTTAATGATAAAACTTGGTAATTCGGTGGCTTTGCGCCCCCATTGTTTTTCGGTATATCCTTTTATCAGTTTTTCGTAAATGTCGTGGCCGACCAATTGTAAAGCTTGTTCTTCTAAATTTGTTGGTGTTGTACCTATGTATGGGCGACATTGTTCAAGGATTTTTGCTTTGGCTTCTTGTGGTGTGATTATTCCCCATAGTTGGTGGAATGTGTTCATGTTAAACGGCAGATTGTACAATTCACCATTGTATGATGCCAAAGGGCTGTTGGTGTACCGATTGAAATGTACAAATCGGTTTAGGTAATTCCATACGTCGGTATCGTTGGTGTGGAATATGTGCGCTCCGTAACGATGTACCGGAATATTTTCGATTTCTTCGCAATAAAGGTTACCGCCAAGGTGTGCGCGTTTGTCTATGACGAGACATGATTTGCCATGTTCGATGGCTTGTTGCGCAAATACAGCACCAAACAACCCACTGCCAACAATCAAAAAATCATATTTTTGCTCAGAGGAGTTCATTTGCGATATTTTTTATAACCGTTCCACGCCCAACAGAAAGTGTAATACAAACTATGCCAAAAACCGAGATGCTCAAATTTGTAATATACTTTGAATTGTGGTATGATGACTTTGTGTTTGTTGTGCGAAATAGAACTGTTCATGATGCGGTATGAGCCTAAAATTTTTGGATTAGCATACACGACATCAACTTTGTGAATGATTTCCAACCAATAGGCGTAATCGTCGCGCAAACTGATCAATTCTTCGTGTAAATATACTTTTCCGAAAGCGTGCGTGTCGTATAGTCCTGTTAAACAAGTGATTGAACATGTTTTTAAGAGGTCTTTGTAATGGACTTCGCGCGGCGCTACGAATGGTTGCAGGCATTCGTTACCGTATTCGTCGACGCGTTTGTGGGCGGCGCATACCAACAGAGCGCCCAATGTGTTTTGCAGCAATTTTAATTGTTCTTCGAGAAATATTGGTTCCCATAAATCATCGGCATCAAGCAATGCGATATAACGTCCTTGGGCACGTCGTATGCCATTGTTGCGTGCTGCTGCCGACCCATGATTTGCTTGATGGAATAGTTTGATGCGGGAATCTTTGGCGGCGTATTGCTCAACTATTTGAGGACTATTGTCGGTTGACCCATCATTGATAACCAACATCTCCCATTGCGAATACGTTTGGGACAATACACTTTCAATGGTTTCGCCGATAAAACGTTCGCCGTTATACAAGGGTGTTATTATCGAAACTAATTGGTCAATCATAATAGCGTGATAAAGTTTGCAAAAATACAAAAATTATTTGAATTTGCCAACTTTGAAAGTGAGATAGAAACGACAGACATGGAATAGTACTACTATGCGGCTCCACAATTTCATCCACAGACTGCGTTTACTGCGTTTTAGAAGCGTTTCGTTGAGATTGGTCAGCGCTTGCGAATGACGTCGATAGAGCAGTAATGGTTGTGGTATGAAATATACTTTGCCTACTATTTCGGCTACTAATCCTATCCAATTGTCGTGTGCTATTTCTGGTGTGTTTGGCATCGGGATGGCAAAAGGCAAAATTTCGCGTCGGAAGGCCATGCAAGCGCCAAAATAGGTATGAAATAGGATGTTTTTCAAGATTCCTTTCCCTGAATGGTAGAAATTGAAAAATGAAGGTTGGAGTGTATCTAATATGTCATTGGTGATAATACTATCCGTAATTACCAAATCGTATTGCGTTAAATATTGGCAGCAAATATCGTATTTATTGGGCAACCAAACATCGTCTTGGTCCGATAGAAAAATATATTTTCCGCAAGCGTGTTGTAGTGCATTGATGAAATTGCTTTTGAAGTTGTGCGCATTGTTGTGTAGCAACGTGATACGTTTGTCGCCAAACGATTCTATAATGGCGCAGGTGTTATCGGTGGAACCGTCGTCGGAGATGATTACTTCGTCGTCAGGTGCGATTTGGCTGAGAATCGAGGTTAACTGTTCGGCGATGAATTTTTCGCCGTTATATGTAGCCATGCAAACAGAGTTCATCGTATTCTTATTTGTCGATAAACAAAATAAGTCATTTTGTAGAACCAAAATTCAAGTTTATTCTTAAATACAATATCTTTCGCTTGGTGATAAACTTGTTTGGCCATTTTTTTCTTAAAAGCGAAATTGAAACGTATTTTTTTGTAATCTACGGCACCAAGTGTATTTGTGTTATGCTGACGATAGAGCATGGTGGGTTCAAAAATAGGTATTATTCTACCTTTATTTTTCAGAGTTGTTAAACCAAGCCATGCATCGTGCATATAAGCCTGTGTACTGATTGGAAGCATGTATTGTTTAGCCTTTCTATTAAATAAACACGAACAACCGGTTATAGTATTGCAAATGGCTAAAAAATAAAGTTTGTCGTCTAATATTTCGGGACGAATATGAGAATATTGCCAAAATGAATGATGTATAGAATTCAAATCTTTGTCTACAACAATCATGTCGCCGTGTACGACCAAGGGTAAATTTGCAAATCGAACTTCGACTTCGTGCATTTTTTGTATAAAGAGTTCGATTTTGTTGGGTAGCCATACATCATCTTGGTCGCAAAACATTGTGTATTGATTGTGTGCACACTTAACCAAAAGTTGTTCGAACGAATGCTTCGCACCAAGATTGTGCAAGTTGTCCTTGTATATAATTATTTTTTGCGGATACATTTCTGCATATTTCTGCAAAATGTCAAGTGTAGCATCGGTAGAACCATCGTCGCGTACAAAAAGTTGCCAATTTTGGTAAGTTTGTGCCAAAATAGACTCAAGTTGCTCTGTCAAAAATTGTTCGCCGTTATATGTCGCAAGTAAAATATCTATCATTTTGTTCTTTCCATGGCAAAATCAATGTCGTGGTTCCAATATAGGCTTGCTTCTTCAAGCTGATGTTTTTGTAATAGTTCTGTGTCGTTATTTATTAAATCAAAAATGGTTACAGTGTCAAATGTGTGGCTTTGCGCATAGTCTGCGCGAATGTTATTGTTGTAATTAAACACAATAGCGTAAAGCATAAAAATAGTTGCAAAAATTTGTCGCGGTATGGCGTCGGTAATTTTGCTCTCGGCAATTTCGCGTTGCATGTATACGATAATAAATGGTAAGAAAAACGACCGTAACCGATTGAGCAAATACCAATATTGATACACAAATACAATTACTGCGATGCAAATCCACATCATCCAATGGGAATGTTTATCGTTAGCCGTGAAATTGCTATAATAGGCCAAACAGAGGATGCCTAAAAAATATATGGGAAATATTGTTTGCAAATTTTTACCTAATTGCAAATGATGTAGAATTGATTCATTTATACTGCGCGAAATGGTTAGTTTGGTAAAAATCGTTTCGCCTATATTCGATAGTGGAATTATCAGCATGGCGCATAGGAGTATGGCCAGAGTGATGTAGGCGCGTTTGTCTATTCTCGTATGCCAAAAGAGCATAAAGAGTATGGTGCATGCGCAAATTATAAAACCTGATTTGTGCATTAAACCGCAAATTATGGCACAAACGAGGCAACCCAAATGCTTGCGTTTTTGATACAGCAAATATGCAAAAATAAAAAACGAAACAGATAAACATTGGCGTAATTCGTGTAAGGGTAAATTGTAATCGAGTAGAATCAGTGCAAAAAGTGCAAATGTCCGAAATTTCGTTAGTTTTTTAAATAGAATCCAAATGGCGGAATAATAGATAAGTGTAATAAACAAAGTGCACCACCAAAATGAGAAACCACAAGATTTTACTGCACTACAAAAAACATCGAAGCCGTATTCAAATCCGGAAGCATATTGCCTTGTGAGTACCAACCACACATTAGGTAAATCATTATAAAAGGGTACATAATGTGCTATATCGGGACCATAATAGTAGCGAATGCCAACCATGAATACTAGTACAAAAAATGCCAGATTGTAAATTTGGCGACAAATGCGGTCGTTTTTGCTAAAAATAAATTCAGCAAAAACAAAAAACGTCATAATCCACAATATGAGCGACAAGTAATTCATTCTTTGTACTTTAAATAAAACGACAGCATACCTACACAAACGAAGCATTCGGTCAATAATAAGGCTATGCTTGCACCAACTGCTTGAAAATGTGGAACTAATGCAAATGTAAGTACCACGGATAGACCGGCGGCAGCCAAATAAACATTTTGATAATGTTTTTTGTCGCGCTCATTGCCTATGGTTAGGAGTCCGAGTTGACCGGCCACACCGCCCACTGTCACGAACAACGGTACAATGGCCAGAATCTTGGCTATTGGTGCAAAACCTGCATAACCACGTCCGAGCCATGTGGCTAATGGCTGGGCAAAGAAAAACAAGACACACCACACAAGCATCATGATGGTGATCATAATCACACAAAGTACACGTATTGTACGGAAAACTTCCGCACGATTTTGGTCGGCTGTTTGACATAATTTCGGGAAAAAGGCCTGTGATACAGGAACCCAAATGGCGTAGCACGCAATACGCATCATTTTTTCGGCAGCAGCATATTTCCCCACTTCATCGGGTGTTGCAAAATAGCCCAAAATGACTACAAAAAGCATAGCGTAAATGCTACTTGCTGCATTCGAGATGAATATCGGGAAACTATCTTTGAGTATGGATTTGACAGCCGCAAATTTTATGGCAACTAAAGTCGCTAAATGCTGTAATTTAACCAAACTCAACGATAGAATGGCTGATACGACGTAAACACCGCCAAGAATATAAGCCGCAACGAGTACGTCGTCGGCGGTGTGTACAAACACAAAAGTGAGTGGCAAAATCGCGATTTTCGATACGCAATTGATAATTGATACGAGGCGTATTTTCCCTAATCCTTGAAACAACCAAACAAAGGTCAGTGCATTGCAAATCACCATCGAAAAAAGTATCAACGATACTTTGGCGTAGATTCTGAATTGTGGTATTGTAATAAGAATCAATAACAACACAAAAGCCCCGGCCAAAAGCAGTAATTTCGCCACAATAGTTTCAGAAAATAAACGATTGATATTTGCTTGACTCTCTTTGGCAAGCGCAATTTGTTTTGTTACGCTGAAATTAAAACCAAAATCCACAAGTATCATCAAATATTGGTTTACGGCCATCGCAAAACCTATGTAACCGAACTGTTCGGCGCCTAACACCTGCATCAAATATGGCCATACAAGCAAAGGCGCAAGATAATTGAGCCCTTGTAAAACCATAAGCCACAAGGTGTCGCCTATTTCGTGTGCGTATTTCGAATGGTGCGGTGCGATATGGGTGATGCCGTTTGTGTAGTGCTACAAATATACGTTTTTGTTTTCAATAAAAAAAGCCCGTTGCCGGACTTTTTTATCGAAAACATGATTCGTGTCGGTTATTCCGCAGCCGGCACTTCGCTTTCGGCCGGTGCTTCGGCAGCCAATTCGGCTGCAGCTGCAGCAGCTTCAGCCTCCAAAGCTTCTGCTTTCTTCTTAGCCAACTCGGCAGCTTTAGCTTTGTTGATTTCGCGCTCGGCTTCCAAACGTTGTTTTGCAACTTCTGCCTGTTTCGAGGCATCGGCAGCTTTGATGTTCTCTGCGGCGTGAGCACGTTCCGCTTTCCAAGCTTCAAATTTTTGTTGAGCAGCCGCTTCGTCAAAAGCGCCTTTTTTGACACCGCCTTGCAGGTGCTTCATCAACAATACGCCTTCACCCGACAAAAGGTTGCGGGCGGTGTCGGTTGGTTGAGCGCCTACATTTACCCAATACAACGCACGCTCAAAATTGAGCTCTACTGTAGCGGGATTGGTGTTCGGGTTGTACGAACCGATACGTTCGATAATTCTGCCATCGCGTGGCGCACGGCTGTCGGCTACAACGATGTGATAGTAAGCGTAACCTTTGTGACCGTGTCTTTGCAATCTAATTTTAGTTGCCATTTGTAATGTTTTTTATTAGTTAATAATAATTGCTTTTGCACGAAAAGCGGCGCAAAGTTACTGCTTTTTTTTGATTCAGACAATATTATGTTGCTTTTTTTGCAAAAAAAAGCGGATTGTTGGTGTTTGTTGCTAATAGATATTGTAGAATTAGATAAAAAGAGTTATCTTTGCAATCCCAATTTGTGTTGTAAAGATGAGAACAATTATTATTACCGGCGGCGCCGGATTTATTGGTTCGCATGTGGTACGGTTGTTTGTAAACAAATACCCCGATTACCACATTGTCAATTTGGATGCACTGACGTATGCCGGCAATCTCGAGAATTTAACGGACGTGGCCGATAAACCGAATTATACGTTTGTCAAAGCCGATATTACCGATTTCGCCAAAATTACCGAAGTGTTCACCACCTATCGCCCCGATGGCGTGATTCATCTCGCGGCTGAGTCGCATGTCGATCGTTCGATTACCGATCCGTTTGCATTTATCCGCACCAATGTGATGGGAACGTGCAACTTGTTGCAAGCAGCCAAAAATTTATGGCAAGGCAATTACGATGGGAAACGTTTTTATCATATATCCACTGACGAAGTGTACGGCGCACTCGAAAAAGATGGGACATTTTTTACCGAACAAACAAAATATGCACCGCATTCGCCTTATTCTGCCAGCAAGGCTTCGAGTGACCATTTTGTTCGCGCCTACCACGACACATACGGTTTGCCGGTGGTCGTTTCCAATTGTTCAAACAATTACGGCTCGCATCATTTCCCCGAAAAATTGATTCCGTTGGCTATCAACAACATCAAACACAATCGCCCGATTCCGATTTACGGCAAAGGCGAAAACGTGCGCGATTGGCTCTATGTGGACGATCATGCGCGTGCCATTGATGTTATCTTTCATAAAGGGAAAAATGGCGACACATATAATATAGGTGGAAACAACGAGTGGACAAATATTGATTTGATTCGTTTGCTGTGCCGTATTATGGATGTAAAACTTGGTCGTCCGAACGGCACATCCGCGAAGTTGATTACATTCGTTACCGACCGTGCCGGACACGACTTGCGTTATGCTATTGACTCGACGAAATTGCAACGCGAATTAGGGTGGCATCCCTCGTTGCAGTTCGAAGAAGGGCTCGAAAAAACTGTTGATTGGTATTTGGCCAACGAAACTTGGGTCGAACGCATCACAAGCGGTGCCTATCAGGAATATTACGAAAAACAATATGGAAATCGTTAACAATATGAAGATTAAACGTTTTATACCGATTGTGTTGGTGGCTATGTTGGCGACATCATGCTCGATGCACAAAAAAGTACCTTATTTTCAAGGGTTGGAGTCGTCGGAAGCGGTAGTGGGCGCCGTACAGCACGAAGCACGCATCTGCCCCGACGATATGTTGGCTATCACGGTGTCGGGTCCCGACCCCGAGGTTGTCGCACCGTTCAATTTACCGGTTGTGGCATATATGTCGCCAGGCACCGACAAACTCTATCAAACACCCACTTTCCAACCGTATTTGGTTGACATTGAGGGATATATCACATTCCCGATTTTGGGTAAGATAAAAGTCGGCGGCATGAAAAAATCGGAAGCCATCGCCTTGTTGGTTACGCAACTCAAAACATATCTCGAAGACCCTATCGTCAATATTCAATTTCTGAACTACAAAGTGACGGTACTTGGCGAAGTGGCTCGTCCGGGGTCGTACACCATCAGCAACGAACGCATCACACTGATGGAAGCATTGGGATTGGCCGGCGATATGACGGTGTATGGGCGTCGCGATAATGTGATGCTGATTCGCGAAAATGCAGGAGGAACTAAAGATTTTGTGCGCATCGACCTCAATTCGACAGATTTGCTTTCGTCGCCGTATTATTACTTGCAGCAGAATGATGTTTTGTATGTCGAACCCAACCGCACACGGTTAGACCATGCGGCATCGACAAATGTGTCGATGTATTTGAGTGCAGTGTCCACCGTCTGCTCTATGGCAACTGTTATTGTCGCAATTATCAATAAGTAAATAAATTATGGAGAACGAGAATACAATTCAAAACGCAAATGCGGAAATTGATATCAAGGCCTTGTTGCTCTTTGTCTTGCGTAAGTGGTATGTGTTCGCTATTGCTATCGCGATATGCGTGGCATTGGTGTCGGTCTATTATCTGTGTACGGCACGGCAGTATGCGACTAATGCAACTATCATGTTGCGTAGCGATAGTAGTAGCGCATTGAACAATATCTCTATTGCCGGTTTCTCGGCAGCCGATTTTGGTTTGGGCGGCGGGCGTCAAATCGACAACGAAATCGAAATTATTCGCTCGCGTCAATTATTGTCGCAGGTGATTAACGAACTTGGCTTGCGCACGACCGTATATCGTAAGGTGAAATTACGTTATATCGAACAATTTGACGAATCGCCGTTGACGGTCATCAGTCCTGATGGATTTGAGGCAACTATGCGTGGTGCATTGCGTATCGATGTGACAAAAAAAAGCGATGGCACGTACCGCTTGAAGTTCAAACGTGTCGTGCTGGATAATACTGAACGTTTCAAATGCACTGTGCCCTCGTTGGCCGAATCAGTCGAAACTCCATGGGGCGTATTTCGCTTTGTCGAAAATCCCCAAAAGATTCCAACATTCGCCGATCCCGATGCAACCACTTATACCGTGCGTTTCGACCTGAATAGTGAGAAAAACCAAATTGATGCGTTGTCAAAAAAAATAATTGTGGCGCAAACAAATAAAAAAGCCAATACTATTTCGCTTTCGTACACATCGTCTAATCCGCGCAAAAACGAAGCGTTGCTTAGCAAAATTATTGAATTGTATAACAGAGGCGAATTGGCCGATAAAAATAAATTGCAAACCGAAACGTTCGATTTTCTTACCGACCGTTTGGCGCTTATTTCGGATGAGTTGCAACAGGCAGAAATAAATCTTGAAACTTATAAAAAAGGGCGCAATATTGCAGATATTAGTACACAGGCGCAACTTTATATCGAAACGGCCAGCGACTACGAAAAGCGCATTGCTGCTGCCGATTTACAATATAATTTGGTGTCGTTTGTCGAAAACTATTTGCAAGATGCCGCCGATACCGACTTGATACCGAATAATACCGGCGTGCAGGACGAAACGCTAGGTAATATGATGACTTCATATAATACGCTGGTAATGAAATATTCGCGCATCAGTCGTTCGACAACCGAAGTCAACCCTGTTGCAGAACAGATGCTGGCGGAAATCCGCATGATGCGCGGCAATATTTTGCAAACCATTACCAATGTCAAAAAAAGCATTCAAATCACAAAACAAGATTTAATGGCAAAAAATCGCGAATTTACCACGCAAATTAACGCAGTGCCGACTGTCGAGCGGGAATATGTGTCCCTTGCGCGTGAACGCGAATTGAAACAAGCTGTTTATCTGACATTGCTCAAACAACGCGAAATGACCCAGATGCAATTGGCTTCGACCATCGAAACGGCGCGTGTAATCGATCCCGCATATACTGCAGAACGTGCCGTCGCCCCTAAATTGTCGGTGTTGCTTGTCTTGGCCGTCATGGGAGGTGCCGTACTTGCAGCCGTCTATCTCTACATCATGAAGTTTATGGGATATATCAAATAGGTATCGGTACACCATATTATATATATAGGCTGTTGTCTCAATGCAACAGCTTGTTTTTTTGTTCAAAAAGTTTTCTTGAAAAAATCGAAAAAACGCTTGCTTATCAATAAAAAAAGTTGTACCTTTGCAGTCCCAAATATTATCCAAATTTTAGAAAGCGCGTTTTTCGGCCGGTTCAGCCTTGATAAGTGTGAATTAGCCCGCACAAAATCAGAGTCATGGAACGGCAGAGAATAGCAATGTGAAATTTCAAAAACAAAAATAATTGTGGATACATTAAGTTTCAAAACAGTTTCGGCCAATTCGGCTACTGTAAACAAAGAATGGGTGCTGGTAGATGCTACCGATATGGTACTCGGTCGCATGGCCTCGAAAGTTGCAAAATTGCTACGAGGTAAATACAAACCCAATTTTACGCCTCATGTCGATTGTGGCGACAATGTTATTATCATCAATGCCGACAAAGTGCGCTTGACCGGTAAGAAATGGACGGATCGCGAGTATCTGACCTATTCGTTGTATCCGGGCGGACAACGTTCGCAGAGCCCTGCCGACATTTTTGCGCAAAGCCCTGTACGCTTGGTCGAAAAAGTTGTTAAAGGTATGTTGCCAAAAAATAAATTGGCAGCCAAACTGATGGACAACCTGCATGTGTATGCCGGTGCCGAACATCCGCACGAGGCTCAAACACCTAAAGTAATAGACTTAAATTTAATTAAATGATTTCGAATATGGAAGTAGTAAATGCAGTAGGAAGAAGAAAAGCGGCAGTTGCTCGCGTATTCGTTGCTCCGGGGAGCGGTAAAATCGTTATCAATAAACGCGATTTGGAAACATATTTTCCGTCGGCCATGCTTCAGTATGTGGTTAAACAACCGCTGAACAAATTGGATGTTGCCGAAAAATACGACGTTCGTGTTAATCTCGTTGGTGGCGGTTTCAAAGGACAAGCCGAGGCTTTGCGCTTGGCTATCGCTCGTGCGTTGGTAAAAATCAATGCCGAAGACAAAACCGCTTTGAAACAAGCCGGTTTCCTGACACGCGATTCGCGCGAAGTGGAACGCAAAAAACCGGGTCGCCCGAAAGCACGCAAACGTTTCCAATTCTCCAAACGTTAATTTGCATGCATCGCTGTTTGTGGGAGCGGCCATGCGTCGCTACCCGCAAATCTACGATATATCTTGTTTAGTATCTAAATCATTTAGACTTGCCTTGTGCAACTACTTGATGATTGCTTGACAAAAAGTAAAAAAGAAGGTAAACAAAAAACAAAAACACAATGCCAAGAACAAATTTTCAAGAATTGTTGGATGCAGGTGCTCATTTCGGACACCTCAAACGCAAATGGAATCCGGCTATGGCTCCTTACATATTCATGGAGCGCAACGGAATTCACATTATCGACCTGCACAAAACGGTCGCTAAAATTGACGAAGCCGCAGAAGCAATGAAAAACTTTGCCCGCATGGGCAAACGCGTGCTGTTTGTCGCTACCAAGAAACAAGCCAAACAAGTGGTGGCCGAAAAAGCTGCCGAAGTTGGAATGCCTTACATCACCGAACGTTGGGCAGGTGGTATGCTGACGAATTTCCCGACCATTCGTAAGGCTGTCAAGAAAATGGATGCCATCGACAAAATGTCGACCGACGGCACTTTCGCTAATTTGTCGAAACGTGAGAAACTGCAAATTATGCGTCAACGTGCCAAGTTGGAGAAAAACTTGGGTTCTATAGCCGATTTGAGCAAATTGCCGGCAGCACTGTTCGTTGTCGATGTAATGAAAGAAAATATCGCGGTAGCCGAAGCACAACGTTTGGGCATCCCGGTTTTCGGAATTGTCGATACGAATTCGAACCCCAATGGTATCGATTATGTGATTCCTGCCAATGATGACGCTACCAAATCTATCGAAATTATTCTGACTGCTATGGTTGATGCCTTGAAAGAAGGTATGCAAGAACGCAAGTTGGAAAAATCGGAAGAAGAAGGCGGCGAAGAAATGCCCGAAATCAAAGAAAGACGCACACGCGCCAAACGTACTGTCAAGGAAGTTGACAGCACCGAAGAGGCTCCGGCTGCGCCCGAAGAGTAATAGTTTGATTCATTGATGACACGAAGGCGTCGCAGACACGTGATGAAACTGTGTTGTGTGGCGCCTTTTTATAAAAAGTATTAACCAATAAAAATAAAAATATTATGGCTGTAACTTTAACAGATATTAAAAAATTGCGCGATATTACCGGCGCAGGTATGATGGACGTAAAAAAAGCTCTCGAAGAGGCAAATGGCGATTTCGAAGAAGCCAAAAATCTGCTTCGTAAACGTGGTCAAGCTATTGCTGCAAAACGTTCGGATCGTGAAGCGTCGGAAGGATGTGTGCTCGCAAAATCTGAAGGTGGGTTTGGTTGCATCGTCGCTGTAAAATGCGAAACTGACTTCGTAGCCAAAAATGCTGATTTTGTGAATATGGTTAAATGTATTCTCGACATCGCTATCGCCGAAAAACCTGCTGACCTCGATGCTTTGAAAGCGTTGAAAGTGGGCGATTTGACCGTCGAGGCACTTGTAACCGAACGCTCGGGCGTAACAGGTGAAAAGATGGAATTGAGCGATTACGTTTTCATCGCTGCTCCAAAAGTTGATGCTTACAATCACCTTGGTAACAAGTTGTCGTCATTGGTTGCTGCTGATGCTGCCGATGCCGACCAAGAAACGGTGCACGGCATCAATATGCAGGTGGCTTCGATGGCGCCGGTGGCTTTGGATGCCGATCATGTGGCTCAAGATGTCAAGGATCGTGAATTGTCGGTCGCTACCGAGAAAACCAAACAGGACGAAGTGAACAAGGCTATCGAAAATGCTTTGCGCAAAGCAGGCATCAACCCTGCTCATGCCGATAGCGAAGACCACATCGACTCGAACACGGCAAAAGGTTGGTTGACACCTGAACAAGCACAAGTGGCTCGCGATATACGCGCAAACGTCCCCGCTGAAGCCGCTGCCAATTTCAACATGAAGAAAATCGAAATGATCGCTCAAGGGCGTCTGCAGAAATTCTTGAAAGAATCGACCTTGATAGAACAACAATATATCATGTCGGAATCGAAAGAATTGGTAAAAGACGTTTTGAAAAAAGCAGGCGTCAATATTATCGATTTCAAACGTGTAACATTGAACGAAGAATAAAAGTTCCCTCTTGTTGTACACAAGTGGCAAAAACGCACTCTTGTAGTGCGTTTTTTGTTAGTGTCGCTCTGCGTTTTTTTTTGGTAAAAAATGCGTGTTGATGCAACGTTTAGCGATTGTGGTGCATCTTATATAATAAGACTGATTATTTATTTAGCATGGAATTGAAGTTTACGGCTCAGCAAATTGCTGATTTTTTACAAGGCGAAGTTGTTGGAAACAAGGACGTTACAGTTTGCGAATTATCGAAAATAGAAGAAGGTCGCCCCGGCACGCTGACCTTTTTGTCAAATCCGAAATATACGCATTTTATTTATACCACCAAGGCGGACATCGTGTTGGTTGATAAAACGTTTGTACCCGAGCAACCCATTGCGGCGACGCTGATTAAGGTTGATAGCGCATATCAATCGTTGGCAAAATTGTTGCAGTTGGTTGAATCGCTGAAACCTAAGAAGACCGGTGTACATGCCACGGCTGTGGTGCCCGATTCGGCGGTGATAGGTGAAAATGTCTATATCGGTGCGTATGCGGTTGTGGGCGAAAACGTACGTATAGGTAACAATGTGAAAGTGTATCCGCATGTATTTTTGGGCGATAATGTACAAGTAGGCGACGATACCGTGTTGTATGCGCATGTGTCGGTGTACGAGAATTGCGAAATCGGCAAGCGTTGTATTGTACACGCCGGTGTCGTATTGGGTGCCGACGGGTTTGGCTTTGCTCCCGACGCAGAAGGGCATTACAATAAAATCCCGCAAATCGGTAACGTGAAACTTGACGACGATATTGAGGTCGGAGCAAATACAACTATCGATTGCGCCACTATGGGCTCGACGCATATTCATTCCGGTGTCAAAATTGACAATTTGTGTCAAATAGCGCACAATGTGGAGATTGGAGAACATACGGCAATGGCGGCACAATCGGGTATTGCCGGTTCGACAAAAGTTGGAAAACATTGTATTTTTGCCGGTCAGGTGGGCGTTGCCGGACACCTTACCATAGCCGATGGCAATGTGTTTGCTGCTCAAACGGGTGTCAATGCGTCGGTTGCTGACCCCGGTAAGCATTGGCAAGGTTACCCGATGATGTCGGCCATGTTGTTTCGACGTTCAGCGGTATTGCATCGTCAGTTGCCCGACCTTGTTCGGCGGATTGCCGATTTGGAGAAACAATTAAGCGAGTTGAAAAAATAAGAAGAAATGTGGCAGGTGTTGACTTGCCGATGTGTAATAGTATGAAACAGAGAACAATAGGCGCGCCGTTTGTATTACATGGAAAAGGGTTGCATACCGGTTTGCCGATAGAGATGTGTGTGAAACCTGCTGCCGAGAATACAGGCGTTGTAATTAAACGTGTCGATTTGCCGGCGGAACCTTGTGTGGCGGCATTAGCCGAATATGTAGTTGAAACGACGCGTGGTACGGTGTTGCGTTGCGGCGATGTGCAGGTAGGCACTGTGGAACATGGCTTGGCTGCTTTGTATGCAGCCGGTATCGATAATTGTTTAATTGAGGTAAATGCGCCGGAATTCCCCATTTTGGATGGTAGTGCCAAAATCTATATGGAGCAGTTGGCAAAAGTTGGCGTAGTGGAACAGAGTCAGGAAAAAAAATATTTGGTGATTGACCATAAAATCGTTTATGAAGCGCCGAATGGTGTTTCGCGCATCGAAATTGTGCCGGCCGATACTTTTTCGCTCGAGGTCGAAATCGAATTTGACTCGACAGTTTTGGGACGTCAAATAGCCTCCATTGACGATTTAACGACTTTTGCAGACGATATTGCACCTTGTCGCACCTTTGTGTTCGTACGCGAATTGGAACCGTTGCTGAAGATGAATCTGATTCGTGGCGGCGATTTGACTAATGCGCTTGTGATTTACGACAAACCGGTGGCGCACGAAGAATTGCAGCGCTTGTCCGATTTGTTGGGGCAGCCCTGCCCGCAGGTCGATGCGTTGGGCTATTTGAATGCCGATTTGCGCTTTACGAATGAACCGGCCCGACATAAATTACTTGACTTGATAGGCGATTTATCGTTGGTTGGGCGACCGATTTTGGGCAAAGTGATTGCCTATCATCCAGGCCATAGCGTCAATACGGCGTTGAGTAAGCAGATCAGAAAAACGTTGTGCGAATAATCAAAAACAAGACATACTAACAAAACGAACATTACTATGACTCAACCATTTGCATGTATTCATCCTGATGCCAAAATTGCTGAAAATGTGGTGATTGAACCATTTTGCGTCATCGAAAAGAATGTTACAATCGGAGCCGGTACGCATATCGGGCCGAATGTTACGATTTATGAAAATACAACTATTGGCGAAAATTGTCGAATTTTTCCCGGCGCCGTTGTTGGTGCTATTCCGCAGGATTTGAAATTCCAAGGCGAGCAAACTTATACGATAATTGGCAATAATACTACGTTGCGCGAGTGTGTAACGGTGCATCGCGGTACTGCGTCGAAAGGTAAGACCGTTATTGGCGACAACTGTTTGGTAATGGCTTATTGCCATGTGGCGCACGATTGTCATCTGAATAACAATATTATCATGTCGAATGCTACGCAGTTGGCAGGTGAGGTGGTTGTCGATGATTTTGTGGTGATAGGCGGCGGCACTTTGGTGCATCAGTTTACGCACATCGGCAAGCATGTGATGGTGCAGGGTGGTTCGCGCATCAACAAGGACATTCCGCCGTACATCATTGCGGCGCGCGAGCCGATTTCGTATGCTGGAGTCAATTCCATTGGTTTGCGGCGTCGCGGGTTCAGCAACGAGCAAATTCAGAATGTGCAGGACATGTATCGCATGATATTCCAATCGGATATGAATGTGTCGCAGGCAGTGGAGGCCATTTGTACCACGTTTCCGGCCACGCCCGAACGCGACGAAGTTATTTTGTTTGTGCGTAATTCGCCGCGCGGCATCCTGAAAGGTTATTCGCGATAAGAGATTCACTTGTACAAAACACATACAAACAAAATCGCCCTGAATAACATTCAAGGCGATTTTTGTGTTTAGTAGTATTATAAGGCGTTTTTACCACCAAGTGCTAATATTATAAGTAATCGGCTGTTGATTTTCTCCAAAAGCTACACCAATATCACGCATAGCCTTGATGTTGGATTTCTGCAAATCAATCTCATCTTGTTGCTGCTTGAGAGCAAAATCCCATTCTCGTTGGTCAAGCTCTTTGATTCGCTTCGCAATCTCGTTACTCAACCCCATCGCTTCTGCATACGATTTGGACGACGGATTGATCTTCGCCAATACAATAGCGGCTTCCTCTCCTTTCTCTGCATTTTGCCCCGTAGCCCATATAGCACGAGCTTCAGCCAATAAACGTGCTCCTTCTTCATCAATTTTAGATTGATATATAGGAACTACTGCCGTCATACATTTGTCATAACAATCCTTGCAGACATCGGGCACTGACATCAATTTGTAAATGGCAGCATCATACTCTTGCTTTTGTGCCAAGGTTTTGGCTTCACTCATGATAAAATCACACTTAGAATTATAATATTCAATGATTTTAGCTTTGGCTTCATTTACCATCTTTTGGAATGTTGGGTCTGAAGGTTTAACCTTGTGAATGGCTTGTAGGTACGCATCCGCTTTTGTTTCTCCCAATCCTTTTACTATTTGGGATGTCATAGCAAACTTTGTACCCTCGATACCATCTCCGATTATAAAATGTACCTCCAATTGATACTGATACATTTCTTTAGTTGTGACTACAATATCTTCAGATATAACATCCGCATTGGCCGTGATTATAAATCGTTGGTTTTTCGAGCCTGCCAAGCCTTGCTTAGTCAAAATGCTATTCATCTTGTTGAGCAACTGTTTGCTTACTTCGCGATTAAATCCGAGATCAGAATCTACATACGCAGAAATTGCAATACGGGCGGCATCGTCTGCGTTGCCCAACGTGTTTTGTGATACACAAAACGAGAGGAACACGAATTGTGATAAAATAAGGGCAAACAACTTTTTCATCATCTTACTCTCCTATAATTAGTTGTGCTTGTCCCAAACCACGTGTTTTCACTTTG
>JBJEJW010000003.1:0-29956 GCA_051878315.1 Paludibacteraceae bacterium | reverse complement strand
CCCTCAAAAAACACCATATAAAAACAAATCGACCCGTTTTCTCCCCGAAAACAAGTCAATACAATGAATACATTCTACCACCGAAATCGCCGCAAACGCCCTATTTCTGTGTGTGTGTGTGTGTGTGTGTGTGTGTGTGTGTGTGTGTGTGTGTGTGTGTGTGGAAACGCTCACTGCGTTCGCACTCACCACTGCAGATATGTATTCGGCATAAATCATCGGCGCAAAAGTACAAAAAAAATTTCAGCACACCAAAACTATTTATAAAAAAGTTTAAGAATTTTATTTTTGCAGATACACACTGATTTTTGGTGTACATTTGTTTGCTGTCAAAAAATGATGTAACTTTGCAGAAAATTGTACACCCTAATATTTATGACACATCTTAACCTGATAACTTTTGCGTCGGAACTGAACAAGCAAGGCACCATTAGGCATGCGCACCGACAATTATTCGATATACTTGATGCGCACTACGAGGTACACATCGTGTCGCCCGATGCCGTCGAAGCCCTCGAACGCAACGAGTTACAACTCGTATTCATTTCCAGCGGCGGTGTCGAGTACATGTTTCGCAACTACTACGAACAACTACCCAAACCGATTGTATTGCTGACCGACGGGTTGCAAAATTCGTTAGCCGCCTCGCTCGAAATCAGCACATGGGCACGCCGTCAAGGCACCGCGTGTCGCATCATTCACGGCGACGAACCAACTTTGTTGGCCGAACTGACCGCATACGAACATCTGTTTGCTAAACGACATTTGTTGGCCGGCAAACGCATCGGTGTCATCGGCGAGCCATCGAAATGGCTGATAGCCAGCAGCGTAAATCCCATAGTCGCACGTCAACGTTGGGGCATCGAATTTGTCGATATTGCATTGGACGAAGTCGAAGACAACTTTAACGCCACCACCGACGACGAAGTGCGTCGCGCCACCGAACAATTCATTGCAAACGCTCAAGCCGTGCGCGAGCCGCAAGTGACTGACGTATTGAAAGCCTATCGGCTCTATAACGCGATAAAAACCGTGTGTCTGCGTCACAATTTAGATGCATTCACCATTCAATGTTTTGGTTTGATACCGCGCATAGGCACCACCGGTTGTTTGGCCTTATCGCTGCTCAACGACGAAGGTATAGTGGCCGGCTGCGAAGGCGACATGCAAACCGTATTCACCATGCTGGCTGTCAAAACGGTAGTTGGCTGCGACGGATTCATGTGCAATCCATCACAAATAGACGCAAAAGCCAACTCGTTGCTATTGGCACATTGTACCATCGGGTTGAAACAGACACAAGCATACATCGTGCGCAACCATTTCGAGAGTTTGAGCGGCGTGGCCGTACAAGGCACCCTGCCCGACGGCGATTATACACTCGTAAAATGCGGAGGAAGCGCCTTGGACGAATATTTCGTTTCGTCGGCACACTTATTGCAAAACACCGATTTCGACGACGTATGCCGCACACAGGTGCGACTGAAACTGCACGAATCATGCAACTATTTCTTTCAAAACCCGCTGGGCAACCACCACGTTTTGTTGAAAGGCAACCACGCACAAACATTGGAAAACTTTTTTGAACTGAATCAGGCACAACGCGTACATTAACACGTCAAACTTTTACATCAAGTGAGAATCGACATCATCACCGTACTGCCGGAATTGCTCGATAGTCCGCTGAGCAACTCTATCGTGAAACGCGCACGCGACAAAGGTTTGGTCGAAATAGTCGTACACAATTTACGCGATTACAGCACCGACCTGCGCCACCGTCGTGTGGACGATTACGCATTCGGGTTCGGTGCCGGCATGGTCATGCAAATAGAGCCCATTTACCGCATTATCGAGAAACTCAAAAGCGAGCGCACCTACGACGAAGTTATATTTATGACACCCGACGGCGAACAATTTACACAACCATTGGCCAACAGACTATCACTATTGCAAAATATTATCATCTTGTGTGGCCACTACAAGGGCATCGACCATCGCGTGCGCGAACACTTGATAACGCGCGAAATAACCATTGGCGACTATGTGCTGACAGGCGGCGAACTGCCTGCCGCCATCGTTACCGACGCCATCGTGCGACTGATTCCCGGTGCATTGGGCGACGAGCAATCGGCTCTATCTGATTCGTTTCAGGACAACTTGTTAGCCCCACCCGTTTACACACGTCCGGCCGACTTCAACGGTTGGAAAGTACCCGACATATTGTTATCGGGCAACGAGCGTAAAATTGCCGAATGGGAACACGAACAAGCCGTAGAACGCACACGGCGGCTACGGCCGCATCTGCTCGACGACTGACAGTAGCACAATGCCGTTTTTTGCATCTTTGAACACAACGGAAAACAAAATCCTCATGAGTATCAAACAACTCTTTTATCTGCCTCTGTGGTTTATACAAGCACGATTCTTCGGGCGCAAACGACCACTGCAAACCGTTCTTTTCATCAGCGACCGCTGCAATCTGCAATGCAAACACTGCAGCGTCTATCAACAAGAAAATCAGCACAATATGACCTACGACGAAGTGCGCCAACATTTGGAATACTCCTACGGATTGGGTTCGCGCTTTGTCGATTTCGAAGGCGGCGAAGTAACCATTTGGCGCGATGGCGACCACCGCATCAACGACCTGATAGACCTTGCCAAAAGCATCGGATTCTACTCGGCCACCATCACCACCAACGCGCAACTGCCATTCGCCGGCTGCCATGCCGACAGCATCTGGGTCAGTTTAGACGGCATCGGCGACTACCACGAAGCCGTACGCGGCAAAGGCACATTTGCCCGTTTGGAGAAAAATATCGCCTCGTGCGGGCACAAACATCTGAGTGTCAATATGGTAGTAAACACACTCAATTACGAAAGTGTGGACGAAACCATCGAATATGCCAAACAAAATCCGGCCATCGAAATGATTTCAATCAACTTTCACACGCCATTCCCCGGCACCGAATATCTGATGGTGGACAAAGCGCTGCGCAATGAAATAATCGACAAAGTGATTGCCTACAAACGCAAAGGTTATCCCATCATGAACTCCGTGTCTGGACTCAAAAAAATGAAAGATATGCGTTTCGAAAAACGGTGTTGGGTAACCAACTTCATCTATCCGGACGGTTCGCGCGGCAACTGCATCGGCGAAGGCTCCGACATCTGCAACGACTGCGGTTTTTGCATGGCCGGCGAAATGGCGTCGGTCTTTGCCTTGCGCCCCGACACCATTTTTGCGGGACTAAAACTGCGCGGATAGTCCAACCGCTGGTGAACAAAAAACAGAAAAAGTGCGTTGTTACGCACTTTTTTTCGTGATTCCGCCGGGACATGAATTGCCGAAAATAGGCAATTTTGCACACAATGTATTTTGTTAAATTGCTGTTATTTCGTTATTTTGGATTAGCAACATTTTTGAGCGGTTGGGTTAATTTCGATTTTCGTTGACAATTTGTTGACACGTTGCCGTTCTACAATATCATGTTCAACATCTCATTTTTCATCTCGTCGTCGATGGTGGAGTAACGAGCAAATGCTTTCGACCCGGCAACGTGGCCGCTCATCGAACCGACAAGCCGGGCATCTTTCACTTTTTTATACAGATTACCACAAAATGTGCGACGCGCCATGTGGCTGCTGGCTACATCGCATATCGGGTGCTGCTCGTTGTCGCCTGTCAGCGGATTGCGTATGGTTACCAAGCGCACGATGCCGGCACGGCGCAAAATGGCTTTGATGTCTTTATTATATTTCTGCGCCGAAATAAAAGGGAACAGACTATCGGAAGAGGTTGCCTTGTAGCGTTCGACAATCTCTTTGGCAGTAGTCGAAAGCGGGATGCGCAACACTTCGGGACGTTCGCGGCCGGTCTTTTGTGCTACATATTCCAAATAACCATTGACGATATTTGATTTTTTCAAGGCCAAAAAGTCGCCAATACGACAACCGACAAAACATTGGAACACAAATATATCGCGCTGCACAGCCAAATGCGGTGTGTCCGATAAGTCAAATGCGTACAAGGCATTACGTTCGGCGATGGTCAGAAAATAGGGGGTGCCATACACCTCTTGTGGTGGCGTGTAGTGCGCAAATGGCGACACGGCAAGTTTTCCCTCTTGAACGGCTATTTGAGTCAATGCGCGTAAACGTTTGAATAAAGATGATATGGTATTATTGCTACGTGGACGCAAAACACGTCCATTGTCTTTGACTATTTCCGGATAAAATTGTACCAAATGCCACTCGTTATGCAGGAATTTTTCAAACTCTTTAAGCAAATCTTCGGTGTATTGATCAAAAGTAATTTGTTTGCCCCGATATGCCTCAAACCGTTTGAGTGAGTTCATCATTGAGTATATTGTTTGTTTGGTTGATGTTAAACAGGTGAGTGCCTTGATTTGCTCGTCGAAAAAGGCGATAACACTCTCGGAGCCGACGTCGCCGGTGCCGCCGGTGTGCCAACGGCTGATCTGGTGGTCGAGCCACTGATCGTTCCAACGTTCGGGCTGCGATAAGTAGTTTTTGATGATGGTGTTTTCGAGGTCGTCGAGTTGACGCTGCAAGTCGCGCAGTGTACGCAATTCGTCGCTGTTGAAACGCGGATAGAGTATACAGCCATCGGTGGTGTTCCAGCGTTCGGGATTGACATACAAACCGGTGCGACCGCGCTTTACGCGCCCGCGTTCGGCGCTGAAACGGCAATAGATTTCGCTGGCGCCGGCCGATGTACGCTTGGATAGAGTGTAATTGAGTTGTGCCATAACTTGTTGTGTTTAGTAGTTTATGTATTGCACAACCTTTTTATTAAATCGTCTTAACAAAAAGGTTGGTTTTTGTTAAGACGCTGCAAAGATAATACATTTAGTTTTTTAATCCAAATAAATTTTGAAAAATAATGCTTATTTAGATTTAGTCTAAATAAAATAACACACAATAAACTACAAAACAATGACTTACGAAAAATTAAAGTATTACGCAAAAGATAAGTGTGTTTTGATTAAGGAAATCGCGCGCCAAATTGATATGACTCCAAATGGTCTTAAATTTTCAATCGAAAACGACACTTTACCATCTAATAAAATAAAAATTCTGTGTGATTTGCTGCAAATTACGCCGAACGAATTTTTCGATAATACCCACTCGCCGGCTATTAGTCAGCAGGCGCATCACATACAAGGGAACGTAAAACAAGTGGCACATCTAAACACAGGCAGTACCTGTACTTCCTGTATCGAAAAGGATCGCGAGATACACGAACTGCAGGCAGAACTAATAAAACTTTATCGAAAAAACAACAAGTGAAAATGGCACAACAAAAACCAACCTTTTATTTATGCAAAGTTACAAAATAAAACGAAACTAACAAAATAATACGAACAAAAAACACAAAAAAAAAAACACACTAATACTTTATTTCATTATGAGTTACGAAAAACAACCTATTGTTAATGGTCAAGCCATTTACATGCTGACCGGCGAACAGATCGATTTGATGGCGCGCGCCTTCTACGAACAATTCGAGCGCGAGCGCAAACAAAACGAAGACGACAGCGTGCTGACACCGCAAGAAACCATGGCGTTGATAGGCGTAAGCCGCACTACCCTATGGCTATGGGAACGCGAAAAACGCAATCTGCAACCGCACCGTGTCGGCAAAAAATGTTTTTACTTCAGGCGCGAGGTGTATGAATATCTGAAAAATCACTAACCCTAAAACACAAATAATTATGGCAATCAACAAAAGCACAACAGTGAGCGTAAGCGTTACCATCAAAGATGTGATAGACGCGATGCGCGAAGA
This sequence comes from Paludibacteraceae bacterium, assembly GCA_051878315.1. Taxonomy (GTDB): domain Bacteria; phylum Bacteroidota; class Bacteroidia; order Bacteroidales; family Paludibacteraceae; genus W0P28-013. The sequence continues at coordinate 24,144 of JBJEJW010000003.1, read as the reverse complement.
GGAGTATTATTTGAGCGACGACGAAAAAATAGCGCTGCTCAAAAGATGTTCGGACACATAGACAGCAACGACCGCACCGCCCTGATGGGGAAAGCGGTGGATTTTATCAGCGCAAATATGTAGCACCATGAAAAAGCGTATTTACATTAGCGGAATGCGTGGCGATGGCGAGGCGTTCGAGAACACCGAAGCGTTGCTGCGCGATATGGGGGCGGTGCCTATCAGTCCACGCACCAACGGGCTGCCGGCCGATGCACCACCCAAAGCGCACTTTATGCGCAATATGGAGTTGTTGTGGCAAAGCGATGCCATATACATGATGCGCGAATGGCAAAAAAGCCGCGAAGCCAGCACCGAGGCCTTTGTGGCCGAACAGATAATAGGGCTGCATTACCTGTCGTGGAAGATGCCGATGAAAGATTTACGGAACTACATAGAACAAACACCGACGCTATGAACTACAAAATAAACCGCACCTTCAACGGCATGACGGTGATGATAGATGACAAAAAACAGTTGTCTTTGCTGGCCGATAGGTTGAATAAACAGCCATTTTCGGTTGTAGAAATTCGCTACCATTTTGCAGCCGACACAGGCGTGATACTATTGTCGCACGACGGCGTATATGCCACCGAACTATCGGACGAACTTGCGAAACGTATCAATACATATATAAAAGGTATAACGGATAAAGGAGGATAGACCATGATAGACAGAGATTATCATTCGCATATCGACAATATCAAAAAACGTCTAAACGATATAGATGCACGCCTACACGCCATCGATGCAATATGCGATGCCCACCCCGACAAAAAAGATAGTGTAGATGGATTTGTAGAACTTGTATATGGTATGATCGATACTGTAGATGACTATATACGACGTGTAGATGACTGTCTACAAGACTTGGAAATGTATATAATATTCGTAGATAAAATGTAGATAGACGCTATAAATGGGCGTCTACCGTGTAGATGGACAGAACACCGCATAACACAGTGAAAGCCACATGCGGCTGCTTGGCTGGGAACATGTAACAATGAGCGTTGAGCAAGTGCGGTGTTTCATAAAAAATAGTGGATAAACCGACAGAACGAGGTCGGGAGAATGTAACCCAAAGCCGCAAGGCTTGTGTTCCAAAAATTTGCGCTCGCCCACTATTTTGTTTTGAACAACACGGGATAAAATTACAGAATGAGGTAAAGAGTTAAAAGCCCGCACTCGCCCCGTGTTGTTTAGTTTGTAAAATAATTAAAACATTATAACTATGACAACATTAGAATTATCGTTAGAAAAAGCGGTGATAATAGCTGACTTATTGAATACAAAAGTATCTGTATTACAAAATCGATTCGATCGGTATGCAGGAATATTGGAATCGGGCGAAGCAACCGAAAAACAACAGGATTTGTTTTGGGATGCCAAAAACGAACTCGAAACCGTAAAAGAGTTTATAGAAGCAGTCGAAACAGAACAATACTATGAGAAAATTCGCATCGAAAATAGGAAAAGAATAATGAATGAAAAATATTGATAAACAGTATAACCACTAAAATTTAATCATTTATGGCAACAACAAGAAAAACAGTATCTTTCGGCGTGGATGCCGATGTACAGGAACGGACTAAACGCCTGTTTCCCGAAGGATGTAACCAAAATGCGCTGGTGGCGCTGCTCGATGCATACGAGTTTCCGCCGGCAGCCGAACCGGCAAAACCCGACCCGGCGCTGACCAAGGCCGCCGAACGGCTGGCCGAAATCGCCGACATGTACGACACCACACCCGACGAAGCGGTGAACACCTGCGCACGGTACAAACACGCATTTTTCGATTATCGCGACCAAGCCGCACGCTACGGCACCGAAAACGGGCTGCTGAAGCAAAAAATCGACGCCCTACAAACACAACTCGACCAAACAGCCGCCGGTCTGCACGCACACGAAAACGACCCACGGCTGCGCATCACACTGCAACCGTTCGCGCGCCGTCTGCTCGACATCACCATCGAGCGCCTCGCCGAACGCTACGGCCGCGAGGTTACGCCCGAGCAGGTATTTGTCGATATGTTTCTGCGCTACACCATCTTGCGCTACACGGAATGGTTTTACCCGTTCGTCGTCAGCGATCGCGAAATCGTCGAAGCGGCACACGCCTACAACGAAGAAATCACCACCATCTCACAAGTCAAAAAGTTGTTCAAATGAAACCCGAAATCTCTTTTGCCGACAAAATGAAACTATCGGCCATCAGACCACTGTTGCCGATGGTGCGCCCTGCGGTGCAAAAAGCACTCGAAACCGTGCTCGACGAAGCAACACAACAGTTGCGCCCGCAAAACGGCGAAGTCGAAGCCACCATACAATGCTTTCGTGGCGCCGACGGACACACGCTATACATGTGTACCACTGCGCTTGATGACGAGCAACGCATCGTGCGATTCATTCAGCAACGCACACTCGACGATTTACTAACAAACCTATTATCAGCAATTTGACATGTTACAGGATTTAATGACACCAACGCCCGAAGGCCAAGCCGCTGCACCGGCAGCCGACTACCAATTTTTCACCGGCGACATCGACGACTTCCAACGCGAATTTGCCGCCCCGAAACAAGACATGGGCATCGGGCAGGAGCCCGACAACTTCGACGACGAAATGCCGGAACAGCCATCGGCCGACGAACGGCGGCAAATAGCCGACAGCGCTCGCAAAACGGCACAGTTCATCACCAGCGTGGGCGACACCATGCTGGCATCGTCGCTGGCGTGGCTCGACCACAGCGGCGACCCCGAACCACACAAGCGCATCAACGACCCGCTGATGGGCGACCTCGAAAACGCCATCACATACTACTGTGAACGCGTCGGCGGCGAAATTCCGCCATCGGTCATGATTGTGATTTGCGTGCTGATGCTCTACGGCGTACAGATACCGCAAGCGCTGCGCGACCGCAAAGAGTGGGAACGGCAGCACGCACCCACGCCACCGGCACCGGCCGCCCCGACCACCACATACGCCCACGAAGACACCCCAAAACAACATGAGCATGAGCAGCCAAGCAACACCGACGAACAAACTGCCACCGAATGAGCGCGTCGGGAAAACCGTAATCATGGTAGGCACCAACGGCACGGGCAAAACCACCATGCTGCGCCAGATACTGCACAACAGCGGTCAGCGCGCACTCATCGTTACGCCCGACGATGTGGAGTGGCAGCAATACCCCGAAACGCCGTTGCTTGCCACCGACGACTTTGTATTCGACGGCATACGCCGGCACATTTTCAGCCCGCGACACACGCTCGACGCCATCACACACTTCCGTAAGGGCATCATCGTGTTCGACGACTGCCGATCGTACCTCGGCGACCAAACAGACGAACGCATACGCGACCTTTTCATTCGCAAACGCCAGCGCGAACTCGACATCTTTGCCGTGGCGCACGGGTTCACGCAAGTGCCGCCGGTGTTCTTTACGTTTGCCACCGACTACTTCGTGTTTCACACGCTCGACAACATCGTGCGGCGCAAAAACTGCATCACCGACGACAGTGCCTTCGAGCGCATCAAGCAGGCACAAGCCGAACTAAAAAAAGAATTTGCAAACAACCCGCACGCCTATCGGCGCATCAAAGTAGCATAACACGCACGAACTATGAACTACATACAACTTATCAACAATTTTTGGACTTCCAACGAGCTAAATTCATTCCGAACAACGGAGATTAGTCTATACTTCTACCTTTTAGATGTATGCAATCGCCTTTCGTGGAAAGAATCATTCAAGCGAAACAACCGTAAAATTCAGGTCGATTTGAGTATTTCGTTCAACACGCTGAAGGATGCGCGAAACCGATTGAAACAAGCCGGGCTCATCAATTTTGAAACACGCTCGGGCGACGGCACCACAATTTACACCTTATCAAATTTTGACAAGGTTGCTGATGAGGTTAGTGCAAAAAAAGCCACCTCATCAAATTTTGACGAGGTTACTGACGAGGTTACTGACGAGGTTAGTATCGAGGTTGGTACCGAGGTTGCGTCGACAGAAAATAAACTAAACAAAACTAAACTAAACGATGAAGTAGTAGTAGATAATAATATATATAATCATACTACTACGGCGGCGCCCGATTTTTCTTTGCAAACAAAAAAAATTATCGAATTTTGGAACGAGCGCTGTAAAAACATGCCGCCCGTACTCGAACTGACCGAACCGCGCGCGCGCGATATTGCGAACCTGCTGCGCGTATATACGCCCGACGAAATATGCGACTGCCTGCTGATCGCAAGTGAATCGCCAACACTCAACGGCGAACGCAACGAGCGACCCATGAAAATCGATTGGTGCCTGCGCAACTTCGTTTCGCTGTACGAAGACCGCGCCACGCGACCCGTGGTACACCGTCCGAAGGTGGAAACCTTCACATACAGCGACATCATAAAAATGACCGGACGATTTCCAGACCCCGACTACTGCCTATGCTCCATTGATGGCATCGAGGTGTATGTAAGACTAAAAGATGCCGTAGGGGCTAAACTTCAAATTTTAAGACAATATGACAAATTTTATGAAAAACAATGAGCCCAAATACCATTCGATGCTGAAAACAGAGTTGGCACGCGCAGCCGGCGTCAGCAACAGCACGTTCCGCCGATGGCTGCGAACCGACAAAATACAACTCGAAGCGCGCGGATGCACCGGCAACGAAAAACTGCTGAACCCCGCTGCCGTGAAATACCTGTGCGAAAAATATGTGATCGACATTTTGTAGTTCGGCACAAAGTTTGTATCTTTGCCGATGAAATCACTTAACTTTCAAAACTATGGCAACTATCACATTAGAGTACGACGCAAGGAATGCGTTTGCCAAAAAAACTATAGATTATATTTTGTCTTTAGGCATTTTTTCAACTAACTGCAAACATCAAACAAGTTTTGAAAAATCGCAAGAAGACATAAAACATGGTCGTGTCTTTACCGCAAAGAATGGTAAAGATTTAGTTAATCAGTGTTTGAAATGAAATACACTATCACATTTACCAACAACTTCAAAAAAGATTTAAGAAAGTGTATCGGTAGAGGGCGTGATGTGTCTATTTTGGAAAAAGTGGTTGATATACTTGCCGAAACGGGTACTTTGCCGGCTAAATACAAGCCTCACAAACTGACAGGTAATTACAAAGGTCATTGGGAATGCCATTTACAGCCGGATTGGTTGCTCGTATGGCAGCAAAACGATACTGAACTGATTTTGCTATTCACCAACACCGGCACACACGCCGATTTATTCAAATAAAATCACTTAACGTTTACAACTATGGCAACTATCACATTGGAGTACGACGCAAGGAATGCAATAATAAATAAACTCATTGATGTTTTAATTGGTTTGGGTGCAAAAGCATCAACGCAGCCAAAAATGAAAAAATGCGGCTTGGACGAATCATTGGAAGATATAAAAGCCGGTCGGGTATATCATGCAAAAGATGTTGATGATATGTTTAAGAAATTAGAAATGGCTTGCAAATGAAATACACTATCACATATAGCAAGCATTTTGAAAAAGATTATGCGCGGTGCAAGAAAAGAGGATATAACTTATCCCTTTTACAACAAGTTGTATCATTACTTGCTGAAACGGGTACTTTGCCGGCTAAATACAAGCCTCACAAACTGACAGGCAAATACAAAGGTCTTTGGGAATGCCATTTACAGCCGGATTGGTTGCTCGTATGGCAACAAAACGACACTGAACTGATTTTACTATTCACCAACACCGGCACACACGCCGATTTATTCAAATAAAATCACTAAACGTTTACAACTATGGCAACTATCACATTAGAGTACGACGCACGGAGCAACACCATCAAAAAGGCATTGGACTTGATTGTGTCTCTTGGTGCAAAAGTAGTAATACCCAAAAAAGAAAAAAAACTGACAGATGTTGAAATATCTATGCAAGAAGCCCGAGATGGCAAAATCAATACTTATAAAACCCCAAATGACTTGTTCAAAAAATTAGGCATCTAAACATGTATCAAATTACCACTACTAATCGTTTCGAAAAAAACGTTGAACAATGCAAGAAAAGAGGTTATAATATGGAATTGTTGCGAAAAGCGATCTCTTTACTTGCCGAAACGGGTACTTTGCCGGCTAAATACAAGCCTCACAAACTGACAGGTAATTACAAAGGTCATTGGGAATGCCATTTACAGCCGGATTGGTTGCTCGTATGGCAACAAAACGACACTGAACTGATTTTACTATTCACCAACACCGGCACACACGCCGATTTATTCAAATAAAATCACTAAACTTTCAAAACTGACATTTTGTAGTTCGGCACAAAGTTTGTATCTTTGCCGATGAAATCACTTAACTTTCAAAACTATGGCAACGAAGACAATCAAAGCAACCAAAGAGGCAAGGCAAGAAATTCTTGCTATTATTCTGCAACGTGCAGGTTTAACCAAAAAGAATATTCACGATGTAGCAGAACAAGATTTTGTAGTGAATAATTTGGATTTGCTTACAGCCGCAGAAAAGAAACATTACAAAGAATTGGGATTTGTATTATGAATATCAATCACATCTTTATTGATACGAATGTTCTGATTGGAGCATCGATTGGCAGAAAAGAGGATAAAGATTGTTTGCACTATCTTAGTACGTTAGTGGGTAAACGGATCTATATATCTGCATTATCTATTGCGCAATTAGTGTCTGTATTGCAAAAAAAAATGTCCAACGAATATATTAGGAATATAGTTGTAGATTATATGCACCGATATGAAGTACTTTCATTTGTAAACACTGATATTACGGAAGCAATCGGTATGACTGCACATGATATTGAAGATAATATTCAATATACTATCAGTCAAAAGAAAAAGTGTCATTATTTTGTTACAAATAACGGGAAGGACTTTCGTTCTTTCAGATGTTCTGTGGTATCACCCAAGCAAGTAAGAATCATAAAGCGCTAAACTCTAATATGAAACGCTTGTATATTACTAACGCATCGGACGCAGGCAATCTTTCCGTGCATCTGACTTTCAGCGACAACACCTCACAGATTGTGGATATTGGAGCTTTCATATGGAGATACCCGCACCCGCAGTATAACAAATATCTTGATGAACGCAAGTTCCGGCAGTTCAAGATTGAGGATGGCAACATCGTTTGGGGTAAAAATTGGGACTTGATATTCCCCATTGATCAATTACACCGCGGACGAATTGAGTAATGTGATTGCAAACAAAAAGAGTTCTTACCCAACCCTTTTCCACTACTTTCAGTAGGGGATATTTTTTTCTGCAACACAAATAGCCGCCAAAAACCTTTGGCGGTTATTTGTTTTACGAAAAATACAGGTCGGCTTCGGCTTGGCGACGACGGGTCAGACCGGCAAGGGCAATGCCTCCGGCTTTGTTCCAACGCAGAAACTCGTCGGCAATGGTGGCATCGTTCGGGTCGGCTTTCACTTTGCGCAAAAGGGTCGATGAGCGCAGGTTTCCGGTGCCGATGTTGTAGCACAACGACACCAACGCGTCGAATTGGTTTTGACTGATGGTGAGCCCTTCGGCGTTGATGCACGCCTCAAACTGTGCTAAATCGTTACGCAGAAGCGCTTCGGCTTCGGACTGTGTGATGGTTTGGCCGGCTTGTACGTCGGCACCATAGTGGCCGTAACCGATGGTGTAGTACGGCTCGGTCGGCACGGGTTTGTAGGCCGTGAGGCGGCAACCCTCGAACTGTTTGATGAGTGCCACGCCGGCACTGCCTGTTGTCTTGTTTCCCATAGTTTGTTTGCTGTTTAATTGTTTGCGTATGACAAAGACGATGGCCATCACCATGGCCGCCATCACACTGATGCCGGCCACCGATCCGATGACAATGTATTGCTGTTTTGTCAATTTTGGTAGTTTCATTTTGTCGTTTCAAAAATTTGTTATACTTTTGCCGGTGAAAGCTTTGTGGTCTGTTTGCCATATACCTGTTGCCCTGCTTTGATTGCAGCGAGGTACAAATGGAAATAGTTGCAGGAACTATTTAGGAGGTTGGCTCTTCTTCCACAAAAGTTTTCGTTTATCCAAATCGGCAGTACTTCTCGGTTCTGCCGTTTTTATTTCCCACCAATCATGCGGTTTGTCGTAGAATAAACGGATGGCAGCGGCATCATGAGTAGTTCTGCCTGTTTGTCGGACAATAAGCAAAATGGAGTTGTGTGTACCTTCTCTCACTTCATTATAGTGTTCTACTATCATGCGTACATAGTTTTCGACGGTAATTCCTAAAGCATCTAACTCTTTACTATGCACTAATTTGATATGTCGCACATAGTTCTTTGTCAAAAATATATCCGCACATTTGCAGCCAATTTGTTTGGCACGGGTTTGCGTTATTCGCCCGACAAAAACGCCTGACAAATTGTGTATTGTTGCTGTTGGTTTCCTTTTTATCATTTTGCTAACGGCATTAAAATCACTTTCACCGTGCCGATGGAGAATTGCGATGCCATATTGGTGTTCGTGTTTGCCTCGAACAAGCACTCTTTGCCGAAATATTTCAAAAATGTCATCGTACGTTTGTAGCGTGTTTTGTCGAATCGAAATCCCGCTTTTTCGTAGTACTCAAATTCTTCTGAATAGTTGCGAATACCTTGTTTCGGCGTGCGTTTCAGTTCGGAGGCAATATCGAGTACAACAGGCTTGCTTAACGATTTTGGCCATATACTATTCCATTTTTTTGGAAATACGTCTGCGTGTCTTCCGTCTTCGTGCAAAATAACATCTTTTTTCGGTGTGCTGACGAAAATTCCTGCCGGTATGTATGCCATTACATGTCCATCGGTGGCCACCATAGAGCCATTGGCTGTGTATAGAATTCTATTGCTATACACCATATTGGAATCAGGTGCATTCTTCTTAATTTTTACCAACGTGTACAACCATTTGGCGGCTTGCTCTTGTGTTATCTTTGAACTTGCCACGATAATTTTAGGTTTAGGTGCGGTTTTTGCCTTTGGCGTAGCCTTTGGTTTGGCTGGCGTTTGAGCCGCTTTTTTTAACGGTTGGGCGACTTTTGTTTGAGCCATATAATACGGCATCGCACGCAATGTGCCTTTATTGTTCATGAATTTGCCGAACTCGGCAACAAGTAGTTTGAACAGTGGCAGCACCTTTTTGAAGTCCGATTCGGTAAGGTAAGCCTGATCGCCGGTAGTGTAGTAACTCCACGATTTGCAAAGGTAGCGTGTCGATGCACCGGACTTTTCAGCCGTTTTTACGCAATAACATACATACTGCTCGAAGGAGCGTGCAAATATTTCGTTACGTCGATGCCAATACTCGCCAGATTTTGATAGGCGTGCATAACTGCCTGTTGTTTTGATGGTATCGACAATGGCGTTTGTGTAATGGCGCAACTGTGCACCGGTGTTTTGTGGCAACGTTTTTGCTGTGGAATCGCCTCCTGTCAGCCAATTATAGGTTTTGTTCTGATCGACATATCGGCCAAAATTCCAATCGAGGGCGTGCCCATACTCGTGTGCCAACGACTGATGACCTTTCGTTTTGGTCAGATTTATCATATTATTGCCTGGCTCGTAGTGTGCTAATGCTCGGTTGCTGCCACGCGCACCAAATGCGATGCCGACTTGTCGGTCGATACCCAAATTGTGCGTGTGCATCACCCATGCAAGATTATGCAAAGCCTCATGACAAGCAAGTATATGGTCGTAGCGCTCGTCGTTGCTCAACCAATTGCCAAATTCAAACCCTTTGAGGTTGTATTTAGTCAGTAGTGCGTGCAAATCGACATCGTCGCCTTTCCTGTCGGCATCCGAAAATTTTGATTTAACACCTCGACCGAGCCAATACTTTTCGGCACGTCCGCCAACCGATATTGACATATTTGTATCTACCAATTTACGTTTCATATTCGTTGATTTTAGGGTTAAAATAAGGTATATTCAGACATCTTTTTACAACCACGTTTTTTGGTACATTTGGTTGTTTTTTTACATGCCTTTTTGGTTTTTCCGGCGGCTACGCGCCCGATTTTCTCCTGCTTTTTACAGATTGGTTGTTTCAGTTTCATAGTTTTTTGGGTTTATATAAAATTTCGTACAATCTTTATGACGTATAGCACCGCCATCAGCGCCACGATGGCAATGGCGATGCCGCCCACAGTGGAGAGCATTACCACCCACTGCGGTATGTCGGCCTCGACGGGCAGATACTCGTACACCGGCACCTCTACCGGCACTTCCACCCGTATGGTGTCGGGCTTTTGTGTAGCCGCCAACCAAAAACCACCGGCCGCCCGATCCGACGTAAGCGATGCGCCGGCGTTTCCTGCCTCAACCGTCCCTACTCTGTTTGTCTGTGATGTTTCATTATTCGACGTTGGGAGGCTGCCCTGCGCATCGGCTTGTGGTCGGTGGGTGGATATATGGTGTTGTAGCACGCTGTCGGGTATGAAAGTGTGGGCGTAGGCACTCGGCACCAGCACACTGTCGCGCACGACGATGGTGTCGGTGGCTGCGCGCAGTTCGGGGTGGCGTGCCAGCAGACGCCCGAGTTGTCGCTGCGGCGTGCATGCGGCCAACAGCGGCACTATCAGTAGTAGTAACAAGCGTGTTTTCATCATCGTTTCAGTTTTTTGCGCAACGTTTCGATTTCGGATTTCAGCGCCACGATAGTTTCGTTGGTGTGCGTTACGCGGGCTTTCAGTTCGTAGTTCTCGCGCCGAAGGTCAACGAGTTGTGCGTTTTGGTCGATGACTTTTTGGTAGAGTTCGGCATTCTTCTGCACCAGCAGGTCGATGCTGGACTGCATCTGTTGCAGCGTGCTGTTGTTGCGCGCGCGACGACCCAAAAACCAACTCACCACCGAGGTGATGACCGGTAACACATACGTCGTCCATTTGTAAATAATCGCTTCTTCCATAATTCGTTTCGTTTATTTGGTTGTTTCAATTTTTATTCGTAACTTTGCCGGTGAAATAATGAATTGAGTGGCTCACTACCTGCATCTGGCTACATTCCGTTTTTTTATTATTGTAGTTGCAGCGGCACAGAGGTAAGGCTGAACGGAAGCCTTATGTTAAGAGCGGGGTTTAACACATACCAATTCATTTTTCGATAGCCTACCCATTATCGCAGGATAGGCTGTTTTTATTTTATACACTTTACGCTTATTCTCTATCTTGAACGACAATTCCACAACGGCACAGTTCATTACCGTATCTTTGTCGAATGGATGGGTTTTGACGATAAACAAAAAGGTGTTGTGCGTATTCCCTTTTCTGATTTCATTTGAATTGCTGATGATGGAACCGACATACAGCAGCGCATCAAGCCCAAGCCGTTGCAACTCCCGACCATGTTTTTCGGTGATATGCACCAATTCACGTTCAGATATAAATATATCGGCCACCGGAATAGACACCGTCATCCAACTATTCATGCGCACACGCCCGACTTTGATGTAGCGGTTGTCGTTGTGCGCTTTCGTGCCGTTGGTGGCGTTGCTGCGCTTGGCCGGGTTACCGTTTTGTACGGCATTTTTCGATTTTTTCTCCCCTTTTGCTTGCATATCTCGTTTTTTTTTCGTATATTTGTACTCGGATGACGGTTTTTGATTGTCGTAAGAAGTACACGAGCGGTTATTTATTGTTTGTCGTCAAAGGTTGCGGTTTCCCCCACGTTGGGGAAATTGCTTTTTTATAGTACACGATAACCATTTTTACCTGTTGTGTTTACAATAAATTTAATGATTGCCGGCAGGCTGTACAGATAACGTGGTTGCCCTTGGTAGTACAGCGCCGTGTCGTTGCCCGCATAGCGCGGATTGGTGATGCGTACGGCAATGCCGAAATACACCGATTTTATATTGTCTGTATTAAAATAAGCAAGTAAGTTTTCATGCGTTAACCGACCTCCTATTTTGTGCCATTGTGAATTGTAGTCTTTCACGTCATCACAAGCAGTGTGGTGTGCAGCCGTAGTGTTCCATACATTTTGATTGGCTGTAAGTGTATCGGGATCGTCAGCGGTAGAAGACCAATTATTGAAACGAAGATCGAGGCACCATTTTTTCTTTTTGTAGTGGTGTTTTTTGCCAGCGTCATCAACATATTTTCTACAGCAACGCGATTGTAGACGCATAAGCACATATTGCGGCTGATAGTCAGCCAACTTGGAAAGATCCGGATGGCGGATGTATAAACCATTTTTAGGCTCACATTTCAATGCCGGTTTCATGGTTTGGAGCAGGCGCACGATGGTGTCGGCATCGGTGTCCTGCATGGTGTTCAATTGCTTGCTTATGTCGTGCAGTTGCGTGTCGTTCACCACATTGTCCTGCAAGCGGTCGCCTATGGCAATGGCGCCAAAGTCGTAGATAATATCGACCTGATAGTAACCGAACGGCGTGATAAACTGCGATGCCGTGAGCGGATTACCATACAGGTTGTCGGCCATGCAAAACGCTACCTCGGTACTCTCACCATCGCTTACCGGCAGTTTGTTGCCGGTTTCTTGCACCAATGTAGCCGTCCATTTCTTTGTGTTGTCGCTTTCGGATGTTGGATAAACTATCCGCAAATTGCCTCCCGACATAACGTTGGCGCGCACAAGTTGCACGGTGATGTCGCCCACAAAATCGTCTGGAACAATCAGGTAAGAATACAACTCATTTATCAGATAGCGCGTTTCGATTGGCCATTTGCAGGTGGTCGAAAACAGGAATGTGCCGCGGCTCGGCGTGTCGAATTTGAAACAGACGTAATGCTCTTCGCTGCGCCGACGGACGGCATCGTATATGGTCAGTTTCAGCGCACCTTTGCCTTGCGACGAACTGATTGAAATGATATTGACCGCACGATTTTTTTGCGCGGCTGTTTTGTGCCACACATAGCGGTGGGCGTCGGGGTATTCGTCGGCGGCTATCTCGCTCAACGTCATCACGCGCATGGTCGAGCCGTTCAACAAACATTTCAGGGTGTATTCGTTCATCGGGTCGCCAAGTTTGTCGGTTACGATGGCACGCTTGCTCACCACCAACTGATTGTTGACCATGGTGCCGATGCCTGACGCCGCGGCGGCCACCTCGTTGATGGCGCCGACGATGGATTTCGATGTCGTGGTCAGGTCGGTGTTGTTGTCTTTGTCCTGCTTGCCGCTGATGTCCTGATGTTCTTGCAGGGCGGTTGCTCCAAGGGCGGCACCGGCGCGTATGGCGTCGAGGTCATCGATGACGTCCTGCTTGCCGCTGATGTCCTGATGTTCTTGCAGGGCGGTTGCTCCAAGGGCGGCACCGGCGCGTATGGTGTCGAGGTCGTCGATGACGTCCTGCTTGCCGCTGATGGCGTTGGTTACGGCCTTATTTTGTACGGCATTTTCGGAATTTTCGTCGAGTGCCGCATCTATTTGGGCCTCTTGGTTCACCTTGTCGAATCCGATTTTCGACAGCGGATTGAAAATTTGTTTGTATTTTGTCATATTATTTCAAAAAATTGTTGTACCTTTGCCGTGTCGTTTCACTATACAGTGTAGGTGAGTAATACCGACTGCGATGCTACTTTAGTTGGTTTCGACGTTTTAGCGAAAGGTTACTTTCGCTTTTTGTTTATATCAAACGACGTCAAAAGCCATTTTCTTTGACCCGATACAGTTTCTTCGACGACCACAACAAACCGAAATTTATCATTGCTGTAAACTCGTCTGTTTGATGTAGAACGCTCTTGATCAAACGCTCCAAATTGCACTACAATCGGTATAAAGTCTTCCACCTCAAACCCAAGTGCCTTTATGTCCTTACCATGTTTTTCTATGATATGTTTTAGACCATAGCCCTTGTTGGTTTTCGGATCATTCTCTCCCCAAATAATATCAATATCGCCAATGTCATCACGCCTCATGGCTGCGATACAGGCGCCGGCTTTGTGTTTTTTCAAAAACATTATAGCCTTCTTTGGCTTATGTTTATATTGATAATATTTTTCTCCGTATTCAGCCATTGCACGCGTCCGTTTTTAGCATCCCATGTTGGCGATGTAGTTGCGGCAAATGGTTTCGTCGGTCAGCAGTTGCGTACCAACGGCGAGTTTGGCTGCGGCTATGGTTTTCGGGCCGACGATACCATCGACGACTAATTTTTTGAAACCGTCGCATCCGTCGAGGTCGGTGTTCAAGGCACGTTGCAGGCGCTTAACAAGTTCGCCGCGGCTGCCATCGACCAAGGGAAATTTCACATCGCTGCTTGCCGGTGTGCTGCCTGCGCTGCCCGATGGTTTGCCTGTGCCGCCGTCGGTGGTTGGGGTGTCGTCGGTGCCAAAGAATTTGAACCCGCCCCACACGCCTACGCCCACGATGGCGAGCACTACCAATACGATGATCACTACTTTCCAAGTTGATTTTTTTGTTGCCATAATTGTAAATTTTTAGTGGTTTATTTGTTATTTCAAAAAATTGTTGTACCTTTGCCGGTGAAAGTATAAGCAATTCGTTTAGGCTTGTATCGCGGATTGAGGCTCTTGTTTATAATCCTCTCAGATACAAGCCTTTTTTATTTTATTTACTTCAAGATTGTAATAAAATTTGCCTCCTCTTTGAAATTGTACAGCCAATCGTATATTTTCTATTTTTCCGTCAATTTTACATTTAACCTTAAAGTTCAAATAGCCTAAAACATCTTTACTATCTGTACTTTTGGCTGAACCAAAATTATTATAAACGGCATACTTTATCAGGTCAGGTAATACCGCTATAAGTGCTGCTTTTTTGCTGTACATCGCTTCGCCGTATGCGGTTTTTTGACCACTGCGAACTGTTATTTTGATATGTAACTGCGTATGCTCATTAACAACATGTGCATTTTTGTAATTCGCTTTTACATAGTCTGCAACATATTTTCGTAATTGTAACGATGTCCAACCTTGCCACTCTTTTGGAGTGGTTACGCTCGGGATAATATGTTGTTTGTATTTGCTCATGAGCGGTTACAGTCCGAGGCTTTCCATCTTCTCTTTGAACGCTTCGGCCGTCGAGGCGCCGGTGCGTTTTTTGCACCGCGTGCCGGCCGGTATGGCATCCGACAGCGAGGTGCGTGTGTAGTATTTCGATTTGACGGCACCGTAATTGTCGGAATAGGTGCACGCCGCCGCTGCCTTAAACATGGCGTTCAGTCGAACAAGGTCGTCCTTGGGCAACGCCATGATGGTTTTCAGGGTGGTGGTGTCCCACGGGTGTTTGTATGCAGACGCAGAATCGCCATAGTCGTTGCAGGTGGCGATGAATAGTTTGCACAATTCATCGAGTTCTGACTCGTCGGCTTCTACTGTTACGGATTTTTTGTAACTTTTTTTAGCAGTGCTTTTGTTCGAGGTGTTTCCGCCTGTTTCGGCATCGTCAGAGTCGCCGGCGGTTTCGCCCTTACTTTTGCCAAAGAATTTGAACGCCACAAACCCAACAACGGCTACTGCCAGCACGATGAAAAGGATTTTCAGATTTGATTTTTTTGTTGCCATAATTGTAAATTTTTAATAGTTTATTTGTTATTTCAAAAAATTGTTGTACCTTTGCCGGTGAAATACAAGTTAGTATTGGATGCAAGAAACCCATAGAAGCCTTGCGTGGTACTAACTTGTTATTTTATTTATCTCAATGTTATAATAGAATTTGCCATCATTTTGTAGGCGAATAGCTAATCGTAAACATTCGGTTTTCCCATCTATCGTACATTTACATTTATAGTTCAAATAGCCAAGAATATTTTTTGCATCGGTGCTTTTTTGGGCGCCGAAATTGTTATATTTAGCATAGCGAATTACTTGCGGAATAATTTGAACAACAGATGCTTTTTTCAAGTACATCGCTTCACCGTATGCGGTTTTGCGTCCTGCACTTACGGTTATTTGAACGTTGATTCCTGTATCCTCGTTTTTGATAACTTTACCGGCAAGATTGCATTTTATAAATTGATATACAACCTTTCTTAACTCCGATTGGCTCATGTGTTGCCACTCTTTTGGAGTGGTTACGCTCGGGATAATATGTTGTTTGTATTTGCTCATGAGCGGTTACAGTCCGAGGCTTTCCATCTTCTCTTTGAACGCTTCGGCCGTCGAGGCGCCGGTGCGTTTTTTGCACCGCGTGCCGGCCGGTATGGCATCCGACAGCGAGGTGCGTGTGTAGTATTTCGATTTGACGGCACCGTAATTGTCGGAATAGGTGCACGCCGCCGCTGCCTTAAACATGGCGTTCAGTCGAACAAGGTCGTCCTTGGGCAACGCCATGATGGTTTTCAGGGTGGTGGTGTCCCACGGGTGTTTGTATGCAGACGCAGAATCGCCATAGTCGTTGCAGGTGGCGATGAATAGTTTGCACAAGGTTTCGAGCGTGGCATCGTCGGTGCCGGTGCCGGAGTTACCACCGCCGTCGCCGGCGGCATCGGCGCTTTTCTTCGATGCGATGATGATGATGAACAAAACCACCACCACGACAATAATGATCAGTTTTTTGTTTTTCAGTAATTTTTTCATATAACGTATGTAAATGTGTATTCTCCTACTTTGTTGGGTGAAAACCGATAGTCGGCACTTCCGTACGGATAGAGCAACATGGTTACTTTACCGGTTTTGGTTTCGATGACACGGTAAAGTTTTATTTTCCAAATGTCGGCATCTTCGGGCTCGCCTTCAAAAGGTTTGCGGGCACGATAGCATACCAATGTGTCGTTGCCGTCTTCGATTACGAGATCGGCATCGCGCACGGCTTCGAGGAATTCATTTTTCAGTACCATGTTCAAATCAGTTTTTTACAGATGAAAAAGACCAAAATCGGTATTACGATGGCCAACGCCAAAAGCGCAGCACTTTTGACCGGCAGATCGACTTCTACCGTTATCGAGCCCACATTGCCAAGTACCGATTCGCCGTTTTGCGCAGCGGTATCGACATCGGCACTGAAAATTTTTTGAAAGAGTGTCATATCAAATTTTGTTTAAGCGGTTAATAATTGATTTTACCAACGTGTCAAGACCGAAATTGTCCGCCCACATAAAACTTTCACCATCCAACCATTCGATGAGAGTTTCGCCGTTGCCGTATTTTTTGTTGAATACGGCGTTGAGTATCGACAATTCGCGATCGCTCAACAAATTGACCTCTTCGTACAGGTCGGTGTCGTGCCCCATCAGGTTCAGACCATCCATGTCGCGGTACAGTTTGGCGGCCAAACGGTCGGCGGCATCCACTTCGGCATCGGTTACGGCGTTGGCACTGCTCGACGATGTTTTATCAAACACGTCATCGGCAGAGAGCGGCGTGTCGCTGTCGGGTGTTTTGGCTTTGGATTTTTGGTTTTTGATGGCAATGACAATGGCCAACACAGCGATTATCACTACCAATACACCAATAAAGCCGAGCGTTATTTTTGTTGTTGTTTTCATACTATTTTGTTTTGCGTTTTACAAATAATCCTATTATCAATGCACCGACAACCGTGCCGGCAAGTGCTACATAACCGCGCAACGTTGGCGATTTTTCGGCTCCGTAGGCGGCACCGTAGGCAAAGTGTTCGCAGTTGTAGGTCAGCGCTTTCCATGTGCGGTGTTTGTTGGCGTCGTAGTAGGCTTGAATCTCGTCGTGTGTTTTCGTACCGTGTTCGATGCGCAAAATCCGGCGCTGCTGTTGGTTGACGAAAAAGTCGTAACTATCACAGTGCCCCCCACTTTCGTTGAAATGGTAGAACCTGCCGGCACTATAAACGGCTGCATGTCCGTAGAACGGTTGCTTTTTCAGCGCCGAAAGCACCACCAAGTCGCCATCGCTGATGTCTTGCCTACTAATCATTTTTCAATTTCAGTCCGCCTTTGAGCGAATTGCTGCTATCCTCGTCGTAACTTACAAACTGAAAACGGTCGAGCCCCGTTTTGCTCGGGGTCATCGTATAAACAATGAAACCGGCCAATACACATGCTGCCACAATGGCAACTACTATTATAATTGTCTTATTCATAGCGTTTTGTTTAACTTTTGCGCAACGATATGGCGGCCACAATCAACATAACGATGTTGAGTATGGTGTTGATGATGAACAACTCCGATTCCCTGACGGAGTGATTGAACACGGTGCAAATCACAGGATCGTCTTGTACGATCACACGTTCTACTTCCACATTGGTGGTTGTTGCTACATCTGTACCTGCCATTTTTGCCAAAAACTGATTAAAAATCGTGTTGGTGTATTCGGCATTGCTGTCGGATTCGCCACAATAGGTGGCAAATTCGTTGCGAAGCGATGCCACAAAATCTTCAAAAGTGTATTTCTCTTCCATCGCAATTACCATTTGTGATTGTTATAGACCAATTTGTTGGTGTCGAACAGCCGGATCACGACAAAACCAACCACCAACACAGCCGCACAAATCCAAATGGTTTTTTTGTGCTGTTGGTAGAACGATTTCTGTATCACATAATCCTGCGGGAAAACCTCATTATCCGGCTTGTCTTCTTCGGCCTCTTTCAGGGTACGATAGTACCGGCCGCTGTCGCCCACCCAAAAGGTATTTGGGTCGCCCGGTAGAGCATCAATGTTTATGTAACGGCGCTGCTGTGGCGTGCCGTCGTAACTGCTTGTTGTTGCCATGTTGTTGTATTTTTTTTAGTGTTTGTAAAACCAAAATGCCGCAATGGCAAGCACGGCGATTGTGCCTGCTACAATCCATACCGATCGGTTTTTCGATTGCTCCGAACCCGATATGTAGGCGCGTTCCTCGTCGGTAGCCGTAGCGTAGGCTACCAGAACTTTTTCTGTATCAACTGTTTTGACTGCCATAACAAATTATTTTTTACCTTTCAATAAATAAATGATCAAACAGATGCCGGCAATCGCACACACCATGATGGGTATCGTGGAACTGCCTTTGGTCGAATCGAGCAAGTTTTTTTGACGGTCGGTCATGCCGGTTTCCGAAATGAGTTCGCGGTTCGTTTTACCCGCTTCTTTCAAACCGATGCTGTCGGTCATGGCCGTCATGGCATAGCCTACGGCACGCGTTATCTCCTGCCACAATGTTTTGAAGGCATAACCGCTGTCGCCACCGCCCATGCTCGTTGTACTGCTGTTGTTTGTTTCTCCCATAGTGTTTCAAAAATTTAGTCCTTCAAGAGCATTATCAACACAACGCCCAAAAACAGATACATCATGATGTCGTTGCTGTTGTTGGCCTCGGTGTTGGCTTTTGTATTTGATACATTCCCTGCCGAAGCCGCAGTTATTGCATCGGTGATGCCTTTGCTGGTGGCTTCGATGGCTTTGGTGGTCTTGGCATTCTCGCCATCGCCACGCATCACGGCACCACCCTGCGCCAAACGCCGCAACTCTTTGGCGGCGGCACGATTGCCACGTTCGGCATCGTATTGCAAACATAGTTTGTACAGCGCCTCGATGCGTTCCGGAACGTTGGGGTCGGTTTCTTCGTCCAACACGGCTTCGAGCGTACCAATCATCTTTTTCAACGATTGATAGTATTTACCGGCCATCTTGTGGAAGGCATACTCGTCGGCTTCAAATTCGCTGTGTGTATGCAAACGATAGTGGCCGACTTCGTGCCATTTGATGAACTCGCGCTGAAATGGTGTCAGCTGATAATACAAATCGGTGTTGATGTACATCACACCGTCTTCGGTTACGGCTGCCGGTGTACCACTCACCAAATAATTGTCGTCGTTTGTATATACTATTTTCATCGGAATCTCCAATTAAAAAAAGGCTCACCCGCATTTTTCAGCGTGCGAGCCTTTTAATCCAAAACAGATAATCTTAAATCACTTCTTGGCTGCAAACACAAGTAACACAATGAGCACTACCACAACCAATACCACGCCTACAATCAGCCAAATGCTGCCCGAATCCGTGCCTCCTTTGGGCTGATTGCCGGACGGAGTGGTCTTTGGGTCGGCCGGTTGGCTGCCGGCGCCACCTTTGCCTTTATTGACCAAGTCAATAATCGTAGAACCTCCTTTGCCAATTTGACCCCAAATTTTATCCATATAGTTCATGGCTGTGTCAAACTTGGCCGATGTGTCATCGGTGGGTGTTCCATCGGCACTTTCACCTTCGGCCGTTTCGATCTCGCTGCCATCGGTAGTGGCTACCGGTTGGCCGTCGCCACGCCAAACCGCTTTTTTGCGCTTGGCACCCGTGACACGGTCGAACGACAAATAATGCCGCTTGATTTCGGCCATCTGATCGCCATCGTGCAACACCTCTTGAGCCATTTCGGCAAACGGAACAATGAAGTCGTCGCCATAAACGTCCCACAACTCAAGGGTGGTTTCCAAACTGATTTCGTCGGGCTTATAACCGAATTTGGCAAACAACGGCGCGATTTTTTCAGGCGAAACAGTGTGCAGCGCAAAGTTGATCGCGCTATCCACTGTTGTATTTTGATTCTGATCCATACTTCAATCGTTCGTTATGGTTCTACCAAAAAAGGGTTATTCGCCAAAAACGGCTTTACGCACATTTTGCAAGGCTTCGGCTGCATCGAGCGATGCACCAAGCATCAGCGTCAGGTCGAGTTGACGACCGGCGGCAACCGTTACAATAAACAGGTGTTTGTCGTCGAGAATCAATGGTTTGTTTTTGATTTCGACCATCGTGCGATCCAACTGACCTTGGGTCAGGAAGATGCGCGGCGAAATCTCCTCGTAACTATTACCCTTGATCGGGCTGAAACGCGCATGTTTGATTTTTTGACCAAACTGCGAAGCGTTGTCGGTACCAAGTTGCATGGCATCGACGATGGTCGGGTTACGCGTGAAGTGCGCTTGAATGAATGCCAACTTCGGGCAATCACATGTCATCAGCACGTCATTCCCCTTTTTCAAAAAATCGCCATCGGCTACAATGGCATCTACTTGTTCGCCTGCTACGGCGGCAATGTCTTCAACCGATGTCAATGCACCGGCAAAAACGGCTACGGTGTGCGATACGCCGTCGTTGTTTTTCAACGAAATTTGTACCGGTTCACCCAAGTTCGATTCGTCGATAAAATCGGCGGCTCCTACTGTCTGACCGTTGGCACGAATGGTGCGGATGCGTTTTTTCAACGATACCGATTCGTTCCCATTGAAACGGTCGCTCAAATTTTGTTTGTTAATATTCATCTCCTTACATTTTTTAGATGGTTAGTTACTTCCGGCCTCGAAATGAAGCAGGTTTATCACTCTCGGTTGTTTTGGGTGCATCGCTTGATGACGCCGGTTTCTCGGACTTCATCACTTTCGAGCCGAAAAACAGCAAAAGCACGATGACGATTGCAAGCATGATGCACACGGTTGATGTTTTGTTCCACATAGTTTTATAAATTTTTAGTTGTTAGAAAAATTCTCGCTCTCTTGTTCAACCGCTTACACAAGCGGGCCGACCTTATGGCCGCTCCCGCTTGCGTCGGTACGTTCTTCCGGGGCAATCTAATCAATACTCAAACTACTTCTACTTGGCCCGTTCCCGGAACCACAAAAAACACATTTTCTTGTTGTTGCTACCGAAGAACTGTTTGAACTAAACGAATATCACTTAAACCTAATACGTTTCTGTTTCACACGACGTTCGGCCAACACTTTTTTGCTGGCGCGGCGTATGGCATCTTGCCATTTCATATTGTAATGCACCACCTTTTCGACTTTCTTGACACCACTTTTGCGGCGCTCCATCTTGGCTACTTCGGTGATACGCTTTAATTCCGATTTTGTCAGTTTACGTCCCATGTTTACAAAAAAAATCCGTGCTTCGTTGTTGAAACACGGTGCAAAGATACGAAACCGCAAAGGGGCGATGGTTGAATTTGACGCGATTTGGCGCGATTTGACGCAATTTGGCGCAATTTGGCGCAATTTGGCGCGATTTGACGCGATTTGGCGCGATTTGACGCGATTTGGCGCGATTTGGTAGTTTGCTTGTTGTTAGGTTATTTTTATGTGTGTTTGTTTGTGTTTATAGTGCCAAACAACTTTTTGTTGCCAAACCACTGACAACAAAAAAAGCGAAACGACTGAAAATCAATCGTTTCGCTGCATAAATCGTGATTCCGCCGGGATTCGAACCCGGGGCCCTCAGCTTAGAAGGCTGATGCTCTATCCAACTGAGCTACGGAACCCCCTTTAACTCTTATGAAAAATTACCTTTTACGGCTGCAAAAGTAATGCTTTTTTGTCAAAAACACAACTTTTTCCCGAAAAAACACCAAATACTAATACAAGGTTCAACTATTTTTGTTACTTTTGTAGGTTGTAAATGTAGAAACATCGCTTATGAAACTAATACGAAAAGTATGGTTATTGGCATGCGCCGTATGTGCACTGACCGCTTGCGAAAGTTCGCAAAACTACTCCAAACAGTTGGAAAGCGAACAAAATAAAATCGACGCTTGGCTACAACGTCATGGGTATGTTGTGCAAACAACATGCCCGGCTGATTCTGCATTCGTTGTCGGACAATGGTATCATCTTGGCAGCGAAGAAATTTATTTCTGCATCGACTCGATAGGTAGCGACGTGCGCATAAAAAACGGTGACCAACTCATCGTACGCTATATCGAAAGCACTCTCGACGAAATGCCCGTCGTACACAGTTATTGGACAACACTCGACAAACCGAATCCCGACATCATCACCAAAGGTTCGACCACTAATAGTTGCATCGGGTGGGACAACGCTTTCGACGTTATGCGCTACTCAGGTACCATTGCACAAGTCATCGTCCCATCGAAATTAGGTTTCTCGACAGCCGTATCGTCCGTCGTGCCCTACCATTATAAATTATTGATGCGCAAAATAGCCCAATAATGATACGCCAAAATTAGCTACAAAACATTTCCCTACAATATGACACTCATTAAAAGTATTTCAGGCATACGCGGCACCATTGGCGGTGCTGCCGGCGACGGGCTTTCGCCTATCGATGTGGTAAAATTCTCGTCGGCTTACGCCACTTGGCTCAAATCGTATCGCAACAAACAGCGATGCAAAGTGGTTGTCGGACGCGACGCACGCATCTCCGGCGAAATGGTCAACCATTTGGTCGTAGGCACGTTACTCGGCTGCGGTTGCGACGTTGTCAACATCGGCCTTGCATCGACACCGACCACCGAACTTGCCGTAACCATGGAACAAGCGGACGGCGGCATCATACTCACTGCCAGCCACAATCCCAAACAATGGAACGCCTTGAAACTGCTGAACGAGCGCGGCGAATTTCTGAACAAAGCCGAGGGCGAAGCCATGCTCGCCATTGCCGAGCGCGGCGACATAACCTATGCCGACGTGGACGAAATCGGCACACTCACCACGCGCGACGACCTCACCACGCGCCACATCGAAAGCGTACTAAAACTCGATTTAGTCGATGTGGAAGCCATCCGCAAAGCCAACTTCCGCGTGGCCTGCGACTGCGTCAATTCGGTGGGAGGCATTGCCATTCCGCAACTGCTCAAAACACTCGGCGTGGAGCAGATAGAGCCGCTCTACTGCGAGCCGAACGGACATTTCCCGCACAACCCCGAGCCGCTGCCCGAACATTTGGGCGACATTGCACAACTCATCAAAGAGAAAAAAGCCGATGTCGGTTTTGTGGTTGACCCCGATGTCGATCGTTTGGCTATCATCTGCGAAAACGGCGAAATGTTCGGCGAGGAATACACACTTGTTTCCGTGGCCGACTATGTGCTGCAACACACCAAAGGCAACACCGTATCGAACTTGAGTTCGACGCGTGCCTTGAGCGACGTAACCGCAAAATACGGCTGCCAATACAACGCCGCCGCCGTGGGCGAAGTGAATGTAGTAGCCAAAATGAAAGCCACCAACGCCGTGATTGGCGGCGAAGGCAACGGCGGTGTCATCTACCCCGCCTCGCACTACGGACGCGATGCACTCGTAGGCATTGCGCTGTTCCTGACGCATTTAGCAAAATCGGGCAAAACCGTGTCCGAACTGCGCGCCTCGTACCCGAACTATTTTATCTCGAAAAACAAGATTCAACTCACGCCTGCGATTGATGTGGACGGCGTGCTGTGCGTGATAAAAGGCTGCTACAAACAGTTCAAAATAAACGA
>JBJEJW010000002.1:0-6455 GCA_051878315.1 Paludibacteraceae bacterium | reverse complement strand
AATAAAAAAAACAACTTGCCATCGTGTTATTGTTTGTCGCATCGTTTTGATGGCATTAAAAAACAAATGCAACGCACAACCATTGTGGTTGTACATTGCAAATGTAGGGGGTGGCAAGGGGTGGCAAAATGAGCCACCCCACAAAAAATATTTATCTGATTATCAATAAAATAAAGGGGTGGCAAAGGGTGGCGCCACCGGGTGGTGGGGGTGGCAACCACCCTTTTTATTTATTGATTTTTTGTAATTTGATAACCAAAAGGTTGTTTGACTGATTTTTGAAGTTCCGATATATTTGTATACCCCAATTTGTTTGCGATTTGTGTAAATATATTAGCATCAATATTGGGCAACTCGCTTTTGATGGCGCAAATCAAGCCCCTAACCCATTTTTTTTGGCCTACTTTATATACAGGCGTAAAATCTGCCTTTTCAACACAATTTATTATTTGCTGTTCGTCAAATCTACCCTTAAAAGCATCGTCATTATTAAACTTTTGTACAATTTCCTTTATAGCGTACTTATTTCCATCTGTAAGTGTGATTTGCGGCGTTTGCTCTTTTGCATTGGGCAACTGTGCTTGTGTGGCGGTGGTCGGTAGCGTGTAACAAACTATTTGTTTTAGGCTTTCAATAATCTGTTTTTGTAGTTCTATATGTTGTTTGTTGTGGTTATTGTGTGTTGCTGCATAATAATTTAGTTCGGCCAAACACCTATCTAAAAATTTGCGCCGTTCGCTTGGTTTTATACGTTGTTCCATGTATTCGCGTATAATGCCAAAATCGGTAAAATCGTCAGTTACAATGTTAATGTTTTTTGCAAATTCATCGGGGGTGGCATATTTTAAGACAACCCCACGACCTGCGTTATATTTCCAACTGCTATTTTTGTGGTGCATAAATTGCAAACAAATCGTAAAGTTGCCCCAATTAGTTGCATTTAGTCCATATTGCTCGGAAAATCCGACAAAATCAAAAATTTCACTTGCACTTATTCTAATTTTTCCGCTTTTGTACAATGTATCAAGTTTTTCAACAAAGTTTGTTGCTGTCACATTATCTATACATGAGGGTTTTACTAAATAATTCATATTGTTCAAATTTAAGTGTTTGTTTTGTAATTGTTTGTAAGTGCATTTTTACGATTTAATTATTTGATAATCAGTATTTTATTAAAAATACTTACACTTACATTACATAAATAGTTTATTTTATACGTTCAACGGCATCGAGCATCATTTTTTCACTCACTTTTGCATAAATCTGTGTTGTCGCAATATTAGTGTGTCCCAACATTTTTTGTATCACTTCCAAACTTGTGCCATATTCTAATTGTATCATTGCAAATGTGTGTCGAAAGCAATGAAATGTAATTTTGCGGCGTATGCCTGCTGTTGCGACCCACATTTTTAAGTGATAATTTATACAAATATCATTGCACATAGGGTTAAATATTGGCTCATTTGTATCTGTTTTTGTTGCCGGTAAAAATTGTTGTGCTTTTTGTGATATTGGCAAATTTAGTTCGTGTTGTGTTTTCTGTATTCGTATTCGTACCAAGAGTATGCCATCACGCTCGACAAAATTGTTCCATGTTAATTTAAGTACATCGCTGCGGCGTAATCCTGTATATGCTGAAAATAAACACATATTTTTTACAACTTCATTACCGCATGGGGTTTGTTCAAGTAGGTGCAGTTCGTTAATAGTCAAATGCTCGCGTTTGCTAACCTTGTCCATTGCGACCTGCTTAACCTTTATATCGTTTTTCAAAAAATTATTTTCGTATGCGTGTTTCAATATTGCACGAAATACCGAACAATATAACGAAATAGTATTTTGCGCAAGTTTCGTTGTTTTGAGATAATCCACAAATTCATCACAAAACTTTGGCGTTAAATTAGCAAATTGCAATACTTCAATGTGTTTATATGTTGCAAATTCGTTCAAATAGTCCTTAACACTTTTATAAGCCACTCGGCGTTTTGTATTTTTGCTGTACATTAAATCATTGATAAAATCAAGTACTTGGCTTTTCTGTCGCCTATTCAGTTCTTGGTTTTTGCGTTCATCGTCCGTCATTACACTGTCCAAAAACGCATCTTTTTGGCGTTTTGCGGCCAACGTTTGCGCAACTTCAATTTTTACATCGTCTTCGGCGGAGTATGTGTAAAAGCCGTTTGTATTTTTCCCCGCTGCATCTTTAATTGGGAATATACCCATTTTTTTTACTTTCGGAGTACCATCGGGTTTTAATAATGGTGTTATTTTAAGCATTAAAAACTCCCGCCGTGTTTCCTTACCCTTGTCATCTATTATCGGCGGATAATAATCGAGGTACAAATTTTGGCTTAATTTTGAGCCCCATTTGTACCGTAAAGACACTTTTGTTGTGTTCGATTTTTTCATAAAACTAAATTTATTTATTTGATTATCAATTTGTTATTTTCTATTGCGTAAATTTTCAAAACATTTGTACCCCGAATTAAATGGGGTACAAATAGTGCCCAAATGTACAACAAAAAAACTATATATACAAATAAATATCAAAAAACAACACAAAAAAATATTGCCATAAATCAGTGATTTACAGCAATATATTATTTATTTCGTTGTTTTTGTTTTTTGTTTCTTTGGTCGCGAAAACTTTTCGGCACAAAGATACAAAAAAACTTCAACAATACAACTGTCGATTTTGTCAATTCCGCCGAAAGTTGTAACTTTGCAGTCCTATTTTTGTATCATCCCTTTTGTAGGGTCTGAAAAAACACATGCTTTATGGATAAAAACACAGTCATTGGGTTCGTACTTATCTTTCTGATTCTCATCGGTTTTAATTGGTTTACACAACCAAGTGCCGAAGAACGTGCCGCAGCACAACATCGGCGCGATTCGATTGCAGCCGAGCAAGAGGTTGAGCGTCTGTCGGCCATGCTCGAGGCTGAAGTGCAATACCAAGCGGCACAAGCCAACCCCGTAGATTATGCAGCCACTTACGGCGATTTTGCAACCGTTGCCACCGGCACCGAGCAACTGACCACACTCGAAAATAGCGTATTGCGCCTCAAATTGAGCAACAAAGGCGGCTGCATTTGGTCGGCACAACTGAAAGAGTATCAGACCAGCGACTCGTTGCCACTCATATTGTTCGAAGGCGACGAAAGCGCCCTCAACTTTGCGCTGTTGACCAGTCAACATCGCGTCATCAACACGCAGGATATGTATTTCGAGCCGCATGTTGTCGATTCGCAAACCGTCGTGATGCGTTTGGCCGTTACCGACAGCAGTTATCTCGACTTTACCTATCGGCTGACTCCCGACGACTATATGGTGCAATTCGATATCAGAGCACACAATATGGCGCAGTTGCTCAACTTGCGAAATACCTCGTTGGAAATGAGTTGGAAACAAGACATTCGCCAACAAGAAAAAAGCCGAAAATTCGAAAGTCGCTATGCTACGCTTAATTATCGCTACAACAACGACGATATGGAGCAGATGAGCGAATCGAAAAACGACCACGAAAAAACGTCGGGCAAAGTGCGTTGGATAGCCTACAAAGACCAATTTTTCAGTACCATTTTCATCGCCGAAAATGCGTTTCAGTCGCCGGAGTTGCAAAGTACCGTCATCGATAAACGTCCCGGCTATCTGAAACATTACGAAACAACCACTTCGGTTGCATTCGACCCGCAAGGCGCCGAAGCCAGCCGGTTTCGCATCTATTTAGGCCCTAACCAATACAAAGTACTACGCAGTTACGACGACAATGCCGAAAGCAACGACGACAAACTGCGACTCGAAAAAATCATTCCGCTCGGTTGGGCTATTTTTCGCTGGGTGAGCGAGTGGTTCGTGATACCGCTGTTCGACTTTTTGAGCCGCTATATCAACAATTTCGGTATCATCATTCTGCTGATGACTATTGTTGTGAAGTTGATTATTCTGCCGTTTACCTACAAATCGTATATGTCGTCGGCCAAAATGCGCGTGCTGAAACCGCAAATAGATGAAATCAACGCCAAATATCCGCCCGAGAAAGCGATGGAACGTCAGCAAGCCACTATGGCATTGTACAATAAAGTGGGCGTAAGCCCGATGAGCGGTTGTTTGCCCATGTTGCTGCAAATGCCGATATTGTTTGCCATGTTTGCATTCTTCCCGACGGCCATTGAGTTGCGCCAAAAAAGTTTCTTATGGGCACAAGACCTGTCAAGTTACGACGCCATTATCAGTTGGGACACCTACATCCCAATCATTACGCCTTATTTCGGTAATCACATCAGTTTGTTCTGCCTGTTACTGACCATTACCAACATCATCTACACCAAAATAAACATGGCCTCGCAAGCCGGCGCCGCCGACCAAATGAAAGTGATGAAATGGATGATGTATCTGATGCCGTTGATGTTTATGTTCATATTCAACGATTATGCGTCGGGATTGAGTTATTATTACTTCATTTCGCTGTTGTTCACCATACTGCAAACCTACTTGTTCCGTTTGTTTGTCGATGAGAAAAAATTGTTGGCCAAATTGGAAGCCCGCAAAACCAAACCTGTCAAAAAATCGGGCTTCATGGCACGTCTCGAAGCGGCACAACGAGAACAAATGCGCGCTATGCAACAACAACAGAAACGCAAATAATTTCTCAAAAAAAACACTATCGAAAAAGTCGCGCAACGCGACTTTTTTCGTTTCAGTAATATCGACATCACGATTTTTTTGTTAAAAATCGTCGGACACAATCTGTTATATTCGATTTTTAATTACCTTTGCGCGGTTTTAAGGTCTTTAAGGATTCTCAGTTATGAAAAATCGTCTGCTTTACGATGCCGCAAACGAACACGATGCTTGTGGCGTTGGTTTGATTGTTCACATAAACGGTGTCAAATCGCACGATGTAGTCGACGAAGCCCTAACCGTGCTCGAACACATGTCGCACCGCGGTGCCGAAGGCGCTGATTCAAAATCGGGCGACGGTGCCGGTATTATGGTTCAAATTCCTCACGAATTTATTTTGTTGAACGGCATACCTGTCCCCGAAAAAGGGCGTTATGGCGTGGGTGTTGTCTTTTTGCCGCGCCATGAGTCCGATGCGGCAGCCTTTATGGACATCATTCGACGCGCATTGGCTGACGAAAGTTTACGCCTGATGCATGTACGTCATGTGCCGGTGGACAGCAGCGTTCTGGGCGATGATGCCGCTCGCACCGAACCGCGCATCGATCAACTATTTATTTCGGGCGACGATGATGCACAATCGGCAGTCGAACAATACGAAACCACGTTGCAAAATCGGCTATACAAAGTCGAGAAAAAAATAGAAAGGCAACTCGGTATGTCGGCTATCGGCGACAAAAAAAGTTGCTATATAGCCGGTCTGTCGACTCGCACGCTGATATACAAAGGTATGCTCACGTCGCTGCAATTACGTCGGTATTTCACCGATTTGAGCAATCCTTACTTCACCAGTGCTATGGCTTTGGTGCACTCGCGTTTTTCGACCAACACTTTCCCTACATGGAGTTTGGCGCAACCATTCAGAATGATAGCCCACAACGGCGAAATAAACACCATCAAAGGCAATCGCCTGTGGATGGAAGCCCGTGAATCAGGATTGCAGTCGGCCAATTTGCAAAACATCGAAGAGTTGTCGCCTATCATTCAACCCAACATGAGCGATAGTGCATCGTTGGACAATGCTGTAGAATTTTTTGTGCGTAGCGGCATTCCCATTGCTCATACTCTATCGATGTTGATACCCGAAAGTAGCGACACTCACAATCCGCTCACCGCTTATTTGAAAGATTTTTACGAATATCACAGTATATTTATGGAACAATGGGACGGGCCGGCGGCGATACTCTTTTCGGACGGTCGCTATGCCGGCGGCATACTCGATCGTAACGGTTTGCGTCCCTGCCATTACGTCATCACCAAACAAGGCACACTCGTTATGGCATCGGAGGCCGGTGTACTTGATATTGCTCCCGAAAACATCTCGCAAAAACAACGTTTGCGCCCGGGAAAAATGATTATGGTGGATTTGCAGCAAGGTAAAATTCTCGAAGACGAAGATATAAAACACGCGCTTGCTACCGAACACCCTTATCGCGAATGGCTCAAACGCAACCGTGTAGTGCTGGGCGATATCAAAAGCGGCCGAAAAATAAGTCACTCCATCGACCATTACGATCGCTTACTGCATGTGTTTGGATATAGTGTCGAGGATATCGAAAATGTGCTGAAACCTATGACTCGCAATCAGGTAGAACCTACCTATTCGATGGGTAACGACACGCCACTGCCCATTTTTTCGGATAAGCCGCATCGTTTTTTCGACTATTTTCGCCAGCAATTTGCGCAAGTTACCAATCCGCCTATCGACCCATTGCGCGAACAGACAGTCATGTCGTTGAAGAGTTTCATCGGGTCGGTCAATGGCAACATTT
>JBJEJW010000001.1:0-6540 GCA_051878315.1 Paludibacteraceae bacterium | reverse complement strand
TAAATTCTGATTTATCGCACGGTTATGGCGATTTTTCTCCAAACCTTGAAGGGTAGCTACAATATTATTGGGGATACTTTCACTAATATCTTCAATTAGTATAGCGGTAAATGCAGCATCTAATTGAAGATTTTTTAGTCAGGAAGTTTTCCTCTCGAAGTTGAAAAACTCCAAAATTATAAATGAACTAAAATAATAATAGACAGAAAGAGGATTCCAGCCTTTCTTAACTCTAAAAACTGTGCAGAAGTTTGAACATACTACAGCCTCAACACTATCCAAGAACTTGTGTGATACAAAAGACACACGTCCTGTAGATTGTGTTGGGCTACCTCTTTACTTCCCGATGCAAAACTTGCTGAAAATGTTGCCAAGCACTTCGTCGGTGGTGATTTGGCCGGTGATTTCACCTAAATAGTTGATGCATTCGCGCAAGTCTTGCGATAGGAAATCGCCTGATATTCCGCTATTTAACCCCTCAATGACACGCTGAATGGCATCGTGCGCATGTCGCAAGGCTTCGTAGTGTCGCATATTGGTTACGGTTACGTCGTTCTGACCAACCTCCGGCACTTGCGCCGCCGCCGACAATTTTCGGCGTAACGCATTGATATGGAGATGTTCTTTCGCCGAAATACCGATGCTTTCAATCTGCATAGCCTCGTATTCGTGCATGATTTTTTGCAAATCCGATGGCGTAATGCGGTCGATTTTGTTGAAAACAACGATGATTTTTTTGCCGTCGGCTTCGGTTAGAATTTTGTCTATTTGCTGTTTATCCGCATGTTGAATGGCTGCTACATCAATAACCAACAGCACAATGTTACTCTTGGCTATGGCACCAAACGACCGCTCTATACCCATTCGCTCGATGGTGTCGGTGGTTTGGCGAATGCCTGCGGTATCGACAAAGCGAAACAGCACGCCGTCGATGTTGACGCTCTCTTCGATAATGTCGCGCGTCGTGCCGCTGATGTCGCTCACGATGGCGCGTTCCTCGCCGACCAAAGCATTGAGCAATGTCGATTTGCCGGCATTCGTTTCGCCTACAATGGCAACCGGCACACCATTTTTTATAACATTTCCAACGCTGAAAGAATCGGCTAAATGCTTGATTTTGTGCTCAATGTCATTTGCTAATTGGTGTAATTCGTTACGGTCGGCAAACTCTAACTCTTCGTGGTCGGCAAAGTCGAGTTCCAACTCGACAAGCGATGTGAATTGCAGCAATTTATCGCGTAGTGCGGTCAGTTCGTTCGAAAATCCGCCACGCATTTGGTTCATGGCCAAACGATGTGCCGCACGGCTTTGCGAAGCAATCAGGTCGGCTACGGCTTCGGCTTGCGACAAATCCATCTTGCCGTTCAAAAAAGCGCGTTGCGTAAACTCGCCGGCGGCGGCCATGCGGCAACCCTTTGCCAATAATAGTTGTAGAATGGCTTGTTGAATGTAGAGCGAGCCGTGGCAGGAAATTTCGACCACATTTTCGCCCGTAAACGAATGTGGTGCACAAAATTTTGTTACCAACACCTCGTCAATTGGTTCGCTACCGTCGCCGATTTGCCCGAAACGTACGGTATTGGCAGGCATCGTTGCAATGGTTACACCGTCGGAACTCGCACGAAAAATGCGGTCGCAAACGTCGAAAGCATCACGTCCCGAAATTCGTACAACAGCGATGCCGCCGATGCCCGGAGCCGTAGAAACGGCGCAAATAGTTTGGTTGTCGTTCATACGCAAGTATATTACACACCCAAAGCATCCCGACTGTCGTCGCAATCGGGAAACTTTAGGCGGGAAAAGGGTGTCGGTATCGTTTGTTTAAATGCGATCAAGCACTTTTTCAACCAAACCTTCGATGGAACCGTGGTAGTCTGTATTCATATTTTTCGCTACACGTCCGGCAATGATGGCGCATACGGTCATGGCTTTGTGTCCCAGCAGTTTACCCAAACCGGCTACCATTGAGCCTTCCATCTCGAAGTTGGTAATGACATCGCCTTTGTATTCAAACGACTGAATTTTCTTGTTCAAATCCAAATCGGCCGGTTCGGCGCGTACATAGCGGCCTTGCGGTCCGTAGAAACCGGGTGCGGCGATGGTGATACCTTTCACCATATCGAAGCCGATGCGTTCGACCAATTTTTCGTCGGCTTTCACGCAATACGGTTGGGCTAAACGCGGATTCCAATTCACATGTTTGCAAAATGCAGTTTCCATGTCCAAATCCATCAGACCGTCAGGCGTTTTATAATAGTTCAAAACACCGTCGAAACCCATCGAATATTTCGATACGACATAAGTGCCAACCGGCGATATTTCTTGTAGTCCGCCCGATGTACCGATACGTACCAATGTCAGTGTCGTGTGTTCGGGTTTGATGGTGCGTGTGGCAAAATCGACGTTTACCAATGCGTCCAATTCGGTCAGCACAATGTCGATGTTATCAGGCCCGATGCCGTGCGATACGGCTGAAATGCGTTTGCCTTTGTACATGCCGGTCATGGTGTGAAATTCACGACTCGAAATGTCGCATTCTACGCTGTCGAAATGACTGGCAATCATCGATACGCGCTCGGGATCGCCGCACAAAATAATGGTGGTGGCAATCTGTTCCGGTTTGACATGCAGATGGAAAATGCTGCCGTCGCCGTTGATAATCAGTTCTGAAGGTGGTATTACTCTCATAGGTATAGAAATTAAAAAGGTTAATGGTATGTTTGCAGTTTTTATACTAATGAAAAAACAAAGTTACGCATATTTTTTTGAATTGTCAAAATTTTAGGTAGAAATTTTTTGTTAAATCGCGATATTCCTGCGAATATTGATGTCGTGCTAATTCGATTATGAGGCTGTCTTCGCATAGCAGACCGGGACGACGCTCAAATTCCAATAGTCGTCGTTTCTCCGTACTTGACGGTGTTGGCAGCAGATGCGTCAGCCGTGTCAGATAAAATTGTTGCGCGGCGGCCATTTCGGTGAATAATATTGCTTCGTGGCAGGGTAGAATGGTGCTGAAACGTCCATCGGCGGCCAACAGACGACTAACGGCATTCAACAACGCATCGAATGGCAATGTGTCGTTGTGGCGTGCGATGCTGCGTTGCGTGTCGGGACATTTTAGTGCATCGGCGAAGTAAGGCGGATTGCAGACGATGGAGTCGTAGGCAGTGGCGTGGGGCGCAACAAATGTGCGGATGTCGTCATGCCATACGCTGATGCGCGTGCCGAAAGGCGATGCGGCGCAATTTTCGCGTGCTTGTTGTGCTGCGTCGGCATCGATTTCGACGGCATCGATGTAAGCCTGCGTGTTACGTTGAGCAATCATTAGTGCTAACAAACCGGTGCCTGTGCCGATGTCGAGAACGCAGCGGTAATTGTCGATGGTACACCACGCACCAAGCAGTACGCCGTCGGTACCCACTTTCATGGCGCAACGGTCTTGATTGATGTCGAACTGCTTGAACGAAAAATGTGCCATCGATTGCGACTGCTATCGTTTCGTTTTGTACGAACAGCGTGCTTTGCCTTTGGCTATATTGGTGAGTTTGCCTTTGATGAGTTGGCGTCGGATAGGCGAAATACGGTCAGTGAAAACGTGTCCTTCCAAATGGTCGTATTCGTGTTGCATGACGCGTGCCAAATAGCCTTCGACGACCTCGTCGTGGGCTTGCCACTGCTCATCGAAATAGGTGATGTGAATGCGATTTTTACGGGTAACGTTTTCGTGTACGCCGGGCAGGCTCAAACAGCCTTCTTCCGACGTAACATCGTCGCCATCGGCTGCAATTATTTGCGGGTTGATTAAGGTTAGTTTGCTGTTGGCCAATTCGGGATAATCGTCGGCCAATGGCGATGCGTCGATAACAATGACACGAATGCTCAAACCGATTTGTGGCGCAGCCAAACCGATGCCGTCCGATTTGTACATGGTTTCGAACATGTCGTTAATCAGTGTTTGCAAATCGGGGTAATCGTTTGATATCGGGTCGGCGATTCTGCGTAAAACCGGTTGCCCGTATAAGTACATTGGTAAAATCATAATTTGCTATGTTTGTTCGAAAAAAAATGTATGCAAAAATACGAAATAACTTTCAAATGACCAATTTTTTTGCAAATAACGAAAAAAAATAGGCTGCAATTTGCGTATACAAAAAATAAGTTGTAATTTTGCACCTGCAAAATCGGGGTGTAGCACAGTTGGTAGTGTACCTGGTTTGGGACCAGGTGGTCGCACGTTCGAGTCGTGTCACCCCGACGCTTTGTGAAGAGTGTAACAAGAATTGTTGCACTCTTTTTTTGTTAATGCATCCCTCTGTTTTTACCAATAAAAAACATATTCGCTTTTTGAAATACTGTATTTGCCGGAAAATTTGTATATGAAACTCATAAAAAACAAAAAAATGAGAGGAGTTTCCTCCTCTCAATAAGCAAAATCACATGGTGTCTTGCTTTCCTCGAACTAAATCGGTTGTTTACGATGTGACCCGTGCAAAGGTCATCAAAGCAAATGGATAGGAAACTTGCACATTTCAAATCCACTGCAAAGTTACCACACATTTTTTTTCCACGCAAATTTTTTTCGATAAAAAGAAACGACAATTCTCTAATTGTTAGATTGTTGTCGTCTTGTTGTGATTCCGGCGGCTATTTTACGCGGAATGGATAATTTGCAAAGGCGAACCGAGATGATAATCTGTACTTAATTGTTGGCATAAAAATCGCCCTCTCCGAAAAAAATCCAATTCAAAGAAACGCCAAAATTAGTCGATAGATTGTATAAATTCTCAATCGTGCACGACATCTCGTACCTTTCTATCTTTGACAGATTTTGACAAATCAATCCTACTCTTAAGCAGAAATCTTTCTTATTGTTGACATTTTCGTCCAAATATAAGATACGGTAAGCCTTGAGGAATCTCTTGTTTATTTCCATACGTTCTTCGCTACGCATAAAATCATTTAATTTTTATTATTCGTATCTCCTTCGAATATAAAGCGGCTTCAACATTGATGCAAAAATACTCTGTGAAAGCATAGACAACGTCGTCCTGAACTTTGAAGAACTTAATCGGCTGCTTTTTCATAGCATGTTTGCTCGTAGCAGTGCTGATTGGTTCGTTAAAGTTATTAAGAAGTTGCACATACTTATATTGATTGTTGTCGCCGGAACAATCAAGCAATTGCAACGAGGTCTTATTGACACACAATGTGTCTCCATCGTATGTGATGTAAGGTTCTGTTATTTTCTTTGCAAGACTTATAGACCTACCTTGAGCGAAAACACAGACAAAAGAAAGAAACAAGAATGCGAGTGATAATAAATTTTTTTTCATAGTTATTATTATTTAGAAATTATTCGTAAGAAGAAGATACAATGTTATTTACAGACTCCAAATCAGACATTTCATAAACTATGTACTGAAGATATAAATCAAGCAAATTGTCGCCCGACTCTGTCTCCCAATACGGAGCAGGACGTCGCGCCCACTTGGAATCGATGAGTGATTGAGTAAGACGAGAAAGCGAGATAACTTGACCATTATACAACACCTTTCGCGAAGAGTGAACGTTGCATGTGATTGCTTTTTCGGAACTCTTCGATTGCGAAAAAATAAGTTTATCGCCAATTTTTAGTCCCATCTTCAAGAAATCCATATTGGGCGATTTGTGCTTTTGCTCGTCCTCGCTCACGACATCGTCAATCTCTTTTTGCACCTCAACGGTGGCATCGTCTGATAGTTGGAAGTTACCGATTGACTGCATTGCGATATTAACCTTTTGCGGAGTTGTATAGAAGAACTCGCGACCTGACGGAACGCGATACTCATCAAATAGCGCATGCAGACCTTTCTCGACAGCATCCAACCTGCCAAGTTCAACCTTGTATGCACATGCACAATCGAACGGCGCAGGAACACCGGTCGAGTATAATTCTTTCATTCGACATTTCAAATCTTTACGCGAAGTCTGACCTATCTTTATAAGGTTAGGCATGCATTCGTTCGTAAGCACATAAATCAATCCATAGTCCGTTTCACACATATTATTATCCGTTATTATTAACATTGATATGAGGAGCAGTAGCAGCAGACGACAGAATCGAGTTCTGTTTCGTCAAGTCGCTGTTTTGCTTAAGCAGAGAAACACTCTGTTTTACTGCAGCATCGCGAGCGTCTTGCAGTTTCTCAATCTGAGTAGCGTACTCCTTTGTTATTGTTGCGATTACAAAATTATAAAAAATAATTGAACTACAAAAGAATGACGACATAGAATTTTTTACAAAACGACCATCAATGCGCCATCTACGATAAAACAGGTCTGCCATACGGAATGATAGATGGGACAACGCCGGAGAATTTCCAAGTGAACTGCGGTGGATGGAACTGCCGACACCAACTCGTGCCGGTGGCTGACGCAGTAGTGCCGGCAGATGTAAGACGACGATTTGAATTTGCTAAAAATACACGGAATAAATTGCAAGAATACAATGATAAGGACGATAAACTGAACATACCATCTACAAAAGGAAAAGTATTT